>JBJXFF010000096.1:0-93871 GCA_046153945.1 Pirellulaceae bacterium
CCGTTCGTGACTCTGTTGTTGCGGCTGGGTTCAAACCCAGCCTGTGAATTGAGTCGTGCCATGAATCCGCTCCACCAACTCCACCTCGCCCAGACCCGACGCCAGTTCTTCGGCCGTTCCGCCGCCGGCATCGGCACCGCCGCGCTCGCGTCGCTGCTCAACCCGCAACTGTTCGCCGCTCCCGATGAAGCCTCTTCGGCAGTCCCCGGCGCGCTCGTGCAGCCGCATTTTCCGGGCAAAGCCAAGCGGGTCATCTACCTCGTCATGTCGGGCGGCCCGTCCCACATCGACCTGTTCGACTACAAGCCGAAGCTCAAGGAACTGAACGGCACCGACCTCCCCGCCGAGGTCCGCATGGGACAGCGGATCACCGGCATGACGGCCGGGCAGAAGTCGTTCCCGTGCGCGGCCCCGATCTTCAACTTCGCCCAGCATGGCGAGTCCGGCTCCTGGGTCAGCGAGCTGCTGCCGCATACCGCGAAGATCGCCGACCGCATCGCGATCGTGAAGTCGCTCAACACCGAGGCGATCAATCACGATCCGGCCATCACCTTCCTGCAAACGGGCAGCCAGCAGCCGGGGCGGCCGAGCTTTGGGGCCTGGCTCGATTACGGCCTGGGGAGTGAGAACGACAACCTCCCCTCGTTCATCGTCATGATCTCGCAGGGCTCCGGCAACAAGACCGACCAGCCGATCTTCAGCCGCTTGTGGGGGGCGGGCTTTCTGCCGTCCACGCACCAGGGGGTCCGCTTCCGGGCGGGGGAAAACCCGGTGCTGTATCTTTCCAACCCGCCGGGCATCGACGGCCCGGCCCGCCGCGAGATGCTCGACGGCGTCGGCCAACTCAACGCCCTGGCGGAGCACTCCTTCGGCGACCCGGCAATCGCCACCCGAATCGCCCAGTACGAAATGGCCTACCGCATGCAGACCAGCGTCCCCGAGCTGACCGACCTGGCCGGCGAATCGAAGGAGACGCTCGAACTTTACGGCATCAAGGACGACGGCGTCGACGGCGGCTTTGCCCGCAACTGCCTGCTCGCCCGCAAGATGGCGGAGCGCGGCGTCCGCTTCATCCAGCTCATGCACCGCGGCTGGGACCAGCACAGCAGCCTCCCCATGCAGATGCGCGGCCAGTGCAGCGACGTAGACCGCCCCTCCGCCGCCCTCATCAAGGACCTCAAAGACCGCGGCCTGCTGGACGAAACGCTGGTCATCTGGGGGGGCGAATTCGGCCGCACCGTCTACTCGCAAGGGGCCCTCACCAAGGACAACTACGGCCGCGACCACCACGGCCGCTGCTTCACCCTCTGGATGGCCGGCGGCGGCATCAAGCCGGGCATCACCTACGGCGAAACCGACGACTACTGCTACAACATCGTCAAAGACCCGGTCCACGTCCACGACTTCCAAGCCACCGCCCTCCACTGCCTCGGCATCGACCACACAAGGCTCGTGTATCGTTTCCAAGGCCGCGACTTCCGGCTGACAGACGTACATGGAAAAGTGGTGCAGGGGCTGGTGGGGTAGAAGCTCGACATAAGAGAAGTGCGTGGTTCCGCGGTCGGAATTTGTGATGCAGGCCGACGTCCCATGTCCAACACAGAATACGACATCCCCAAAGAGGTTAAGCGGTATCTCAAGGGCAGAGGAAGTACCCCCGCCTTTCGTGACTATTACCGGAACTTCTTCGTTAGCACGTATGGATTAAGCCGGCGTGAAGTAGACCTCTCGTTTCTGAAAAATCTCAAACCGCACGAGGCCGAGCTCGCCAAAGACCTCATACGCCGCAATCTAGCGTGCGGGTATTCACACATTATCGAAGGAGCAGCCGCTCTCCATGACCGCGAAGCCTTGCCTATACTCAGGGAAATGTTGTCGCGAGAAGTCAATTTAAGCCGTCGCCTGACAATCGCAGGGAGTCTTTGGAAGCTCGATAAAGATTCCAGTTTTCCCGATTGCCTTCGAGAAATGGCCGATTCCGCGAGCGATACTCTCAAGGAAGCACATTTCTATCAAATAGCCTGGCTGGGGGACAAACGTGCAATTGCGCTTTTGTTCGAACTCCTCGAAGATAAGGGGAGATTCGTAAAATATCTCGCCTTATCTAGACTCAATGAAATCGAGCTCAAGAAAAGGTTTATTGGAGACCCGCTGCCTCACACGGCAGATTATTATCTGTCGCTCAAGGACGACGATGACTTTTTGCAAACAATGGTTGACAATCTGAACGGATGGTACAACGTTAACGCTGCTTAGGCAGACTTCCTTTTCCGAATACCGAAGCTTCTCCAGCCGCGGTAGCGGCGGCAGATCCCAGCCCATAGCGCAAGCTATGGGTGCAGGAGGCAGAACATCGCCAGAGCCGCGGCAGCGGCGAAAGAATGGCGGGTGCCGCGTACCGCCGCAACTCCGCAATTTCCTGCGCTCCGATTGGCCGTCATTTCTTTCACCCCTTCCGGGGTTCGCGAATCGGCGACATCCATTTCCCACAGCTTGCGCTGTGGGCTTGGTTCTGGTCGCCGCTGCCGCGGCTGCAATGCGCCTGCGTGATTGTTGAATTACTCCGTTCATCTCGCCTGCTCCGCTTCTTTCTGTAGCCGCTCGGCTTTCCGCTTCCGCCGCTCCGCGCGCTCAGCTCGCTCCTTGGCCAGCATGGCCCGGTCCCAGGCCTCTTCTTTATCGACCTTGCGCTGCTGCTCCGCTTCCTGGGCTTCCTCTTCGATGATCGTCATCTGCCGCTGATATGCCAAGTTGCGCCGCTTATCGGCGAGGCACTCGTCCAGCGCTTGCTGCTTCTCCTCTTCGGTCAGGACCTTCGGGCGCTTCAAGTTATGCGTCAGCATCCAGGCGGCAGCCCGCCAATTCTTGCGGGCCGCGGCGGCCATCACCATCCTCGGCTGCACATCGGCAAGTTCCTCCGCCCGTGTGATGCTGCGGGCGAAATCCTCGTCCCGCGCGGCCATGTGGCTGATCGTGCTGTGATCGATGTCGAGCCAGGCAGCCGCCTGCCGCCGGGAGAGGCCGATGGAAAGGAGCTTGCAGAGCTCCTCCTTGACCTCGGGCGTCAGCACCTTCGGCCGCCCACCGCGAGAATAAGGGCCGGGGCTAAAGACGCGGGGAATGTAGGCTGGCTCCTCCTGCTGAGGCGATTCCACCGGTGCCTCACGCAAAGAAGTGTTGAATAACCCCCCGTGTTTTTCAACAGCCCCCCCTACCCGCGGGTCATCACTTGTGTTGAATAACCCCCCTGGATTTTCAACACCACCCTGATTGCCGACTGGCGAACCAGCCCGCGCAGTCAGTGACATGGCCTCCACAACCTGACCAGATCCACAACCATTCTTCGTTTGTTCCAGCGCTAACATGGCCTTTCTCCTGATAAGAAAATGTAGGACACTTGCACACTTGTCGTTAATAATACAGTTGTTCAGTTGGCACTGTCAAGCGGCCGGAGGCAATATTCTTGAAGATTTCTTGGAAAGTCAGAAGTGTCGAGAAAACCGCGGCAATCCGCAAGTCATACAGCTCCCGCCGCGGCTGCATAACACCTTCACCGCGTAACCGTCGCGTACCACTTGCCTGACGAAACTTCTCCGCATACTCTTGCCCATGAAAGGAGTCTCTGATGAGCGAATATCAATATTACGAGTTCCAGGCCCTCGATCGCCGGTTGACCGAGAAGGAGATGGACGAACTGCGGCAGATTTCCACACGGGCGGAGATCACGCCGACGAGCCTCACCAACGAGTATCACTGGGGAGACTTCAAGGGGAACCCCGACAAGCTGATCGAGAAGTACTTTGACCTCTTCTTCTATTTCGCCAACTGGGGAACTCACCGCCTGATTCTCCGGCTGCCGAAGGGAACGCTCAAAGCGGAGGATATCCGGCTCTATGAAACGGAGTTCTTTGGTTCCAAGGTTCACAAGAATAGTGTGGCTCTCGAATTCCGTTCCGAGGATGAAAGTGGCGACTGGATTGAACACGAAGAGTCGATGGCCCAGAGCCTTGGTTGCATCCGTGAGGAGCTCATGGCGGGGGACAATCGGGCACTGTATCTGGGATGGCTCAATGCTATCGGTCAGGACTACACGGACGTGGACGACGAGGACATCGAGCCGCCGGTTCCGCCGGGGCTGACTGACCTTTCTCCAGCGCTGACCACCCTGGCGGAATTTCTGCGGATTGATTTTGACCTGATTGCCGTGGCCGCGCAGCGGAGCGAGACCTTGGCCCCCACTGTGAATGACCCCGCGGCCCTGAAGAAATGGCTCGCGGCACTTTCTGCGACGCAGAAAGACGAGTGGCTGTGGAAGGTCGCGCAAGGCGAAGAATTCGGGCTGCGCGGTGAGATGATGCGCCTTTTCCAAGCAGAGAAAAACCCCAAGAAGCTTGAGGCCAAACAGGACAAAACAGTTCGCCGAACTGCCGGTGAACTTCGCACGGCTGCCGAGGCTTATGGCGAGCAGCGTCAGCAAGCAGAAGCGGCAGCGCGAGCTTCGGCTGAGGCTCGCGCGAAAAAGAAGGCGGAAGCTGCGCGGGCTCAGCGGTTGGCTGCACTTAAAGGCAAAGAAGAGACGGCCTGGAAGAGGATCGACACCTGGATCGCGTCCAAAGAATCCGAGAAATATGACCAAGCGGTCGACTTGCTCGTGGACCTGAAAAGTCTCGCTCAACAGAACAATCAAGTGCAGGCGTTTGTGAATAAAGTGCAGGAAATCCGCAAACAAAATGCGTCCAAGCAAGCCCTGCTTCGACGCCTCAAGAAGGCGGCCATCTACTAAGGGGGTGTCCTGCAACTTGGCCGCCCAAAGTCGATGGAAACTACCAAGGAGCGGAAAGCGTCCAGTGCTACATCCAGCGTTTGGCAGGCGTTAGAATCGTAGCGAACCGATTACTCTTTTTGGATTGACTCAGCACACCGCATCAACACCCTCTCTCGAAGGTTCCCATGATCCGCCCCTGGTTCCTGCTGACCGCGCTTCTGACTCCTGCGTTTCTACTGGCAGCCGACTCTTCCCGCACCGCGCCTCCGGAATCCGCGGAGATGCAATCGCTGTTCAATGGCAAAGACCTAAACGGCTGGGACGGCGATCCGCGGCTCTGGAGCGTTAAGGAAGGCGTGCTACGAGGGGAGACCACGGCGGAGAATCCCGCCAAAGGGAACACGTTCATCCTGTGGACCAAAGGGACCACGAAGGATTTTGACTTGCGGCTATCGTTCCGCTGCAATGCGGCCAACAACTCCGGCATTCAATATCGCTCCAAGCACATCACGGATGGCAAAGTGAGCAACAAATGGGTGGTTCGCGGCTATCAGCATGAGCTTCGCAACGAAACGCAGCTTCCGAGCGTCGCCGGGTTCATTTACGACGAGGGAGGGAAGCGGGGACGCATCTGTCTCGTGGGGGAAGAAGCGACCTGGGAAAAGGACGGGAAGAAGCTTGTCAAAAGTGATCTGATCGACCAGGCGGGGTACGCCAAGCTCTTCAAGCTCGACGATTGGAACGACGTGGTGATCATCGCCAAGGGGAACCACATCCAGCACTACCTCAACAACAAGCTGATCCTGGACTTCAAGGACAACTCCCCCGACCAAGCCCTCACCGAAGGAATCCTGGCCCTGCAGCTCCACGCCGGCAAACCGATGTGGGTGGAATTCAAGAACATCCGCTTGGGCGAAGTGAAATAGGGCCACGATGGGAGCTAGTCGAATGCGGCGAACTTGCGGAGCGACCGAAAGAGTCTGTGCTACTTTGCTTGTGCTACTGGCGGCAATTGTTGCGCGGGGAGAAGACTTCTCCGTGCCGTCGACGATCTCCAAAGAAGCCCAAGCGGCCGCTGCGAAATTCAGCAAGGCGACTCGCAATGTGCAGCTTCCGGCGGCAGACGACATTGAGGGTTGGAAAAAAGTCCAAGCCGAGATGGAGCAAAAGCGGGCCGCGGCGAACGCAGCCGTCGTCAAGGAATACCAGCCGGACATTCAAAGCCGCAAGCTGGGTGGTGTTCCGGTCCTGGACATCAAACCCAAGGGCTGGAAAGAGAGCCGGCGGGTGCTCGTCTATACCCACGGCGGGGCCTACACGCTCTATAGTTCCCAGTCGCGTCTGATGAGCGCGGTGCCGATGGCACATGACACGGGACTGCGAGTAATTTCCGTGGACTACACCCTGGCTCCCCATGCCAAGTGGCAGGAAGTCACCAGCCAGGTGGTGGCCGTCATTCAGACCCTTGTCAAGGAAGGTCATTCGCTCAAGGAGATTGCCATCTACGGCGAATCCGCCGGTGGCGGTCTCGCTGCCGCCGCCGTTTTGAAGATGCGGGACCAGGGCCTGGGAATGCCGGGGGCAGTCGTCTTGTGGTCTCCCTGGTCGGACATCACCGACACAGGAGACACTTATGCCACGCTGCAAGATGCCGATCCGCTGCTCTACTATCCGGGCAATCTCAAGAATTGTGCCGCGGCCTATGCCGCCCCTGAGGACCAGAGGCATCCGTATGTCTCCCCCGTCTACGGTGACTACACCAAGGGCTTCCCGCCGACGCTGATTCAGGCCGGGACCAAGGAGATCTTCCTCAGCAATGCGGTGCGGCAGTACCGGGCCCTGGATAATGCGGGGATCCCGGTAAAACTCGACCTTTACGAAGGGATGTGGCACATCTTTCAGGTTTTCCACTACGACCTTCCCGAGTCAAAACTGGCCCGCAAGAAAGTTCGGGAGTTCCTGGAAACCAGCTTCGCAAAATAGAGCAGCCCATTCGGCTCAGTTTTCGGGCCGCTAGCAGCCTCGCTCCCGCCCAAAGCGGCGTTGCTGGCATTTGCCCCCCCGCCTATCCTACGGCTCGGAATATAGCAGCGCGTTGAAAAAGGGGTCAGGCACGTCGCCGCGACCGTATTTCCTCGGCAAGATTTGTGCCTGGCTCCGAGCCAGACCCCTTTTTCAACAGGCTCATGGCTCCCAGCACGGATGCAATCATGGCGGAAGGCTTCGCCTCCATTCAGCGGCCGCAGCGGTGGGATGTCCCTTTCGGCGAACGAATGACCGATTGGGACGTCGCGTGGCTCCTTGCGCAGGAGCCGTTCCGCCGGATGGACCCGGCCCGCTTTCCCCCCGCCACTCCGCTGGCCGGCATCCTCCGCAATGACTGCCGCATCGTCCGCCATCAGCCGGGGGACATCATTCTCCGCGAAGGAGATTACGGCAACAGTGCGTTTCTGGTGCTGGAAGGGCTGCTGCGGGTGGTGCTGGAAAAAATGCCCGCCGAGCTGCTCGGACGGGATCGGCCGAAGAAGCGGACATTTTTTCAAACGCTGGCCCAGATGTGGAATCCTGCCTGGCCGGAGGTGCGCGACTACTCGAGCGTCAAGTCCAAAGAGGCCGTGGCGACCCGCACGAATTCCGATGGCACCTGCGTGTTCTTGCAGGATGTTCCCGGCGTGCTCGACAAGCACAACACGGTGCGGCTGGGACAGGGAGAAATGTTCGGCGAGATGGCCGCGATGAGCCGCACTCCGCGCACGGCGACGGTGTTCGCGGAAGATGCCTGCACGCTCCTCGAAATCCGTTGGCAAGGACTGCGGTTGCTCCGGCGGGACAAACGGCTGCAGGAGCATCTCGACCGGCTCTACCGCGAGAACAGTTTGCGGGTGCATCTGCGGGAGACTCCGCTCTTTCGCCTGCTGCCGGAGTCTTCGCTCACCGCCATCGCCGACGCCACGATTTTCGAAACCTACGGCAACTTCGAATGGATGACCGAGTACAAACAGCTTGCCGGCCAGGCCCATGCCACACGGATTGAAGCCGAGCCACTCATCGCCCAGGAAGGGCACTACGCCAACGACCTCTGGATGATCCGCAGCGGCTTCGCCCGCGTCTGCCGGCGGCATGGAGATGGGCACAAGACAATGTCGTATCTCGGCAAGGGACGGATGTTCGGCCTGCGCGAGATCGTCCACAACGCCAAAGCCACCACCGGCCAGGTAGTGCCGTACCAGGATTCGCTCCGGGCCACCGGCTATGTAGACATGCTGCGAATTCCTGCCGGCATCGCAATCAAGCACATCCTGCCGCACTTGCCCGCCGCGGAACTAGGGCGAGAGCCAGAGGAGAAGGCTCCTGGAATCGACGGCCGTTCTCCCGGCAAACTCCCCGACCGCCGCCAACCGCTGCCAACGGCCCTGATGGAGTTTCTCGTCGAGCGGCGTCTCACCAACGGCACGCAGGCGATGGTCGTCGACCTCGACCGCTGCACTCGGTGCGACGACTGCGTCCGGGCCTGCGCCACCGCTCACGAGGGAAATCCGCGGTTTCTCCGCGAAGGAGCCAGGCACGGCAAGTATCTGTTCGCTAGCGCCTGCATGCACTGCGCCGATCCGGTCTGCATGATTGGTTGCCCGACGGGAGCGATTTCCCGCGACGAGAAGTCCGGCAATGTCACCATCAACGACGGCACCTGCATTGGCTGTGCGACTTGTTCGAATAGTTGCCCGTACCAGAACATTCGGATGGTGGAGATTCTCGATCCAGCCGGCAATCGGCTGCGGGACGGCATCACGGAACTCCCCATTTTCAAGGCGACCAAGTGCGACATGTGCCAGGAGCAGTGGACCGGCCCCGCCTGCCAGAACGCCTGCCCGCACGACGCCCTCATCCGCATCGACCTGACGGAAACCGGCCCGCTCAGTGAGTGGCGCGACGAACATCGATCGGGAGAAGCCGCATGAGCTCCTTCAGCCTCTCCGCGATAGTCCGCAGCGCCTTCGCCCGTCGCCGGCTGCGAAGTATTGAAATACTTGCCGTAGTGCTGTTTTTCATCACTTCCTGGTGGTGGCTGGAAGTGCTGACACTCCGCCCGCATGCCTTTACAACCGGCGGCCTCTTGCTCGCGGCCGTCGTTTTTCTGGCGGCTTACAATCTCCGCAAGAAGCTGACGTTCTTGCCGCTGGGATCGTCGGCGACGTGGCTGAAAGTGCATCTTTATGTTGGCGTGGGAGCGGTTTGGCTGTTCTTGCTCCACGTCAGCTTCCGGATTCCCAATGGCATTTTTGAAACTTCCCTCGCTGCGCTCTATTTGTTCGTCACCGCGAGTGGCCTTCACGGCCTCTATTTGACTCGAACGATTCCGCGTCGCCTCGCCGCGCTCGGCGAGGAACCGATTTGGGAACGGATCCCCGGCTTGCGACGGCAAGTGGCGGAACAAGCCCGGGAGCTTGTGCTGGCCGCTCGGGATGATTCCAGTGCCGGCGTCGTTACCGATATTTACTCGCGCCGCCTGCTTCGCTTCTTCGAAGGGGCCCGCGGATGGAGATACTATCTGCGACCGACGAGCACACTCCGGCGGCAACTGCTGGCGGAGCTTGGCGAGCTGAAGCGGTATCTCGGCGAGCCCCAGCAGAAGCTCGCCCTAGATTTGGCAACGCTGACCGCTCGCAAGGACGACCTCGATTACCACGACGCCTTGCAAGGCTGGCTGAAGTGCTGGCTCTTCGCCCACATCGGCGGCACCTACGCCCTGCTCCTCTTCGCTGGCTTTCACGCGGTACTGGCCCACGCATTCCACGGAGGGATGCGATGACCACGCTGCCGAACTTTCGTCCGCCGAGCGATGACTTCAACCGCTACGAACGCCCTGGCTCCTGGACCTGCGGCCGCGCCTGCGAAGGCCGCCGCTGTGTAAACGGCCCTTCCCCCTCCGGCCGTTGCCTGGACCCCGCTGAGCCGTGCGTCCCGCGCCGCAGCCTTCGCTCGCGGCGGCGGATTTTTGTTTTCGCCTGCACGGTCATGAGCCTGGCCGCGCTCCTGGTGATGCTCTCGAAAGCCTGCTGGACGGAAGTCTTCGCCCCGGGTCCGCTGACGCTGAAGCACGCTCAGATTCTGAACAAGAACAGCACGTCCAACCGCTGCGCAGCTTGCCACGAAGCGGGAGACAAGACGGTCGGCGCATGGGCGCTGAGCTTAATGAGCAGCAGCCCTCTGCAAACTCCGCAGAGCACGCTCTGCCTGAAATGCCACGAGAAGGGGCTCGACGCCGTCCACGCTCTGCTGCCGCACGGGGTTTCGCCGGAGAGGCTGGCCAGGCACATCAGTGGTGATAATCCCATGTTGCTGTTGACTGCTCTCGCCGCCAGCCCCAAGAACGACCGTGGCGAAATCGGCTGCGCCGCTTGTCACCGGGAACATCATGGCAAGGACCACGACCTAACGGCAATGAGCAATCAGCAGTGCCAGATTTGTCACGCTAAATCTTTTGACAGCTTTGCCACCGGCCATCCCGTGTTCACGAATTGGCCGTTCGAGAAGCGGAGCCCGATTGTCTTCGACCATGCGGTACACAAAGGAAAACACTTTCCCGCTGGCAAGCAGGAATTCCGCTGTCAGACTTGCCACGTCGATGATTCGCGGAGAGATAACAAGCTGTTGGCCAGCTTCCAAGCTGCCTGTGCCTCCTGTCACGAGCCCAAAATCAAACAGAGCGGCGAAGAGGGGTTCAAGCTCTTCGCACTCCCCGGAATGAACGTCACCGCACTCCAGGAGGCCGGCCTGAACATCGGCGAATGGCCCGAGGGAATCAGCAATGACTTCGATGGTATCCTCCCGCCGGCAATGGCGCTGCTTCTTTCTGCCGATGAACAGTCCGCGAAGGCGTTGGCGAAGATTCCGCGGGGCGATTTATCAGCAGTGGATGCCGCCAACGAGGAACAGCTTGCCGCCGCAGCCGAAATCGCGCTCGCCAGTAAGAAGCTGCTACATGAACTAGCGACCGAAGGTGTGGGAGCGTTCTCGCGACGACTGAGCATTACGGCATCGTCGCAACTCTGGGCTCATCTACCGCCGGACGTGCTCCGTGCCGCTCAATCCGCCTGGCTGCCAACGCTCGACGAGGAAATATCGCTGATTCGCGAAGGAAAACCGCTGCCAATGCGTGCTCAGAGTACTTCAGCGCCGCCAGCCGTCATCAAAGAGCCGGAATCACCTGCCAAGAAGCCGGCGGAAGAAGAGGAGTTACTTGTTCCGGCAACACCGACTCCGGAAAAGCCCAAGGCAAATGCTGACGATGACCTGCTGGGCGGCTCCTCCGAGCCAAAGCCGTCGGAGTCCGCTGAAACCGCTACTACAAAAGCTGTTCCACCAAACTCCTCCTCCGGCTGGCAACGGAGCGACGCCAGCTACTCCATCGCCTGGCGTCCCACCGGCCACGGCGATCTACTGATCAAGGCCTGGATCGAGTTGGCTCTGAAATCCAATCTCAAGAGCTCATCCACAACCACCGCTCTCCGCGCCAGCCTCACCAAACCCAACTCCATCGGCTACTGCGCCCAGTGCCATCGGGTTGACGGAAACGACAAATCCGCCAACCTCACCATCCACTGGCAATCCTCTAGCCAAGATGCCGCGCAAAAGTCCTTCACCAAGTTCTCTCACCGGCCCCACCTCATCCAGCCGCAACTCGCCGACTGCACCCATTGCCACACGATG
The DNA here is from genome assembly GCA_046153945.1 of Pirellulaceae bacterium. GTDB lineage: Bacteria > Planctomycetota > Planctomycetia > Pirellulales > Pirellulaceae > SXOA01. Next base: position 11,477 of record JBJXFF010000096.1, read on the forward strand.
TCTTCGTCTGCTGCTGTCTACAGCTTCGCTCCTCTCTCCAAAACCGCCTGCACCTCCTGCCACACTCCCACCGCCGCAGGCGACCAGTGCCTGAAGTGCCACAACTACCACATCAGCCCGTAGTTCTCCGGGTGCCACGCCCACGGCTTTGCGTGGGCGTGTAGACGCCGTTATCTTCACGCCCACTCAGAGCAGTGGGCGTGCCACCCATCTCAGCGGCGCCTTGCCAGTGGAATCCCGCCCTTCCCCCCGCTAAACTAACGGCTCCCAGGCAACTCCTCTCCTTCTTCCCAAGTGAGTCCTCCTATGTCGCGCGCCACCAAATCCTCCCGCCGCACCTTCCTCCAATCATCCGCCGCCGCTGCCGCCGGTCTTGCTGCCGCGCCGTATTTTCCCTGGTCGGCATACACGATGGCCCAGGACGCCAAGACCACATCCAAGCAAGACCGTCCCATCCTCGGCTGCATCGGCGTCGGGGACCGCTGGAATGCCGTCGGGCCGCAGGCGATGAATTTTGCCGATTGCGTGGCGGTCTGCGACGTGGATGTGAACATGCGGGAGAAAGCGAAGGGGGTTGCTCTCAATAAGCTCGGCGAGAAGGGGAAGGAACGCGGCGTCGAGATGTATGAGGACTATCGCAAACTCCTCGACCGCAAGGATATCGAAGTCGTCACCATCGTCACGCCCGATCACTGGCACGTGAAAATCGGCATCGAGGCGATGAAGGCGGGGAAAGACGTCTACTGCGAAAAGCCCCTGACGCTGACCATCGACGAAGGGAAGCAGATCAGCAAAGTCCTCAAGGAGACAGGCCGCGTCTTCCAGGTCGGCACACAGCAGCGGAGCGAGATGTCGGCACGCGTCAACAAGAACAAAGAGCAGAGAATTGACCAGCAGTTCCTCCACGCCGTCGCCATCTGCAAATCGGGGAAGCTCGGCAAGCTCGTGAAGGCAACCTGCGTCATCGGCGGAGCCCCGTCGAGCGGCGAAATCCCCAAGGCTGAAGTCCCGACCGGCTTCAACTGGGACATGTGGCTGGGGCAGGCCCCGATGACCGATTTCGTGATGGGGGAGAAAGGGAAGGGGAACAACAAGAGCTACCCCGAAAGCCGCACGCACTATGAGTTCCGCTGGTGGTACGAATACTCCGGCGGCAAGATGACCGACTGGGGGGCTCACCACATCGACATCGCCGCCTGGTGCCTCGGCGTCGATACCAGCGGCCCCAGCCGCATCGAAGGGACCGCCGACCACCCCGTCCCCTTCAAAGACGGCTGGCCGACCGTGAGCAACAAGTACAACGCGGCGACCAAGTTCCACGTCACCGCCGGCTTCCCCGGCGAGATGGAAATGCACATCCTCTCCGACGGCGAAAACGGCATCACCATCGAAGGGACCGACGGCACCATCTTTGTCAGCCGCGGCGACCTGCGGGACGAGAAAGGGACCGCCGTCGCCGACTACATGAAGACCAAGCCCTCGGAAAACCCGGCCGTCGCCGCCCTCTACAAAGGGAAAAAGCCCGGCAACCACATGGGTAACTTCTTCGAGTGCCGCAAAGACCGCTCGCAGCCCATCAGCGACGTATACACCCACCACCGGGCCATGACCACCGCCCACCTCGCCAACATCTGCATCCGCCTCGGCAAAAAGCTGCAGTGGGATTCCCAGGCCGAACAAATCGTCGGCGATGACGAAGCCAACAAATGGCTGAAGCGGGAACAGCGGAAGGGGTATGAGATTGAGGAGTAAGGCCGGTTGATTCAGGAACTCCAACGATGGCCGAATCGAATGAACCGCATGGAGTGCCGCTCTCATTTGTGCGGCATATGCTGCTGTGCGAAGATGTTAATTCAGACCCGCGGACCCAGAAAAGAGTGACAATCCGCGGTTTTTTTCAGTACACTTAGTAGTGGGACACATGGGTATCCGCTTCCGAGCGGATTCTGCGTCTACATCCAACTGAGCGAAGGGAGACGCTCAGGTTCAGCACGAATCCGGATAAGTGCCGACGACGCGGATGAGGTTATTTACGAGAGCGAAGAGTTTTGGCTGGAGTTTAGTGGTGACCCGCTGTGGGTCTACATGTACAGCTGTCGAGTTGTGAACTGCATTTCTCCCGCTGCGGGAACTTACTTCGTCGAGTTTTTGTTTCAAGGGTTCAGCTTAGCGCGAGAAGTTCTCGTTGTCAGGTGAGTTATGATCGAGGACAAGAAACCTAACGAGGATCGAAGAAACGAGCCCGGGCTGGAACTAACGTTTGAAGGTGATTCGTTCCAGGAATTTGTTTGCCGCGATGTCAGTAAGGATGAAAGTTATAAACCTTCTCTGCCCTTGGTGTCGCGGCTTTACATGCCCGAGTCAGGCCAGGAGCGGCCAGCGTCTTGAGCGTGCGAACATCATGTCTGGGCAGCATTCCACCGCTCGCATCCAGTTTACTTTGCGGCGTTTGTTCGCTTTCATTTCTATGATAGCCGCGTGTGCCGCAGTCTTCCGAGTTACGGGATGGGTCGAAACGGCGGGATTTGCCGTGGCGATATCCTTAGCGGCGGCGTGCTGGCTTCTGCCGAAATTCCGATGGCACAGGGTCGCGAGGTTCGGTCTCGCAACAGTTGCGGCAGCCACGCTGTGGATGGCTGCCGTCGACTATGTGACGTATCGCAAAGGCTGCATCCATTGCGACAGTCATGCAATCCACGGCGATTATCGGGTGTTTCACCAGTCCATTTGGGGCGGGCACGACGAGGATCACTTTCCCTGCTGCCGGCTGATTGCCCAAGAACTCGGTGCTCCGTGTCCTCACGAATTCGAACGAATAGAGCGCATGCGACTATGGGGCCTGCTCCTGTGGACCGGCAAGTGTCCGCTCTGTTGCATGGATTTCGGGGATTGGTACAAAAGTCCTCTACGGGATCGTGTAAGGGCAAGGGGGGCAAACGATTCGAAACTCGCGGAAGAATTTCGTGACGAGGTTTGCCTTCACCATAATTGGGCCTACGCCAAGCAATTTGTTAGCGACGTAGAGGCCGCTGAGGCCAAGGATAGGTCAGAGTGAGCCAGTCACTCATTCCTAACTACCTTCAAGCGGATGGGGAGGGATTCGAACCCCCGGTACCCTTACGAGTACGGCAGTTTTCAAGACTGCTGCCTTAAACCACTCGGCCACCCATCCTGTTCGGTCCTCTCAACCTTAACTTAAATCTCTTTACGCTCGATGAGTCAAGATGCCTACCAAGTTTCACTCTCCAGAGTTAGTTAAGGAATGTGCATTACATCCCGGCTCACCAGCAAGTGAAAGGGAGTTCCCCAGTTCATTCTATGCCGATTTCGCAGCCCGATAAGCACGGATCGAGATTTGGCGAACCGTTGCATTCGCCAACCCCCTTCTCGGCAATTTCGGTGGGCCTTAGCCTGCAGCCCTTCTGGGGGTAGGATGAAGGAGATTAGCAATTCCCTTCGCCGGACCCGCAGCCATGCCCCGCCCCCCTCGATTTGAAAAACGCGATTCCGATTCCGGCCGACCCAAAGGCAAAAAGCCGTTTCGCCGGGGCGATTCTCCTCGGCCATGGAAGGGGAGAGGGCCGCAGGAGGGGCGCGAAGAGGCCGCTGGGCCGGAGGAGCGGCTACAGAAGGTGCTGGCTTCCATGGGGGTCGGTAGCCGGCGGGATTGCGAGGTGCTGATTCAGGAAGGACGGGTGGAAGTCGACAAGCAAGTGGTGACCACTCTCGGCACCAAAGTGGACCCGTTCAAACATGAGTTGCGGGTGGATGGGGAAACTTTGAAGCGCCCAGAGCGGATGTACTTCGCCGTTAACAAGCCGGAAGGGGTTGTAACCACCAATTTTGATCCCAGCGGCCGCGAGCGGGTGATTGACCTTGTGCCGACCGACGCCCGGCTGTTCGCGGTCGGCCGGTTGGACCGGAGTAGTGAAGGACTGATCTTGCTGACCAACGATGGAGAATTCGCCAATCGGCTGACGCACCCGCGGTATGGGGTGGAGAAGACGTATCTCGTCCGCGTGGCCGGCGAGCCAGGGGAGGAGAAGCTCAACAAACTCCGCCGCGGCATCCATCTCTCGGACGGCGTCTGCCGTGTGCAGCGAATCGTCATCAAGCGGCGGCACAAGCAAAGCACCGACATGATCATGGTCCTGAACGAGGGACGGAACCGCGAAATCCGCCGCATTCTGGCCCGCGTCGGCCACAAGGTGCTTAAGCTCCGCCGGGTCGGGATTGGGCATCTCAAGCTCGGGGATCTGCCGCTGGGTGCCTGGCGGAAGCTGTCGCAGGCCGAGATCGATAGCCTGATGCACGAAACGAGAAAGAAGCCGGCACCCCGGATGAGGAGCCACGACTTTGGGGAGAGCGGTCAGGAACGAGGAGGCTTTCGCGGGGGAGAAATGGCCGGCAGCGGAGGTCAGGCCACCGGGCTGTCCTTTCAGAAGGGGCTGCCGCGGCATGACGTCATTCCAAAACTGGGAGGCGGGGATGACGATGGTGATTTAGAGGTGGATGACTTCGCCCCTGCGACCGACGAAGAGATGGTCGAAATCTCGGGCTTCTCCGAGGAGGATGCCGCGATTGTTCCGGGTGACGTGATCGATTACGAAGACGGGGAAGACGAATCGGAGGAACTTGAGGATGGCGATGAAGGAGATGGCGATATCGAGGCCGATTTAGGGGACGAACTCGAAGACGAAGAGGAAATGGACGATTCTGGGGAAGCATCGCCAGCACCTCAGCGCGGGAAGCCATTTGGCAAACGTCCCTTTGAGAATCGCGGGGGACAAGGACGGCCAGCAGGGAATCGGCCGTTCAAGAAGAAGCCGTATGAGGGAAAGGGGCCGCGCGGATCAGGAGTGGGTGAAGGTGCAGCTGAAAAGGGACCCAGGCCAGCTCGCAAATTCGGCCGCCGGGGTGGAAAAGTAAAACTTCCCCCCAAGGCAGCCGGCAAGCCGGGTGAAAGAGTTGGGGATCGTCCGGCCGGTAAGCCCGCCGGGAAATTTGCTCCTCGCACGGAAGGTCGTTCCGGCCGAAGTGGCGGCGGACACGGCGCAAAGTGGGGAGGCGGTCCCGGAAAGAAATTCGGCGGAAAGCCTGGGGGCCATGGTGGCGGAAAGCCGGCAGGTGAAGGGGGCGGCAGGCCAAAGTCCGCCGGCGGCAAGCCAAAAACACAGTTCGGTGGGAAAAAGAAATTCAAGCCCAAAGGAAAAGGACGGCCGTGACCAGCCCGTTGCATGCCCAGTTCTATGCGGACTCCGCCGTCCAGCAGACGGTGGAGATTGTCGAAAACGTGCGGCTGGCCAAGGAGACGCACCGCGTTCGCTTCCGCAGCCCGGAAATCGCAGGCCGCATTCTGCCAGGGCAGTTCCTCATGCTGCGGCTGGCGGATTTGAACGACCCGCTGATCGGCCGGCCGCTCGCCATGTATGACGTGACGACTGGTGCCGGCGGAGAGCCGGAATTTGTCGATGTCGTCTATCTCGTCAAAGGGAAACTTACGAGCCGATTGCAAGACTTTCGCCCCGGCCAGCAACTCGACGTTTGGGGGCCGCTGGGCAACGGCTTTTTGCCACAACCGACGGACCACTTGGTGATGGTTGCCGGGGGCATCGGGCAGACGCCGTTTTTGGCGCTCGCGAAGGAGTATTTGGGGCACCAGCAATTTGGCATTCCGCCGCGAGTTGTTTCTCAGGCAAGACGAGTCACCTTCTGTTATGGCGCTCGCACCTCCGAGTATCTCGCCGGGATGGAGGACTTTGAACGGCTAGGAGTTAATGTCCGCATCGCGACCGACGACGGCTCTCGGGGTCATCACGGACTGGTAACCGACCTATTGCGACAAGTGCTCTCTAACTCTCTTCCCCAGACCCCAGCCCCCAACCCCCAGCCCCCTCCCTCCCCCCGCATCGTCTGCTGCGGCCCGGAACCGATGATGGAAGCCGTCGCCAAAATCGCCGCTGCAAACAGCGTTCCCTGCGAGGTTTCGCTAGAAACACCCATGGCCTGCGGCATCGGCATCTGCTTTACATGCGTTGCCAAAATCAAAACCGCAGGAGAAGAGTGGGATTACAAGCGGACTTGCGTCGAGGGTCCCGTATTCGATGCTGCCTCCATCGCGTGGTAATCGGCATTCGGTAATTTGCCAAAAATCCCCACTAGTTGGACAAAAACGCCAAATCGGCGATACTCAGGAAAACGCTTTCTGCGGCTAAGCCGTCTTAAAGAGAGCGTACCCGCCAGGGGGATTCAATTTCTTGAAATCTCTGGGGGTGGGGACCGTTTTCACGCGTGCATTCTCGAATTCTTGCTAAGGCAGCTTGCCATGAAGCGAAACATTCTGGTCGGGATCGGTTGTACTCTCTTTTGTGCGTACCTCCTGGTTGCAGGGGCGTTTTCCCAAGGGCCGAGCGGGCCGGAACTCCGGGCCAAGAGCCAGAAAGCGATGACCGACGGCAATTTCAAGGACGCGTATGAAGGTTTCAAGAAGCTCTGCCTGGACCCCAAGGACGAGCCGCAACAAGTCCCGAACGATCTAAACCTGGCGGTGCAATGCCTGCATAACTTGGGACGCGTCAACGAGATTGATGCCTTAATTGAAGAGTTGGTCAAGGTTCACAAGGACAACTGGCGGGCCCTCCACGCGGCGGCTCAGCAGTATGTCAATTTGCAGCATCAGGGGTTCATCATCGCGGGGAAGTACGAACGAGGCCCGCATCGCGGAGGGGGCAAGTGGACGAACTCCGTGGAGCGCGACCGGGCCCGCGCGATGCAACTGGAGAATCAGGCATTGCCGCTGGCCGCCAAGGATGACAACAAGGCGGAAGTAGCTCAGTTCTATTTGACCTTTGCCGAGACGCTCCTCAACCATCGGGGCGTTTATGAAGCCTGGCGGTTGCAGTCGCTGACCAATCTGGCCGAGTTGCCGGATTACGATGAGGGCTACTATGGCTATCGCGAATACAACGGCGCGCCGGTCGATGCCGAAGGAAAAGTGGTTTATCACACGACTCCCAAAAAGTGGGAAGGTGCCGAAACAGATGGCCAGCGGTGGCGCTGGCTTTTGGAACAGGCGACGGAGAATCATCCGGCGATCAAGTACCAGGTCCGGATGCACTTTGCCCAGTTCATGGAACAACTCTTGGGGGTGCAGACGATGGCCCAGGGGCGTTTTGGCCGCGGCTTTGGCGGCGGAGATGACGACACGAAGAAGAACGAAAGCGGAACTTACGCGTTGCACACGCTGAAAGAAGACGAGACCATCGCCAAGTTGGCCACCGGCATCAAGCGATTCAAAGTGCCGGACGAATTCAATTTCATTAAGATCTATCAGCAGGTAGCCGCGGAATCCAAGGACAACTGGGGCGAAAGCGCCCTGACGCAGCTCGCGCAGGTCTTTGAAAACCGCCGCCAGTATCCCGCAGCCGCCAAGTCCTGGCAGCAGAACATCAAGGATTTTGGCCCCGGCCCCAACAACTGGAAGAACGAACGGCTTGAACAAGTTGTCGGCAACTGGGGAACTTTTGAAGGGGTCGCCACCCAGCCTGCCGGCCAAGGTGCGACCGTTGAATTCCGTTATCGCAACGGCAAAAAGGTGAAGTTCGATGCCCGGGCGATCAAGGTTCCCGAACTGCTGGCGGACATCAAGACCTATCTCAAGTCCGACCCGGGCAACCGCATCGACTGGAACAAAATCAACATCGGCAACATCGGCTATCGGCTGGTGAACGAAGGGGAAACAAAATATCTGGGCGAAGCCACAGCCGCCTGGGAAATGGACCTGGAGCCCCGCGAAAATCACTTCGACAAGCGCATCACCGTCACCACTCCGTTGCAAAAGCCGGGGGCTTACATGGTCACGGCGACGATGGCGGACGGGAACGTCAGCAAGATCATCCTCTGGGTCGCCGACACGGCCATCGTCCGCAAGCAGCTTGACGGCAAGACCCTGTATTACATTGCCGACGCCGTCACCGGCGCACCCATCCCCGATGCCAACTTGGAATTCTTCGGCTGGCAACAGCGGCACCTCGGCGGCAACCGCTATCAGGTGGTGACCAGCAACTTCGCCGAGAACACCAACGCGGACGGGATGGTGATTCCGAATCCCAAGGATTTGAAGGAAGAAGGGTATCAGTGGCTCGTCACTTCGACGACTAAGGGAGGAAGATTCTCTTTCCAGGGCTTCCTCAACGTCTGGAACGGCCGCGCTCACGACCAGGAATACAACCAAATCAAGGCCTTCGCCATGACGGATCGCCCGGTCTATCGACCGGGGCAAAAGGTCAACTTCAAGTTCTGGGTCCGCCGGGCCCAGTATGACCAAGACAACGTATCCGACTTCGCCAAGAAGACATTCGTCATCGAAATTCACAGTCCCAAGGGGGAAAAGGTTCTCGACAAGACCATCGAAGCCGACGAGTACGGAGGCCTTGCGGGCGAGTACGACCTGCCGGCTGACGCGACACTCGGGCAATACCACATCAACATCATGGACCCGCCCCGGCAAATGGGATTTGCCACGGGAGGAAACAATTTCCGCGTCGAAGAATACAAGAAGCCGGAATATGAAGTGACGATTGACGCGCCGAAAGAACCCGTGATGCTCGGCGAGAAAATCACCGCCAAGATCAACGCGAAATACTACTTCGGCTCGCCGGTGACGAAGGCCAAGGTGAAGTACAAGGTTTTGCGAACCGATTATTCGCAGGAATGGTATCCCCACATGCCGTGGGACTGGGCTTATGGACAAGGTTACTGGTGGTATGCCTACGATTATCCCTGGTACAAGGGTTTCCACGAATGGGCCGGCTGTCGGCGTCCGTCGCCGCCGTGGATTTATCGCGGCCGCAGCGAACCGCCGGAGGTGGTGGCTGAAGTTGAACGAGAAATCGGCGAAGATGGCACGATCAGCGTCGACATCGATACCGCCATCGCCAAGGAACTGCACGGCAACACCGATCACGAATATACTGTGACGGCGGAAGTCCGAGATGATTCCCGCCGGACCATCGTCGGCACGGGAAAAGTGCTCGTCGCCCGCAAGCCGTTCAAGGTCTTCTCTTGGGTGGACCGGGGTTACTACCGCGTCGGCGACGTGATCCAGGCCAGTTTCAAAGCCCAGACTCTCGATGACAAGCCGGTGCCAGGAAAAGGATCGCTCGTACTTCTCAAAATTACCTACGACAAGAACCGCCAGCCGGTGGAAACACCGGTGCAGAAGTGGGACCTGAACACCGGCGAAGAGGGAATGGCCCAGCAGCAAATCAAGGCGACCCAGAAGGGGCAATATCGCCTCTCCTACAAGCTCACCGATTCCAAGAAGCACATCATTGAAGGGGGTTACCTCTTCACCATCGTCGGCCAGGGCTTTGACGGGGCCGATTTCCGCTTCAACAACGTCGAGCTGATTCCCGACAAACGGGAATACAATCCCGGCGAAAAGGTCAGCCTGCAACTCAATACCGACCGGGCGAACAGCACGGTGCTGCTCTTCATCCGGCCGACGAACGGCGTCTATTTGGCTCCCAAGCTCCTGCGGCTGAAAGGGAAGAGCGCGATTGAAGAGATTGCAGTCATCAAGAAGGACATGCCGAACTTCTTCGTCGAAGCAGTGACCGTCAGCGGCGGCAAAGTTTATACGGAAACCAAGGAACTGATCGTTCCGCCCGAAAAGCGGGTGCTGAATGTGGAAGTGCTTCCCTCTTCCAAGGAATACAAGCCGGGGGAGAAGGCGAAAGTGAAGGTCCATTTGACCGACTTCAACGGCGAAAACTATGTTGGCTCTACCGTGTTGACGATGTACGACAAGTCCGTGGAATACATCGCGGGCGGTTCAAACGTTCCGGACATCAAGGACTTCTTCTGGAAATGGCGGCGGCACCACAATCCCCAGCAGTACGACAGCCTGTCGATGCTGGCCGGGCACAACATGTCACTCCCGAATAAGCCGGGGATGGGCTTCCTCGGTGTCTTCGGCCACTCGGTGGCGGAGGACTTGGATACCTTGGCCGAAGGGAGCGAGGCAATGCTTGGAGCGGCCGAGGCTAAGTCGGGTGCCCCGGGTGGCGGTGGCTTTGGTGGCGGACGCGGGGCTCGGACCATGATGGCCAATGGCATGGCGATGCCCGGCGCGCCGATGGCTGGGGGCGCTCCCATGGAGAAGGCAGCATCCGCCAGGGATGGGAACTTTGCCAAGGACAAGCAGAGCCTCCGCAGCGAGCTTCAGCAGCAAGGCCAAGACCGGGCTGGCGGGAAACCTGGAGACGGAGGCGGCGCTCCGCTCCTCGAAGCCACGGTTCGCACTAAGTTCGCGGATACTGCCAAATGGGTCGCGAGTCTGACGACTGACAAGACCGGCAATGCAGAAATCGAACTCGACATGCCCGAGAACCTCACCTCCTGGAAGATTCGGGTCTGGGGCATGGGACATGGCACCAAGGTCGGCAGCGGCGAAGCCGACGTGGTGACGCGGAAAAACTTGATTGTCCGATTGCAGGCCCCCCGGTTCTTCGTCCAGAAGGACGAAGTGGTCCTGTCGGCGAACGTCCACAACTATCTCAAGACCGAGAAGGAAGTCAGCGTTTCGCTGGAAATCCCCGGCAACAAGCTCAAGTCCGGAGCTCCTCTCACGCAGAAAGTCAAAATCCCAGCCGGCGGCGAGAAGCGGGTCGACTGGCTGTGCAGCGTGCTGGATGAAGGGGAAGCGGTCGTCCGGATGAAGGGATTGACCGACGAAGAGTCCGACGCGATGGAAATGAAGATCCCCTGCTTCATCCATGGCATGCTCAAGACCGAATCTTTCGCCGGCACGGTGAAACCGGACAAGGATTCGTCGCGCGTGACGTTCAATGTGCCCAAGGAACGCCGCGTCGAGCAGAGCGTGCTGGAAATTCGCTACAGCCCATCGCTGGCGATGGCGATGGTGGATGCGCTGCCTTACCTGGCGGAGTATCCTTACAACTCCACCGACCAAACGCTGAACCGCTTCCTCCCCACGGTCATTACTCAGAAGACCCTGCGGGAAATGAAGCTGGATCTGAAGGCCATCGGCGAAAAGCGAACCAACCTCAACGCCCAGGAAATCGGCGACGACAAAGAGCGGGCCAAAGGCTGGAAGCGGTTTGACCGCAACCCGGTTTTCGAAGAGGAAGAATTGAGCCGCATGGTCAAGGAAGGTGTCAAAGCCCTCACCGAACAGCAGATCAGCGACGGAGGCTGGGGCTGGTTCAGCGGGGCGGGCGAACGCAGTTATCCGCACACGACCGCAGTCGTGGTGCATGGGCTGCAAGTTGCCAAGGCCAACGATGTGGCCCTCGTACCCGGCGTGCTCGAACGAGGCATCGATTGGCTGAAGCGCTACCAGGTGGAGCAAATTGAGCTCATCAAGAACTGGGAGAAGAAGGAACTGAACATCCGCAAGAAGCAATTCGCGGATGAACTCGACGCCTTCGTGTATATGATCCTCGTCGATGCGGAAAGCAATAACGATGAGATGAAGAATTTCCTCTACCGCGACCGGGTCCACCTGGCCGTCTACGCCAAGGCCATGTTCGGCCTGGCCCTGGAGAAAATTGGCGACAAGGAAAAGCTGGCGATGATCCTGGAGAACATCAAGCAGTTCGTCGTCGAAGATGAAGAGAACGAAACCGCCTATCTCAAGCTGCCGGAAAACAACTACTGGTGGTACTGGTACGGCAGCGAAGTCGAAGCCAACGCCTATTACCTCAAGCTCCTCGCCAAAACCGACGGCAAGGGGGAACGGGCACCGCGGCTGGTGAAGTACTTGCTCAACAACCGCAAACATGCGACCTATTGGCAGAACACCCGTGACACTGCGGTCTGCGTGGAAGCCTTTGCCGAGTACATCCGCGCCAGTGGCGAACAAGAGCCGCAGATGACGGTGGAGCTGTGGCTCGACGGCGAGAAGAAAAAGGAAGTCGAAATCAACAAGGACAACCTCTTCACCTACGACAACAAGTTCGTGGTGAAGGGAGCCGACCTCAAGGACGGGGGCCACGAAGTGGAAATCCGTCGAAAAGGGAAGGGGAACGTCTACTTCAACGCCTACGTCACCAACTTCACGCTTGAGGACCACATCACCAAGGCGGGCCTGGAAGTGAAGGTGAACCGGAAGTACTACAAGCTCGTTCCGGTCGACAAGAAGATCAAAGTGGAAGGAGTCCGCGGCCAGGCTCTTGACCAAAAGGTCGAGAAATTCGTGCGGAAAGAACTCAAGGAAGGTGACACGCTGAAGAGCGGCGACCAGGTGGAGATCGAACTCGAAATCGACAGCAAGAACGATTACGAGTACATCCTCTTCGAGGACATGAAAGCCGCCGGCTTTGAGCCGGTCGATCTCAAGAGCGGTTACAACAGCAACAGCCTGGGAGCCTACATGGAGCTGCGGGACAACCGCGTCAGCTTCTTCGTCCGCGCCCTGGCCCGCGGCAAACATTCCGTCTCGTACAAGATGCGAGCCGAAATCCCCGGCAAATTCGCCGCCCTGCCAGCAAAGGCCTCGGCACTTTATGCACCCGAACTGAAGGGGAACTCGGACGAGATCAAACTGAAGATTGAGGACTAAAGTGGAGTAGTCTTCCAGCCTGCCCGTGACATAAATTGCAATCGAAAATCACAATCTGACGCCCGTTGGATTGTGGTTTCGCGACGTGGTACGAGCAATGCCTGGCCGGCTGAAAAAGTAAAGCTAGAAGTCAGCTACAAGGATGAGTAGATGAGTACCCCACGCTGGTTGACGGTCTTAATTCTTATGGTTGCACCGGCGTTGATTTCCAGCGCCGAGGATATAGTCGAAAAGGACCTGACCGTCCACGAATGGGGCGTTTTCCGCGTCCATACCGACGCGGAGATGGCCAATGCCGATCTCGCCCGCGAATGGAACGAGCTGCCGGAATTTGTCTATGGTCAGATCAGCGGCCGCAACATCCCACAGCACTATGGGGCGATTGAAATCCGCCGCCGGCCGATCGTCTTTTTCCATGCCGCCCGGCCGCTGGAAGTGCAGATGAAGATCGGCTTTCCCGGCGGCATGCCCGGCGTCTGGTGGCCCGGCACCGTCAGCCCGGCCCGCGAGGGTGAGACGCGAGTCGCCATGTCTTCGTCCCTGCTATGGCAGCTTGGCATCAAGCTGCCGCCCAAGGGGAAGCTCCCCAAGACTCCGGCGCCGCCGCAGGTCGCGAAGGACCACTGGATGCAGCGCCTGCGATCCGTGAAGTGCGACGAGGTCTTTGCAAAGTACAGCCAGAACCAGCTCGATATCGACCGGGAGAAGTTTGTCTACTACGACGGCATTTTTCCGCAGGGAAAATGGCTGAGGATCGAGGAAGTTGGGGGCAAAGTCGTCTTAGCGAGCCAGGTGAAGCACGCCGTGTTCGACGTCACCGTGATCGACCATCGCGAGGAAAGGAATATTCGCATCGCCCGCGTCGGCGAGCTCCAGCCAGGCAAGGACTTCTCGCCCACTTTCATGGAAGCGGGAAGGGGCGATGAATTTGTGGATCAGGCGGTCAAGAAACTCACCAGCCAGCTCGTCATGGCCGGCCTCTTCGAGGACGAGGCCCGAGTGCTTGCCGAGCTTTGGAAAAAAGAACTGTTCGAGTCCCCCGGCCTGCACGTCTGCTTTCGCCTGCCGCAGGAAGAATATGAGAAGCGGCTGCCGATGACGTTGTCTCCCAAGCCCAACAGTCTTGTTCGCGTTGGACTGGTCGTGCAGACTCTACCGGACCCGGCTCTCGCCGAAATAGTCGCGGCACTGGTCAAGGAACTTGACGCCGACGATTTCACCGTTCGTGAGGCGGCTCAGAAGAAGCTCAAGGGAATGGGCCGCTCCATCTACGGCGAACTCGTGCGGCTGCAAAAGACCGAGTTGCCTCCCGAAGTCCGCATCCGGGTGCGGGCGATCCTGGCGGAGATTGATTCGTCGCTGGCTTTTCCGCAGCAGCGAGAGAAGCCGTAATGTAGTCTTTCGCTCCGCGAAAGAAACGGACTTTCGCGGAGCGAAAGTCGACTTTGGTTTAGCTAAAGAAATTCTCGCCGAACAGATTCAGTTCAGGCCCGGACTCCACTTCGATATCGCCATGCACCGTGGTGCAGCAGCCGAGCCGCATGGTGTCCTCGTGGCCGACGAAAGCAAGGGCAGGCACGGGATCAGGAGTGAGAACCATCTTGAACTTCATCCGCTCGCTCATCGTCAACTTGTTCGTGTTCTCCATCCCCTTGGTGATGAGGATTCGGCAAGTGCCGCACATCCCCATCCCAAAGCAGTTGACATACTTGTTGACCGTCTGACCGATGCCGTTCAGCCCCTGGTTCAGGTTGATGCCGGCCTTAATCGCCTCGTTGCGAAGGTTCGCGCCGTCGGGAACCTCGATTTCCTTCTTTTCCTTGATAAATTTGACGATGGGCATGGTCGGAAATGCTCGGCAAAAAGGGCCATCGATCGCAAGAAGTCTCAACAAGGAAAATTTAACGCGCGGCTTGGCATGCGCTAAGGGCGGCCCCGTGAAAAACGGCGAAACATCTCGGTTTCGCGGCGAAATACAGCCAAAGGCCGTTATCTTCCGTCGTCGTCCCCATCACATGCCCTTGACCACCCTAGCCAACGTGCTATTCTTGAAGAAGTTAAGAAAAAGGTGCGAGACCAGTTTGCGTTTGGCGGCGGCTTCTAAAAAGGCTCATCCGCCACATACTGTGGTCAGTTGCTTTGTCTGATAGCGGCCGGAAAACTCCGGCATCTCTTTGGGCTGCTTCTCGATTCTCTTGCCCCTTGGCGTTCCGCCAGGCTGTTTGCACGCAGGATATTGGGCTCGGCTTTGCCTCCCCTCTTCCTCGTCGCATTCCACCAAACAAGCACGAGTGCTTGTGTTTATGGACCGGGACGCGCCCCATCCCATGGCAATTTGCGTCCCTGCGCGGCATTGTGCTGCCGGGCGCCGCTGCCGCACCGTAATAGGAATTGTGTTTTCATGAGTTTTGCCAGTCTCGAATTGTCCCAGAAGTTGCTCGATGCCGTCAGCAAAGAAGGGTACGAAATCGCCACTCCCATTCAAAAGGAAGCGATTCCCCCCATTCTCGCCGGTGCCGACTTGCTCGGCTGTGCCCAGACCGGCACGGGCAAGACGGCCGCCTTCGCCCTTCCCACGCTCCAGCGCCTCGCCCAGGGCAGCGTCCCCCCGCGCGGCCGCCGCATCCGCTGCCTGGTCCTCGCTCCCACCCGTGAACTCGCCTCGCAGATTGCCGAGAGCTTCCGCGTTTATGGCCGCTTCACCAATCTGCGCCAGACCGTGATCTACGGCGGCGTCGGCCAGTCCCCACAAGTGAAAGCCCTGCAATACGGCACCGACATTGTCGTCGCGACCCCCGGCCGGCTGCTCGACCTGATGCAGCAAGGCTACGTTGACCTCCGCAATGTCGAAATCCTGATCCTGGACGAAGCCGACCAGATGTTCGACATGGGTTTCATCCACGACCTCAAGCGGATCGTCGCCAAAGTCCCCCGCGAACGGCAGACACTGATGTTTTCGGCCACGATGCCGCGGGAGATTCAGAATCTCGCCGAGCAGTGGCTGCGGAATCCCGTCAAGGTCTCCGTCGTCCCGCAGGGAACGACTGTGGAGCGCGTGGAACAATCCGTCTACTTCGTCGAGAAGCGGAAAAAGCCGGACCTGCTTATTCACTTCCTCAAGGAACAGGGGGCCAAGCGGACCCTGGTATTCATGAAGACCAAGCACGGTGCCGACAAGCTCGTCAAAGTACTTGGCCAGCGCGGCGTCCGGGCCGAAGCTATTCACGGCAATAAAAGCCAGGCCCAGCGGCAGCGAGCCCTGGCCGAATTCAAGTCGGAACGCCTGCCGGTGCTGGTCGCCACGGATATTGCCGCCCGCGGGCTCGATATCGACGGCGTCTCGCACGTCGTCAACTTCGATCTTCCCATGACGCCGGAATCCTACGTCCACCGCATCGGCCGCACGGCCCGCGCGGGTGCGGAAGGAATCGCCGTCACGTTCTGCGACCGCGAAGAGCTGAGCATGCTCCGCGAGATCGAGCGGCTTACCCGTCAGCGAATCGCCACGGCCAAGACCACCGGCGAATTTGCCGTGACTGACCAGGAAGACAATCGTCCTTCCGCCGCCCCGGAGCGTGAAACCCGCCACGGCGGAGCCCCCCGCCATCAGCAACCTTACGGCCACAACAACTCCCGCGGCCGTCGTCCCACCGACGCTGGCAAGCCGCGAGTAGCGCTCGTGGCTCGTTCGTCGGAAGAACGGCTGGCCTACGGCAGCAAGCGGTTCTCCAAGAAGCCCCGGCAGTTCCAGAAATAGGACGAGCACCAATCTAGTGGGTGCCTGCGTCATAGCTGTTTTCCCGCCACCCCGACTTTCGTCGATCGGACGTAAAGGGGGCGGGAGACTCCAGTGCGTTCGTCTGCAGACGGATGTCCGGAATATTCCAATTGGAAGGAATGTTCCGAAGAGAGTGGCGCATGGACTCCAGATACGAGGCCGCGTCAGGGCAAAATCGTGGTCCTCGGAATTCGTCCAATTAGGATGGATTCATCTAACGAGAGAATTCTGCAGCGGTCCGTATCGGAAGGGCGCAGTCCAAAATTCTCGAGCGGGATGTCACATGGAACAAACATCCGTATGCCAAGGAAACGATAGCGACTTCGATTTGGCTACCGACGCGTCTTCCCCCGGGGATGCTCTCTCTCCACTCGCTCTGACCTTTGCCACTTGCACCTTGTGCGGAATCGACGATTCCACTCCTGTCGCGGTGGGTGAAGATTTCGAGTATCGAACCAGCCCGGACGAGTTTCTGGCGGTGCGGTGCCGTACTTGCGGCCTTGTTTATCTGAACCCCCGCCCCAGTGACGAAGAAGCAGGACGAATCTATCCGAGCGACTACCACGCCTTTGCGTTCAAGCCGGCTGAGTTTGGTGTTGTTTATCGAGTTCGTCGTTGGCTCGAGGCTCGGCGGCTGCTGCGCTGGTGCCGCGGCCTGCCAGCGGGGGCGCGGATTTTGGATGTCGGATGCGGGGACGGTTTTCACCTGCGGCTCTTGCGCGAATACGGGAAACAGAGTTGGAAACTGGAAGGGATTGATGTTGATTCGAGGGCCGTTGCTGCAGCGCAATCCCAAGAGCTAACTATCCATCAGGGGGCACTTGAGGGGGTCGATCTGGCACCGGAGTCTTACGATCTTGTTTTGCTGATCATGACCATCGAGCATTTGTCACATCCCGCCGAAACTCTGCGGTCAGTAGCCAGGCTGTTGGCACCGGGTGGCAGGGTAGTCATTGTGACCGACAATACCGGCTCGCCCGACTTTGCCCTTTTCGGCGGCCGACACTGGGGCGGGTATCACTTTCCGCGGCATACCTATTTGTTCAATCGAGCTACGCTGCGACGCCTGGCCGCGACAGCCGGCATGGAGGTCGAACTTGTCAGTACCGCGGTCAGCCCAGTGAACTGGACGTATTCTCTGCGCAACTTTTTGGATGATTGGGGCGGCCCGCGCTGGATGGTGAACATGCTGAGTCTGAAGTCGGTGCTGGCGCTCACTGTATTTACCTTGCTGGACATGCCGCTGGCCCTTTTTGGGTACGGCGCAATTCTGCAAGCTGTGTTTCGCCGCCCAGCCGTCGTCGGAAGGAGCGAATAGCATGACCCCCAAGCCCCCCGTAGTGATCCTGGGAGCCGGTCTGGCTGGCCTGACAGCCGCGACGTACCTCCGTCGGCACAAAGTGCCAATCCGGGTCTTCGAGGCCGGCAAGACTATTGCCGGGCTCTGTCAAAGCGAGAAGGACGAGGAAGGGTTTACTTACGATTGCGGTGCTCACTTCATCACCAATCGGCTGGCCGC
The DNA here is from genome assembly GCA_046153945.1 of Pirellulaceae bacterium. GTDB lineage: Bacteria > Planctomycetota > Planctomycetia > Pirellulales > Pirellulaceae > SXOA01. Next base: position 29,360 of record JBJXFF010000096.1, read on the forward strand.
TGCCGTGGGCATTTCGACCGAGTGCCGAAAGATGCCGCGGTACGGCGAAACGGTCATCTATCGCGGCCGATCCTATTCCTATCCTTTGGGATTGCTCCGCTCGGCTCGTTTTGTTTCCAGCGCGCTCGCCGCGAAGTTCAGTTCGCCATTTCGCAAAAAGCCAAAGTCGGCAGCGGAGCATTATCAAAGCCAATATGGCCGAGTCCTGGCCAATGAAATAGCTGTCCCTTTGACCGAAGCATGGTCGGGAGCATCTGGAGCGGAACTCTCGGCAGCGGTGGGCGAGAAGTTTGCGAATAGCTTGCTGTGGACTCTCGTGCTGCGAATGGCCGGTCATTTCACCGCCCGAACCGTGGCGATTGGCTATAGCGGAACTGTTGCGGAGTCACCTCACGTCTGGCATGTTTATCCGTCGGGAGGAATTTCAGCCGTCTGCGAGAAGCTGGCCGGCGAGGTCCGTGAAGAAATTGCCACGGAGTCCAAGGTCGAAGCGATCCTGGTAGAAAACGAGCGAGTCGTCGGTGTGCAGGTGAACGGCAAGGAAGTGCCGGCAAGCGCCGTGATTTCAACGGCTCCGGTGCATGTGCTTCCCAAGCTGATTCGTGGCAGCAACCGCCTTGAGTACCTCTCCAAATTTCGCTACCGGGGGATGGTATTTATTAACCTGAAAATCGAGGGGGCGAGTGGATTGCCCGATGTCGTTACCTGGACGCCAGGTGATGACTTTCCCTTCTTTCGCCTCAGCGACATCGGCCTGGGATTGCCCTGGCTCGTTCCTCATGGCAAATCGCAAGTGACCTGCGACATAGGCTGCCAGGTTGGGGATGAGACCTGGAAAGCATCCGATGAAGAACTCGCTCGCCTCTGCACAGCAGCCCTGGAGAAAATCGTCCCGTTCATTGGAAAACGGGTGTTCGGATCGCGTGTTGTTCGGGTGCCGTTGGCCTATCCCGTCTACAAGACCGAGTATGAAGAGGATCGGCGACGATTTGAACAAGGAACCGAGATTGGCGGCCTTCTGAGCGTGGGACGAAACGGCGAATTCGCTCATATCCTCATGGAGGATGTGTATTGGAGGACACGTTGGCAGATTGCCAAGTTTCTGAAAGATCAACTTGGCTTAGCCCGTAGCCCCTCCCTAATGGCACTCTAGTTCCATGAATTCGTCCACCGGCGAAAACGATACGGCCAAGGCGAAATTACTTTCGTCGCTGTGGCGTTCCGTTCCGCCAATCGTTTGGGACATTGCCTGGATCCTGTTGCTGTTACTTGTTGTCTCGATCGCTAGTATGCGGCTCTCGAAGATCGTGCTAATTCCCGGTGATCCCCAGGGGAGCGCCGCCCTGGGAAAGAACGGACTCGCCGACTTTCAGGACGTCATTTACTACCCAAGCAAAGCCGTTCGAGAAGGAGTCAATCCCTATGACTGCGGAACCGAGCCCCGGAGCGATGGCAGCCTGCGATATCGGCAGCGGTATCCGGTCCTGAATCATTTTCCCCTCTACTCTCCGCTGCTCATCATTCTGTATTGGCCCTTCAGCTACTTTGATTTTAGCGCCAGCGCGCTAGCCTATGTCGTTGTGAATCTCGTGCTGCTCATTGGGTTTGCCTGTCTCTGCTGGCAGTGCGTGGATATTCGGCCGAGCGTCGGACAGGCGACGTCACTTGCGAGTGTCATACTGGCGACTCAGGCCGGACGAGCGAATTTCCTGGGTGGTGAAACCGCGATCCCCCTGGCACTGGCGTCACTAGCTTCGATTCGGCTTGCGGAAAGACATCCCTATCTGGCGGGGTTCGCACTCGCCATAACTTCCTTCAAGCCCACCTTTGGTATTCCTCTGGGAATCCTGCTACTGGCCTGCGGCCACTGGCGGACGGTCGCAATTGGTTGGACCATCGGATTTGCCGTAGGTGTAATCGGCCTGGTCCTCATTTTCTCTCGGAGTGGCGATTTGGAACGGCTGCCGGAAATCCTGGCAGCCAATCAGCAGCTCTTGGAGGCAGACCCCGACGGCAATGCCGCATCCAGTGCCATTCGCATGGACTCCGCGAGTGCCCTAGTGCGGATTTCACCCTGGCAGGGAAAATGGGTCCCGCTGGCGGCATTTTTGCTCGTAATAGGGCCGGCTTGCTGGGGGCTCAACCGACTTAGGAAGTTCAGGAGTCATCCGGAATCCCAATTCTTAGAGACCTCGATTGTCGGGCTGACAACCGTAACCTGCATCTTCCATATCACCTACGATGGAATCCTGCTGTGGGGCGCAATTGCCTGTATCGCACTTTCCCCTCATTTCGTCTGGGTCGGCGCGACAGCGCGCTGGCGATGGTCGACGGCGGCGCTGTTGTTTCTGCCAATGGTGAATCTGCTCGGGACAAACACGTTCATCAATCTGCAAATGAAGTGGTTGCCGTGGTTATCAACCCTCTCTCCATCCTGGCAGCAGGCAGGCTGGACACTCATCTGCACAGCCAACGGACTTGCTCTACTGGCGGCCCTTTATCTGCTGGTGGGCCGCGCTTGTCGAATCGCCCAGCCAGCGGCGGAATGATCTTGCAAGATGGTGGCGGCCGCGTCAATTTTTTTCGCTTAATCCACATAAGAGTCAAAGACTCTCACCCGGTCCCAATTCGGCTTGTTGGCTTCAATGAATTGGATGTGCCGAGGGTGAGTTTGATAGGCGTCATGGGCGGCGCGGCTGTCAAAAACGACGTGCAGGGCAACGTCGAAATCGGTCTGGTTGACCGGGCGACTCAGGTCCGAAACCAACGTGCCGGCAGCAAAGAACTTTGTGCCGGGATGCCCCGAAAGAAACGTCTTGCAATCGTTCACCAGTTTGGCGATGGCAGCTTCGCTGCGGTCCTTGAGCGTGAAGTAAACCATATGTCCAAGCAGCATGGGAGATTCCTGGCAGGAGATGGGGAAAGCACCCCATTATAGGACTTCGCTCCGCGACGCGAAGCGGTCGTAGGGGTTCTGGCGAAGATCTGGTGCGATTGTGCCGAGTCCGATTGCAGCAGGGGAAAGCTCCTTGCGACGCAGCGTCCTAGACTTAGGCAGGCACCTCGTCTCCTATGAAACCACACTTGCACAATCTCGGAGTCACCCTGCAGGTACTGGCCGCTTCATCCAATGAAGCGACGGTGCCCGTCTTGCTGGCCGCGCTTGCGTCCGACCATTATCGTGTTCGAGACTGCGTTCTCCCCATACTATTGCTGCGGCGCAGTACCGAGGCAGAAAATGCAATACTTCTGCGCTGGTTGAGCTTAAGCGATCACTGGAAACAGCTTGTCATTCGACGAGAGGATTGGCTCTCCCCCGCGATTCGGCGGGCACTCCTTGGCGACGATGTTCCCTTGGCCTCTGTCGCCTGCACTGCCGCTGCGGAATTGGGGGACCATGATCTCATTCCCAATCTGGTCGCTGTCGCTTGCAGCAAAGGAAACGCCGCTTCCGAACAGGCAGCACTCGCGCTCCTGGTGCTCTCAGAGCGGTTGGCCGAAGAAGTCTCTGGTCCTCGGGATTATCGTTTGCGCAGAGACGCGCAACTGCAGCGGACGCACGTGCTGGGGAGCCTGGAGAAAGGGGTGCAGAGCTTCATTCAGCACCAACGACGGGAACTGATCGAATCCTTGCTGAGTCTGGCGAGTCGTGACAACGCTGTCATTAGCCAAGTCTTGCAGGATCCGGCGGATCGCGCCTTTTCGCCCATGATGGAGTTGCTCATTCACAGCCCCAGGCCGTGCGTCGTGCGACTGCTCCTCAGCTATTTGGACGATCCGTTTGCGCCGCTTCCAGCGCTCCATGCTCTCGGCCGCCGACGGGACATCACCTGGCTGCGGCAGTTGTGCCGGAAGATTGGGAACGAGCCGTCAGCGGTAGTTCGCACCAATCTCAAGCGGATTGAGAACATTCCTTGGCTCAAAGCCCAGCGTTTTCTCCTCGAGGCACTGCATGAATCGGAACAGCCCGGCGCGGTGAGATTGATTACGCTCTCCGGCCTGCCGCGGCAAGAGGCGCTCGAGTCGCTGTCTCACATTCTGCGCACTGGCAAAACGCAGGGGCGACGAGCCGCGTCGACAGCCCTTGCAGAGTTCGGCGGAGCCGAAGCCAACGCCATCGTTCTGGATGCCCTGGAGGACGAGGATCCTGACGTGCGAGCCAATCTAGCTCTGCAGCTTCGCACGCGGGGAATTCCCGGTTCCATGAACCGGCTCGTGACAATGCTCGACAGTCCTCATGAAGTGGAGCGTCAAGCGGCCAGCAAATCTTTGGAAGAGTTCACGTTTTCCAGTTATGCCGCGAATTTCAACTATCTCGACGAAGAATCTCGCGAAAGGTCCGGCCAGCTGGTGAGGCGGATCGACCCAAACTCCGCCAGCCTGTTAAAGGAAGAACTGTGTGCCGCCTCGCGCACCCGGAGGCGTCGCGGCTTGGAAATGGCGCTTCATATGGGGCTTGTGACCGAACTGCAGGATGTGATTGCCGCGCTGACTCGCGACGAAGATCAGTACATTCGCCTGGAAGCCGTTCGGCTCTTGGGCATCTGCCCAACTGACATTTCGGGACAGGTTCTTCGGGAAGCACTTTCTGACAGCCGGATCTTGGTGCAGGAAGCCGCTGAACGCGGGCTGCACGATTTGACGCTCAAAGACGGGCTCGACGTCACTCCACGATTCCAGAGCGACTTTGAGTTCCACCCTGATTCCCATTCCTCGGTGACCATTTGAGTCGATGCCCCATGCGGTACCTTTGTTTGGCTAGTTTGCCGATGATGCTTCTCGCAACGCGCGTTTCGCTTGCCAGCGAACAGCAACCAGGCGGAAGGCCGGAGGTCGCGTCATCGGGGTGGAGCCTGACCACGATTGTCTGCGCCACCTTGGCGCTGGCTGTGTCGGTCGCGCTCATTTATGCAATCCGACAGTTTCTCCAATGGCGGGCGCTCCGATCCAAAAACGACCCGCGGCAGTTGCTGCACGAGCTGTGCCAGGCTCACGGCTTGAGCCGTCGAGCAGAACAGTTATTTCGAAAGGCTGCGGCAGCAGTGGGCACGCCCCACCCCGCAAGGTTCTTTCTGGAACCACAACTCCTCCAGCAAGCGGCGAACCGAGAAGAGCTCAAGGCGAACAGGCTCGCCCTGGGCCTGCTCTATGAACGCCTGTTTGGGGAAAACGTTGCCTGATTTAAGTTGGACGTTTACTTCCCGCCGAACGGATCGGCGGCATCCGCCGGTTCCGTCTTCTTCTTGCCGCCAGCCTTGGGTGCTCCTTCCGCCGGCTCGTCTGCCGCGGGTGGCTCGGCCGCCGGAGCGGTGCCTCCCGGAGGCGCGGCTGGAGGGGCCTTAGTACTCGGGGTACGCTTCGAGAAGCCGGAATCCATCACTCCACCCAGTCCGACCGTTTTCTCTTCCGGCTTCCAGCCCATCATATCGAGAAGCTGTTGAACGGAGATTTTTTCCACTGCGAACTGGGTCATTTCATTAAAAAACGCGGTGCGAGTCTTTTGGTACTGGTCGAGATTCTTGATCGCCAGGTTTCCCTTTTCCGAGGCGTCGCCGGTCACGACATAACGGGTGTTGACCGTCATCTTTCCTTCGTCACGCACGCCGTCATCTCGAATCTCGGTGTCGATCACGCCGCCGTTCATCGTGATGATGTGCTTGATGGTTTCCCGGTCGCTCTGTTGATCGCCGTCGATGTCCATAAAGCCAACGAGGGCAAAGTGCAGCCGCTGTCCCGGCGACCAGGCAGGAGAGTGGATCCAATCTCCCGGCAGAATCGGATCAGATGCTTTGTCTTCGAGAATCCGACATTCGGCTTCGTGGGGACCGGTGACGCGGACCACTTCGATACGTCCCTTGCTCTCCAGTTTCTTGACCTTCTCTTTGCCAGTTCCTTCTTTCCGCATCCGTTCCACTTGCTTGAACAGGCTGGCGGTGTTCTGGCTGTAAACCGCAAAGGACATCTGCCGGCCTAGGCCGTCGTCAAAACCGCGGTCGATCCAAACCAGGCGCTGCTTTTGATTGATCCAGATAATTGTGGCATCAGGGTTGTCGATGTTGACCCCTTGAATCGACTGTAGCTCAGCAACCTTGGACGCAAATTGTTCCTTCACGTTTCGCTCTTTGGCGAGCGAGCCGCTGATCGCGTCGAATTCGGCCTGTTTGTTTTCCAGGTCCTTTTTGGCCTTGGCTGTCCCCGCGGCATAAACTGCGAGCGCGTCCGTGGAAGCCTTGGTTGTCGTAGTTTGAGATTCGGCAAAAATGTTGCGGGCGGCAACGTAATCCGCTTCTGCTTTCTTCTGGCCCGCTTCAGCTTCTTCTCTCTTCTGCTGTTCCGCTGCGAATTGGGCGATCTTGGCGGCGGTCTCGGAGGCAGTCTCGGCGCCGCTCCTCACCACGCTCTGGTTTTTGCGACTAATCGAACTGACCAGATAACCGGGGAGATCGATGTAGTTTTGATTCGTTTCGGTCGCGGCAGTGCCGTAAAGTGCCATGTCCTTGTCATACTGGGCAAGCCAAGCGTTGACGTCGGTGTCTTCGCCGCCGCCGGCACGTCCCTTGGCGTCTTCCACTTCCTTGCGAGTCTTGACGATGCCGAGCATGAACTTCAGTGCGGTTGCCTGGTAGTTGGCCTTGTTTTGGGCGGATGTCGCGACCTTCTCCGCTTCCCGGGCCTCGACCCGCTCCTTCTCCTTCGTCTCGGCTGCCGCGTAATAGATGTACGTCGTAACTGCCAGCACCACGGTCAAAATGGCAAACAAAATGACCGCGATCTGCATCCCCTGACCTTCGCGAGACGCCATTGCAATGCTCCTGAAAGCGGCGCGTTGAATGATATTCAGCGCACCAATAACACCGGCCAACAGCCGGAGAATTTGAACAGACTCATCTATTTCGCCACAAACACAGGCGGCTATTCCCCAACGGAAGAAAAAAGCCGCCCAGCCCGGGTTTTTCCGCGCCAGCAAGCCGAATTAGCCGCATCTCAAGTCTATTTACCCTCCCGAGAAGTGTCAACGATTTTTATCGAGTTACGTTCATCCTCAGACAAACCCGAGTCGTGTTGTAGGGGATGGATTTATAAGCGCTTTTTCAAAAGGTGAACTGACAGTAATGTGTTGGTGGCAAACGACTTTCGTCAAAAGGGAGCAAAATCCATATAAGCGATTCATTGCGGGGTGTTGAAGTCGGCGTCGGCATTGGAGCAAGGGGTCTGTGTGGAAGCGATAAGGGGATTTTCGCGTTCGCGATGTCGCGACATTAGTTCCTAAGTCCTTTGCTGCGAATGTGTTGCGGTTCCATTTTCCCTAGGAGTCTAAAGGAGCGATAAGCGGTGATAAGCGACCAAATCGTCGGGGTGGGAGCGGCACCTAACCAACCGCGGCAACTCCGACCGCACCAGTGCCAGATTGTTCGATGCGCGAAAGTGTTCTTTTATTCAGTATACAAAAGAGCTTTATCGAAATTATTTCTCTTGGCGTCCGGCTCCCCCAAAAAGCGGTATCCGCCCATCCACCCCTACCCCCCAGGCCTCAACCCCGACCGGCAGGGCCCCGATGTCAGGCTGGTCTTTGTCAGATTCGCGGAGCGGATCGGGCCACTCCTGGGGAACGGGCTGACCCAAATTGATTGCCCGGCTACCGGGTTGCAATCGCAAATCGGGGGGCGAGGCATCGCCAGCCGAAAGTCGCACGAATTTTGGATCCGCCGCCACGTCATGCGTTGTCCAGCCCGGCTCATAGCGATTTCGGCTGTCGGCGAAGAGTTTTGAGGCCCGAAATTTGGCAAAGGGATCGCCTGTCAGCAGCGGACCTTCTTTGAGCCCCCAAATCAGGTTGCCCCCTTCCCGCACATTGTCGGCCCGTTCCACTGCCACAAAGCCAACTCCAGGGAGCTGGTCCATTTGCACAAAGATATTGTTGAAAACGTCCCTTTCCGTGTTCCTCGCTCCCGCCGCACCCAGGCCGAACAAATAGCCGTCTCTAAAGACGGGTGTCTCCCGAAGCAGCGTGTTGTGATAAACGTGCATCACCGGCCAAATGGGGCTGCCGTGATCGCTGGCGAGATGTCCCTCCTGATGCAGGAATGCGCCGCTGGGATCGGGCTTCTCCGGGGGAATGCCATAAACGCCGCCGCGCATGTCGATCACGTTGCGATAAACGAAGACACCGGCTTTGGGGTCGTGATCCAGGGGCGAAGAATCTTTGTCGATTTCGTGCTGCGTCAGCGGGATCAAACAGGGTCCGATCCAGTTTTGCGAGATGAAAATCGTGTGCGAACGGAGCTTGGGACCACATTCCAGGCCGTCGTCGTTGAAGTTGTCGACAAAGTTATGATGAAATCGCAGATTTCTGACGGGCTGAAAATACGCGAAATCGTGATCGTCCGTGAATTCGCAGTGGTCGAATTCGATGTCTTCGTTGAGCGGCTGAAGGTTCTGCAGAATGATCTGATACGAGGCGGTGCCACGATATTTCATGTGAGCTCGCGAGGTCCACGGGGCCGCATTCCCTCGGAACGCCGAGTTAGTGACGCGGATTTTCTGGGACGCATTGATGAGCAGGGCTGGAAAACCGCCATAGGCCGTGACGTGATCAAGTTCCACGTTCTGCGACCCGTAAATCTCCATCAGCGGACTGCCGGTCGCTCCCCGCAGCACTAGATCCCGGAGCTTGACGTGCCTTACGCCCGACAGCCGCAGGACGGACTCTCCAAAGCCCGCCGCGATGACCAGCGGCAGTTTGCGGGGGTCCTGCTCCCCCCGATACGCCCGCTCTCCCAACCCCGCCAGGCGGTGGTGCGCCAGCCGAATGTGAATGCGGCCGGTCTCGCGATTGAACCAGAGCCCAGGGCCGCAATAGAGGCCGGTTTCTCGCATTTCATTCTTTCCCCCAATCCAAAGCTCATTTTGCGAACGGAGGTCCGCGGCGAGGCGATAACTGTGCAGCGGAACCAGGGAGTCCGCCAAGAAACCCAGAGCGAGCGGACGCTCCTCTTCCTTTCCCCACATCGGTTCCCAAGAACCGGGGAGGAATTGCCGCGGAACCTGGTGGTCGTCCAGTTCAAAGTACGTCTTCGTTGAGACAAATTCTCCCTCCGCTCCCCCTTCCAGCGGTTGCCAACTGGTGGCGGCCGATTCGGCGAATTCGCGGATGCCGCCGTCAATCACCGCGAGTTCGCCCGGATAAGAACTGATCGTAATGAGCGAGCCCTCACTACCTGACTGACTGAGAAAGCACTTTTCGTAGTACATCCCGCCCCGAAGATACAGCGTCTCCCCGGGTTTGAGTTGCCGCAGACTGTGCCGCAGCGTCTTCCAGGGAGCTTGCTCCGTCCCTGCAGCCGCATCGTTTCCCCGGGCTGCGTCGACGAAGTGAGATGGGCCTTTGGTAAGCTCACGTTTCACTGGCATGGGCATGGGACGCATTGGCGGATGCGACCGAAGGGCCGTTTTGTCTTCCGCACTTGTGTTGCCTGGGGCCGCAATCAACACAGTCAACAGAATCACGCAGAAAAATACCGTCGAAAGTCGATTCGTCGAGAACATAACGGCTACCCCCTGTTTTTTTGCTTGCGATCTCCGCTCCCGTAAATGCCGCGGAATTCGTCGGCTGGATATTTGATCGCGTTCTTAGCCATTTTGTCCCGCACGACGGTGGAGATATCAAGCCCCAACTCGTTGGCCAGAGCGAACGCATAGCAGAGGACGTCTGCCAGTTCTTCGCCGATGGGGGCAAGGCGGGCCGGATCCTTCGCCGCTTCCCGCGATGCGGGGACGTCCAGCCACTGGAAATGCTCCATGAGTTCCGCCGCTTCGATGGCCAGCGACATGCTTAGATTTTTGGGGGAATGGAACTGTCGCCAGTCCCGCTCCTCCACGAATTCGCGGACCAGATTCCGGAGTTCGCTGAGCGTGGTGGAGGAATCGTCGGAGCGGATAGGATCGGCCATGAAATATTGCGGGCAAGAGTTAGTTAGCGAACCAGCCGGGCGCTGAGCCAGTTGGCATGGTCCCATTCGTCGCCCCGGTCGGCGAATTCGACCAGGAGCGCCAGGCGGCGGGCCCCCTTCAAGGGGACCGAAATCGAGAGCGGAGGATCGCCCCCCCGCACGACAGGGCTCTCAAAGGCCGTCGTCCATTTTCCCGGCTCCGTTTCCAACAGCACTTTGCCAATGACGCTGCCGCGGCCGGCGGATTTGTCGTCGAGGCCGAATTGCGCTTCGAACCGCTGCTCTCCCTTCACGTCGAAGGCGACGCGCGAGGCGCTATGCATGCCGAGGCCGCGGAGAGTGACGGTTTCTCCCGAGCGGAGGCGGCCGCCCAGGACGTTTTTGTCGATCCCCAGGGGCCATTCCAGCGAAGTAAACAGGATTTGCTTGTAAGCAGGGGCCGGCAGATCGGAAAGGTAGGAGACGCTGGAGGAACTGGTTTGCAGCAGCGTCACCTGGTCCCAGAATGTTGGCGCGTCGTCGTCTCCCGTTTCTTTAAAGGCCTTGAGTGTGCCGCCACCCTGCAATTCCACCTGCACCAGATCCTTCTCAACCGTGATTTTTCGCGCCGCCAGCAGCGAACCATCCTTTACCCCGAGTCGAGCCGCGGGGCGGGCCTTCATAGCCGGACTTTGCCCCGCATTGAAGACGAGCGCTGTAACCCTGGCCAGCGGAATCGAAAGCGGCTCGGCAATTCCGCGGCGGGAGAGCTTCAAAACCTCGGCTTGCGGCGGCGGAGCCGGCGGCAGGAATCGCCCGTAGTGCGGCAGAGAGACGATCCGGCCGCCGAGGACTTCGCCACTGGTGAGCCAGACCTGGTCTTCTTTCCGGTCGCCGGAATTTAGCTTGTCCAGTTGCTTGTCCCGCTCGAGCGGATCAGCCGACGGCTGGTAAAGGATGGCGGTCAATTGCCGAAGGGGAATTGCGGATTCATTCCAGAAAACGCGCCCCAGACCGGATGCGTCACCGATGGTGACGATTTCCGTTCCCAAATCCAGCAGATCCGCGACAATAATACTGCCATCGGCCAGCAGGAACTGCGGGCCGGTGGAAGCGTCTCGATAGCTTCCCCACAGTGCCAGATCGGCGACCGACAGCACTCGCTCTTTACCGTCTGCCGCCAGACTGATGTTCCACTCCGAATCGATCCCCGCCAGTTTAGCCGCAAATGGCTCGCCTCGAACGGGATAAGCTAATGACGTCGAATTCTCGGCGAGAATTTCGAGAGGGAGAAGTGCAACTAGAGTGCTGGCGAGAATCGCGAGAAAACGAATCAATTTCCTTCTCCACTTAAATCGTCTGGCAAATTGGGCAATGGAATGCTGTCACGATTAAGGTCGGTGAACGGATATATCGAGTGCTTTTTCAACTGTTCGAGCAGAGCGTCCGAGCCGTGCTTAATTTTAAAGGCCAATTCGCGTTTGGTGATTCCAATACAGAGCCGCAGTGCTAGGTCATGCCCATAAAGCGAAAAGACTGCATAGGTATCAAAGACAAGGGCCTTGATCTTAGAAGTGGTAGGTGTTGCTGCGTCGATGTCCATTGATTCCCCCGAATCAATGTAAGTAGATAACGCATACTGAGCGAGGCGACTAATTAAGTTAGGGCCCCACTTCGAAGGTTGACGTTCGCAAATCATCAACTCGTAGTCCGTGCAGGATTCGTCTGGCTTTCCAGTGAGATCTGCCGTGACATAGGCAACTCCATCCATGGCCTTCGTGAAAGAGATCACGTCGGCTTGCCCTCCCAAAAGGAGCGGATGAACGGCATGATAAACACCATTCTCCGGGACGCCCAGCACCTCGCTAATCGCAGCGAGACGCGCATCCCAGACTCCTTCCCAATCTTCGCTTCCTGTTGCGCCCATTAGCTGTTCGCCTGTTGGCAGGACGGACCTAGGAACTTACCGCTGGAAGATCGGAAGGTAGTTATTGGGCATCTGCAAAATGACGCAGGACATGGCGGTGCCGTACTCCGAGCAAATCAAATCCTGCCACGAGCCGTCCGGCTGCTGCTGGCGGACGAGGACTTCTTGCACGGCGGGATACCATTTTTTCCAATGCTCGCCGCCGGCCTGCCACATCGCCTGCACCGCGTAGTAGTGGCCGTACATGGCGTGGGTGTCGCGGCTGAAGTCTTCGGCCCGGGGCATGTTCTGCATCAGGTAATCGAGCCCTTTGCGGATTTCGTCCCCTTCGTAGATCCCCGCGCTGTACAGGGCGACAATGCCGGCCGCCGATCGCGGGAATCGGCTTGGCCCGCCGGAGAGCTGGTACATGAAGCCGCCATCGGAATTCTGGCTCCGCTTGACGTAATCGATGCAGCGGTCGATGGTCTCGTTGGGGACGTAGATGCCGGCATTGCGAGCCGCTCGCAGGGCCATCACCTGGCAGATGGTGACGGAAACATCCGCCTCGAAGGGCTTGGGCTGATAGCGCCAGCCCCCTTCCATGTTTTGCGTGGTGCAAATGAGCTTGACCGCGTTTTCAAGCTTCCGGCGGACCTCCGAGTCGGCGGACATGCCGTAGACTTCGGCAAGGAACAGCGTGGCAAAGCCGTGGTCGTACATCGGCCCGTGGCTGGTGTATTCGCGCAGCGACACGAAGCCGCTATCGTCCGCCGCCTTGAGAATGTAGCCGATACAGCGGCTGATGTGCTGGCCATATTCCCCCCGGCCGGGAGTGTTGCCGCCGGCGAGAAACGCCATGCCGGAAAGTGACACCACGGCGGCATTCCGGCCAAAGCCAGTGCTCTTGAACGAGCCATCTTCCACCTGCCGCCCACCCAGCCAGGCGAGTCCGCGGTCAATCGATTGCTGCGTGGCGGGCTTGAGCAGTTCGGCCGCGATGCGATCCTGTTCGCCGGAGCCTTGAGCCAGGAGCAGCCGAGGAGCGAGAAACGCAGAGCCGGTGACAAAACTACCTTGAGCAATAAACCGGCGACGACTGACTGCTTTCATATCTGCCTCGCTCTGCGGTAACTGCCCCGAAGGTCTTCGCAATCCTACTTATCCGTCCGCTCCTCCGCCAGCCGCTTGTAGTACTCTTCGATCAGCTTCTCATACTTCGGCAGGAACTGCTCGCTGAGTTGGGCCTGCATCTGGTCCCGCATTTTTTCCGGGAGGTGCCCCCAGATGCGGCGGAGCATGTCCTTGACGTCGGCCGCCTCGGCATCTTCCCGCTCGCTCTTGCCAACCCGGTCGGTTGCTTCTTTGGCTGGGCCGGGGCGAACATCTCCGGTTCCGGCTCCCGCCTTGGCCGAGGATTTGCCGCCGTCCGGTTTCCCCTTGCCGCCGCCGCTACATTGCTTTTTGGTCTGCTCAATCAATTTGGAAAGGTCCGCCAAAATTTCCTTCTGCGTCGTTTGCGTTTCAGCCGAAGTATTTCGCCCGGCGATTTTTTCCTGCGAAACTCGCATTTTTTCGCCTATGCGGGCCAGCGGATTCTCCGGCGGAGCGCCAATGTCTTCGCCACCCTGCAAATCCTGCAGGAGTTTCTTCTCAGCCTCCTCCTTCGTCGCCGGTTTGGCCGGCTTGACGGTTTTGCTTTTGGCGGGGGCTTCGGCCTTGGGAAGGTCCTTGAGCAGGTCGTCCACCAACTCATCTTCGAGCTTGGGCTTGGCGGCCTGGCCCCATAGGCTGGCGGGCGCGACTAGCAACGCGGCAAATGTCAGGAAAGCAATGAATTGGAGATGGAGTTTCATAGGTTGCAACTATTTCTCTTTCTCGAGTTCGCGGAGCAGGTCGTCTTCCAGCGAATTCTTCTTGGCGGGATCGGGTTTCCCTCCATCCTGCTTATTATCAGTATCCCCCGGTCTTTTGTCGCCTGGAATTGGCACATTTCCCAGATCGTCCTCCGGCCGCTCCGCGGCGGCCCGGATCATTTCCAGCACTCGGTCGGCCAATTGGCCCTGTTCCTGGGCAATTGCCTCAATCTCACCGTTCTGCTCGTCGCTCAATTGGCCCGTTTTGCGGCGGATTTCTTCCAGTTCCGTGGTCCGCGAGTTAATCGTTTCCTGCATCAGCTTTAGCAGCTTTAACTCCGCCAGATTTTGCAGCGTCGGCTGGTTGCCTGGGTTCTGCTCGCCGCCACCCTCGGGCGGATCCTGCGGCTCCATGGGGGTATTGCTCTCTTCCGGCTTCAGCGCCGCGAGCAGTTGCTCCAGCCGGGCGAGGGCCGCGCTGGCGGATTTGACAACGATGGCGTTTGTCACACCCTTATCCAAGGCAGCGGCGGTAAGCAGCATTTCCCGCTGCGCGGCGTCGAGCGTCAGTTGGAATGCCTTGGCGGAAGCGAGGGTCTGGCCGACTTGCGCCGTTTCGTCCGCCAAGGACCGCTGCTCTCCCGCCGTCTGCCGCAGGCTGGCCTGCTGGGGCTTCGTCAGTTGGCCGGACTTCTTGTCGCGAAGCCCTTCCAGCCGCCCGATTTCCGTCAGCACCCCCTTCTGCCGCACGACCAGACCCTGAATGAACTGCTCCATCCGGGCCAATTCTTCTCGCTGCAAGTCCTGCTGAGCCTGTTTGATCTGCTGCTGAATTTCCTGCTTCGCTTCGTCGAGCAGATCTTTCGCTTTCTGCGATTGGGCCTGGGCCTCGTCCCCGTTTCCTTCTTCCGCCGCAGCGCCGGCCTGACCGAGGGAACTCCCCGCCTGCTTTCCTGCTTCGGCGGCTCGCTTCGCCCGCAATCTTTCCAGCTTGCGGGAAAGTTCCGCCACTTCTTCGGCGAGCTTTTTGAGTTCGGGGGTCAGCCGTTCCAGCTTGCGTTTCTTCTCCTCGACAGATTTTTCCTTGGCGGCAGCGCCAAGTTCATCGTGAAGTTCCTGATGGCGCTTCGCCATGGCATCCAGTTCGCCGGCTGCTTCGCCGAGCGACTTCACTCCCCGGGCCAGCTCCCGATCTCTGCGGCTGGCCAGCAAATCCGTGAGCTCTTTGAGGTTTTCCAGAATCTGAGTCTGCGTTTGCGTCGCCTGACCGAGCTTTTGTTCTCCAAGTTCTCCCGCCACGCTGCGCATCTGTCCGCCGATGGCAAACCGCCGCCCCGCATCGAGGGCATCCGCCAGGGTCGCCGCAACCAGCGGATCGCTGGCCCGCAAGCGCGTCAGCAGTTCTTCCATCCGCGTTTGCAATTTGTCGAACCGGCGAGCCAGTTCCAGTTGCCGCTGCGATAGCTGCCGAGCCGCGGCCCGCTGATCGGCAGCTTCGGGATTAGCCGCCGCTGCCGCTTTGAGTTGCAAGGTTTCCGTGTCGCGGGTCAGCTTCTCCTCATCGCTGCGGATCTGGCTCACTTCGCGGGCAAGACGGCTGAAGTTGTCCCACTGGGAGAGTTCACCCAAAAGCGATTCGAGCTTCGCCACCACGTCCTCCTGCTCTTTGCCGGCGGCACTGAGCGAACGAGAAGTATCGGCAGCATTGTCTTCGCATTTTGTTTGATTTCCACCACTCTCTACCACGGCCCGGGCGGATTTCACCGCCGCCGTGAGTTCTTGCGAGATAACCGGCAACGGCTGGCGATTGATTTCGCGGACCTTGGCCAGCAAATCAGTCATCCGCCGAGCCGCGGCCTGGTCCGTCAGTCGATTACTATCAAGTTCCGCCAGCAACGCGACCACCTGGGCCTCGACGCCGTCCTGCGGATCGCTCATCTGCCGCTGCACGTTCCGCTGGTTCAACTCCGCCGCTTCCAACTGCGTCAACTCCTGGGGAGAGAGCTTGCCTGTTTCCTTAAGCTGAATCTCCAAAGCCGCGGTCTGCGCCCGCGCTTCGCGCTGCATTTTCAGGACCTCGGCAAGTTGCTCCAGGATGGCGGTCTGCTTTTGCGTGACCCGGTTTTCCAGCTCTTCATCGGAAATAATTGTGATTCGCCGCACGGAAGTGGTTGCTTCCTGCGGCTTGTAGTCCGACGCAACAATGCGGACAGCGAGGACGCTTCCTACGCTGAGCCCCGGTATGTGCGCGAGGTCGAATGGCTTCTCAATGAGCCGCGATTCTCCGCCACGATCTTCCCCTTTGGCGGGTGGTTTGGCCTTAAGCGGTCCCGCGTAGAGCGAAACAATCAGTTCTCCCTGATCGGTAGCATCCGGCCGCAAGTACTTGAGCTGAATCTGCCGGATGGCGAGGTCGTCCTTAACCAGGCATTTTACGGGCACGAGCGCCCGCGGCGTGACGAAGGCGTGATCCGCGGGCGTGTCCCAAGCAATGCCTGGCGGCAGATCGGGGGCGACCTGAACCTCCAGGCGAAAATCCTTGCCGCTGGGGAGATCCTCCTCGCCGACGATTTCAAACCAATAGATGCCAGACTTTCCCGCCAGCCAGGGAGCCGTCCCCTTGGCCGGAGCGGAAAAAGTAAGACCGTCTTCGGAAATCTGCACCGCCGGCAGTTTTTCGCCAGCCGTTTCGCTGCGGAGCGAGGCTGACTTGATCGGCTTGTCCGTCTTGCCGTGGACGATGAGCGAGGACCCGGCGAGAACACGCACCAGCTTCCCACCCGTTTCCGGCCGTTTCCCGGTGTAGGCGGGCGGCAGGACCTGGGCGGTTAGCTCGGTCACTTTGGGAGGAGTCACAACCAGCAGCGGCTGCCAGGCCATGGATTGGTCATCGCCGCCGACCGCCCGATACTCGAAAGACTGCGTCACGTTGTCCAGCCGAAACGTCATCCGGTCGCCGAGGAGCTTCATGTCCTTATTCTCGGTCCGCGTACGGCCATCCACTTCGCGGCGAATCTGAATCTGGACTTCTTCCGGCAAAGAACCATTCTGATCCAGCACGGAAACTTCAAAATTGTCCCCAGCGGCCAACTTCTGCACCCCGTTTTCAAATGCGAGCGCGTGCCGGGCGGGCCATTCCAGATCTTGCCAGGGAAGGACCAGCCGGGCCAAAGCAATGCGACTGGCGCTGGAAAAGATGATCGTGGTGGCCAGGAGCACGAAGGATATGGCAATCAGAATCTGTCCCACCCGCCGCGGCTGGCGGGCCTCCACCGCTTGCTGAAAATCCATTTCCGTGGTGAGGGACTCCGCCTCGGCAACCACGATCCGCCGCAAATCCACGGAGCCCGCCAATTTGTCCTTTTCTCCTTGGGACAGAAATGCAATCGCACTCGACAGCCGTTCGCCAAGCTGCGGAAACCGCTGCTCAATCCGTTGTGCCACTTGCACGAGAGTGAGCGAACTTCCACGACTCTGCAACACCAGTCGGTTAAACAGCCAGCCGAGCAGAACCAGAACCGCCAGCGAAACGATGATCCGAATCCCGGGGTCGTGTGCCCGCAGAAAATAATCCATCACGCAGGCGGCGAAAACGACAAGCAGCAGAGCAATCGCGAAACGACTCCACGCATACACCCACGCCAGCCGGCTCACCCGCTGGGCGACTTGCTGCACGCGCTCTTCGAGAGGATGGGGCATAGGTTACTCTGGGAGGCCACTTCCAACTGGATTATAGCAGTCCGCACCGTTTTCTCAGCGTCCATTCTCCCCCCAGCAGCACCACAAACAGGCCAGCCAGCAGCGGCGCATTCCACAGCGGCCGCGGAGGCATGGAGGCAATTCGCACCTGCCGCCCCTTGGGGAGGTCGGCGGAGAGTTTGTCGGCGTCGGCGAATGTATAGAATTTGCCGCCGGAGGTCTTGGCCGCCAGTCGCATGTCGGCGGAGTCCATCTGCGTGCGGGCCAGTTCACCGGGAGGAGCGACGATGCTGAAGCTGGTGGCCGGCGGTTGGCCTTCGAGAGTGGGAGAGGCAATCCAGCAGCGGTATTTGCCGTCCGCCAGGTTGCCGAGCGTCACCTCAAACAGTCCGCGGCTGGCGGCGTCGCGACGCATGCGGACATTTTTTCGTTGGCTTCCTTCATGTTCCAGAATGATGCTTACGCCGTCGTCCTGCGCGGGAGCGAGCCGGTCGTCGAAGAAGCGGGCACGGAGCCGCACCACGTCGCCGCGGCGGTATTCGTCCCGGTCGGCCGCAAGTTCCGCCGCCCGGCTTTTGCCGAGCAGGCGGGCGCGGGCCAGATAGCGGATCGTCTGGACCCAGTAGCGTGAAAAATAGATGTCGCCAGCCCGAAAACGCCAGCGGTGCGTTTCGTCGGTGGCGTGGAACACCACCTTTCCAGAGCCGACAAATTGCAACGTAATCAGCGGCAGCGGCTGACCGCCGTTTCCCTTCTTCGTCGGATGCTCCGCCAGGACGCGCACACCGGGGCGGAGATCGGGGGCGGTCACATGCCACCGGAGCGGCGGCAACTGCTCATTCCAAAGCCGCGTGTTGCCGCCGGGGGCGTCGGCGATTTGCATCTGCGGGCTCGATAGCCCGAGAGCTGTCAGCCGTGGGCGAAAACTCTCGGTGATGACCGCATCGACATCGGGAACTTGGACGGTATCGAGATCAAGCGGGAAAAGCGGGGCGAGGGCCGTGTCTCGGAATGAAAGCGGCGTGTACTTGGGGCCCGATATAAAAATCAGCCCGCCACCGCGGGTCGTCACGAATTCATAGATGTTGCTCATCACCGACGGGCTGAGGAAAGCCGGATTCACGTCTCCAAAAATGAGGACGTCGTACTTGAACAGCTCTTCGCGGCTGACGGGAAAGACTTTTTCTGCCGATTTGTCGGTATCGACATAGGCGGGGTCCGCTTCCTGCAGGACGGTGCGAAAGCCCCGGTCTTTGCTGTCTTTGGGTTCGTTGCGGTTGAGTTCCCGCTCGAGCATGCTCTTGAGAAAGCGGAATTCATAGCTGGGGCCGGACTGAACCAGCAGGACCCGGATTGTTTCCTCGGTCACGCGCACCGTCCGTGTAAGTCGATTGTCTTGCTTGCTGGTTTCCCCTTCCTTCACGTCGGTCTCGATGGTGTATTCAAACTCCCCCTTCTTGTCGGGCCGATGCGAGAGCCGCATCGATTGGCTGTTTCCTCCCTTGGGAATCTGCACGGTCTGCTGCGTGAGCGTTGCGGAATCTCCCTTGCGCTTCAGCCGAATGGTGACGGGGCCGTCGTATCCTTCGGCGGTCAGTTTGAAGTCGAAATTGACGAGGTCATTCACGAAGGCGACGTCATCCACCAGCAGATCACTCACCCGCAGATTGCGGGCCGGCTGGTCGCTGCCGAGGCCGACAAAGAACAGCGCAACTCCCTTGCGGCGAGCGTAATCGGAAATTTCCGAAAGCGGCTTCCCTTCCGACGTAATGCCATCCGTCAGCATAATAACGGCTGCCGTTGGTCGGCCGCGCTGAGCCTCCAGTACGTCTCGCAGGGACTTGCCAAGACGGCTGGCGGGTTCTTTGGCTTCGAGCGAAGTCAGCGTCGCGGCGATGGAATCCTTGTCGTCGGTCTGTGCCCGGGCCGAACCGCCAGCCAGATAGAACTTGAGGTGGTATTTTTGCGAGAGGTCCGCCAGCAAGGTCCCTTTCTTTTCCAAGAGCAGCGTCTTGGCCAGATTGAACCGCGTGGCCTCCTTCAGCTTCACTGCCGCGAGCCGCCGCTGAAATTCCTTTTGCAGACGGGGATCGGACTGCGCGTCCGTGAGCCCCATGCTCTGAGAATCGTCCAGAATCACCACCACGTCGGGCAGATCGGTGCGATGCCGCTGGATTGTCCAGCCCAGCAGCATCACCGCCAGGACGCCAGCAAGGGCGAGCCGAATTGCGGCGAGTCCGGTTTTGGCGAGCCTTCCCGCGCTGCTCCGCTCCCGGACGTAAACGAAGATCACGATTGCGGCGAATGCCAGGATCAGTGCCAGGAGGACCCACGGCGGCCAGGGCCAAGTCTGATGAATGCTGGTCTCAACGCCGGCTGCTTCATCCGTCAGGTCTTCGCCGATGAAAATTTTCTGCAATTCGCTCCAGAAGTTGTTCATGCCGTCCCCCGTCCCATCCGCCAGGCCAGGACGGATTCGCAGGCAAGGAGAATCAACACGCCCAGCAACAATTCGCGGAAGAAGGACGCGGTCGATCCCGGCAAGATTGCTGGGGACCCGCTGTCTCCCTGAACGTCCAAGTTGAATTGACTCGGCAGCAGATCAGCCGGCAGCCGTTCGAGATCGCTTTCCCGCGTGTTGACGTTGAGGGCGAATTTCTGTGACGCCTTGGCGGGAGTGCCAAGCCGCGCTTCATACGCGCCGCTCATCGAGCCACCGGAATAGCTCCAGAGGGACTCATCTCCCTTCGCCACAAACGAGAGCCGCTCGTTCCGGCCATCCGGCAGCAGCATCGAGAGTGGCGTCTGGGGCGGAGTTGCGGGGAATGATCCGACCAGATCGTCTCCGACCTGCAGATTCCTCCCTTCATCGCGACGGTTGATGGCGTATTGCAACATCTCTTGCACCAGCGGCATGAAGCTGGGCCAGGAAGAGATGGCCGTCCAAGGGGTTCGCGAAGTTGCATCCAGTGACTCCGGCGAAGCCGCCGTGGCAAAAATGATGCTTCGTCCCTTTTGCAATTTCTCTTCAACAATCGCCGCTTCGCCGCCGAGAAACGCCAAAGCGGTCTTGGCCTCGGGGAAGGGCTTGAGCTGGATGTATTTCCAAATCGGCGTCGTGGTCAGGCCGGCATTCTTAAAACCTTCAAACGGCGCGACAATCGGATGCCGGAAGTTGAGTGGATCGAGCTGATAAACGGCCTCCTTCGACACAACGCCCAGTTTCGCCGGCAGAACCCGTTTGGCTGCATCGTCACTCGCCAGTTCCTGGTTGTAGTTCTCGCTCTGCACCTGGTCTCCGAGAAAGAACACCAGTCCGCCGCCGGAATGCAAATACTTGCCCAGAATCTGGGCTTCATCACGGCTGAAGCGGCCGACGTTGCAGAGAAAGATGCCGTCGTACTGCTTCAAGTCGGACTCTAAGAGCGTGCTTTCCGGAGCCTGCTCCACGCGGATTCGCGGCTTGTTATCCTTCCGAGGTTCCAAGGCAAGAGCGACATACCGCGACTCGCCCGGCTTGCCGTGAATGCAGAGGACCCGAATCGCCTCCCGGACCGGAACGCTGAGCCAGCGGTGGTTATCGAGCGGCAGGGCATCTCCCGCGAGACGACATTCCACGGCATGTTCCCCAGCCGTTTCAAACTTGTACGAAAATGTCGCTCCGGCTCTGCCTCCGGCAGTTAAATCCACGGGCTGCTCGGCAACCCGCACGCCATCCACGAAGAACTCCACGGACTGCCGGGGGTGGTCCTGGCTGCTGAAACTTTGAATTTCGGCGCGGAAGGTGGTTTCGCTCGTCAATGTGGAAATCGGCTGGTCCGCTTCGAGACGTGTGACGGCAAGATTCTCTTCTCCTGGTTCGCCAAGGTCCACGAGGGACAGCCTCGCCATTTCGGCAATTCTTCCCAGCCGCTCACGGCAGTCGGCGGAGGCAGCATCACCCCAGGTGGTCTTGCCGAGGTCCGTGAAAAAAATCACCTGCCGCTGCGACAATCGCGGCTCACTTTCCTGAGCCTGGCGAAGGATGGTTTCCACGTCGGCCAGCGACGCGGCCAGATTTGCTCCGCCATGCGGCAATTGCAAAGCAGCCAATTCCTCTTGCACGTCCTGCGGAGCAAATGCGGGCTCCCCGATAATAGTCCGAGGCGGTTCCCCCATGAGCAAAAGCGTATATCCGTCCCCTTGGCGACCTTGTGAAATCATTTGCCCCGCCATCTCCTTGGCAGACTCGAACAGGGATTTCTCTCCCTTGCGATAGTCCATCGAATACGAGCCGTCGAGCACGAGCAGGATGTGCGACTGGCCGCCGCTGCTTCCTCCGGTCCAAGAAGAGATGAGGGAAAAGGCAGGGTCGGCCAAGGCCAAGGCAAACAAGATGACGATCAACGTGCGGATGGCAAGCAGCAACCACTGTTCGAGCTGAATGCGGCGGGCATTGCGCCGCATCGCCGCCAGCACGAACTCCATCGCCGCCCACGGCACCTGCTGATAGCGGCGTCGGCTCCAGAGGTGAATCAGAATCGGCAGCGCAGCGGCGAGCCCCCACAAGAGCATTGAGCTGCTCCCGAGTTGCCACATCGCCAGTAGCTGTCCCTCTAACTGCATTACTTCATCCTTGCCATGCGCCCGGCCAGGAAGCTCCGCAAAGCGGCATCGAGCGGCCGGTCGGTCCGCATCAGTTCATAATCCATGTTCATCGTACGGCAGCCTTCCCGCAGCTTCTGCTGAAAGATGCCCAGTTCCTTCAAGTACGCACGCCGGAGCGATTGCGGATCGGTCATTACATCCGGAAATTCCTCGAGCCCCTGAAACTGCGTCGGCCGCTGGAATGGAAAATCAAGCTCCGCCGGGTCGAGCACATGCAGCAGCACCACGTCGTGCCGCCGATGATGAAAGTGCTTGAGTCCCGCGAGCAGCGAATTCACGTTGTCAAAGAAGTCACTGAAAATCATCACCACGCCGCGCTTCTTCAGCCTCTCCGCAAGTTCATGAAAAATCGGCCCGGCAGCCGTCTTTTTGCCGGGAGTGGCTGTTTCCATCACCTGAATCATTTGCTTGAGGTGGGATGTGTTGCTCGCCGGCCGCAGCAGCGTGCGGATTTGGCTGTCAAACGTCACCAGCCCAGCCGCATCCTGCTGTTCCAAGACTAACCACGCGACCGAAGCCGCCAGGGCCTGGGCATATTCCAGTTTCGAGAGTGCCGCCGGGCTGCTGCGGTAGGTCATGCTCTCGCTAACGTCGAGCACGAGGTAGCAGAGGAGGTTCGTCTCGTCCTCGTACTGCTTGAGGTAGAACTTGTCGGTCCGGCCGAAGACTTTCCAATCGACATAGCGCAGGTCGTCCCCCGGCGCGTACTCGCGATGTTCGGCGAATTCGATGGAGAAGCCGTGATAGGGGCTGCGATGCAGGCCGCTGACATATCCTTCCACGATATGCCTGGCCCGCAGGTGCAGCCCCTTGAGCTTAGCCAGCGTCCGCGGATCTAAAGAGCTGGGGCTTTCCACCTGCGGCCTCGCCTGGGATGACTGGGACGTGCTCGATCAGCTTGCGGATCAGATCATCGGTGGTGATCCCTTCGGCATCCGCGTTGAAATTGGTTTTGATGCGATGCCGCAGCACCGGCGGGGCAATCGCCTGAATATCCTCGTGGGTGACGAACATCCGCCCCATCAGCACCGCGTGGGCCTTGGCCCCCAGCACCAGATACTGGCTGGCCCGCGGCCCTGCTCCCCACAACACATTCGCTTTGATGAAGTCCGGAGCCTCCGGCTCATTTCGCCGCGTCAGCCGGGCAAGTTGTAGTGCATATTTCGCCACATGATCGGCGATGGGCACCTTGCGGATGATCCGCGTCAGAGCCGTGATCTGCTCCGCATGCAGAATGGGGACGATTTTCACTTCCAGATCGGCGGTGGTTCGCTTCACGATTTCGAGTTCATCTTCCGCATTCGGATAATCGACCCAGACATGGAACATGAACCGGTCAAGTTGCGCCTCTGGCAGCGGATAGGTTCCTTCCTGCTCGATCGGGTTTTGCGTGGCGAGGACAAAAAACGGGTCGGGGAGCACATGCCGCTGGCCGCCGACGGTGACTTGCTGTTCCTGCATCGCTTCCAGAAGCGCGGCCTGCGTCTTGGGGGGTGTGCGGTTGATTTCGTCCGCCAGAATTACATTGCCGAAAACGGGGCCGGGAAGAAAACGGAACGATCGGTTGCCCGTTGTTTTGTCTTCCTGGATCACCTCGGTTCCGGTGATGTCGGAAGGCATCAAGTCGGGCGTGAACTGAATGCGATTGAATTTGAGCGCCAAAGCCTCGGCCAATGTGCGAATGGTTAGCGTCTTAGCGAGCCCCGGCACCCCCACGAGCAGGCAGTGCCCGCGCGCAAAGAGCGCCACCAGCAGCTCCTTGATGACCTGCTTCTGCCCAACAATTACCCGCCCGAGCTCGGTCGTGAGATGTTGATAGGCTTCTTTCAGGCGATGTACCGCCTGGATATCTGCTTCGGATTCCATGAGTTAGCTTTGTAGTTTGTAGGGTGCATAAGCGAAGCGCCATGCACGCGTGATACGTTCTGCTAGGGCTTTGCGTCTTCCTTGGGTACTTCCTTAGGCTCTTCCGTCGCCTCGGCGGCTTTCGGTATTGGATTGGCTTCTCCAAACGCCATTAGTTTGTCCCCCGTAGCCAGAAATAGTTTACCCTCTGCAATCACCAGATTCCCCCCGACAGCTCCACGGGGAAAAAGCGGAATTTCCTTGATACCTGGGGGTGCGTATCCGCCGTCGCTTTTGCGGGGAGATTGGTGAAAAACCAGGATGTTCTCACGAGTTGGCCAATAAACATGGTCCCCCGCCAAAACGCCCCTGCCGAAGCCGCGGGGATTGGGCGAGGCAAACATCGGTCCGTCCGCGGCAGGGGCTGGATATTGCACTTGGACAGCGCCTGTTTGGAGGTCCAGCCAATACAAATAGTCGCCACTGCAAATCAGGCTGTTACCCCGGCAGCCGAGCAAATGCATCGCGTCCGCGGCAACTCCCGGCGCGGTGGTCCAGGCCAAGGCTCCCGTTCCGCGGCGGAGGGCGAAGATTCGTTCGCAATCGCTGGGAGCCACGATAATCAGATCGCCGGCAACCAGGCACGGATTGAGATCCCGAAAAAAATGTCCTTCGTTCTTGTCCGGGTTGCCGCTGCGGAACGCCGCGCGGGGATATTTCACCACCCAGGCTATCCGGCCATCATCGGCGGAGACAGCGGCCACGGCTCCGAGGTTGGTGTTGCAAAACAGCATGCCGGAATCTAGCGAGAGGAGCACATGGCTAATCTCGTCGATGTCGCCGGCACTGGGAGTGGTGCCGCTGCATAGTTTGGTTCGCCACTTCAGCCGGCCGGTATTGCGATAATTCTCATCGGCGCCGGCTGGAACGCCGAGGGGGGTGGTCGGCAGATCGAAGCAGGCGATGTGCATCTGGCAACGGCCTTGCTCGATCCGCCGCATGGCAACATAGAGATACGATTCATCCGCGACAGGCGTTCCTTCAAACGACCAGCTTGTGGACTCCGGCTGAAGCGGAAAACCGTCGAGTGGCTTTCCCTGCGTCCGCAGATCGAGCCCCATGATCCAGCCCTGATCCTTGAGCGTCTGCTTTTCCAAACGACGAGCCGATGGACTGGTGACCGGCGAGCCGATGCGGGCAAAGAGCTTGTGGCCCTGAACCGTGAGCGTGTACCGGGCCACTCCCAGGTGCCGCGTCAGCCCTTCGTGGGCATCACTGACTTCCGGCGGGCCTTTGTCCTCTTTCTCTGCTTCGCCAGGAAGCGGTGTGCGACGAGCCTCCTCGACTTGCCAGACGACTTCGCCCGTCTTGCCGCTGAGCGAAGTAATGTACGACTTGCCGCCAGCATCCAGCCGCTGCAGCACCTGGCCGTCGTAGACGGCTGGATTGTACGAAAGCAGGCTCTTCATGTCCTCCGCTACTCGCAGTTTTCCCGCCCCGATCCATTCCCGGTCCGATTGCAGCCGCGGCAATGCAAACGTCCAAAGGGGCTTGCCGGCGATGTCAACGTCCCCCTTGGCAATGCCGGAGCGGGCCTGATTGCCGGCGAACGTGCCCCATTCTTCGGATGCTTTTGCCGCCGGCCAGGATGAGGCTTGGGCGAGCAAAGCCGTGAGTGTGTCGGCCAGATTGCCGGACTTTCCCGCGATGCGGCCGGTTGCCTCGGGAAATTGCTCTTTGAACTGGGCCAGTTCCTTGGCTCCCCTCCCCAAGGAGTCTTCCAAGATCGAAACGAGCACCAGGCGGGCGCGAATTTCCGCAGCCGGAATGTCGCTATCAGGATATGCCCCGCTAAGACTTGATGCTCCCGTTCCCAGTATCCTTTCCAAGTAGTAACGACTGACGGCGAATTCGCCCCGCTCAAGGGTGGCATCGGCCAGCCGCAGGAGCGCTTCGTCTCCGCTGCTGCTGGCGAAGGCTTGCAGGAGGACCTGTTTCAGAAGTTTTTCGTCCCGCTTGGCCGCGAACTCCGCAAGCCACCTTTCCGCCAGCGGATCGACCAACTTGCGATAATGGGCGAGCGCCTCTGGCGCATCCTTGGCCAGCGCCGACAATCGCCACTGGCAGAATTCGCGGGCGGGAATCAGCCGTTCAAACCCCTCCGGCAGCGGACGCTGCTCGGGCACCTTCACCAGCCGGCCGGCGTCGGCTTCCATCACGCGACGGATGGCGTCTACGGCTTCTTCCCACTGCTTCTCCGCCAAAAATCGCTTGGCACTTTCCAGGTGGGTTGCGGCGGCGCTGTCGAGCAAATCCACTTCCGCGGGGGAGAGCATGCTCGGCCGTTCAAAGATCTGGCCCAGCGCCGGAGAAATCGCAAAACCGCAAGCGATTGCGGCAGATATTATGGCGATAAATAGTCGGGGAGACTTCACCGGGCATACCCCTCGATGACTCTCCCCAAAGCGAACATTACGGCGCCAAACACGAGGAAAATCAGCATCACGCTCAGGTTGGTGACTTCGGTTGTCGCCCGCATCTCGCGCGTGAGTTGAATGACCATGGCGACGGGCAGAATGATGAGCGCGAGGAGCTGCAGGAATTTGCCAAAAGAGCGGAGCATCCGTTTATCGTACCCCCCGCCACTGGCGGCAACAACCTTTGCAATGGGTGGACTGAAGACATCACCCGCTTGCCAGAATCGGCCCGCCCCCTACGATTCCAGCATGGGTCGTTTTCTCAAACTCGTTGGCCGGGCTCTGCTGCTTCGCTGTCCCGTCTGCGGGAAGGGGCCGCTCTTTTCCGGCCTCTTTGGCGTTCCCGAAAAGTGTCCTGTTTGCGGCGCACCCTACGCCCGTGAGCCGGGGTTCTTTCTGGGCTCGATTTACATCAACTACGGGCTGACGGCGCTGATTGCCGCCGTCGTCTATCCGGTTTTGATGTTTAACAAGGTCGTGGGGGAACCGCTGCTCACCATTGGTTCGCTGGCGTTTGTCGTAATATTCCCCATTCTCTTCTTTCGCCACGCGCGCAGCCTATGGATCGGCTTTGACCAGTGGTACGACCCGCGTGAGGGAGAGACTTAGGCCTGCAAAAGGTGCCCTTCGAGCCCCGCATCGCCGTCTCCCGACATTCCCTCGGCGGCGGCTTTGGCTTGCAGAGCGCGGGCCTTGCAGACTTCATAGTAGAAGTACAGCGACAGGCCGGACAGAATCAGCGGCGGCATGGAGAGCATAAAGAGGATGCTCCAAAAATAACCACGCACGATGTTCGCCGCATCCGGATCTCCCGACAGGTTTTCTTTGCAAGTCGGACAGGCAACGGCCGCATTTACGAGCAAAAGCAGGATTCCCACCGCAATAGCGGTCGGAAGCAACTTCATCAGGCTGGAAATGTGCTTGCCCATAACAACTCTATGATACGATTTTATCCCTGGGAGGGGAATATCTGGTAGAGCATCAGGTACACGATGACCCCCGTGACCGAAACGTACAGCCAGATCGGAAAAGTCCATTTCGCCAGCCGCTTGTGTCCTAGTCGCTTGTTCGCCAGCCCCAAGTAAATCGTGCCGATGGCCAGAAAAGGGACCGTAATTGCCAGGATAATATGCGTAATCAGAATCGGATAATAGACGAACGCAGCCGCGGGATATTCGCTGGAGGGGAACTTTTTGCTCCCCCCCACGATATTGAAGTGGTAGGTCAGGTAGCAGATCAAAAAAACTGTCGAAACGCCAAAACAAGACAGCATGACCCCCTTATGCGCCAGTTCGTGCCGTCGCTTAATGAGGACGTACCCCGCAACGAGGAGCACCGTCGCCAGCGCGTTGAGCGAGGCGTTCACATGCGGCAGAAAGGGAATGATGTCGGACAAGTTGTCGCTCGCTACTTTCCTTCCTCAGGATCACCGTCAGGTTCTTTGATTTCCGCCTTAGGAGTTGCTTCGACAGGGGGCGGATTCTTTTCCACCAGGAGCTTGTCCAGCAGCGACTTCATATCGGTCATCTGCGCGGGTTCATTCCAGACGAACGCTCCCCGTCGAGTTCCCCATTTATCGGTCACGATAAAATGGCCCGTGTGGGTTTGTTTGTCGAGCATCACTTCATAAACCTCTGCGGCGATACGGCGTATGTAAGTAAGATCGCCGGTCAAAAACCACCAACTATCCCCCTTGACGTCGAACTTCTGAGCGTACCCTCGCAGGCGACCGGGATCATCCACTTCGGGGTCGCAGGAGATGCTGAGGAACTGCACTCCCTTGTCGGCGTACTGTAACTGAATCTCCTCGAATTTCTTGTTCTGCGTCAGGCAGGGGCCGGGGCAGGTGGAGAAGAAAAAGTTGGTGACATAAACCTTCCCTTGGAGATCGTCGCTGCTGACTCTTTTGCCGCTTCGTTCGGTAAGGGTAAACCCCTTCAGCCATTTGGCGCTGGCAGAGTCGGGAACCTTGCGGTAATCGGGTTCGGAGGAGGAGCCGGATTTACCGGTCTGCATGGCCCGCCAGCCGAGCGCGATACCGATCGACCCCATCACAATCATCATCAGAGCTAGCCAGCCCAAAAGTGTTCTGCTCATTGCAAATCTCCTTGCGTCCGCTGGCCGGAAACCCAGGTCGCCGCGGCAAAGGTAAGGGCGGCGAACAGCAGAGTCACTCCCCAGCACCAGGCGAGATCCGGCGTGAACGAGGCAGCCGCGGGGCGAGCCCCTTCCAGCAAGTGCCGTGTGCCGGCGACGGCATAGGTCAACGGGTTAGCCCGCATCGTCCAGTGCAAGGCATTGTCGGTCCAGGTCGAAGTCTCAGTTAGTTTAGGAATCGGGAAAAAGCCGCCTGATAGCAGCCACAGCGGCATCAGGACCAGATTCATGATGGCGTGAAACCCCTGAGTTGAATCCATCCGCCAGGCGATGAAAAATCCCAGCGACGTGAGGGCGAGCGAGGTCAGCGCTAAGAGGCCGATGAGCTCGACGATTGCCAGCAGCCGCCACTCGATCGGCAAGGTTAGCGCGAGGAGCAGGAAAATTAACCCTTGAAACAGAGCGATGAAGGAACCCCCCAGTACTTTTCCCAGCACCACCGACCAACGGGGAATGGGGGCTACAAGCACGCCCTGTAGAAATCCTTCGCGGCGATCCTCGATGATCGAAATCGACGAAAAAATCGACGTGAACAGCAGGATGAGCACCAGGCTCCCCGCAAAATAGTATTCCAAAAAGCTGCCGCCATCTTCCCCCGCGGGGGAGAGGCTGAAGGAATGCTTGAGGCCGGTGCCGAAGAGCAGCCAGAACAAAACCGGTGTGCCGATGGAGCCGACGATTCGGTTGGGCTGGCGGAAAAAGCGGAGAATTTCCCGCCAGGCCAGCGAAGCGGAGGCGCGCAAGGGCTGAAGGGCAAGCGGCTCGGATTTGCGACGCGACGATAAGGCGGGACTTTCAGCCTTGGATTCGGGGAAGGCAAGTGCTTCAGGCATGGGATGCCTCCTCTCTTCCCCGCCAGAAGCGATGGCCGGTGCGGGCGATGAAGACATCCTCGAGCGTCGGCTTGCCGAGGCGAATTGCGCCGACGCAGCCGGGAAATTCTTCCACGATTCTCGCGATCCACTGATGTCCGCCTGGCGTCTCCAGCCTCACGGTCCCCTCCACCACCTGCGCCGGCAGCGATAGACGATTGCGCAGACCGGCGGCCAGCTCCTCGGCAGCCGGTGATTCGATCACAATCAAGTCGCCTGCGACGCTGCTCCGCAGGGCCTCGGGAGTGTCCAGAGCGACGAGCTTTCCTTCGTTCAAAATCGCAATCCGATCAGCTTTGTCGGCTTCTTCAAGGAGGTGAGTGGTGAGGACGATGGTCACAGCGCTTTCCTGCCGAGCGCGGCGAAGATAGTCCCACAGGTCGGCCCGTGCCCCGGGGTCCAGCCCGGTGCTCGGCTCATCCAGCAGCAGCAGTTCAGGGCGGTGAATCATCCCCTTGGCAAGCTCCACGCGCCGCCGCAAGCCGCCGGATAGTTTTTCGACGCGCTCCGATGCCCGGTCGCGAAGTGCGAATTGATCCAGCAACTCATCCCGGCGACGGCGAAGCTCGGTGCCGAACAGGCCGTACAATGCCGCTTGCTGATGGATGTTTTCGGCCACCGTCAGCTTGCGGTCGAGGCTGGGGGCCTGGAAGACCACGCCGATGCGGCGGCGGATTTCGGTGGTGTCACGGCGAAGGTCCAGACCCAGAATTTGAGCGGCTCCGGCTTGCGGGGGAATCAGCGTGGAGAGAACGCGGAACAGAGTGGTCTTGCCACCGCCGTTGGGGCCAAGGAATACAAAGATTTCACCCGCCAGAATCGACAAGGACAAACCCGCCAGCGCTTGCCGCCGGCCATAACTATGGGAGATGTTCTCGAGACGGACCGCAGCCGGGGGATTCATGGGAAACTGTCAGTACTAGGGATGGGCTTTCGAATGCCCAGTCTTCTTCTCGAAGATGTTTCCCTCATCTCCCGTGGAGTGCTTGTCCGCTTCATGCGCCGTTTTGTGGGCCGCATCATGACCCTCATGTTTTTCCCCGGGCACGGGTGCGTAAAGCCACCGCTCTTCGGCATACCAGCGGGTCCGCAAGCCGATGTCCGGAATGAGCATCAGCATCAAAAAGACGCTCATGATGCTGGCGGGAACGGTCAGGACATATTTCCAGTTCGCTTCCCATTTTAAGTGCATGAAAAACAGGATCACGAGAGAAGCCTTGGCGCAGGACACGGCCATCATCATGGCCCACATGATGCCCGGGGTCTTTTCACGGAGAGTCGCCGAATTGCCGACCAGGTAAGAAATGAGCGTCAGAAAGCACAAGGCGAAAAAGACGGCGACGTACTTGCCGACGCCGCCATGGCCTCCTGAGTCATGACCACCGGCATCATGCTCGTGATCGTCGTGGCCGTGATCGTGTTTTTCCATGATTGATGTCCGAAATAAGCGGCAGCAGTGGAGCCGCCGAGCAACATACTAGAACAGGTACAAAAGGGGAAACAGAAAAATCCAGACCAGATCGACGAAGTGCCAATACAGGCCGATGTTTTCGATAACATGAGCCCGCTTTTTGCCTAAATGCATAGGGAGGACGAGAGCGAACGCAATCAGCCCGACCAGGACATGGATCGCATGAAATCCGGTCATCAGGAAGTAAGTGCTGGCCCACATATTGCCGCTGGGAATCTTCATCGGCAGCCGGAGGAAGGAATAATCGTGATGCTCATTCAGGCCGTGCTGGATGTGCTCTTTTTCTTCGCCGCCTTCGGGCGTGAGTGTTTTGTGAAAGGCGAGGCGGCCATCGATCGCAGCGATGCGTGTGTTCGTAGCCGTTACCTGGCCCGTCACCGCATCTAGTTTTACTTTAGCCTCCGTTTTTTCCTGGTCGCTTCCCTTGCCGGACTTTTCCTTAAGAGCCGTCTCTTCGCTCCGCAGCTCGGAAACGCGGCCGACGAGTTCCTTCCGTTCCTTCTGGAGATCCGGCACTTCGGCGGCGAGATACTCGACGAGGTGCTCGTAGGAATTGGACGTATGCTGCCGGGGATAGATCGCGGAGGCAACAATCTCCATCGACCGCTGCTGGCGGAGGGGATCGGTGGTGCTGGAGGCTGAATTCTCGGAGAATTTCACCAGGTTGTTGAGCACGTCTTCGCAGTGCGCGAGTTGTTTCGCCTGAGCCTCCGAAAAATCGTCGGGCGCAGCCGCTTTCAGGTCCGTTAGATTCTTCTGAATCCCTTCGAGCCGTTGTCGGCAGGCTTGCAGGTAGTAGAGATCCGCCTTGTCATAAAGCGAACTGTGGGGCTTGGCGGGATAGATGCCGTGGCGGAACTTTTCCTTGTATTCGTAGGCTTTCACGCCGAGGAAGATGGAACCGAGAATGAAGGTTGCCACCATCCAGGCCTTGGCGGATCCGGCATTGTTGTTGCGAGATGCTTCCAACGCCAGAACGATAGTGACCGACGACATCAACAGCACGAACGTATTGATGGCTCCGATAAGCTCAACAAGATGCACGTCGTGCGGCGCGGGCCAAGTCCCTGGCGGAGCCCCGAAGCGGAGCACTATATAGGTGCCGATAAGCCCGGCGAAGAACATGATCTCCGTCGAGAGGAAAAGCCACAGGCAGAGCTTGCCGTTCCCCAGCGGGAGCGACGGCTGATACTGCAGCTTGATGGCGGCGTGGCCGTGAGCGTCGTGCGACATGATCGAATCAACAAATCGGATGAACTAAATTAACCAAGGAACAATGACCAGCAGACCCAGCAGAATCGGCAAATAAATCAGGGACATCCGCAGCAGCCGGCGGGCCGCCTCGCGGTTCATTTGAACGAGGAATAATGCGGCCACAAGCAACTGAGCGAGGCCAAGCATCGTGACGATGACTAGATACAGCGGCCCGCCCCAGCCGGGCGCGGCAAGTGCGGGAATGGCGCTGACGGGCAGGAGTGCGGCAGCCGATAGCACAGCTTGCACTCCCGCGCGGCGACCAGAAGGATCCACCACCGGCAGCATCTTGTAGCCGCCGCGAGCGTAGTCCTCTCGGTACAGCCAGGCGATCGCCATGAAGTGCGGGAATTGCCAGAGATATAGCGTAAGGAACAATGCCACCGCGCGAATATCCAGCGACTCGCTTACCGCGGACCAGCCAATAAAGACTGGGAGTGCTCCCGCAACCGCGCCGACCGCCGTGTTAGCGGACGAAATGGGCTTGAGGGGCGTGTATACGGCGACGTAGAGCAGCCAGGTGAGCGAAGCCCATAGGACCGCCGAAGGTGGAAGCGTGATAGCGAGGTAAATGAGTCCGAAGAGCAAAGTGAGACCCGCAAAAACCAACGCACCTGCATGGGAAATTCGTCCAGCCGGCAAAGGACGATCGGCAGTCCGATTCATCCGGGAATCGCGGCGAATCTCTAGCCACTGATTGGCCGCGCTGGCGCTACTAGCGACCAGCAAGGTTCCCAGGCAGGCATGGAATACGGCCCAGCCGTTCACGGAAACTCCGGTCGTCCACGCCGCCATGATCGCGCTGGCGATGACGACGACCAGCACCAGCACGGCAATCCGCGGCTTGGTGAGTTCGACGTAGTCCACAGCAAGGGATATGATCCCAGTTCGCGGGCGGGGAGTGGCAAGAGTGCTGGTGCTCATGCGGCGGCCCTCATGAGCGTCAGATTGGAACCGAGCTCGGACGCGGTTTTCGCCGCGAACTGGCGCGAGGCCCGCAGCGAAAGCAAGGTGAGCGTTGCCAGAATCAACGAACCGCAGAGGACATGCCCCGTGACGACGAGTCCCTGCGAGAAGGACCGCTCTTGCACGACGTAACTCGCCGCAAAACCGAAGCGATCCATCCAAGCGGGCCAGGAGTATTTCATGACGTACGATGTTGCGCCCAGCAACACTTGAGTTAACACGAGCAAGCTCAAGAAGGCTGCTGGAATTCGCAGTGACGAGTGGCTTGTAGGGCCACGAAGTGTCGCGAAAGAAATCATCACGACCAGTGCCACTAATACTCCCGCAAGTACCAAGTGAAACAAAAGTGCCGCGCGAAATACTTGCGGCGGAGCGCTTAGCGGGATATGGCGGAGCACTGCGCCGACCGTCAATTGCAAGTATGCCAGGCAGGCTGCCAACGTGGCATTGCGAGCAAACCGGCGGCCGGCAGGATATTTTGGAGTTACTGCCGCCTGTCGCCAGCAACGGGAGGTCATCTCTACCAGGCAGACGGATAAGGCGAAAAACAGCGGTCCCGTGCAGCCATGAACGAGGGCCATCATCCGTTCGTCCAAGCGAACTCGCAGCCCACCCAAAACTCCTTGAAAAATCACCAGGGCCAGGGCGGCGAGCGAAGCGTCGCGCATCCAGCGGCGGCTATCGCCGAGCCAGACGGCAATGACGAAGCCAATGGTCAACATTCCCGCAATGGCACCGAGCAGCCGATGGCCATGCTCCACGAATAAGTCCCACGGACCGGACCACCAAGTGCTGAGCGGGTAAAGGAACAGGTTGTAGCCATACGTTCCCGGCCAATCGGGAACAGCCATCCCCGCATCGTAAGTGGTAACCAGTCCCCCCACGCCGATGAGCGGCAACGTCACCAGCGCAAGCGCCACAGCCAGCCGGTGGGGCCAGGGACTTTGCTTCAGGAGTGATGCCTGCTCATTCATTCGACGTTCGCCACAGGGACTTCGTCATTTCCTCAATGCTGCTCCGGCTTGTGAATCCGTTTCGGGTCAGTCGGGGGCGGCTGGGTTTGGGGATAGAAGTCGGTGTCCACCTCCGGCGAGCCGTATTCGTACGGGCCGCGGTATACAATCGGCTGGAAATCGAAATTACCGTGGCCGGGTGGGCTGGGTGCCATCCATTCCAGGCTATTCGCGCCCCAAGGATTGCGGCCTACTTGGGGTCCGTAGAACATGCTGTAAATGAAATTGAAAGCAAAGATAATTTGCGTCCCGACCATACAGATGGCACAGATGGACATGAACTGATTCATCGGCAACAGGTGGCGGAACGTCTCATAATCGTAGGGGTCCGCCAATCGCCGCGGAAAGCCGACGGCTCCCAGGATGTGCATTGTGAAAAAGGTGCCGTTGAGGAACAGGAACGTGAGGAAGAAGTGAATCTTTCCCAGGTTCTCGTCCATCATGCGGCCGAACATTTTGGGATACCAAAAGTAAATCGCCCCAAACACCGCCATCGCCGTTCCCGCAAAGAGAACGTAGTGGAAGTGGGCCACGATGAAGTAGGTATCGTGAATGAAAATGTCCACGGGCGTCGCGGCCATGAAAATGCCGGAGAGCCCGCCGATGATGAACATCGAAACGAATGACAAAGCGAAAAGCATGGGCGTGGTGAACTGCACCTTGCCCCCCCAGATGGTTCCCAGCCAGTTGAAGACTTTTACGGCACTGGGGAGGGCGATCATCATGGTGGAAACCATGAAGGTCATTCCCAGCATGGGGTTCATGCCGGAGACGAACATGTGGTGTCCCCACACAATGAAGCCTAAGCCGGCGATACCCGAAATCGAATACACCATCGGCTTGTAGCCGAAGATGGGCTTGCGGGCGAAGCAACTGATGATGTCGGAGACCATGCCCATCGCCGGCAGAATCATGATGTACACGGCCGGATGCGAATAGAACCAGAACAAGTGCTGCCACAAGATCGGTTGGCCACCCCCTGATGCGGCGAGCGAGTTGTTAACCACCAATCCTTCCGGCAGGAAGAAGCCCGTCCCCAGAACGCGGTCCATGAGCTGCATGAAACCAGCAGCGGTGAGAACCGGCAGGGCGAAGGCTTGCAAAATGGCCGTGATAAACATGGCCCAAATGGTCAGCGGCAGGCGGAACATCGTCATGCCGGGAGCCCGCATCTGGATGATCGTGGTGAGGTAGTTCACCGAGCCGAGCATGGACGAAATGCCGACCATCGTCACACCCAGGAGCCACATCGTCTGTGCCCAGTCGCTGCCTGGCGCAGCCTGCGTCACCACGGAAAGGGGGGGATACGATGTCCAGCCGGCACCAGCGCCATAGGGGGGCCAGAAGAAGCTCATTCCGATAAAGAAGAATGCCGGCCACATGAACCAGTAGCTGAGCATGTTGAGCGTTGGGAACGCCATATCATCCGCGCCGATCATCAGCGGGATGAGGAAGTTGCCGAACGCCCCTGCCAAGATCGGAATGATGACGAAAAAGATCATCACCGTGGCGTGCATGGTGAAGAGCGTGGTGTAAAACTCGGGGGAAATCTGGCCACCTTCCGCCGAAAACAGCATGCGGCCAATGACCGGCATGTCGCTCCACGGCCAGGCTAATTGCCAGCGGATGCCGAGGGCCAGCAATCCTCCGACCAAAAACCATAGCAGCGTTGAGAATAGGAACTGCAGCCCGATGATTTTGTGGTCGAGCGAAAAAACGTAAGTGCGGATAAACGTGCCGACGGACATGCCGGAGGCGTGTCCGTGAGCATGAGTATCGTGAGTATCCAGTGTGGTCGTGCTCATTCGGCCTCTCCCGTGGTCGGGGTAAACTCCGCGCGATTCTGTTCCTTCGACTGCAAATCCAACCAGCGATTGAAGTCATCCCGGCTTTCGACGGTCAATCGGCCGCGCATCTTGTAATGCCCCCAGCCGCAGAGTTCCGCGCAAACAATGTCAAAGACGCCCGTGCGAGTTGTTTTGAACCAGACGTGCTGCTTCATTCCCGGTACGACGTCCTGCTTGAGGCGGAGGTTGGGGAGGAAGAAACTGTGCAGGACGTCCTGGCTTTTGATTTTGAGAACGACTTCCTCGTTGGTGGGAACGTGGAGATCATTGACGATAAGTACATCATCCGGAGTGCCGATAATGCCGTCCTTGGCCGCATAACGAATCCGCCATTCGAATTGGCGGCCGGTCACTTCCGCCAGCGGGGCCATCAAAATGTCGTCTGCCGTTCCGACCTTTCCATCCGACCCGGGAAGCGTGGGTCGGCGCATCTTGGCGTCGGCCCAGGCATTCATTTGATAAATGGCGATGAAGAGCAGCGTAGCGGCTGGGAGAATCGACCAGACCACTTCCAGCGTGTGGCTCCCGTGCATGTATTTCACCGGTTCGGCATTCTGACTGGCATCATACTTCCACAAGAACCAAAAGAGCACGATTCCCGTGATGACGAAAATGACTCCAGTGAGGTAGAGAATGAACATGAACAGGTTATCAATTACCTTGCCCTGTTCATTAATATTCTCCGGCAGCCAGTGTCCTTTCATCGGCGGAAGGTCCAACATCGCCCACGCAAAGATCCCGACGCCGAAGATCGGCACCGTCAGGAATAACAGACTCCAAAACCGTCCCACTGTAGTTCTCCTCGTCGCACTTTCAGCCCGTGGGCCGTTAATTCCAATCAGTTCCGCTCGCGGCGATTTTCCGGCACGGCGTCGTTCGGGTTGCTGATCTGCTCGTAAGGGAGCGACTGGACATAGTTGACCAGGTGCCAGATTTCTTCCGGCTTGAGTTTGTCGTTGCCGGGCATCGGAGTTCCCTCAATGCCGTTGCGGACTCGCCAATACAGGTCCAAGGGACGCACACCGCCGCGATAAACACCCTGCCGCAGGTTGCGCGGGCGGATATTGCGGGGTTTGGGCATGCCGTGATTTTCATAGTCGCTGATAATTGCCGGCGTAGGCGCTTTGGTAATCAGTTCCACGGTCCAGCCGTCGTAGTCGCCAAGTTGTCCGTCTCCCAAGGCGGTCGGGCCGTGGCATGAAAAACAGTTGGCAATGGGTCCATAAAAGAGCTTGCGGCCGCGCTGCTCCGACTCCAGGAGAAGGGCTACTTCGGTCAGTTTTTTCTCGTCGGTTCCGGCTGCGATAAGTTCCTCGCGAAAGGCCTTCATGGCTTCACTACGGCTGGAGACTTTGGCGGTGGGTTGCGTCATCAATTCGACGGAGTCGAGCCATTTCTGGACCACTTCGTCGGCATACCCCTTTATGGCCTCAATTTTCTCCCTAGTGGATTCCGCCACTTTCTCTTCAACCGCTTTGGGAGTTGGTTCTTTGTCGCCGTTCGCTTCCTTTAACTCCTTCGTAACATCTTCGACAGATGGCTTGCTGAGAAGTTCCTTCTCGTTGAGTTGCCCCAAGCCGTTATACAACTGCCGCTCGGTCTCACCCCGAATCGAGAGGTATTTGACGTAGTCGACCAAGGATTCGATTTCCGGATCCGAAAGAAGACGGAAGGACGGCATCGCCGTTCCCGGAATGCCGTCGATAATGATTTTCTTCAGGTCTTCATGGAGTGGCCGGCGACCGATGGGCGTCGATTTGAACTTAAAGAGGCCGGCACGATAATCGCGCGGATAAGGATTGAGAAAAGAGGCAGTCGGACCGTTGCCGTCACCCGTGATGCCGTGGCAATGAGCACAATGCTCCCGGTAAAGGCCGCGGGGGCGGCCCGTTTCGTCGCTCCCGACTCGACCGGCTGCGAGTTTGAGTTTGGAAACGTCGACAACTTTGGTGATGTCCGCGCTGGGGAGGGCGGGAAGCACCGGGACGTCGGGAGTGCCATACAAAGCCGCGAGAATATTATCGACATCCCGCTTCTGCTGTTCGGTAAACCCTTGCTCGTAGCCAGCTCCCTTTTCGGCCAGGTGGGCGAACGTGCTGTAACGAACGAACTTGGCATCAGGCGAACCGCAACCGGCTGCCGTGAGGCAAATTGCCGCCAGGCAAAGCCGCCAATTCCAACGGGAAGTCATGATCTCGTCCATATGCACAAATGCCGTCGCCAATAGGTTTTGGCCAACTATTTTCCGAACATCGAAACATCCACCGTCACATCGAGCTTGCGCGTTTCACCGGGCTTCAGAACGTCTTTGTCTTTGAGCGAGAGCTTTCCCTTCGGCCATTTCGCAGCCGCCCCGTTGAGCTTGACGCTCTGAATGAACTTGGAAGACTCCTGCCAGACCTTGAATTCGAGCGGAACGCCGGTGGGGACATTTTTGATTTCGAAAGAGCCGTCCGCCTTGGTGACCGCGAAGAGCGGATTGTCGCGAGTGATCATCTTCGCCGACATCCAGGGATGGATGGCGCAGGAAACGTCGAACGGCTCGGCGGACTCGCCATTGACGACGTATTCCGAATTGCCATTGCTGGCAATCGAGACGTTGGCACTGAGGGCCTTTCCCTTGGCGACAATGTTGGTGTTATGGCCAACCGGGTCGCTGTTCGTCAGAACCAGCGTCTGTCCCGTCCGCGCGGCAACTAAATGCGTCAAGAAGACGCATTGTTTCTGGTCAAAAACAAGTTTGTTGGCTTTTGCCGCCGCATAATCCGGATGCTCCCATTTGGGATCTCCGACGGGCATCTTCGTGATGCAGAAGATGACGACATCCTTGATGCCCCCTTTGGAGTCGATAACCAATTGCTCCGATAAAACGGGCTTGCCGCCGGGCATGCAAACGTCCATGTCTTTGTTCACCGACAACGGCACCTGCGCCGGAGGAGTTCCCTCCAACGTAAATTTTCCCGTAATCGTGGCAAATCCAGTCGGATCTGCCGCGGCAACGGTTTCCACCTTGGCGGCAGCACCTTCTCCCAAGGATTTGCGAAGTTGATCCACTTCTCCTTGATTGAGCGAAGCCGAGATTCCCGAATAACGTCCGCATCCTGCCGAGACAGCAGCAAGCGAGACCATCAGGATTGCGAATCGAATTCTAGGGTAATTCATAAGCTGGCCCTTTCCGCAAACTTCGATCGGCTTACTTGGCCTTGGTGAGGACAGCGACGGGAATCTTGATCTCGCCGAGGTTATTGTCACCCTTCTTGATTTCAATGTCGATCTTTCCCTTGGCCCACTTCGCATCCTTGCCATCCTTTTTGCCACTCGTTACAAAGCCACACCCTTCGTGCCAGATGGTGAAGGTCCATTTGCCGGCGGGAATGTTCTCTATAGTTAATTCCCCCTTGTCGTTGCTAACGGCGGCATAGGGGTCGTCGCGGATCAAGATTTTTGCGGACATCCAGGGATGGATGCTGCACGACAAAGGCATGAAGGCGGTCTCGGCTTTCGGCAAGGTCTTGGTGATGCTGCCGCCAGCCGGGATCAGGTCATTGAAGGCTGTGTTATTGAAGAAGTCCGCTTTGGTGTTGTGGCCGACTGGGTCGGTGTTTTTGATGACCAGTTTCTGAGTGGTGCGGAGAATTACAATGTGCGGCTCAAAGTGGCAATTGTGATTGTCCAGAACGACCTCGGCGGCAGCTTTCTCGAAGTCGGGATGGATCGTTGGCTTGGGAGCACCTGGCTTGGGAGACAGAAAGATTACAACGTTTTGAATCGCGCCGGTCTCGGCGTTGATTTTGAAGGTCTCGTCGACCAACTTATGCTTGCCGCAGACCTCGGCATCTTTGTTGATATTGGCCTTAGCGGGAACAGGTGCTTTGCCATCCAAAATAAACTTGGCCTTAAGAGTTCCCCAGTCCTGGGCCTGGCCGACCGAACAAGCAGCAACAGCGAAGGCCGCGGCGAACAATAATTGTGTCTTCATGGATATTCTCCTAGCACCTTTTCCCCGCGATCATTGGGGGGAACAGGCAAATGTGAGCCGTCAGAATCCCTGCCGGGCGGCGGTGTGGTGGGTACTCGTTATTATAGGGCGACAACAAAAATCCAACTACGAGGCACTTGCCCCAGAAGGGCCTGCTACTTCTCTTCTTTTTTCTCTTCGGGTTTCGTCTCGGCGGCCGCTGCGGAGGGTGGCGGCGGGACTAGCGAATTGACTTTCGTATTCGACTTGGCGTACTGGTCAAAATTCGTCAGCAGATCGACGAGCCCTTCGACCTGCTCCTCGGCGGTGCCGCGGAACAACTCCTGGCTGATGCCGCCATGATGGGGCGCAGCCGCGTCATAGGGAATATTCACCGGCATTGAGGTGTAGGGGAGAATCATCTTGGGATTGGCGATCCAGTCCCGCGTGTATTCCGGCCGCAACCGCCGATAAACATCGGCCAGATTGGGGGCGAGGGCCCGCGCATTTCCTTGGGGGACAAAATCGGCTACTGCGTGGCATTTCACACAATAGTTGTTATTGGTTACGACTCGCATTGCGTGGTCGAAGCGGACGCTCCGACCGGGATCCGCGGCTTCCGCATCAGGAGCCAGCTTGCGATACTCCTGCTCTTTCCGGTCGAGCTTGGAAGTCTGCTTCGTTTCGGCCAATTCGTAGGGATACCTGGCGTTGTCGTGGGCGGCGAAGTAGTTGACTAGGTCGGTCGCTTCCGCCGATGTCATGTTGAACTTCGGCATCCGCAGAAATACCGCCGGACGAATGGTGTACGGCTCCAAAAGGAAGTCATGCAGCCAGTTCGGCTGGACTTTGTCTCCTTCACCAACCAGCGGCGGTGGTACCCAGCCAAACGCCTCGGAGCCGGAAGCGTTCGGGTTGAACTGCTTCTCATATTGTGTCACGCGCGGAATCAAGTACCGGGCGAGCACACCCCCCGTTGCGGGATATCTCTCGTCAATGGTTCGCTTCGGAATTGTGATCGGGTTTTGGCCCGTGATATAGACGCCGCCCCCAATCAGTGCGGGACGATAAAGATCGAGAGCATACTTCACCGCTTCCGGGTCATAGGGATCGCCATTTTGCACTTCGTTGTCGTCAGATTCATCAATAACTCTGGGCCTGCCATCCGGAGAATAGGTGGGCATTCCGCTGATGACGGAGTGCAATTCATCGCGGCCATCGGGCTTTCCTTGCGCTGCCAACTCCGTGGGATTGAAATGGGGGAGCAGGAAGGGATACGTGGGATTGGCCGTTTGCTGGCCAAAGGCATCTGGAGCGTAGCTGACTTTCCACTTTTCGGTTTCGAGCAAGTGGCAACCGCCGCAGTTGTACTTCTCCAGGACTTTTTTCCCCGCAATCAACGCCGCACTGCGGGGTGAAGGCTTGTAAAGGTACTTTTCTCGCGGTGGCTCGGCGACAAGCCCAAGGACGAACGTAATCACCGCTTCACGCTCTTCCACCGAGAAGGGAAACTGGGGCATGCGGAGACGTTCGTTGTAACGCTTGTTGTGCGTCTTCTTGTAGTCGTAGCTGCGGGGCTCTTGAAGCTTCTGATAGATGAAACCGATCCGGTTTCCCGCTTCTAGCTGATGATGGAAAAATTCGTTCGTCTCGGCAGCTTCTGTCGCATCGACGGCGGCTTCATGGTCGTGACCACCGGCAGCAGCTTCCTTAGCTGCGGGCGGGTGGGCATGTGCATCCTTGCCGCCATGAGCATCAGGCGCACCGGGCTTCGCATGGCCGTGATGCTCCATATATTCGGCAATATGCTCAAACGCCAGCTTGCTGGGATCCTTGCGGCCCCAGTCAGCCAGGCCGGTGCCAATTGGCTTGGCATCTTCGAATTTGGGAATATCGTGGCAGCCGTAGCAGCCATATTTGGAAATCGTCTTGCGGCCGATGTAGCGGAGCTTTTGCTGGAGCAGATCTGCACTGCCGCGAACGACCAGCTCCTTTTCGGCTCCCTTGAGCTCGGCTTCGTATTTCGGATCGATTCCCTTTTGCAAGAACTCTTCCGCCGTGGCTGGGAACGCTTCTCGGAGATATTCGAGGACCAGTTCATCCAGGTCCATTGTTGCACCCTGGATGTCGGCCAGCTTCTTAGAGGCTTCCGGGACGGGCTTCCAATGGAGATCAACTGCGGACTTGGTCCCTTCCGGCGGGACTGGCTGAGCGAGCAGAAACTCGACAATATCCGCGGCCGGGTCGAAATAGCGATCCGGTTCCGGATTTTTGGGGTCTTGGTTGGGGGCCTTGGGATGCAGTTCGCGGTTCAGGAACAAGTTCGGCATCACCGTCCGGGCGTGGTAGCGAGTCGGGTCCTTGATCCAGCTATAGAGCCAGGACTTCCCTTGCGGGTTGCGCTTGGCG
This sequence comes from Pirellulaceae bacterium, assembly GCA_046153945.1. Classification (GTDB taxonomy): domain Bacteria; phylum Planctomycetota; class Planctomycetia; order Pirellulales; family Pirellulaceae; genus SXOA01. The sequence continues at coordinate 71,666 of JBJXFF010000096.1, forward strand.
GCGAACTTGAGGTTGATATTGGAGAGGTCCGGACCCTGGACAATGTCCTCGGGCTTGCGGTACTTGCTGATATCGGGGAAGTCCACATGCGTGTGACAAGCCAGACAGCCGCGAGTCTCGAATTGGAACTTTCCGCGGGCCAGTTGTTCTTCGGGCGTCCCTGCGTCCATTCCCTCCAGCGGCTTGATGGGCTCGAAATCCTGCTTGTAATTCATCAGGAACGCCATGACCCCCCGAATCTCGATCGGTTCGAGCTTCTGCGCGATATGCAGCGATTCTTCATCCTCGGAATCCTGGAGGTGGTCGTGCAGGTTGAAGAATTTGGGCATCCGCGTCGTTTCGCGGAAATTCTTGGGGTTGTTCAGCCAGTCATAGAGGAAGGCATTATCGAGTTTCTGGCCGATGTAACGGAGAGAAGGCCCAACCTTGCGCAGCGTACCCGGCACTTCCACGTCCTTCAACATTCCCGCGAGCTTATGATCCTCGGGAGAGAGAGTTGGTCCGAATTCAGCCTCTTTGTTCTGCGAATCTTCGTCCAGAATGCCGCGCAGTTCCGCGCGGGCCGCATTGTCTTCCGGATGGGCCGCGAGTTGTTCGCACAATTCTCGGACGCGGGTGAGTTGACTGCGCTGGGTATTGATGGCGGTAAGGGACTTGCGAACCGGTTCCAGAATCTTAGCGAGCGCCTTAACTTGTTCATCCGCTTTTGTTGACCCCGCGGTTGCCTTGGCAATTTTGGCGTCCTTGTCGGGCGCGGTGGAAGTTGCCAGAGCTGCCTTTTCCGCTTCAAATTGGAATTTCTTGCCGACGGCGGTTTGGTAATCCTTCTGTACGTCCGCGACGGTGCGGCCATCAAGTTTTTTGGCAAGTTCCTTCTTGAGCAGGTCGTCAAACTTCTTCTCGTGGTTCGCCAAACCGCGAGTCAACTCCTGGGCGACGGCGAAGTAGTTCGGTTCCAACCGGAGGTCCGGGCCAACGCGTTTAGCGGGGCCGTCAAAGCCGTTCACTTCGTGGCAGCCAAAGCAGCCGTATTTGCGAATCAACTCATACCCATGAACAACCTTGGGTGCCGGGGCAGTCGGGAATTTTTCGCTTGGCTCCAGTTCGACGACTTCATGGTGGCACTTGAGGCAGGTACTTTCGCTGAAGCGCTTGGCATGCATTGGCATGATCCAGTGTGGATTGTCAAACCAGCCTTGTTCGTGGGTCCAAGTCTCCGCCTGGGTTGGCGAATTGGGCGTGTGCGATGCCCATTTGAAATCGGTGGCGCTTCCTTGCCCTTCGTGGCAAATGGTGCAGGCGAAGGTGGCCATGCGGTGCGGGCTGGAATCGCTGATATAGAGATCCAAGCGCGGATGCGAAGTGTACGGATTGGGGAGGCCGCGTCGGATTTGGAGCCGTATCGGTTTCCCTTCGGCGACAAGGTCGGCGAGCATTGCGGCGACACGATCCGGGCTGCGAATACTTCCCAGGATGGGATCTCCATTAATCCCTTCAATCACGTCGCCAACCATAAGGCCGGGACGCTTGGGAAAGAGCGCTTCTTCGGCGCTCGGCTCACTGACAAAGGCGGCGACCGAATCGCGGATGGTCGCGCCGGGAACTTCTTTCCCTTCAACCTCGCCGGGACCGGAACCTTGAATGAGCGCCCGGGCGGCGGGAGACTGGGGACGGACGAACTTGACGGTGATGTCGCTATCATTCAGCAATCCAGCGTTCGCAAAGCGGATTCCCAAAAGGGCCTCCGCCGACGGGGTTTCGCTTGCCGTACTCTTCTTCGCGGACTCTTCGGCCTTGGGAAGAACAATGACGAGTTCAAACCTCTGTTCTTTGACATAGGCAGGGGACGTCGCTTCGCCGGGAAGCGATTTCTGCATCGCCTGATGGCAGGTGGTGCATCGGTCGAAGCGGGTGACGTTTTTGAAGGAGCCATAGCCGATTTCGAGATCCTTGGACCATAAATTGTCGATCTTGCGCGTCGTGCCAAAGGCGTCGATAATGGGGAAGTTCAGGATCTTCTTGCCGAGGAAGGGGAACGACGAAGTGAAATACGTTTCCCGCTTTTCCTTAAATGCTGTCTCCAGTCGGACTAGATCCGCCTGTGCGGCCTCCGAAGCCTTTTTGGCGGCCTCTTCCTCCAAGGTGATAGTCTTGATTGACTTATCTAGCTTCTTGCGGAAGTCCGACGCGTGAAGATAGCTCTTGTTAAGGTCCGCATAGCCGGAGCGCTCTTCGTCGATCAGGCGTTGGACTTCGGCTTGCAGATGCTCAGTCGGCTTGTGATCGCGAATGGCAATATCGACATTGGCCTTGGCGGCGTCGATCTTGCCGTTGCGCACCTTGCGCTCGTTCAGCAGCTTGTCTTCTCGAGTCTTGGCGCTATAAGAAATGGCCTTTAATTCCGCAACAATACGCTTCCGCTGAGTGCGGGCGGCCTCGTCTTTCTTTAGCGAGATGCGAAGTGCATCGGTCGCAACTTGCTGCAGTTTATCGTCGGCCGAATTCGTTTCGGCGGCTTTGGTAGCCTCCTCGGCCGCCTTTCGAGCCTCTACGACTTCGGCATGCAAGTCGTTGAGCTTTTCGACATCTTTCAGCAAGTAATTTGCGGAAACCGTGGTGGTTCTAACTTTGGCGTCATCTTCCAGAAGAGTAATAAACTCTTCAATCAACTTAACATCGATTCCTCCGGTTTCAGCCATCCGGAGTTGATTCTCGAAATCCTCGTGCGCCTGGTAGGTCGCCGTTGCTTTAACCTGCTCTTCGCGCCACTGCGTCATTTTCTGCTCAACCGCCAGGGCCTTGGGCTGGATGGTTTTCCAACTCCGCGCATGGTCTTTGTAGAACATCCAGACGGTGGTCAGCGTGAGCACGACGCCACTGACGGCGAAGACTCGGTGGAGCAGCGCTTGGTTACGCCAGGTTGATTCCGTTGCGGGCATGCCAGGCTTCTTTTGACCTTAAAAGTTCAACATATATTCGGGCATGGAAATCACATACTTCAGGTTCACCGTCCACCGGCCGAGCATCTTGAGCGGCAGCAGAAGCATCATCAGCAGCAGGTTCGCGAGAACCATGTAGCGGATGAAGCCCATGCGGATAAACAGGTCGCGGAAGAACTTGCTCACTACGACGAGCATCGGAGGCAATATGGCCAGATAGCCGATAACCAGCAAAATCCCCGGGAGCTCACGGAAAATCGCATAGCCGACCTTGGTCAATTCCGATGCGCCTTCCGGCGCTTTGGGCCGACTCCAGCCGAGGTGTAACAAGTCGGGGAAATCGATCCAGAAGAATTCGGAGAGGTCGCGGTTGTTAAGGGCCTCCACCTTGTGGGCGTCCCAGATTTCGTAGGGTCCGAAGAAGTTCCAATTGGGGCCGCGCAGGAACGTACCCATCACAATGAGCGTGACCCATAACACCAAAAAACCGAATTGGAAAGTGAGGTAGGCAAATTTCCGCTGCTCGATGGTGTAGTAACCGTTGCCAGTCTTGTTGAAGTCGATATAGGGGATGGCCATCAGGCCGACGATGACCATGCTCGGCAGAACGACGCCTGCCATCCAGGGATCGTAATAGACGAGCATCTCTTGCAGGCCAAGGAAGTACCACGGAGCCTTGGACGGATTGGGGGTCTTCACCGAGCTGGCCGGCTCTTCGAGGGGAGCTTGCAGGCTGATTGCCCAGACCGTGAGGAAAGCCGTCAGGGCCACCATGCAAATGAGCTCGGTATAAACGAGATCCGGCCAAACCAGGACCTTTTCTTCGTCAAGCTTTTCCAGCGGCCCAAGTCCCTGCTTCAGACGTTCGTCGTTTTGCACCGCCTGGTAAGCGCTGAGCCAAGTGAAAAAGCCGAGCAGAAAAACTAGACCGACGATGGGAACGTTGTCCGGCTTGGTGACGATGGCCGCGAAATTCTGGTCGGTCAACGACATGCCCATCAGCAGGGCGGAGAGATTCAAAAGCCCCCAAGCCACGGGAGGCTGGACGACAAACTTACGCAGGAAGAACAAAATGAGAAGCAGCACCATTGTCCCCACCGAGTAAATGGTGGGATTCATCGCGCGGTTCACGCCGCTACGCAGCATTTGCGGCAGGGAGATGACTTCCATCCAGTCCTTTTGGCCACTGAAGGCGATGGGGGCCAGGATGGTAAAGATCATCGAAACGAACAGCCAACCAATCGAGGCGGTAACGGGAAACCCAAAGCCCGGAACTCGAAACAGGACTTTGTCCTTGCCCGATTGCCAAATGACCAGGGCGGCCAAAGCGTTCATCAGCGCCAAAAACAGATAATACGAGCCGAGGAAGCCCGCTATCTGATGCAGAAATGTTTCGTAGGGAACGTGACCGTGCATGTGTTTTGATATCTAGGCGAGCCGAGTCCGTTACAAAGGTCCGCTGATGCCGCCGTCTTTACGGACGCGCCAAAAGTGGATCGCCATGAGCATTGCTGCCGCCAGGGGAATTGCCACGCAGTGCAAAACGTAAAAGCGGTTAAGCGTTTCTTCGCCGACAAACCGAGCACCCAGCAGGCCGAACCGGGCGTCCGAGGCGTTGGTAATCATGTCAATGCCGTCGATATTGAGGAGCTGATTGCCGGGACCTTCATAGCCCAGAAACGGCGTCGCCCGGGCCATGTTGGAACCGACCGTGATGGCCCAGATCGCCAATTGATCCCAGGGCAACAAGTAGCCGGTGAACGAGAGCAGCAGTGTCAGCAGCAAGAGGATTACACCGATGACCCAGTTGAATTCCCGCGGAGGCTTGTAGCTTCCGGTCAAGAAGACTCGGTACATGTGCAGCCAAACGGTGATCACCATGGCGTGAGCACCCCAGCGATGAATTTCGCGAAGGATGCCCATCGAGGTGACATCGCGGAGAGCCAAAATGTCGTTGAACGCCCATTCCAGAGTGGGGCGGTAATAAAACATCAAGAGGACGCCGGTGATCGTCTCCACCAAAAACAAAAAGAACGTCACTCCACCCATGCACCAGGTGAAACTCAACGCAATTCCCTGCTTTTTGATCGAAACCGGATGCAAATGCAGGAAGAAGTTGGTGAGCATCACCACCACGCGATTGCGGCGGTCCACCGGCATAGGATGCCGGAAGATGCTCTTCCAGATTTGCGATTCGCGGATGATTTCGCTCAGGGAAGCCATGGGAACTGGTTGGTCGGGCGTCTGGGTGTGTTTCGGCTGGCGAGGGTGCGGCAAACAAAACGACTAAACGGGGACGTAGGAGGCCGTGTCGTTCCACTGGCCGAGTTCCTGGTTAAAAGTACGGCTCTTGTCGACCAGGAGCTGACCGTCATCGGCCAGACTGACCGCGTAACGTTCCAGCGGACGGGGGGCGGGACCTTCAAAATTGACCCCGTCCTTGTAAAAACCGCTGCCGTGGCAAGGGCATTTGAATTTCTGCTCCGCTTCCAGCCAGTTCGGCGTGCATCCCAAGTGGGTGCAGACCGACTTGAGGGCGTAAATCATCGACTGCCCTTCGTAGTCATAGCGGACAATCCAAACGCCAAATTGTGGAATGAATTTGGTTTCGACCTGGCCGGGCGAAAACGCGTCGGGGAAACCGACTTTGAACCGCGTGGGGGGCTCCGTCAAAATGTTGGGAAACATGAAGCGAGCCAACCCCAAAACCCACATCAAATGCGTGATCGCTAGCGACGAGAATCCGACCGCCATCGATGAGCCGAAAGCAAAACCCAGAATGCTCGCCATAAAGGTGCGGCGAGTGGCTGTGGCTGCTGCTGGAACTGGTGCCCGAGCGTAATCGGGCTTGGCCGGCATTGGCGGGACTTCCAGCTTCTTCTTTCCTTCGACCGGTTGACCCTTGGCGGCCGCTTCGGCCTTGGTGACTGGACCCGGCTTGGCACCCTTGCGGGCGGCGGCCAGAATGCTGGCCGTATCTTTGGCGGCAGGAGCAGCCGCGGCAGAAGGCTTGGCTTCCGCGGCGGGCTTGGGAGCAGCAGCTTTCGCAGCAGCCGGTTTTGGAACTGCTGCGGGTTTGGGAGCTTCTTTGGCGGCAGGTGCCGCGGGAGCGGCTCCGGCTTTACCGGCGCGAGCGGCAGCAAGAATGTCTGCCATGCTCATTTGGCCGGCAGGCTTCTTGGGACCGGCAGGTGCAGATGCAGCGGCTGTTGGAGCAGCTTCCGCGGCCGGGGCTGCTTCTTCCGCTGGAGTATCAGCAGCGGGTGGCGAGGGTGCTTCAGCAGCGGGCGGCGGCGCGCCGCCAGCCTTCTCGGCTCGGGCTGCCGCCAGGATTTCCGCCACGGAAAGTTTTTTAGCCATAAGAAGCCGCCTGGCGAGACCCCTCACCTAACTCTAAGACAGCCAAAGGTTTATATCGCAATGCATCCAGCGAAGGCGACTTTGTGATATTTTTCACGAACCCTCTGTTAAGTTGTACGCGCGCCGCGGCAATTGTCAACTACCCCAATTCGCCATTCCCGGAATTTCTTACCTACTTGTAAGAAATCTCGTCAGACTTCTTACCCGCGCCGCGATTCAATTTCCCGTTCTTTCGCTGCCAAAACGTCACAATGTAGCGTCCACTTGCGGCTATCGACAAGTGGCCGAGAAACTTCTTTGTGAGTTCGCTGGACGATTGGGACCGGGGCCTCCATGGTCCCCATGCCGAAGGAGTGCCGCAGCCCCTCCCCCCATCGCGCGCTATGGACGTAAGCGTTATATTCTTGGCATGGGAAAGATGAATATTCTGGTTGTCGGCAATGGAGGTCGCGAGCACGCCCTGGCGTGGAAACTGCGGCAGAGCCCGCGCGCGGCCACGATTTTTGTGGCACCGGGGAACGCCGGAACGGCAGTGGACGCGGTAAATGTGGATATCCCTGCGGAGGACATTCCGGCACTTGTCCAATTTGCCAAGCAAAACGTCGTCGATCTCACCATTGTCGGACCGGAGGCTCCCTTGGTCGCCGGCATTGTGGACGCCTTTCAATCCGAGAAACTCCGCATCTTTGGACCTTCCAAGGGTGCGGCCCAGCTTGAGGGAAGCAAGGTCTTCTGCAAGAACCTGCTGCAGACGGCCAATGTCGCCACGGCTGAGTACTATGTCTTTCGCGATGCCGAAAGTGCGACTCGCTTTGTACTGGACCGCTTTCCCGATGAGCGGGAGAACGTGCCGCTGGTTGTGAAGGCAGACGGGCTGGCGGCAGGAAAGGGAGTTGTGGTTTGCTCGACGCGCCCACAGGCCCTGGAAGCTATCGACCGCATCGCCCGCCAGATGGAGTTCGGTGCCGCCGGCAAACAACTTGTCATCGAAGAGCGGCTGCACGGTCCGGAAGTCAGCTTGCTGGCGATCACGGACGGCCGCACCATCGTCACGCTGCCGCCGGCTCAGGATCACAAGGCAGCATTCGACGGGGACGAAGGGCCGAACACCGGCGGAATGGGGGCGGTCTGCCCCACGCCGCTGATTGACGAAGCCATGATCCGCAAAATCGAGGCGGAAATCCTGGTCCCCACAATCCACACCATGAAACGGAGCCGCACGCCCTTCAAGGGAGTGCTCTACGCCGGCTTGATCATGACCCACCAGGGGCCCAAGATCCTGGAATACAACGTCCGATTCGGCGATCCCGAATGCGAGCCGCTGCTCATGCGGCTGAAGTCGGACCTTGTCGAAGTACTGGAAGCGACCATCGACGGCAAGCTCGACGAAATCCCGCCACTGCAGTGGGACGAGCGCCCCAGCGTCAGCGTCGTGATGGCCAGCGAAGGCTATCCCGGCCCCTACGAAAAAGGGCGTCCCATCCGCGGGCTCGAAGAGGCAGCGGCAATCCCCGATGTCAAAGTCTTTCATTCAGGAACCAAACTGGTGGACGGCCAGACCGTCACCGCTGGCGGCCGCGTTCTCGCGGTCACGGCTCTGGGTGCCTCGTTCTCCGCAGCCAAACTGCAAGCCTATACCGCCGTCAAATGCATCCGCTGGCCCGGTGCCTGGTGCCGCAAGGACATTTCGGACAAAGCCCTGCTCGTTCCTAAAGTGGAAACGAAGAAAGCTCGATAGCGCAATCGATCTACGCAGAATCAAGCCGGCTCCTGCTGCGAAAGGCAATGGAATGAGCCCAGACCCCAGATGAGGCTCAAGCTCGGCGACCCCACCACTCGGCGGTCGGGCAGCAGTTCTTGCAGAATCTTGATGGCTTTGGCGTCCGCGGGATCCTCAAACTGCGGCACAACGACGCCGCCGTTGGCGAAGACGAAGTTGCAGTACCCCGCCGGCAACCGCTGGCCATCCACAAACTTCGCCGCCGGGAGCGGCAGCGGCACCAGAGTCAACGGCTGACCATCCTGGTCGGTCATCTCCGCCAACTCCTCCCAGTTAAGCCGCGAGGGAGCGTAGTTGTCGTCCTTGGGGTCGTCGCAGAGCGAAACAACTATGGTTCGCGGTCCCACAAAACGGGCGATTTGATCGATATGTCCATCGGTGTCATCGCCGGCGATCTCGCCGCCGGTCAGCCAGAGGATTTTGCTGACTCCCAAATAATCGCGCAGATACCGTTCCACGTTCGGCTGCGAAAGGTCCGGATTGCGATTCGGGTTGAGGAGGCAAGACTTCGTCGTCAGGACCGCCCCCGATCCGTTGCCGTCGATGGCCCCACCCTCGAGGATGATTCCCGGAGTAAACCGCCGCCGCCCTTGCAACTCGGCAATTTTCCGCGGCACTTCGTTATCTTTGTCGAACGGCGGATACTTGCCTCCCCAGGCGTTGTATTCCCAGTCGACGAGAGCCCGTTCTTGCCCCCTGACTCCTGACCCCTGACTCCTGGCTAAAAACGTCGGCCCGTGGTCACGGCACCAGGCATCGTTCGTTTCAATATCGTGCAGCGTGACGTTCGGCACATCTCCGACCAGCTCCCGTGCCTGCCGCATCACGGCCTCGCCCCCGGCCAGAATGTTCACCGGCTCAAACTGGGCGAGCGTACGGACAAAGGGCGCGAACTCCCCAGGAACCGGCTCAAAGTGGTCCGGCCAGGTCGCTGGGTTCTTGGGCCACGACAGCCACGTGGACGCATGCCTCTCCCACTCCGCCGGCCACCGGTAGCCAAGCTTTGCCGGGAACTCTGAAATGTTGCGCGTCTGGCCAATCGTCACTGCTCGTGCCTCCTGTCTTTCGTTCAAGCTTACTGCCGACCCCGCAGTGGGCAAAGTCCGCCTCCAGGCCAATCAGGCGAGAAACTCATTTGCATTCCCTCGGGAACGACCTAGAGTTTCGTTGGAACTATTACCGCAACGCGAAACACCGAGGTGGGGCATGGCGACGTATCACGAAGTGGTGCAGCACATTCTGGCGGACCAGAAAATCGACGACGGGGAACTGAAGCAGCTTTGCGACCACGTCTATCGCAACGGAACACCCAACCTGGACGACGTCCGGCTGCTGGTCGAACTCTATACGGGAGTACCGGCGCTCTCCGAAGCGTTTGAAAACTTCTTTTACGGCGTGCTGAAAAAAGTGATCCTGACCGACGGCGAAATCCAGCCCGGTGAGCAGTTCTATCTGCTCAAGGTCATCTACTCCGACCGGGTTATCCGTCCCCGTGAGCTGGCCTTCCTCCGGGAAATACGCCGGGAAGCGAAGCAAGTAACCCCCGATTTTGAACAGCTTTGCCAGGCGGCGTTTCAGGCACCGGCAACGAACTGGAGCGTGGGGGGAGTGGCGACATTTGGAACGAGCGCCTAGAAAGCTGTTCGGAGCAAAGATTACAATCCCTTACGGCTTTGCTGGTGGCTTGGGAGTTATTGGCTCGCTCTTCGCCTTGGTGGCCAGTAATTTGCTTAGTGCATCTTTGGCAGATTGATAATCGCCATTCAGAGCGACCGCTCGTCGATAATCCGCCTCAGCGGCAATGGGGTCGCCCAGGGTCTCATGAGCTTTCCCCCGATAGAAGTAAGCGAATTCATCTTGGGGCCGTCGTTGAATATAACGAGTCGTCTTCTCCACAATGCTGGAGTCCCGCTTGAGCATATACAGACAAAAAAGCAGATTCAGCATGGCATCGGAATCATCCGGCATATCCTTTAGGTGTACTTCCCACTCTTGCTCGGCGGCTGGAAAGTCCTTCTTCATCTGTAAAAAGAGCCCGGTGCGAAAGTGGGGCATCTCATCAATCCGCGTTAGGTCCCATGCCTGTTCGACCCAATCTTCCGGCCAATCCCCTTTGGCTCTTCGATCCTGCTTGAGTTGCCGGACAACCATGGTGATCAATACATCGGCAGACGGCGGAGGTTTGGGGCTGCTACTCAGGTCCGCCACGGCTGCTCCCACCTCCGTTCGCATCACGCGGGCCATAATCCCAGCGTTCAACCGTCTCATGACGCGGCGATCCTCGTCCCTGCAGGGGAATTCCACAACGCGGAGCGACTGGTCTTGAGGCCGGTAAAAAACTAGCGAGACGCTTGGCCCTGCCGTCCGGTCGAACGCCAATGCGAAGGCGTCGAAATGATAATGTTTACCATCCTGAGAGATTGCTCCTTCCGCCGGCTCGCCGTTGACATACAGCAAGAGATCGCCGGGTTTCAGGCCGGCGATTGCTCCTTGACTTTCAGGTTCGATGGTTGCGATACAAAGGGGAATGAACTGATCGGGTACAATTCCTACCCGTCCCTCGGAACTGCGAACGACCATCAGCTTTTCCACTTGAGCGCGAGAATTGCTAATCACCGTAAGTTCCACCTTGGACTTTGGCGCTCCAATCAACGCGCTGGCAATCGCCTGCGCGCCGTCAAAGGCATTGGCCAGATTGTCGCCCACTGCGATAATTCGATCACCAGGCCGTAAGCCAGCCGCCGCGGCTCCGCCATTTTTAACCACCTCGTCAATATAGGCGACGCGTTGATTTGGCTCATCCCGTTGTGCCAGGACCACCCCGAATCCCGCTGGCTGAAGCGAACGAAGTCTGCCGCGAAGCTGTAGATTGCTGTACTCGATTTGCAATTGGTCGATCTCCATCATCAATTGCTGACGATCTGACTCCGGAATTAACGTCCACAGTACTTCGTTCCGCCAATTGCCGTCCGTCAATGCTCGAAACGGCTTTAGCATCCGTTCATACTCGCCTGCAATTCTCAGTTCTTCACCGCGGAGACTTCGTTTCGCGTCGGCCTTCCCTCGTGTTACTTCAATAGCAAGGTCATTGCGAAGTTTGGCAATAGCGAGAACAGATGAATTGAATCGTTCTAGCTTCTTTGCAGAGACAGTCTTTGGCTCCAGCCCCAAGATTTGTTGCTGCAAGTCCCTTCTCAATGTTGCCGTCCAAGAACGATTTCCAATGAGGGCTAGAGCCTCTCGCAACAAAATCATGGCTTCGTGATATTCACGATTCTCGATCTGTACTTCCGCTTCCTCTCGCAACTTTGCCACCTGTGCCACCGTGCGGGACGTCTCCATCCACCACCAGGTGCCGTACGCAACCGCTAGCAACACTGCCACTGTGCTGGCGAAAGTCCACCACGGATTGCGGCGGACGAATAATCGCACACGATACCCAAGCGACGGACGCCGAGCCCGAATGGGCCGATTGGCCAGCCACTTTTCCAAGTCCTCAGCCAATTCACTCGCGCCAACGTAGCGCTGGTCAGGCTCGTGGGCGAGGCATTTCAGGCAGATAGTATCCAGATCAATGGCATTCAGATAACTGGAAAGTTCCGGACGCAACTCCGACGGCGGCTTGAGACGCCCTTCCAAGATTTTATTCCGAATTTCAGATGCTGATGTTCCCGAAAAGGGACGCAGGCCGGTCAGCAACTCGTAGAGCGTCGCCCCCAATGCGTAAACTTCCGTTCGCCAACCGGCAGTTGCCGTCTCGTCAAGCGAGAGCAACTCGGGGGCCATATACGCAGAGGTTCCCGGTTTGTCTCCATCGGTGGTGACATCGCGGTCGTCCGTATCCTTTGCCAGGCCAAAATCCGCGAGCTTGGGGATACCGTTCGCGTCCAGGAGAATGTTGGCGGGCTTGATGTCCCGATGCAAATACCCCTTGTCATGCAGAGCCCCCAATGCGCCGGCAATTTTGATCATTGTTTGGACGGCTTCGATGATCGGCAGCGGGGTCAGCACGGGCGGCCTCGCCTCCATTTGGGCTGCATCGTCGGCTTGGCCGCGAGTCCTTTCCATACTGACGGTTGGACGGTTGAGAGATACCGTCGACCCTTCGCCACGCAATCGCGCGGCCAGGCTCCCTCCGCTGCAATATTCCAAAACAATATGCGGCGGGTTCTCCCAACTCGCTTCTTTCACGCCGACAATATGGGGGTGCGCCAGTTGCGCGGGAATCTGCATCTCGCGGCGGAATCGGAGCAACTGGTCACTGCGCAAATCAGGATCATTCAGGACTTTGATCGCGACTTGCTGCTGGGTTTCCAGTTGCGTCGCCAGATAAACCACCCCCATTCCGCCGCGCCCCAACTTGCGCTCGTAGCGATAACCGGAAGGCGGGGTCGGGAGCAAATGGGATTGCGTCATAGATCATTTTCCGACAGCTAAGGCTCAAGCGGATTGGGAATGATTCCCCCCAGGATGCTTCGCGCCTCCTCGATTCTCCGGTGCACGGTCGTGGGGCTTTCCCCTAGTAATTCTCCCACCTGCCGCACCGTGAGCCCGTTGAAGTAATGAAGCCGGAGAGGCTCCTGAATATCTTGCGGCAGGGCAGCAACGGACCTATGAAGAAGCAGGGAGTCCTCCAGACCTGCCAGATAGTCGTCCGTTTCGTTTGCCGAGGCGGCCTCCGGCGGCAAACCGTCTTGCTCCAGCTTCTGTTGCAGGACCGCAGCCAGCCTCTTTTCACGCTGGGCGACGTCGATAGCCGTGCGGGTTAACTCCAGGTTTGCCAGTCCCAGGAATTCGCGAACCGTCCACACTTTGAGACGCCCATCCCTCAGCTTTTTCCACAGCTCAATAACCGCCACTTGCACGATGCTGTCCGTGTGTTTGACAAACTGCCGCCGAGAATAATTTCGAAAAATCGCTTGTTGTGACCGGGCAAATAGAAATGGAAACGCCAGTTCGATCAGCCTGTTGATCCGATCCTCTCGCGGATCACCCAGCAACTCGCGCATTTCCGCGATGCGAGCGTCTTCATCACCGCCAACCGGTCGCTCTCCGGACATTGTCAAATTCCTGGCATTTTTCGGAACAGCGGCCGCCGAGCGATGGCTATTGAATTGGTGAGGCGAAAATCATGCGATTTTTCCACCCAATATCACAGCCACCGCGAGGATCCCATGAAGAAAACCCAAGTTTATCACACCAGCCGTCCGTTAGAAGTCATCGTCCCCGAATTATCCGCGTGGTTGGAAACCAATCAGCAGTATCCCCTTCCCGAACGTTCGAACCGGGGAGAAACCATCGTGCTCCGGACCAAACTGACGGGCGTGATTCGTCAGATTGGGGGACTGGTATTTGAATTGACTGTGGAGCTGACCCCCACCGGCGACGGGTTTGTCGCTGTCGTGGACAACGGCGATCTGCGGAATCAACTCGTCGCCCTCGGAATCGCCTGGTTCTTATTTTGGCCTCTCCTCCTTAGTTCCGCGTGGGCTCGGTTCGCCAGCAATGCCGTCTTGGACGAAGTGCTGAAAAAGCTCCAGGAATGTTGCTCCAGCGAAGCGCCAGTGGGGATTGTCATGGCCTAATTGTCGAGTTCACAACTCGGAGAAAGGAGGTGAAGGCGACAAAGTAGTACGGGAGAAACTAGCCGCAAATGCGGGCAATCACAATTCGAAGGGACGGGGCATTTTGCGTTTTTGCGTTCAATCAAATTCAAACACACGAGGAAAATATGTCTACAAAGTCTTTGATTCACGTCGTTGGCTCGATGCTGCGAGCCGCACGCCTTGGCCTGAATGTGACTTCGGTCCTCCTTATCTTGGCTTTGCTGTTAGGTACTCCTGTGCGGGCGACGATCATTGGCCCTGGGGATGGAGACTGGGGCGACTGGGAACCATACGGATTTGAGCCAGTGGAGTTGGCTGAGTTGGGAACCGATGGAGTGTATCGAGTCTGGATGCCCGAGTCGCTTGCCGAGCACCTTGAGGCAATGTGGCGCGAACTGCGGGAACTAAAGGTGAATGGACCCGTTGACAAGCAACTTGATGGGAACGGAGCCGTTTGCCGGGCAAAGCCTTCTGTTGAGTCGTGCCCGCAAATCGATCACGGAAAGGACCGACTGGCTGCCTACCGTACGGATTGGTTGGCTCACGCGATTCTCACTTACGAATTTGGACTCAAGGGTTCCAACACGTTTGGTCTGGAAGTCGACGGGGCGATCGTGGATTCCGTGAACGGCGTTCGAACTTCGCGCGTGATTCGCAAGGTGGATGTGTGGTTCTCCTGGGTGGCATGCGAACAAACGCTCTACGTAAGGGTCTCTAATTTTCGCAGCGTCTTTATCGTCGGCCCGCAGAGCGAAATTGGAAAATACTTCGTGATTGGCCGATCGGTGGGTAGCTTTGAAGCAAAAGACGTTAACCTGACCACAAACGTCAGCGACTCCGGGTACAGCATTGAAGCCGCGATCGAAACGGTCGCTGGCAAGAAGAAGATGAAGGTGGTCACCAAAGGGTTTGCATACCAAATGGAATACGGAGTTTTCTCGGCTGTGGTTTCCAACTGGGGCCAGACGTTTGAATGGGGGTTTGGATCGAGTTACATAACCGAAGCCGAGATGAACTACGAGGAAGACTTTGCTGTTGTCACCGATCTTATGGGCAATTCAAAGACCGTTATAAACTTTGGCTTCAATGTCGAAGACGAGACTGCGGACGAAAGCGTCGAGGTCTCCGGCGAGAACTCAACGGGGATTACCTCAAGCACGCTAGCTGTTTGGTCGAGTTGGAACGTCTTTCCAACCTATAATACCGTGGCGGAGGAATTTGAAGGGCTCTGGTCGAAAATCCGTTTCGTGAGCCAAAAGAATCCCAACCAGACTGTCACGACTTACCTGCAGCCGCGGTTCGGCACCAAACTGAATTGGAGTTTTGAAGCCGGCGCTAGTGGTGAAGAAGGTGGCGGAATACAAGTCGACAATGCGGGTACAACGGAAAAGGCGACGAAGAAAATCAATCTTCGAAACTTTTAGCAATGAACCAGAGTGATCGCAAGCAACTTACGACGACCATTCGTTCAACCTATCCAGCCCGCTGCGCGATCAGCACTCTCTCTTTGAGTGCCTCGTGCAGCGGGTCGTCTTTTGCGCCACAAAATCCCAGGTGCAGGTGTTTCCGCCAGCCTTCGGCATACTTGAAGAGCGTGGACATCCGGCCGAGTTCCTCGTCCAGAGCCGCCATGGTATCGAGATAAGAATTGAGCCCCTGACTCTCGTCGAGCCACTTCTTCTGGCTGGCGTGTTTGCTGAGCATCTTCTTTTTCAGCTCGCCCAGGTCGCTGATATCGACCACCATTTCGGGCTCGATGAGACGTCCCAGCGGATCGCGATGTGAATAGGGCTGGGCGTGATAGACCGTGACATTGCCATTGATTGACCCCCTGGGTGGATCGACGGGAAAGTTAGGCATTCCTCGGGTAAAGGCCGCCGTCGTCGCCAGGCGGCACGTGTTGGTGTGGTCCTCCATGTAGTCGCTCGGTGAATGCGTGAGGACGATTTCCGGCGCGACTTCGCGGATCACCGACGCCACCTTCGCCAGCGTCGGCTTGTCGTAGAAGATCTCCAGGTCATTGCAAATGCTCTCGTGAAACGTCGCCCCAATCGCAGCCGCGGCGGCCATGGCTTCCTCGCGGCGAATGCCAGCTATGGTCTCCCGATCATATTTCGTCGTCCCGCAGCAGCCATTGGCGAGGTTCCAGTAATGGATCTCGTAACCGTTGGCGCGGAGGAGCATAAGCGTGCCGGACATCAGGAATTCGATGTCATCTGGATGAGCGGCAATAGCGATGGCGGTTTTCATAAGTTCTCCAAACAGGCGAGCGGGGGGCGTCAGCCCCCTGATACTAACGACCCTTGTAACGCCTTCAAAGCGGACCAGCGCAAGCTGGCCGGTGAGTCCTAACCGGGAAGCGTTCTTTTTCGCCGGTGCCACATAACCGGCCAGCTTGCGATGGTCCGCTTCGGCTCGTTGGATTTTCCTCACCACCCCTCCGGATTCACCACGACTGGGCACTTCAGCTTGATCACGCCCATCGTGTCGAGCGGGTTTCTGCGGTCGCACGGAATGTCTCGGTCGATGTAGATCTGGTACGGATACCCTCGCTCCATCCAGAGCCGCGGGGACATCTTGAACGGATCGGGAATTCCCGTCGCCATGTCCGTCGTCGCCGGCGGCAGACCAAACTTCAGGCAGTGATAGTCGAGAGCCTCTTGGCGGAACGAATCCTCCCAGCGGTATTTAGGTTCAGGCGGAGGGACGGGGTCGGGAGTCTTTAGCGTCCCAAACTCTCCCTCCTCCTTCACCTTTGCCGCTAAAGACGGAGGGCCCCCTGACGTGGCGGATCGGTTGATGTCGGTCCCGTCGTTTCCGAGCTCCACCTGGGAACAAGGGATACGCTGCTCGTGATTCATCTGATTCACGCTTTGAAAATCAGCCGGGCGTGAATCAGGCCGCTCGCCAGAAGGTGCTTTCGGGACTGGACTTGCGACCTCTGAATCAGGCAAAGTTTGATTCACAACAGGGGCCGTTGGGGCGATTCCTGATTCATCCACCGAGGGGGTGCCACTGGCAGTCAAAGGGCGAGTAGGACTCATATTTCCGCAAGATGTCGCTCGCCCTTGGACAGCCAGTGCCGACTCGGCGTGCTCCACTGGCTGACGAGCCGATGGCACATCGATTGGTTGAGCGGAGTTGACTGTCGGCTCATCTGCCAGTGCCACCCCCGCAGCCAACCTCGCTTCCAGCTCCGTCACCTTGCGTTTCAGTTCCTCGATAGTCTTCTGATAGGTCTTTACGACTCGATCCCAGCGGTCCCGCTCGTCGGTGTCGATTGCCAGGTCGCAGGACAGTTTGTGGACGCCGAGGTAGCCCCCCTCCAGCATCGTCAACTCCAGCGACCGCTTCGCCGCCGCATTGAGGTGAGAGGCATTGCCGCGCCGGTGCTGCACCCACTCGTCGATCTGGATATCCTTGACCGGCATCCCGTCCACCTTCTGCCCCTGTGGATCAAGTTTGGTCCGCTTCCGCTTCATCGGCACGCTCTGGCGACTCTGGTGCCATTCCTCCATCGCCAGCTCCTGCTGATGCCGGAGAAAGATCCGCTGTTCCTCGACAGCCACGCGAAACCGCTGCCAGCCGACCAGTTCGCCGCGGTCTTCCGGCAGCGTTGACCCGAACCAAAGCCGATATTTCTTAATCCCCCGCTGCACCGTCGGCTGCGAAGTATGCAGCTCTTTGGCAATCTCCCGCTGCGTCATCCCCTGGGCCGCCAGCCGAAACGCCTTCGCATCCAGCTCGGACGGAACCTCGGAAAAACGGGGCAAACAATCCGCCTGAGGCCCCACAAAAGCCTCCGCCCGATCATTGGAGATCGGGGAGGCCATTTTGTATTTGGCTTTCTTGACATTCTTCGGCGGGCATTTTTTCGCGCTGGTGGACATGGGGAGGCTCCTGGGGAAAGAAGTTTTCAGTGTTCAGTTTTCGGTTTTCAGACTGAACACTGACAACTGAAAACTGAACACTCGTATTTGTCCAATTGTTCACATTCCGCGATGACACCGTCAAGGCATCCACAAAAGATTTTTAATAATTACGCAACTATATGCAGCGCAACAAGTTAGCAGGGCAGTTTTGGCACTAACCCGAAGCGCCAGCGAGGAAGAAGTGCCACCCAGCCGCGGCAGCGGCGACCGGATTCCAGCCCACGGCGCAGCCGTGGGTAAGCAAGCAAGAGCACCAAAAGCCCCGGCAGGGGCGAAAGAACCGTGGCATCGGTACAACGTGTCCCTTGGCGTTACCCCGGCCAACACGGTTCGCGGTGGATCATCGCCACATCCCAATTCCATGCTTCTGTCGCCCCTCCCGGGGCTTTTGGCCCGTGTGCCCGCCTACCCACGGCTGCGCCGTGGGCTGGGTTCTGACACCGCTGCCGCGGTTAAGGGGCGGGACTTCTGGCGTTTGCCCAATCGCTGACTCTAAAATGCGCGAAATTCCATCCTGCGTTTTGCTCTTGGAGGCCCTCATGGCACACACCTTCACGCGACTTTACTTTCACATCATCTTCAGCACCAAGCATCGCCAACCACTGATCGACTCGGAGTTCGAGGAGCGGCTGCACCCGTATCTGGGAGGCATCATTCGCGAAATGGGAGGCGTGGCCATTCGTGTCGGCGGGGTTGCCGACCACGTCCACCTGCTCGCGCAGCTCCCCGCAACGCTAGCTCTGGCCGACGTCGTGCGGGACATTAAGTCGAATTCGTCCGGCTGGGTGCACGAGACATTTTCTGGCCGCGCGGGCTTCGCCTGGCAAACCGGCTACGGCGGATTCGCCGTCAGCAAATCGAAGCTGCCGGATTTGGATCTCTACAGCGCGTGCCAAAAGGAGTACCACGCGAAGGAATCGTATGAGACCGAGCTGATCCGTTATTTGGACAACAACGAAGTTGAATACGACGAACGATTTGTGCTCGACTGAGAAAGTCCCCCGATGATGCAGCCGCGGCAGGGTACCATTCAGCCGCGGCAGCGGCGCATTCCAGCCCCGGCAGGGGCGACAAGAATCCAGCCCACGGCGCAGCCGTGGGTAAGCATGCATGAGCACATAGAAGCCCCGGCAGGGGCGTTAGAACCGTGGCATTGTTACAACCCGATCCGCGGCGTTACCCCCGCCGACTCGGGGCACGCGATGGATTATCGCCGCACGTCATTTCATCCTTCTATCGCCCCTGCCGGGGCTTTTGCGTGGCTTTGACGCGTTACCCACGGCTGCGCCGTGGGCTGGGGTCTGACACCACTACCGCGGTTAAGAGGCGAGCCGTAGGGTGCATGAGGCTCTGCGAAATGCACGCGGGATCCGCATCGCCCTGGCGAGGGGGCACCGAAGAGTTGTCGTCGCCCACGCGTGCATTCCGCTGCGCTTCATGCACCCTACCAATCTCGTCAGCCAGTGCTGAGTGCGAGAGGAGCAACCACCTCGAAAGACAAAGTCGCAGGCAGCATCTACTGATGGCCCAGCACTGGCTATCAAGCGACGGCCATGTCGAAGAGCGATAGCGAGTTCCCAAGTCGCTTGACTCCCTGTGCCACACAGAGCCGCTTTTGCGGCTCGGGCTGGTCCCCGCTACACTAAGCCTATGAAGTACAGCCTGCGGAGCCTGATGATTTTGGTGCTGGTGTTGCCGCCCCTATTGGCCGGAACGTGGTTTGGCTATCAGTGGCTGTACCCGCCTTTCGCTGGCTTGCCTCCTGCGCTGCCTCCGCTGAACTTCAGCGAGGAAGAACGCCGCGAGTTCCGCAAGTTGGCCAGCGAAGCGCTTTTTGATCCTGGTGGACCGCCAGACCCAATGCCAGTTTCTTCAGCACGCTCGCGAATCCCGCCCAACGATTAGCCATTTCCGGCACTCAGTAGCACTACCCCAGCCCAGTGCCGCTCCCCAATCTTTCGGCACTCTGCTACCATGCTGGATTCCCTATTTGCGCCCCCTGTGGCCGCTTCCCATTGCAACTCAAGGCCCTGACATGCCTCTGGATCCCTATCAGCCCTGTCCCTGCGGAACGGACAAGAAGGTCAAGTTTTGCTGCGGCAACGACCTCATTCACGACTACAACAAAATCGAGGAGCTGATCTCCGGCGAGCAGCGGCTGGCGGCACTCGACCAGATTAATCGTTCGCTGGCGCAGAAGCCGGACCGCGGTTGCCTCCTGCTCCTGAAGGCCCAAGTGCAGATCGAACTGCGGGAGCTGGAACAGGCTCGCGAGACGATCAACGAGCTGCTCAAGGTCATGCCGAGCAATCCCGCCGGCCTTGGCATGCTTTCCATTCTGGAGGCCGCCACGGGGGACGCGCTGGAAGCGGTCGATACGCTCCAATCGGCTCTCGAAGCCTCGCAGGGTAAGCTCCAGCCGCAGGTCTACAACGCCATCGGGTTTGTGGGGCGTTCACTGGCGGCTCAGGGGATTCTGCTTGGTGCTCGGGGCCACTTGCTGTTTCAAACCTCCGTCACCGGCGGCAAAGACCAACGGGCGGTGCAGGCCCTCATTGAACTCGACGGCAGCGGCCACGTTCCCCTGCCGGCACTTGGGCTGGAAGGTCTCTCTTCCGCCGATGCCAATGGCCGCCTGAGCGCGGCGGGCATCGCCCAAATGACCGAAGCCACGAAGTCCGCTGGAATGGGCTGCTGGCTGAAGGCGGTCGAAATTCTCGATGAGCTCACCGAAAAGGAACCCTACGAACCGGCAGCCTGGAAGAATATTGGCACGCTCCGAGCCTGGCTGGGACAGGAAGACAAAGCTCGCGCGGCCTTTCGTCGGTATGGTTCCTTCGCCTCCGTTCCCCGCGACGACGCCGTGGAAGCCGAAGCGGTGGTGCAGTTCCTCAGTCCGATGGCGGACGAGGACCTGATTCCTGAAATCACGACTTCCTTCGCGGTGGCCGATATCCCGGCGCTGCAAGAACAACTCCTCTCGAACAAACGGCTGGAGTCGGTCCCCTTCGATCCGGCGGAGTTCCGCGAGGCTAACGAAGTGCCGCCGCTCTCCGCCTTTTTGCTGCTCGACCGTGAAGTGCCGCAGTTTGCCGAAGGGATGACCGCCGAGCAGATTCCGGTCGTCCTGGGAGAGTTGCAACTCTTCGGCAAACAGACCGACCGGTCGGCCCGTGTGGAATTCAGCACACTGAAGACCGCAGATTTCGAAGCGAAGATCGCAGCGCTTACGGCGATCATCGGTCCCGGTGAGCGCCAAGGAGAAGAAGTCACCGGCAAGATCACCCGTCTCGGAGTCGCCCTCGCCAGCAACTGGCGGCTGCCGGACGCGATGCCGATTCCAGAGCGGAAGAAACTGCTCGAAACTCATCGCACGCATGTCTTGCTGAATGCCTTCCCCGATTTGCCGCAAAATGTTCTGGATGGCAAATCGCTGCGGCAGGCGGCAGGAGATGCCTCGCTACAAGCCCGGGCTCTCGCGGTCATTCTGCTTATGGACCTGGCGGAGCCGGAAGAGCGGCCGGAATTCAACCAGATTCGCAAGTCGCTCGGCCTGCCAACCGTGGAAACGCTGGACCCCACCGGCCTTCGCATCACTTCGCTTTCGCCGGTTCGTCTCGGTCGCCTCGACATCAAAAAGCTTTCGGACGAAGACTTGCTTGTCGTCTACCAGCGCGGCATCCTTTACTCTGCCGGCCGTATCTTGCGAAAGGTCGGTCCCGAACTTGTCAGCCGGCCGTCGCTCAAGGGGAAAGTGGACTTCGCCGATGTCTACGAGTTGCTGGCTCGCCTCGGCGGCAGCAGCGACGCGGCCATCGAGCATATCCACAAAGCCCAGGAAGCGGCCGTTGCAGCCGGCGAGTCTCCGGCTCGCTACCTGATGGCGGAAATCCCGCTACGGCTCGAGCGGCGCGAGGTGGACGAGTTCCGCCGGCTCTTCGAGCGGCTCAGCACGAAGCACATCAAAGAACCGGGCGTCGCCCAGGCTTTGCAACAGCTCCTCTACCAACTCGGCATCCTCCGCCCCGACGGCAGCATGGCGGCTCCTGGTGCAGCAGCGCCAGGTGCTCCAGCCGCTGCTCCCGCGTCCGGCCTTTGGACCCCCGACCAAGGCTCCCCCGCCGCAGCCGCTCCGGCACCCGCCGCCGGGGGGAAGAGCAAGTTGTGGGTTCCGGGAATGGATTAACCTCGCACGTCCATGTCCATCAACGACGCCGATTCCCGCCATCTGCTTCGGGCGCTCGAACTGGCCGAGCGCGGAAGGGGATTCGTTGAACCCAATCCGATGGTCGGCTGCGTCATCGTCAAGGACGGCGCGGTCGTGGGCGAAGGCTTTCATGCTCGCTTCGGCGGGCCGCACGCGGAAGTGGTTGCCTTGCAAGCGGCTGGGGCCAGTGCCAAGGGAGCGACGCTTTACACCACACTGGAGCCCTGCTGCCACCAGGGAAAGACGGGGCCATGCACCAAGGCCATTGTCTCAGCCGGCGTTCACCGCGTCGTATCCTCGATGCAAGACCCCTACGCTGAAGTCAGTGGAAAAGGGCTCGCAGAGTTAAAGGAAGTGGGCATCGAAGTCGATGTCGGCTTGC
>JBJXFF010000097.1:0-66533 GCA_046153945.1 Pirellulaceae bacterium
ACGAATCCAACGGAGCCGGCAGCGGCAGCCTGGCCAAGGGAGACGCGGCGGATGCGGCCCTCCTCGCCCTGCTGATGGCCTGGGGCCCGACACCAACGCTCGCCAGCCTTGGCGGCTTCAATTCGACTGCTCCTGACGGCTCGGTCGACACCCTTTGGGGAGGCTCCGAAGCCGACGCCTTCTTCGGCTTCGGAGCTCTCCTCGACAACGCCGCCGACCGGGTGGTGGGGACGGACTTGAATTAGCGGACGAAGTTGGGAGTCATGATTGTTACTTGCGGGCAGGTGGGATTTATCAGATAGGTTCCCACCTGCCTCTTCTCCGGCCAGTTTATGCAGTCCGCATCGCTTAACATACCGGCGGACTCACGCGGATGAACAAAGTCTAGGCAACTAGCGCCAGTGGCTCCTAATCGGCGCAAACTCCGAGCTATATTGGCTTTCCGGGAGGCCTCGGGCGAAAACGGGTGGTACATAAACGTGCGCCCATATATCGGGGCGAAGGGACGGTTCGTTTCCACGGGCGGTTTATGCCGGTGAGGACGAAGATGCCGATCTTTCGCTTCGTGATGGCAGGCACAAACACAGGACCGGCGCGGCGAACGAATCCGCGGCGTCGGCTCCCTTGGTCGCAATCACCCAGCACTTGCACGAGGCTCTCCCCATGCTCATGCGACACGTCCATCCCAAACTTCAGTTCACGCACATGCTGCCGTATGGAGCCATTCTCCATGACAACGGCGTGCAGTTCGTCGTTTTCAGCCGCAGCGCCAAGGAAATGCGGCTGCTGCTTTACGATGAAGTGGAAGACACGGAGCCGACGGAAGTCATTTCCTTTTCGCGGGATACCGACCGCTGGGGGGACATTTGGAGTATCTTCATTCCCGGTTGCGGAGCAGGACAGCTTTATCACCTGCAAGCGGACGGCCCGCACAATCCCGAGATCGGCCAATGGTTCGACGGCAAAGCCCGGCTAATTGATCCGTATGCCAAGGCCCTGGCCGGTAACTTTCAACCATCGCCAGACGGCATCATCCGGCCGCCGAAGTGCGTCGTCGTCGATGACTACTTCGATTGGGAAGGGGACCGGCACCTCCGCAGAAGCGTTTCCGAGACCATCATTTATGAGACTCACGTCCGCGGCTTTACGCAGCACCCGTCGAGCGAGGTGAAAAATCCGGGCACGTATCTGGGCATCATTGAGAAGATTCCGTACCTGAAATCCCTCGGGGTCACCGCGGTCGAGCTGATGCCCGTGCATGAGTATCCCGTCGGGGGCATTTATGGCCAGCCGGTGGAGCGGCAGAACTACTGGGGTTACGATCCCCTCGCCTTTTTCGCCCCGCATCAATGGTACGGCGTCAGCCGCAAACCGGGCGAGGTGGTGAATGAATTCAAACAGATGGTGAAGGCCCTGCACGCCGCGGGAATGGAAGTCATTCTCGACGTCGTCTTCAATCACACCTGCGAAGGGAACGAACTCGGGCCGACTCTCAGCTTCAAGGGACTGGAGAACAAGGTCTATTACATGCTGGGGAACGGCGGCAGCCGGTACACCAATTTTTCGGGCTGCGGCAACACGGTCAACGGCAACCATCCGATCGTCCGCGAGATGATTTTTCATTGCCTGCGGCACTGGGTACACAACTATCACGTCGACGGTTTTCGGTTCGACCTCGCCTCCATCCTCAGCCGCGATAGGAATGGGCACCTCGTCCCCAATCCGCCGCTGGTGGAGGCCATTGCCGAGGATCCGCTCCTCGCCGATACCAAAGTCATTGCCGAAGCCTGGGACGCAGCCGGCGCATACCAGGTCGGCTCCTTCGGCGACCTCCGCTGGGCCGAATGGAACGGCCGCTATCGGGACGACGTCCGCCGCTTTTGGCGCGGCGACGGCAGCATGCTGGGCCCGCTGGTCACACGCTTCGCCGGTTCCAGTGACCTGTATGAACATTCGGGCCGCCCGCCGTATTGCAGCATTAACTTCATCACGTCGCACGACGGCTTCACACTGAATGACATGGTGAGCTATCGGGACAAGCACAACGAAGCCAACGGCGAAGGAAACCGGGACGGCGACAACAACAACTACAGCGATAACTACGGTGCCGAAGGCCTCACCAAGCGGCTCGACATCGAAGACCTCCGCGAACGACAGATTCGCAACATGTTCGCGACGCTGCTGCTCAGCCAAGGCGTTCCCATGTTTGTGATGGGGGACGAATGTCGCCGCACGCAGAAGGGGAACAACAACGCCTATTGCCAGGACAACGACATCTCCTGGTTCGATTGGTCGCTGATTGAGAAGAATTCGGATCTCGTCCGCTTCGCCCAGGCTCTGATCAAATTCCGCCGCACCCAGCCGACCGTCCGCCGTGATCATTACCTGACCGGCAAGCCGAAATTCGAGGGGGCTCTCCCCGACGTGAGTTGGTTCAGCGCCCTGGGGACCGCGGTGGACTGGTCCGGAGAAGATGCCACGCTCATTGCCCTGCTCAAGCGTCCCGAACCTGAGCACGATCCCGAAAAGGTCGCTCGCGACGTGCTACTGCTCATCAATGCCACCCACGAACCGCGGGAGTTCATCCTCCCGCCTGTGGCCAAGGGAACCCAGTGGCGGCTGTTCATCGACACTGCCGCGGCATCCCCCTACGACGTCTACCCCGACCTCGACGGACCGCCGCCGCCGCGGGCTCGGAGGCTAACACTTTCCTATCGCTCCATGTGCTGCTTTGTGGCTGCGAAGTGAGCGGCTTGGGTTTTCAGCCCCCGCTGCTGAGCATTCGCAAGAATTCCCGCATGAGCGGGGCGTTATCGTGCCAGGTGCGGGCGGAGACGAGTCGGCCGTCGAGGACGACTTCCTGGTTGAGATAAGTTCCGCCCCCTTGCTCCACGTCGAGCTTGCACTTGGCCACGGTCGTCACCTTTTTGCCGCGAATGATGTCCGCCGCGGTCAGGATTTCGACACCGTGGCAGACGCTGGCGATGGGCTTGCCGGCCGCGGCCATTTCGCGGGTGATGCGGAGCAGATCCTGGTCGTAGCGGATGTATTCCGGTGCTCTGCCGCCTGAGATGAACATCCCCGCGTAGTCGGCCGCTTTCAAATCGCGAAAGGCCGCCGTTGCCCGGATGAAATACCCCGGCCGCTCCTGCGTGATGTCCCACGGAATGCTGCTATCCGGCGGAATCTCGTGCAGCACCGTGTGGTACAGCCGGGCATCGGGGCCGGCGACGACGACTTCGTAGCCCTCCTCCTGCAAACGGAAGAAGGGATAGAACGTATCGAGCGCCTCCGTGGCATCGCCGAGGGGCATGAGGATTTTGGCAGGCATAGTGAGTAGTGAGTGGTGGGTGGTGAGAAGAGCTTAACCGGTAATTCTAGCGGAACTCGGCCGCCCGCTCCTCATCCCCTCACCCCATTATCCCCTCACCCTCTCTTCACTCCCGCCTGCTTCATCGCCTTCGCCAGCGGCTCATAACATTTCCTCGCCGCGGCAACGGGGTCATAGCCGGGCTTCGAATGAATCTGTCCGCTGACCTCGACGACGACATCGCCGTGGTATTTTTTTGCTGCCAAGAGCTTGAAATACTCTGCGTAATGGTTCTCCTTTTCCGCCGGCAGCAGGAACTGAAACTTCGCCGCGTCCCCCTCGGCATCCTTCACATGAATGAAAACGGTGTGCGGCAACAGAGTGTCCAGCGCGTTTTCCAAAGAAATCTTTTGCAGCTCGAAGTGACTCTGGTCGAACGCGAGACGCACCGATTTGCTGCTGACTTGCTCCAGTAGCCACACGGCGTCAGCCGGAGCATGAAGCGCGCCAGCGACGTGCGCCTTGATGGCGATAATAATATTTTTCTCCTCGGCAATCCGCGCCCAATCCTTCAGCCGCTCGGCCATTTTCCCCTTCACCGCCTCCCACTCCGCCGGCTTGCCGCCAAGGATGGTTTCAATCAGTGGCGGCTGCTTCGGGAAGAGTTCGTGAGCAAGTTCCGCGGCGAGCGTGAGTCGCTGTAGATTCGCGGCATGCACTTTATCATCGCCCAGGATGGGCAAGTTCTCCATCAATGCCGAGAGTCGCAAGCCGCTTTTCTCCAAAGCCGCTTTCAGCTCTTTTCGGGCGAAAATGGCCAGTTTTTCGGGGTCTGCGGCCCAACCAGGCATCAGCGGCAGCTCGACGCAGTCGTAGCCGATCTCGCGGCAGGTCTTGATGGCGGTGGCGAGCGGCAATGTCTTCATGCCGTAGATACTAAAGCCAAGACCGATGGTTTGAACGTCTTCTGCACGCGATGTCGTATCACTCAAGAGAACAGCGGCAAGGCCCGCGGTGCAGGCCAAAGATTGTCGGCGAGTGATGAGGTGTGGCATGAGAATACCTGTGATAGTAAATCAGTACTCCGAACTCAGTACCCAGTACTAAGTACGGAGTACTGAGTTGAATCATTTCATCATATCAACTCATCGCACTACTCGCTCGTCCGTGCGATGATCCAGCGCGAGTCTTCGTCACGGATTCATTTACCGTCGCGCACAAAAAAACTTTGCTCCAACTTTCATTTTTCCACTTGACGAAACATGCCACTTCCTGATTCAATAACGCAATCGAGTTAGCACAAGCAGTGATGCGAGTGACCTCGACCAAGGATCCATGGAAGCTCGCTCGCTAGTTGCAAGTGAGAAGACTTGCGAAAGTCTTTCGCAAGTACAACGGATTGAACGCGATACTCCTCGAAGATGCGTCCCGAGTTGTGTCGCTTTGGAGAATCGGACGCTCATAAGCAAGGAGCCATTTCAATGGCAGCTGCGAAGAAGACCGCGAAGAAGGCCACCACGAAGAAGTCCACCAAGAAGACCGCCAAGAAGGCGAAGAAGTAACTGGCCCGGCGGACGAGTTGGCCGGCCTTCTTAGGAGGGACGGTTCGATCGGTCGCCGAAGTTTCTTCCGGACCACAGCGAGAAAGGCCGGCAGCGGTCCCCAAAGGGGAGCGACCGCTGCCGGCCTAGATTTTTGCGCGGAGACTCCCCGCGCTTACGCTTCGGGCTCGCTGGCCTGTTGTGTTGGGGCGGCGGTCATTAGCATGGAGCGATGAGCACCGATAGCCCCAATTTCTCCGGCCTGCGGGTCGCCTCCCTGGAAAGTCGCAACGCGGAGGAGATGGCCCGCATGATCGCCCGCTTCGGCGGCGAGCCGCACGTCAGCCCCAGCATGCGGGATGTCCCCCTGGCCGAAAGCCGCGAAGCGGTGGAGTTTGCCAATCGGCTGATTACCGGCGGCATCGACGTGATGATCTTCCTGACGGGGGTTGGGTTTAAGCATCTGCTAGCAACCGTCGAAAAACATGTGGACCGGGAGCGGTTTCTCAATTCCCTACGGGACATTGTCACCATCGTCCGCGGCCCCAAGCCGTTGGCCGCCATGCGGGAAGTTGGCCTGACTCCAACACACCGCGTACCCGAGCCGAACACCTGGCGGGAGCTTCTGGCGACCATTGATGGCGGCATTCCGGTAGCGAATCAAAACGTGGCGGTGCAGGAATATGGAATCACCAACCGCAGCCTCGTTGCGGGACTGGAAGCTCGTGGAGCGAGGGTCCATCCCGTGCGGATTTATCAGTGGGACTTGCCGCTCGACACGGGGCCGCTGGAGGAGAATGTTCGCGCGCTGGCTGCTGGCGAGCGGGACGTTTTGCTTGTGACCTCGGCTCATCAGGTGGTCAATCTGTTTCGTGCGGCGGAGAAGCTGGCACTTGTTGAGAAACTGCGTGACGGTCTCAAGCGGACGGTTGTCGCGTCGGTCGGCCCCACCACCAGCGAAATGCTCCGCGACAGCGAGATCGAAGTGGATGTAGAGCCGGAACATCCCAAGATGGGTCCCCTCGTCATGACGGCGGCGGAGAAGAGTGGCGAAATTCTGGCGCGGAAGCGACGGGCGAAGGTTGCGTTTGCCGGACCAGCCAGCGACCCGCTCGATAAGACCGCCCCGTGGTACAACAGCCCGTTCATGAAGGCCTGCCGCCATGAGCCGACGAGCGTCACGCCGATCTGGCTGATGCGGCAGGCGGGGCGCTACATGGAAGAGTATCGCGAAGTCCGCGGAAAGACGACCTTCCTGGATCTCTGCAAGAACCCGCAACTCTGCAGCGAGATCATGTGCACGGCAGTGAAGAAGTTGGGGGTCGATGCGGCCATCATCTTCTCCGACCTGCTGCCGATTCTGGAGCCGATGGGGCTGGAGCTGGAATTTTCCAAGGGTGAGGGGCCGGTGATTTACAATCCGGTACGGGCCCCGGCGGACGTTGATCGTGTGCTAGAACTGGACGATGTTCAATCGCTCGACTTCGTCTACGAGACCGTGCGACTGACCCGGGCCGATCTCCCCAGCGACATTCCGCTCATCGGTTTTGCGGGTGCGCCGTTCACGCTCGCCAGCTATGCGATTGAAGGTGGCAGCAGCCGCAACTATCTGCATACCAAAACGCTGATGTATCGGGACGAGGGAGCCTGGCGAACCTTGATGGAACGGTTCGTGCGAGCGATTACTCGGTATCTCAATGCTCAGATTGCCGCTGGGGCGCAATGCGTGCAACTGTTTGATTCCTGGGTCGGCTGCCTGGGGCCCGACGACTACCGCCGCTATGTGCTGCCGCATGTGGCGGCAATCATCCAAGGGATTACTCCCGGCGTACCGGTCATTAACTTTGCCGCGGGCAATCCCGCCCTGCTGCCGCTCGTTTCCGAAGCCGGCGGCACGGTATTCGGCATCGACTGGCGCGTGCGGTTGGACGACGCCTGGAAGGCTGTCGGCCACGACAAAGGGGTTCAGGGAAATCTCGACCCGCTGGTACTGCTGGCAGGGAAAGAGGAAATCCGCCGCCGCGCGAAGGAAGTCCTGAAGCAAGCCGAGAATCGTCCCGGCCATATTTTCAACTTGGGGCACGGCGTGGTTCAGCAAACGCCCGTGGAGAACGCCATTGCACTTGTTGACATGGTGCATGAGATGAGCCAGCGGTGAACGCAAGTCCCATTAAACTAAAAAGCGCTCGCAAACGGCTGCAATTCGCTGATATCAGGCGTAGATCAGTCGCCCGCGCGGCTTCGGAATCGGCCGCCCAAGTTCCTTGGCCGTCTCGATCCACTCCTTGACGACAACCTCAACCGCGGCGAGCGCTTTCTGATAGCTCGAGCCATCCGCAGCACATCCCGGCAATTCGGGGACTTCCGCAATAAAGGCGTCGTCTGCCTCGCTCCAGTAAATGATGACTTCGTAACGAAGGTTATTCGGCATCTTGTTCCCCAGCTAATCTGTACCTGACGATTACGTTGCGAACCTGCTTTACCTGATAAGCCTTGGCCAGCGAACCGCGCGGTTGAAGATTGAGAATCTCTTCGACTCCATCACGCGAAAAAATGTGGTGGTCCCCACGAATACGTTCCTCGAAGTCCAACCATTTTAAGACGCGACGCAATTCGTCAAAACGGACATTTGCATCCGATGTGCCTCGCAATACTTTGTCGAGTACCTTGGCCCTGCTCACTGCAATCAAAACCCTTAATTCAGCAGCCGAAATGGGTTGTCAACTTCGTTGACAATCGCGCTTAAAGCGGTGCGAGGAACGTCCCCAACAGCCATGCCGCGACGATGTCCTGATTTCACAAGAATACCATGTGATTGCCCAGCCATTCAAGGTTCTTTGCGACTTCCCGGAGCCTCTCTTGATTGGAACTGGGGAAAAATCGCACTTTCGCTCCCACGCCAAGCCGTGGGCGTGCCACCCTTACGACCTCGTGCACGAGCTGAGCCAGCGGTAAAAAGCAAAAAATGTCGCAAAAATATTTCACGACATTTCGATAAAAACCGCACTTTTGCCCTATCCCGCGCGCTCCCAACTGCTACGATTAAGGCAGGCAAGACAGCCCCTTGTGGTCTGACGCGTGTTTCTTAGCATTCGCTCTCCTCTTTCGTCTCCCTGCCTGGCAGGCCACCCAATGGCCTCTTCTTTGGCCTGGGAAGTTCTTGCAGGGCCAGTTCTTTGAGGAGTTTGTCGGATGAAGCTTTACGTAGGAAACATCAGTTACAACGTCACGAACACATCGCTGGAAGATCTGTTCACTCCGTTCGGATCGGTGCGGAGCGCACAGGTCATTCAAGACCGTGACACGGGGCGAAGCAAAGGCTTTGGCTTTGTCGAAATGAGCAACGCGAACGAAGCGAACGAGGCCATCAAGGGGCTCAACGAAAAGGAACACGACGGACGGGCTCTGACCGTCAATGAAGCCAAGCCCCGCGAAGACCGCGGCGGTGGTGGCGGCTCGCGCGAGCGCCGCTACTAAGCGACAGCCTGTCTGTCCCGCTTTGGCAGTCATCCAGGCCCTTGGCGCTTTGACTCGAGGGCCGAAATCGGCGGGGCAGCGGACGAAATCCGCTGCCGCCGAATCTCATCTACTCTCTTGCACACCACCAATCAGGACAGTGACTATGGGCTCCAAAGAAGACGACAAGATCAACATGCAAATCACGAACAAGTTGGCCGGCCGCGGCATTACCAACCCCTGCAAAGTGATGGTTTCGTCCAACAAGGGAGAAGTGACGCTTAGCGGAACGGTTCAACATGTGCATCAGCGGAAGGCCGCCGAACAAGCGGCCACCGGCATCACCGGAGTCCGCCGAGTTAACAATCAACTCGTCGTGAAAGTCGAGAAGCGAATGTAAGCGGCGTCGGAGTCGCTTTCTTTAGAACTGGTTTCAAAAGGGGTCTGGCTCCGAGCGACGAGTGGATAATGCCAGCAGAGCAGACGCGACCGCGAGGTGCCTGACCCCTTTTGAAACTGCCTCTAGTATCTGTAGAAACATTGAGCGAAGAATTTCATGAGCATCCGTATTACCCTCGTCGATTCCGACGGAAAACAACTTGAGACCAAAGCCATTGCCACTTCCGCGGAGCTGCGGATGCTTGGTGAACAAGCTAGAAATCTGGTCCGTGAATGCGACCGTCTGGCCCAGGCCAAAGACGACGCGGACCCCGCCAAAAAGCGGACTGCTGTGCCGTATGTCTAATTGCTCCGATCAGAACTCTTCGCGGCACTCGTGAGCTGGTCGCGGAAGACCTACCTCACTATTACCTTGGACCCGACCGACAGAATGGCGGCCACGTCTTGGGCGTCCTGCGGGCTGAGGCTGATGCAGCCGAAGACCTTGCCCGGTTGGCTTCGCGCCGGGCTGCCGTGGATGCTGACATTGTCACCCAAATCAATCCACCATTGGCCGTAAGGATTGCTGGGATCGCCGGCGGCGATCACGCGCTCACCAACGTAGGTCTTTTCCATCTTGGTTTCGCGGACTTGGTATTCTCCAGGTGCCGGCGGCTCGTCGCCGAGTGCAAACGGAAAGCGGCCAGCGTATAGATTGCCAAGGAAGAGCGTAATCTCGTTGCTCCTCAGGTCCACTTCCGCCCGGAACGGGCCAGGGACGACTTTGAGCCTGGTGGTGACAACCAGAATATTCGGATTGTTAACGACGTCGTGGTTGATGCTGGCGAGGAGCTGGGTGCTGACGCCATATTTTCTAGCGACGTCTACCAGCCGCTCGCGGTCGCTGGTCACCACGTGCGGGCTGGCCAAGTAATGCTCGCTGGAATAGATGACCTTGGCGGCCAAGGCGTCGAGCCATTCCAGCAGCTGCGCTTGTTGTTCCGGATTGAGATCGGGGCTGCGGTAGTAGGGTGTCAGCGTGAGCAAGGCGTCGCGGAATCTCCCTTCATCCACTTGGTACGTCGCGGAGATCCAATCGCGCTTGAAATTGGCCGCGGTCAAATTGATTTCGCCAGCTCGCGGGTTGCCATCGGACAGTGGGGCTTCATGACCGGCAGGCTGCTCAGGAAGGCCAGTCGCGGCGTCGGGCCCCGGCGGCAGCGTTTCGGCAATTGTTTCCGGGGGAGCAAATGCACTGCCGGGCTCGCGACTCGGCGAGTATTTCTCGTCACGAGGGAATTTTGGATTCAGATTGCGCGGGGATTCCTCGCCCCCCTGGCCGGGAGACGCGGAAATGCCTTTCTCTGTTCCCTCAGTGCCGAAGTCCACCTCCGGTGGAATGGTGTCCTGCTCCACCTGCTCCTTGGAGATTCCAGGCGGAGGCTCAGCCGGCGGCTGATGCAGCGTCACGTACACTCCGTACAGAACGCCAGCCAGAACGATAACCAGTGCTGCAGATTTCAGCGTATTCACGTTCGTCCTCCTTGACGAAACGGCCTCACGCGGCCGCTAGCAAAAAGCGCACCCCGAGCGAGGCTAGATTGCGGATAATAGGGATTCCGTCCCGAGCCGACCATAGCAAAATCTGAGTGCAATACAGTAAGCTGGCGTCCGTGCGGCAGGTTTCCAGTCTGCCCAAATTCCCAGGAGACTTCCATGCCCGCTAAAACCATCTTCAAACGAATCATCGACAAGGAAATCCCCGCCAAAATCCTCTACGAGGACGATCTCTGCCTCGCCTTCGCGGATGTGAACCCCCAGGCCCCAACTCACCTCTTGGTCATTCCCAAGAAGGAAGTCGCGTCTGTCGCCGATCTGGAAAATGACGACCAGGCGCTCATCGGCCACCTGCTCCTTGTCTGCCGCAATCTGGCCAAGAAGTTCGGCCTTGAGAGCGGCTACCGGATCGTTACGAACATCGGCCCCGATGCGGGGCAGTCGGTGGAGCACCTGCATCTGCATCTGCTGGGGGGCCGGGCGATGAACTGGCCGCCGGGGTGATGCAAAGTCGGAAGACGAGTAGGAGTAGGAGCAAGAGTACGAGTAGGATTTAGGCCGATTTCCATCTTACTCGTACTCTTACTCGTCTCCTCCTACTTCCGCCGGAGAGCCTATCAAGAACTTCCTCCCCCCAACGAATAATCCTCATGGACTTCCTTCTCTCTCTCTGTCTCGGCATCGGCCTCTCAGCCGCCTGCGGCTTTCGGGTTTTCGTGCCCATGCTGGGGATGAGCGTGGCTTCGATGGCGGGGCATTTGGAACTCTCCAGCGGCTTTGAGTGGATTGGAACGCCCCCCGCCTTCGTCTGCTTCCTGGCGGCGACGTCGCTGGAAATCGTCGCCTACTATGTCCCCTGGCTGGACAATCTGCTCGATACCATGGCCACACCCGCAGCCGTCGTGGCCGGCACGATTTCGCTCGCGGCAACGGTCGGTCCCAACACGATGGTTGCCGACATGTCCCCATTCCTCCGCTGGACGCTGGCCATCATCGCCGGCGGCTCAATCGCCGGCATCATTCAGCTCGGCACCGTCACGCTCCGCGGCACGTCCACACTCACCACCGCGGGGCTGGGGAATTTTGTCGTTTCCACGCTCGAATTGATTCTCTCCGTCGCGACGACCGTATTTGCCATCGCCTTGCCGATCTTTTGTGTGCTGGCCGTTGTGCCGATTGCGGGACTCTTGGTGCGGCGGCGATTCGTCCGCCGCAAAGTTGTCGTCGTCGAGTCGACCGACAAGATTAAGGGATCAAGAGTTGAACGCTAGAGTCTGTTAATACGCGTTCATCAGTCCCTTGCGCGGGTCCACGGCCTTCAGGGCCTTCTTCGCCAAGCTGCGAATAGTTTCGTCTTCGTCGCCATCGTTGAGAATCGCTTGCAGGCGGTCTTTGGCCCCGCCAGCCGGCTTTCCGATGTTGGACAGTGCTCCCAGGGCCGCTTTCCGCTGCTCAAAATCTGGATCGTCGATGAGGGCGATCACCTTCTCCACGATTTCCTTACTGGTTGGCTTGAGGCGGCCGAGGCACTCGATGGCCTTCACCCGCAGTTCCCGCGGCTCGCTGGCGGTTGCTTCCATCAAAACGGGCGTCGCAGCCGTCGGGCCAAGTTTCATCATCACGCGGCAGGCGGTGATGCGGCTGGGGAGCGGGCCGGCGGTATCCTTAATCTTGGCCGATAGCTCGGGGACGATTTTATCCCCCTGCATCTGCAGCCAGGTCTCCACGATGAGCATTTCCTTGCCTGTCTTTTCGTCCTGGTTCTTCACCAGCTCCTCGACCTTCGCCATCGCGGCATCGACACTGGCAAAAGCACTCTGATCGACCTTCGGCGGCGGAGGGGGTGGAACGAAGGGCTCTTCAACCTTCTTAGGAGCTGCCTTTTTGCTGGTCTTCTTGGCTAACTTGGCGCTGGCGGACGTTCCGCCGCAGCCGACGAGAAACACCAGAAGCAACAAGAGGGTGGATAAAATCGTGGAGCGATTGAGCATGAAAGAGACTCTCCGAGTGGAGCGTCTAGTCTGGCGGCTATTCCAGGGAAGTTCAATCGGTGGGGACTGGAGATTTAACGCAAAGATGCAGAGACGCTGAGGGGCAAAGGAAGAAAATGAGAGGGGGACAGGAAGACACGGAGGGCACGGCTCAAGGAATTTCATTCTGTTGCTTCGGGTTAATGACGGTAGGCCGGTCTCTGCGATAGACTCATGCTTATCCCTATTTCATCTTCTATCACGTCTTAAAGCCATGCCTCAATCCATCGACGACTTTCACGTTCCTACTCCGACCATCGACGGCGTCACCAAGGAATACGCCGTCATTCAGAAGGCCCTGGACCATGCCGCCAGCCCGCCAGAACGCCTGGCGGCCGTCAAATCGTGGGACGATCTCCGCCGTCGTTTGGAAACCTGGAGCGCGCTGGTGGACCTGCGGTTCAATCAGGACACGGGGAACGAGGAATTCAAGAAAGCCCGCGAGTTCCGGGACGAAATCGCCCCCAAGTTCACCGACCTGGAAGTGACGTTCAAGCGCGGGCTGCTGCAGGCGACTTACCGCGTGGAGCTGGAAAAAAAGTTCGGCCAGCAGGCTTTCGCACTCTGGGAAGCCGACGTAATGGCCTTCGACCCCGCCATCGAAGAGCCGCTCGTGGCGGAATCCAAATTGCAAGCCGAGTACTGCGAGCTGACGGCGAATGCCCAGGTGGAGTTCCGGGGCGAGAAGCACAACCTGTCAAGCATCGTGAAATTTCGTGAGGACGCCGACCGTTCCGTCCGTTATGGGTCGGAGAAGGCCCGCTCTCAGTGGTCGGCCAACAATCGTCCGGCGCTCGACCGCATTTACGACGACCTCGTCAAGCTGCGGCATGGAATGGCCCAGACCCTTGGCTTTGAGAACTATGTCAGCCTCGGCTACAAGCGGATGAAGCGGGTTGATTATACCGAAAAAGACGTGGACCAATTCCGGGCCGAAGTCCGCGAGCATTTGGTTCCGCTCGCCGTGGAACTACGGCAGAAGCAGGGGAAGGCCCTAGGCGTCGACAAGCTGATGTTCTGGGACGATGCGATTCACGATCCCCAGGGAAATCCCGCCCCCCACGGCGACCACGACTGGATGGTGGAGCGGGCCAAGGAGATGTTCGACGCGATGGGAAAAGACCTTGGCGACTTTTTCCGCTTGATGGTCGAATCGAAGCTGACGGACCTGAAGAATCGAGACCGGAAATCACCCGGAGGCTTCTGCACGGCCTTTCCCATCTATGGCGTGCCGTTCATCTTTGCCAACTTCAACGGCACCAAGCACGATGTGGAAGTTTTCACCCACGAAATGGGGCACGCCTACCAGGCCTACCGCAGTCGTCATCAGCCACTTTTGGATTACCTTTGGCCGACGTATGAATCGTGCGAGATCCATTCGATGGGTCTGGAGTTCCTCACCTGGCCGCACATGGAGAAGTTTTTTGAGGGAGACGCCGAGCGGTTCCGCCGCATTCATCTCACGCAAGGGCTCCTCTTCATTCCCTATGGCGTGGCGGTGGACCATTTCCAACACCTCGTCTATGCCAAACCCGAGGCGACGCCAGCCGAGCGGCATGCGATGTGGCAGGAGATGGAGCGGATGTATCTTCCCTGGCGGGACTACGGCGATTTGCCGCACGTCGCGGATGGTGGCTTCTGGCAGTTCCAGCGGCACATCTATCTCAGCCCGTTTTACTACATCGATTACACGCTGGCCCAAACCTGCGCCTTGCAACTCTGGGTCCGCTCCCAGCGGGACCCAGCCGGCACGCTCGCCGCCTACAACACTCTCTGCACCCGCGGCGGCCAGGCCCCGTTCCAGCAGCTTGCCAAGGGAGCGGGACTCGTCTCCCCATTCCACGCCGGCTGCTTGCGGGATGTGGTGGCGACGGCGAAGCAGGCACTGGCGGTGTGACGCGGAAGTTGACTTGGCGTATTCCATTGATGGCACTGCGCACGCCTGCAAATCACCATGCCAAAAGACGTCTACCCACATCTGCGGCAGCTATTCGGCGGGTATATGCATCAGGATTGGTGTAATGAAGGAAAAGATTGGCCGGATCTCGTCCGAAACTTTTCTCGGTGTGAATCGATCGCCGATCCCTCGATCGTGGCGACGGAGATCGAACAGCTATTGGCGAGTGCTCCCAATGATGCCGCCCTTCACGATCACGTCTACCGCGAGATGAATTGCTATTACGACCCGCGTCCCGATCTTGGGGGTCCAACTGTGCGTGAATGGTTGACACAAGTTGCCGCGTTCTTGCGGCTCTCAGGCCCAACGGGCAGGCGCTAAGGCAGCCCTGGATACCGGAATGCAAGAACCGAAAGTCCCAAGGGGATAAGCGTGGGCAAATCCGAATCACAAAATAATTTGGCACCCCCTTGGCTTTCGGGCCTCTATAGTGTACAATAAAACAATATCGTGCCGGCGGGACACCGGTGAGTTCTTTGACAAGTTAATAGCAGAGGTGTGGGTAGGGCGGGGAGAGGGTGCGCGCGGAGGGAAGGACAGGCGATTTGAAATTTGAGACGAGGGGAGTTGAGATGACGAAGACCGCTTGAAGGCGGGACTCCGGCGCGTGATTCATCGTGAATCAAGAATGGGGGCGTGAATCAAGGTTGCGTCGAGGTGAATCAACGGAACTTATGTTCACATAAGGGGTTGGGGAAAGGTGAATCGTCGTAAGTTCCGGAAAAAATGATTGTGAATCAGTGAATCAGGGTTTGCCTTTCGGGGGGATGTGTAGCACGGCCTTCCCCAGGCCGTCGCGAACGAGCTAGGAAGCCCGCTCTACGGAGAAGGCGGTGGCTCGAAGGGGGACTGGCCGTAGTTTTGCGGTGGGAGATAGCCTTGCGGCTGGCCGAAGGTCTGCGGCGGATAGGGGAGGAACGAATTGAGAATGTCGTCCGTTTTCATCCCTTGCTCCCCCATCACAAAGGCGGCTTGCACGGCGGGATTGAGGTAGACAATCAGGCCGTAAATCAGCAGGGCAATTCCGGTGGGGGCACAGTAGCAGGCCAGCATGGAAACGAGGCCGCAGACGAACGAGACGATTCCCAGGACTCGCCCGCGATACTGGAAGTTTCGGTAGCCGACGTAGAACCGCAGGATGGCAGCCGCCAGGATGATCAGCCCAAAGGCCACATATACGCCACCGAGGAGCCACTCCACGCCCGCGGGCGGAGCGTTGTTGCCGTTAAAGTTGGGGTTGTTCCTTTCCGCTTGCATCATGAATCCGACGAATATCCCCATTCCCGACAAACCCAAGCCGAGCAAAAGCTCCAGGCCCCCCTGCACGCAGTTCAAGATCGCCACGACGCGAACCTGCTGCACCCACCCGTAGCCATTGGCTGGTGGGAGGTGGCTGGGGTAGTCCTGAAACTGCTTGGGGTCGAACGAAGGAGAGGCGTAGGGATTGGAGGACATCGGGCAACCTGGGCGAAGAACCTCGCGACTGGGATGAGCTTATGATACAGGCCTGTGCGACGGCGTCATACCAGTTGAGCAGGTCAAGCAAATCGGCCTAGAATCGTGACTGAAATTTTTCTAACCACTATCCACTATCCACTCTTCCCATGCTCATCGGCTACGTCAGCGACCACAGATACATCGCCCTCTCCGGCGTGGACATCGAGCTCCTTTCCAAATCTGGAGAAAGCATCGCCACCCGCAGCCGAGCCAGCGGAGCCGTTCATGCCGACGTGCCGCCGGGGGATTATGAAGTCGTCCTCGCGAAAGACGGCTATGGGAGCAAGCGGGTTAAGCTCACCCTGCCGACGCCGGAGCCGCACCACTTTCGGCTTTTGCAGGACGGCCTGCTCGGCTATGCCTGGCCGAAGTGGGTGAAGAGTGGCGAGGCAGCGGAGTTCCGCGTGCATAGCGACGCCGCCTACAAGCTGGAACTTTGGCGTTACGGCTGGAAGAAGGAGTTGGTCCGTCCCATCGGTTGGTTCGACGAGCACGGTCCGCGGGCGACGGTGCAGATTGTCCCGGACGGCGACTACACGCAGACCGGCGTAATGTGGAACAAATTCGGCTACGCCAGCCCGCACCACAAGCAGTGGGTGACCGCGCCGGAAAGAAGCGGCCTCTATTACTTCCACGCCAAGAACGAGAACGGAGCGTTCTTCTCGTTCCCCTGGATTGTCGCCCCCGCCCAGCCGACCGCGCCGATTGCCGTGCTGGCCTCGAACATCACCTGGAACGCCTACAACAATTTCGGCGGCCGGAGCAACTACATCCATCCCGACAAGCTCCCGTCGAGTCCCACCGCCAACGCCCGGCTCGAGCTCGGGCGGTACATCGACCCCACGCACGTTAACTACGGCATCAGCGACTACCTGCCCCTCTCGTTCGACCGTCCCGAGCCGGTCTGCTTTGTCCCCGAAAACGTGCAAGTAACCGACCCCATCGCTGGCCGAGCCGCCTGCCACCTGGCTCCGGCCGAATGGCGGTTCCTCGGCTGGCTGGAGCGGGAGAAAATCGCCTACGACTACTACGGCGAGACGCAACTTCACTTCGGGCAGCTCGACCTCGATGCATACAAAATTCTCATCACCACGACGCATCCGGAATACTGGTCGAGCCAGATGTACTACAAGGTCAAGCAGTGGGTCTTTGAGCGGGGTGGCAAGCTGATGTACCTCGGCGGCAACGGCCTGAACGCCGACGTGGAATTTCTCGACGGCCAGACCTGCATCTATCGCAACGAAGACGAGCGGCGGCTGAAGCCTTCCGCCTCGCCGACGGGAAAGGGGATCAGCGAGGACTCCCCCTACGAAAGCCGCTTCCACGTACGTGCCGAATCGGAAGCGTCGCTGCTCGGCGTCGTCTACGACGACCGGGCGATCATGACCGCCGCTCCGTACAAGGTGATCGACGCCCCGCACTGGGTTTTCGCCGGCACCGGCCTGAAAAACGGCGACACTTTCGGCCACGCCTCCCTCCACGAGAGGATCCCAGGCGGTGCATCGGGCCACGAGACCGACAAACGCTCCGTAAGCTCTCCCCCCGGCACGCACCTCCTCGCCAAAGGGACCAACAAAGACAACGGCGGCGGCGAAATGGTCGTCTTCGAAACCCCCGGCCGCGGCTCCGTCTTCTCCGTCGGCAGCATCACCTGGCCGGCTTCGATTTTGGTGGATGACGCGGTCAGCCGGATTACGGGGAATGTGGTGCGGAGGTTTTTGGAGGGGTAGATCCTCCAACTTGAGTTTGCCTTGTTAAACGTTTTCTCACTTTCGTGTCTCGATCTTGAGCAACTCCTCTGCTCCTGGGGGTTTCCGCCAATCCATGCCGCACGGCTGCTGAAGTTTGTCTATCGGGAAGGAATCAGCTCTCCGCAAGACATGCGCGAGTTGCCGGCGGCGCTCCGAACTCGACTTCAGGAAGCAATCACGGCCGATTCGTTGACGACATGCAGCGAAATTCAGTCCGCGGACGGCTTCACGCGAAAGTACTTGCTGGGATTGACCGACGGCTGCCGAGTGGAGACGGTGCTAATGCATTTTCGGGGCAGGGCGACGGCTTGCATCAGCTCGCAAGTCGGCTGCGCGATGGGATGCGTATTCTGCGCGACGGCTCAGATGGGGCTCGTGCGGCAGTTGACGGCAGGAGAGATTGTGCAGCAGGTGGTGCATGCCAATCGTGTTTTGATGGATCAGGGAAAGCAGAATGGGGCTGTTTCGGAGAAACGCCCCACTTTGCGGAACGTCGTGTTGATGGGGATGGGGGAACCGCTGCATAACTACGACGCGGTGATGAAGGCGATCAGCATTCTCTGCGAGCCCTCCGGCCTAGCTCTCGCGCCACGGCACATCACCCTCAGCACCGTCGGTGTCATCCCCGGCATCATCCGCCTGGCGGACGAGCGCCAACTTGTGAACCTGGCGGTTTCGCTGCATGCCGCCACACAGGAAGAGCGGGCGAGACTCGTTCCACCAGCACGAGCCTGGCCGCTCGAAAAACTGATTGATGCTTGCCGCTACTATGCCGAGAAAATGAAGCGTCGAATCTTCTTTGAATGGGCACTTATCGAGGGACAAAACGACTCCGAAGAGCAAGCTGCTGCCGTTGCAGAACTTCTGCAAGGGCTGCCGTCGCATGTGAACCTGATTCCGCTCAACCCCATTGCCAACTACAACGGAACGCCAACTTCCCGCGACTCCGCCAAACAGTTCCAGGCCATCCTTGCCGAGCACGATATTCCCAGTACCATCCGCCAGCGCCGGGGCATCGACATCGCCGCCGGGTGCGGGCAACTGGCGGTGAAAGAGAAGGTGGCAGAAATATGTCTGGCAGAAAAATAGGAGAAGCTTCGTCAAGCATTTTCCTTCTTATCTTCCTGCCAACCATTTTCCTGCCAATCGCCCCTGCCTTCTCTCGCCTTGCCCGAAAGGACGACGATTGGGATGATGAATTCATGCACATCGCCGCCATCGAATCCTATCCCGTCCGCATCCCCCTCAAAGCCGATCATCGGATGATCTCGGCTTTGGGGCGGCATGATGAGTCGCGGTTCGTGGTGGTACGGGTGCTCACGGACAATGGCCTGGAAGGAGCCGGTGAAGCAACTGCCACCCCCCGCTGGAGCGGCGAAACCGTCTGGGGTGTGCAGTCGATGATCGACAAGGTGCTCGCACCCGCACTCGTCGGGATGGAGTTGAACGCGGATGACCCATTCGCCAGCATCAAAGCCCTCGATGCCCGGATGGATGCCCTGGCGATTCACAATTGGTTCGCCAAGTCGGCACTTGAAATGGCCTGCTGGGATTTGCTCGGCAAACAGGCGGGCAGGCCCGTATACGATTTGCTCGGCGGTGCTTGCCGCAGCCTTGTCATCCCTAGCCGGTTTTCGATGGGGGCGTATGACCTCGAAACAGCTCGTCGGCGAGCGATAGAACTGGTCGCTCAAGGTTTCGACACCGTCAAAGTGAAAGTCGGCGGCGAGGTGCAGCAGGACATCGCGCGCGTCCGCACTGTCCGCAAGGAGATCGGCCCCGAGCGGAAGCTCGTCATCGATGCCAACTGCGGCTGGAGTGCGGACCAGGCCATTCACGCCCTTCACGAACTGCGAGACTGCCACGTCCTCATCATGGAGCAGCCGACACCGGACGGCGACTACGAAGCCATTGCTCGCGTCCGCCGCGAAACAGGTGTGAAAGTGATGGCTGACGACATGTGCTTCAACCTGACGCATGCCCGCGAACTGCTCCGCAACGATGCCTGCGATCTGATCAGCGTCTATCCCGGCAAAAACGGCGGCATTCGCAAGTCGCGCGAAATTGTCGAGTTCGCCGCCCGCCACGACATCGGCTGCACGGTCGGCTCCAACCTGGAATGGGACATCGCCACTGCCGCCATGGGGCACTTGATTGTCGCCACCCCCAACCTGCTCGTCGAAGAATATCCCGGCGACATCCATGGCCCGGCCTACTACGAATTCGGCATCGCTAAAAATCCGCTCCGCGTCGACGGCCCCGAGACCGAAATCACCGACCGGCCGGGGCTCGGCATCGACGTGGACTGGGATGTCGTGCGGGGCAATCCATGCTAGGTCCGGCGGCTCCTCGCTCCGCCTACATCCACGTTCCTTTCTGCCGCCATCATTGCGGCTATT
Source organism: Pirellulaceae bacterium (assembly GCA_046153945.1). Taxonomy (GTDB): domain Bacteria; phylum Planctomycetota; class Planctomycetia; order Pirellulales; family Pirellulaceae; genus SXOA01. The sequence continues at coordinate 19,877 of JBJXFF010000097.1, forward strand.
GCAACTTCACGCTTGTAGCCGGGCGGGACGATTTAATCGGGGCCTATCTGGAAGCACTAGGCACGGAGCTTTCCTGGCTTAAGCAACCGCAGGAGGTGGACACGCTCTTCTTCGGCGGCGGCACGCCGACGCATTTGCCGCCGAAGGAGTTGGCTCTACTATTCGAACTGGCAAAGCGATGGTTCTCGCTTGCGCCTGGCTATGAGCTCAGCGTGGAGGCCAATCCCATCGATCTGGATGAAGCCCGTTGCGAAGTTCTAAAACAGGCTGGCGTCACGCGAATCAGCCTCGGCATTCAATCCTTCCGTGCCGAGAATCTGCAGGTTCTGGAACGCGACCATCGTAAGCCGGAGATTCTCACCGCGTACAAGAACGCCCGCAAGTGCTCTCAGTCCGTCTCGCTCGACCTCATCTTCGCTGCCCCTGGTGAGTCTTTAGAACAATGGCGCCAAGATTTGGAAGCCGCCATCGACCTTCAGCCAGACCACATTTCCACCTACGGTCTCACCTTCGAGCGCGGCACCAGCTTCTGGGGACGGCTGAACCGCGGTGAGCTTTCTCGTGCGGAAGAAGAGACGGAAGGCCAAATGTACGAGTTGGCCATCGACCTGTTGACCGCTGCGGGATACGAGCACTACGAGGTCTCGAACTTCGCCCGCCCCGGACACCGCTGTCGGCACAACGAGGCGTATTGGACCGGCCGCCCCTATTTTGCCGCCGGTCCCGGCGCCGCCCGCTATATCGCCGGCAGGCGGGAGATGAATCACCGCAGCACCACCACTTATATCCAGCGAGTCCTGGCCGGCCAGTCACCTGTCGCACAGAGCGAAGAGCTTTCGCCAGAAGATCGCGCCCGCGAACGCCTCGTCTTCGCTCTCCGCAGGTTGCAAGGAATCTGTCTCCGCGAGTTTGAACAGGAAACCGGCTACTCCGTGGAGTCGCTGGTGTATGTGCCCCTCCAGAAGTACCTAGCCCAGGGCCTTTTCACGCAGTCGGGGGACAACCTCCGTCTCACCCGCCACGGTCTACTATTGAGCGACGTCCTTTGGCCAGCCTTTTTGGGCCCTGAAGGCTGAAAAACGCCCATCAGCAGCCTGTTTTCTTGCCAAAACCATCCGGGGGCCTTCGTCGTCTATATCCTGCCTCTCCCTGGGTGCTAGATTGGTGGAGGGGAAAAGCCTCTGCAACTTGCCTTATTGCCGCTACGAGGAACCTGCCATGTCGTCTCGCATTTTGTCCGCAAAGTTGTTGGCCTTTGGCCTGACGGCTGCCGCTCTGGGGTTGGGCTCCACGGCGATGGGGCAGGAGAAGGAAAAATCGACGGACATCCCGGTCAAACGAGTGGTGATGTTCAGCTCGGGGGTGGCGTTCTTTGAGCACGCAGGACAGGTCGACGGCAATGCGGAAGTGGACCTGAAATTCAACGTCAAGGACATCAACGACTTGCTCAAGAGCATGGTATTGCAGGACCAAGGCGGCGGCAAAATCTCCACCGTCTCCTACGGCAGCAAAGACCCCATCACCCGCACGCTGGCAACTTTTTCGATTGACCTGACGAGCAACCCGACACTGGCCGACTTGCTTAAGCAAATCCGCGGCGAGCAAATTGAAATCGACGCCCCCACCAAAATCGTCGGCACAATTCTCGGTGTCGAAACCCGTCGAGTGCCGCAAGGGAAAGAGCAGGCCCTGGAAGTCTCGTACCTCAACCTGTTGACCGAAGAGGGACTTCGGAGTGTCTCGCTCGACAACGTCGGCCGCATCAAGCTCTCTAATGCCAAGCTCGACGAAGAGCTGCGCAAGGCCCTCACGGTTCTGGCCACTGGCAAGTCGCAAGACAAGAAGGCGGTCTCCCTCAGTTTCCTCGGTGCCGGCAAGCGGGACGTGAAGATCGGCTATATCCAGGAAGCCCCCATTTGGAAAACGAGCTATCGGCTGGTCCTTAGTGACGAGAAGCCGCCATTTCTGCAAGGCTGGGCGATTATGGAAAACACAACCGAGTCCGACTGGAATGACGTCAGCCTGACCCTCGTCAGCGGCCGGCCGATTTCCTTTGTGATGGATCTCTATGAGCCCCTCTATCTTTCCCGTCCTGAAGTAAAGCCCGAACTATATGCCTCGCTCCGCCCCCGGACCTATGATCAGGACCTGGCCGCGAAAGACGGCGAATTCCGCGCTGCTGGGGAACGACAGGACAAAGGCAAGGCGCTGGCCGACGCCAGCGAGCGGGCCCTGGCCCGCGCGGGCGCGGCACCTCCCGCTCCGAGCGCCCGTTTCCAAGGAATGGGAAGCGCCAATCGAGGCGAAGCTCTCAAACAACTCAAGGACGATAGCGGCATCGACATTTCCCAAGGGGGCCAATCACTGGCCCAGGCCGGCAATGTCGGCGAAATGTTCCGCTATCAGATTGCCACTCCGGTGAAGCTGGAGCGGAGCAAGTCCGCTATGTTGCCGATCGTGAACGAGTCGGTTAGCGGTGATAAAGTCTCCATCTATAACGAAGGAACCCACGCCAAGCATCCGCTCAACGGCCTGCGGCTGAAGAACACCACCGATCTGCACTTGATGCAAGGGCCGATGACGGTCTTTGACGACGGAGCCTATGCCGGCGATGCCCAGATCCAGGATTTGCAGCCCGGCACCGACCGGCTCATCAGCTATGCCATGGATCTGGATACCGAAGTTGCTCCTTCGAACAAGTCTGAGCCGCAAATGCTCACGAGCCTGCACCTTATCAAGGGAACCATGCAGACGACTTTCAAATACGCCCGCAGCCGCTCGTTCATCGTGAAAAATTCGGGGAAGAAAGCGAAGAAGGTTCTGATCGAACATCCTCTCGAAACACAGTGGACGCTCGTCGCTCCGAAGGAGCCCAATGAGAAAACCCGCAGCCTGTACCGCTTCCTCGTGAATGCCGAACCTGGTAAACCGGCCACGCTGGAAGTAAAGGAAGAACAGTCCATCACCACGCAGGTCGCGGTAACGAACCTCGACGACAACACGATCCTCCAGTACATCAACAACCCCGCCCCCAGCGAAGCGGTGAAGAAAGCCCTGGCGGAAGTCATCAAAAGGAAGCAAGCGATTGCAGCCGTTGTCGCCAAGCGAGAAGAACTTCAACGGCAAATCGGCGTCATCGACGCGGAGCAGAAGCGAATTCGCGACAATTTGGCTCAGCTACCCAAGGAGTCCGACCTCTTCCGTCGCTACGTCACGAAATTTACCGCCCAGGAAGATCAGGTCGAAACGCTCCGCACCCAGGTCACTGCCACGATTGAAGAAGAACAGAAACTGCGGAAGGGGCTGGATGAATATTTGATCGGGCTGGACTTGAAGTAGCGGAAGCAAGAATTAACCATCCTCGAGTTAGACAAACGCCAGAATAACTCCATAACCCATGATCCCCTAAGGGGTTGCGGCGACGCAAGATCGCCATTTGTTCGCCGACGGTTCCTTGGCTTCTACTCACCCGTCCCCAGCCCCTTCCTTTCTGCAAAGATTCTGCTTGGATTAACCGCCCGCGTCGATTATCCTAACAAGCTGATTTCTTCCCTTGGTCAAACAAGAGGCAGGAAGAAGTCAAGCGGTCACTGGCCAGGCAAATGCACGGCGCTGTTGCGCCCCATGCATGCACGGCACCGAAGGGGACATTGAAGAGCAAGCTGGAGATCTGTAATGAAAGTTATTTTTTCGCGTCATTGGGTCTTGGTTCTGGCGGCAGCAGTTTTGGCTGCGGTTCCGCTTTCTCTTTCGGCCGCCAAGCCGGAGCCCGCGGAAAAACTTCCCGCGGCCGAGACTGTGGAATTCTTCTCCGCGATGAAAGCGGGAGACATTGAAGTCAAACTGATCATGAAGGACTCCACTGCGGGGACCGTCTCGATCAAGAACAACACCAAAAAGCCTTTGACGATCAAACTTCCGGAGGCCTTTGCCACGGTTCCAGTCGCCGCCCAGTTCGGCGGTGCGGGAGGTGGCGGAGGTGGGCGTCGCGGCGGTGGCGGTGGAATGGGTGGCGGAATGGGTGGCGGCGGCGGCGGCAACCAAGGTGGTGGTGGCGGCATGGGTGGCGGCATGGGTGGCGGCATGGGTGGTGGCATGGGAGGCATGGGTGGTGGCGGCGGCGGTGGTCTGTTCAACGTCGCTCCCGAGAAGGCCGGCAAGCTCAAGGTCATTAATGTTTGCCTTGAACATGGCAAGAAGGATCCAAGTCCGCGGGTTGCCTACGAAATTCGGCCGATTGAATCCTTCACGAAGGATCCCAAGGTCATCGAAATGGTAAAGTTGCTGGCCACCGGAAAAATCGATCAACATTCCGCACAGGCCGCGGCCTGGCACCTGGCCAATGGGCTGACCTGGGAAGAACTGGCCAACAAAATTGGTGCTAAGCATCTGAATGGCAGCGTGGAGCCTTACTTCACCGCCGAGCAGTTGGCCATCGGTCACCAGATTGCGGCTGAAGCCGTCCGCCGGGCGGAAGAAAACAGCAACAAATCGCCGGGCAAGGAATCGTCTTTGAGCAAGCAGTAGGATTGTGGTCGAACCCGAATCCTGAAACTTCCAGGGCGTCCCTTTGCAGGGACGCCCTTTTTTTTGGCATGGTAACTACGGTACGATAGAGTAGACGACAACACCTGGCTCTCCACGATTTCGGAGGCGACAGTCATGAAGTTTGCTTTCGACCGATTGGTGCCTGTGATCGTCTTTGTAATTGGCGCACTTGCTCTCTGCTTGTGTTTGGCGACAGGTTCTCACGAACGAGTAGTTGTCGCTGCCCCTCCGGGCTCCAATCCGTTTCGCAATCGGGTGGAACTTCCCGAACTTCCGCCGGGGATGGAATGGTTCAACACCAAAAAGTCCATTTCCAAAGCGGATCTCAAGGGAAAATTCGTCCTCTTCGACTTCTGGACTTACTGTTGCATTAACTGCATGCACATTTTGCCGGAGCTTAAGAAGCTCGAGCAGAAGTATCCCAACGAGCTAGTAGTCATCGGTGTTCACTCCGCGAAGTTCGAGACCGAGAAGGACAGCCAGAACATTCTTCAGGCCATGCTGCGGCACGAGGTCGAGCATTTGGTGGTCAACGACGCCCAGCACAAGCTTTGGGACTTTTATGGCGTCAATGTCTGGCCCACGCTTCTTCTCGTGGATCCCGAAGGGAAGGTGATCCATCGAGCCACCGGCGAATTCAAGGCAGCCGACGTAGCGAGATTCTTGGACACCGGGATTTCATTCTATCGACAGAAGAAACTGCTGGATGAAAAGCCGTTTCCGATCGACCTGATCAAGGCCGCGAACACCCCGCTCCTGTTTCCCGGCAAGGTCCTGGCCGATGAGGCGGGCAGCCGCCTTTTCATCAGCGACAGCAATCACAACCGCATCGTCGTGACCACGCTCGATGGCAAGCTCATCGACACCATCGGCAGCGGCGCGATCGGCCGTGACGATGGCGAATTCAAGAAGGCTACGTTTAACCACCCGCAAGGCTGCGCACTGCATCAGGAAACGCTCTATGTCGCAGACACGGAAAATCACACCATCCGAAAAGTCGATTTGAAAGCCAAAACGGTAAAGACAATTGCCGGCACCGGAAAGCAGTCGGATCCACTGGTGATCCGGACCAAGCGAGGGCTTCCTCTCAAGGGGACATCTCTATCCAGCCCCTGGGACTTGTATATCCACAAGAATGACCTTTACATCGCCATGGCGGGGACTCACCAAATCTGGAAGATGAGCCTCTCGGAATCCGACATCGGCCCGTACGCCGGCAACGGCCGGGAGGACATTGTCGATGGCAAACTGCTGCCGAGATCCGCCGGTCAGCCCGGCTCTTCGTTCGCCCAGCCCAGCGGCTTGGGATCGGACGGCGAATGGCTTTACGTGGCGGATAGCGAGGGAAGCTCCATCCGGGCGGTTCCGCTCGATTCGTCCCAGGACGTGTTTACCGTGGTCGGTACCGCTGGGCGGGCAGATAACCGGCTGTTTGACTTCGGCGATTACGATGGCCCCCGGGACAAGGCCAAGTTCCAGCACTGCATCGGCGTCACTTATGCAGATGGCGCGATCTACGTGGCCGATACTTACAACAACGCCATTCGAGTCGTGGATCCGAAAACGGGCGAGACCAAGACGCTGGCGGGGATGGGACACAAGCGACCTGGAAATGACGACGTGGCGGGATCGTTCGACGAACCAGCCGGAGTTTCCTATGCCAAGGGAATTGTTTACGTTGCCGACACGAACAACCATTCCATTCGCACGCTTGATTTGAATGCTCGGAAGATCGGCACCCTTAACATTGCTGGCCTGACCGCACCCAATCCGACGCAGGTGATCACCAAGCCATCGTTCGCCAAAGCGACCGAAAAAAAGTACAAGCTCGCCAACGTCAAACCTGGTTCCGGAGGCATTGCGCTGCACATCACTTTGAAACTCCCAGACGGCCTGGAGATAAATCAGGACGCTCCCATGTACTACTGGGTTGATTCGCCCCAGGCGAGCGGCCCCTTGGATCGCGCCGCGTTCGGCCGGAAAAAGCTCGCAATGCCGCAGGCGGAATTCGACGTAATCGTTCCCGTGACTGGAAAAGGGGAAGATTCCCTGGCCATTTCCCTCGACTATCTCTACTGCCGCCATGGCGAAGAGGGCATCTGCAAGGCCGGGTCCGTCGTCTTCACGGTCCCGCTCAACGTCTCTGCCGGCGGCATCGGCAAGACGATGCAATTGGTGCATACCATTGAGGAATAAGAAATTCGGAGCAACTGTTACATGTCCAAGTGGCGTCCATCGCAGAAACTACTGGACAAGCTGAAGCGGGCGAGCAAAACAATCGCGAACGAGAATGACCACTTACCGCACGCCCGCGACATCCATAAAGTTGACCCTTTTACCGGCGATACACCGTTGCACGCCGCCGTTAGGGACGAATCTCTGAAAGAGTTGAATCATTTGATCCGCCAGGGGGCAAATCTCAATGCAGTTGATGAAGATGGCTTAACTCCCTTGATGTGCGCTTGTTCGTGGGGAGGCGTCAAGGGAATGAAAGTGGCGATCCGGCTGATCAACGCAGGCGCCGACGTAAACTTTGTCCGAGTGGACGATGAGATGACCGCGCTCTGTTTTGCCGCTTGCGATTCCCGGCCGGAAGTGATCCAGGCGCTGCTGGATCGCGGTGCCCAGGTGGAAGGCCCCCCTGGAGCCGAGCAAACCCCAGTGATGCTCGCTGCTCGCGAAAATAATGTGGAGGCGATCAAACAGCTTGTTGCCGCCGGAGCCGACGTCAATCGTCCCTGCCAATTGCCATGGGCGGTTGGCCGCACTGCCGAATGGCTCGCTGAACAGGAGGGCGCTCGCCAGGCTTCCGTTTATCTGCGAAGCCTGCGTAAGGGCTCCAGGACCTAGCAGAGACCTTTCTCTCGACTTTACAGCCCCCCGAATTTGGCTCACAATAGAATCTTGAAAATCTGGAATCCTCATGCGGCCTCCCTTGGAGGTCGCATTTTTTTGTCTGCTGGGAGTTTGCGACCATGGACGATTTTGTACCGATGACGCGGGCCGGCTTTAACAAGCTCAAAGCCGATATGGAACGGATGGAGGGGACGGAAATGCCCGCCATTGCCGAGAAGATCAGCGCCGCCCGGGCGGAAGGGGATCTGAAGGAGAACGCGGAGTATCACGCCCAGCGGGAAGCTCAGGGTTTGCTCCAGGCCCGGATCAATCTGCTCAAATCCAAGCTCTCCAAGGCCAACATCATCGACCCCTCCACGCTCCCCAAGGATCAGGTCTCCTTCGGAGCCACAGTAGTGGTCAAAGACGTTGATCTTGGCGACGAGGAAGAATACACCCTCGTCGGCTCGGGGGAAGAGGACTACAACTGCGGCCGCATTCTTGTCACCAGCCCTCTCGGCCAAGGACTCCTCGGCAAAAAAATCGGCGAAACGGCTACCATCCCCGCTCCCAAGGGCTCCTACGACTTGGAAGTCGTTGCCATCCGGTTTGATTTTCTGGAAGGGGAATGAGTTCCTTCCGCTGGCACACCACTTGCAATTACCGGTGGCAGCCAGTCGTAGCTTGGAACCTGCGGCTGGCTGATTCGCCAATTCGCTTGGGGCCGGAACAGAGCAGAGGCCGCCGGGGCCGGTTTGAGAATGAGGCAGTGGCGGCTCGCAAGCGCACAGAGAAGCCTTAGGAACAGAGACTAAGGCAGGACCAGGAAGAAGGTTACGGCGAAAGAGGGAGGCCGGGAGTTGCCCAGCAATTCCCATACAGCATCAGGCGAGTGAGGTTTGGCTTCGGCTGGCCTCCCTCGCCTGTTCTGTTTCTTGTGTAGCGATATTGAGCACCTGTTGCGAAACAGTACAGGCGACCCCCGCTGTTCTGCCGCCTCTTCAAACCTGAAAATAGCCCCATGCTTCTGGGCTACAACACCAACGGGCTCGCCCATCACGACCCTTTCGAGGCCTTGGCGCTTCTGGCGGAGATTGGCTACGAGAGCGTGGCGCTGACGCTGGACCACGGGCCACTCAATCCCTTCTCCGACGACTGGCCGCGGCAGCGCTCTCGCCTAAGAGGGGCTCTCGATGGCACGGGGATGAAGTCGGTGATTGAAACCGGCGCGAGGTTTCTGCTAGACCGCCATGTAAAGCATGAGCCGACATTGGTTTCCAAAGACCCCGCTGATCGTCAGCGCCGCATCACGTTCCTGCAGACTGCTATCGATGCGGCTGAATTCCTCGGCAGCGACTGTGTCTCCCTTTGGTCTGGAGTAGTTCGTGATGAGGATGCGAAGGAGTCGGAAATCTGGAACCGCCTCGATTCTTCGTTACGTCAGGTGCTCGATTACGCCCACAGCCGAGGCGTCGTCCTTGGCTTTGAACCAGAGCCGGGGATGTTCATCGATGCCATGGACTGCTTGGCCGCGTTACTCCAGCGGCTGAATGCTCCGCATTTGAAGTTGACACTCGACGTTGGCCATCTTCATTGCCAGAAAGAGACTCCCGTCGCCGACTACATCTCTCGCTGGAGCGACATGATCGTCAACGTTCACATTGAGGACATGCGAGCAGGAATGCACGAACACCTGATGTTCGGCGAAGGAGAAATGGATTTTCCCCCCATCCTCGCGGCGCTTCGGCAGTTCCACTACCGCGGCGGCGTCCACGTCGAACTCTCCCGCCACAGCCATGAAGGACCGACAGCCGCCCGAAGAGCGTACAAGTTCCTGGCTCCACTCCTGGCAGGAGAGTAGTGGATAGTGAATAGTGGTTGGTGGGTAGTGACGATCTCTCTTACTCTTACTCCTCCTAATCCCCTCCTCCCATGCCCCACGTCATCCTCCTCTCCGTCCCCGGCCTCCGCTCCGCCGACCTCGCCTCGATGCCGAACCTTTCCCAGCTCACGGCAGCGGGGGACAAAGCCACGCTCACCCCGAGCTTTCCCGCCGTCACTTGGCCCGTTCAGGCCAACATGCTCACCGGCAAACTGCCGAAGGAGCATGGCGTCATCGCCAACGGTTTCTATTGGCGGGACAAGCAGGAAGTGGAGATGTGGACCGCCTGGAACGACAAAATCACCGCTCCGCAAATCTGGGACTTGCTCCACCAGAAGGATCCCAAACTGACGAGCGCCGTCTGGTTCCCCATGCTCAGCAAAGGGTGCGGTGCCGACTACATCTGTATGCCCGCCCCGATCCACAACCCCGACGGCAGCGAATCGCTCTGGTGCTACACCAAGCCGGTCGAACTCTACGGCACATTGCGCGATACCTTCGGCCACTTCCCGCTGATGAATTTCTGGGGCCCGATGACGAACATCAAGGCCACCGCCTGGATCTGCGACTCCGCCGGCTATGCGATGCAGCAGTTCCGCCCCAATTTCTGTTACATCTATTTGCCCCACCTGGACTATGCCGCCCAGCGAACCGGCCCCGACAGCCCGACGGCTCAAAAGGCTCTGGCCGAACTCGACGAAGTCATCGGCAAATTGGCCACACAAGCGGAACAAGCCTTTGTCGGCGAAAAACCGCTCTGGCTCGTCGCCAGCGAATACACGATCACTCCAGTCGATCACGTTACTTTTCCCAACCGTTTGCTCCGCCAGGCAGGCCTTTTGGAAGTGAAAGATCAAGGGGGAGAACTCATCGACTTCCAAAGCAGCAAAGCCTGGGCCCTGGTCGATCATCAATTCTCCCACGTTTTCGTGAAAAAAGCGGACCCCGCCACGATTCAAACCGTGGTCCAGATTTTCCGCGGGCAGGAAGGAATCGCCGAAGTCCTCGCCGGCCACGATCGGGCCAAGTACGGTCTCGATCACGAGCGGGCCGGCGAAGTCATTCTCATTTCCACTCCTAATAGTTGGCAGGCGTATTACTACTGGCTATACGATGCCAAGGCCCCCAAATTCGCCCGCACCGTCGATATCCACAACAAGCCCGGCTACGACCCCGTCGAACTCCACTTCGACATGGCGACCAAGAGCATTCCGCTCGACGCTTCACTCGTCAGAGGCTCCCATGGCGCACCCGCCGCGAGCGACGCCCAGCGGGGCGTGATGCTTAGTTCTCAGCGAGGTATTATGAGCGATCAGGTGAAGGACACCGACGTTTGCGGTCTGGTGCTGAAACAATTTGGAGCATGATGAACATGAAGACATTGGCGTTGCTTTCCGTTTTCGCGGCGTTTTTTGTTCTAGTGTCAACTGTGTGGGCGCAAGATCGCGAGACCAAAGTCCGCAACGACCGTAAGAACGTCGAGGATGCGGGGCGGTGGATCTACAACGATCTTCCCAAGGGAATCGCCGAGGCCAAGCAGACCGGCAAGCCGTTGCTTGTGATTTTCCGCTGCATTCCTTGCGAGGCTTGTGCCCAGCTTGATTCGCAGGTGGTAGCGAAGGACTCGACCGTGCAAAAGCTGCTCGACGAATTCGTCCGGGTCCGTATTGTGCATGCCAACGGGATGGACTTGTCCCTCTTTCAATTCGATTATGACCAGTCGATGGCCGCTTTCTTCTTGAATGCGGACATGACGATTTATGGCCGCTTCGGCACGCGGTCGGATCAGACGGAGTCGGATGCCGATGTCTCTGTCGAAGGTTTTGGGGCCGCGCTGAAAGGAGCCCTCGCGCTGCATAAGGCCTACCCGGCAAACAAGGCCCTCTTTGCGGCCAAGCGAGGAACCGAAGTGCCGATCAAAGTTCCCGAGGAGTTTCCCAACCTCAAGGGAAAATATGGCTCCAAGCTCAATTACGAAGGGAAAGTCGTTCAGAGTTGCATCCACTGCCATCAGGTGGGCGAGAGCGTCCGACTGGTAAACCGCAAGCCGGGAAAGCCCCTGGCGGAGGAAGTGCTGTATCCCTACCCGCATCCGAAAATCCTCGGCCTCATCATGGACCCCAAAGAAATGGCCCGGGTGCAGGAAGTAACGCGGGATTCGGAGGCAGAGAAATTCGGCTTTAAGGCTGGAGACGACATTCTTTCTCTCGCCGGTCAGCCGCTCCTCTCCATCGGTGACTTTCAGTGGGTTTTGCACAACGCGGGCAAAACCGACAGGCTCGACGCGGAAGTGCTGCGTGACGGAAAGAAAATCCCGCTCTTGCTCAGGCTCTCGGCTGGCTGGCGACAGAAGGGAGACATCTCTTGGCGGGCCACGTCGTGGGATCTCCGCCGCATGGCGACGGGTGGATTGCTATTGGGACCGCTGACAGATGACGAACGAAAGTCCGCGAAGCTCACAGAAAATGCGCTGGCACTCCGCATCAAGCACGCCGGCGAATACGGAGAGCATGCCGCCGCCAAGAACGCTGGATTCCGCAAAGGAGATATCCTCGTCGAACTTGACGGATCCTCCGCGCCGCTCACTGAATCCGAACTGTTAGTCGCCATGATGAACGGCAAAAAACCGGGCGACAAAGTTTCCGCCGTTGTGTTGCGCGAGGGAAAGCGAATTGAGTTGAAACTGCCCATTCAATAAAGCCTACCCCACTGCTGCCGCCAGCGCAATTGCTCCATGCACCACGGCCATCTCGCCCAGCGCTGCCGGCACTAGCCGGAATGAGCCGGCGAGGGGCGGAAAGATGTAGCGGGCGACTTCGGAGCGGAGGGGTGCAAAGAAAAACGGCTCACCGATGAGGGAGACGCCGCCGCCGACCACCACAACTTCCGGGGCGACGATGGTGACGACCTGGGCGATGGCCCAGCCGAGGACTTGGCAAGCATGGTCCATCACTTCGCAGGCAATCTCATTCCCCTCGGCCGCCGACTGAGCGACCGCTTTGGCCGTCAGGTTTTCCGCGTTGCCGCCGCAGCGGGCGAGCAGGTCGGAGATGTATTCCTCTTCTGTTCGTTTCTGGTCGGCGATGCGGCTGCGGACTTCGTCTTTCAATGAACGGCGAACCGTACGCGGACTTGAAATATCAGGGGGCTCACTCCCCCCGCTCGCCATGCTTCGCTCGAGATACTTCCGTAGCGAATCGAGTGGACGAGAAACCTGCCCGGTAATCCGAGCTGCGGCGGCACCAGCGATGGCGGGGCCCGCGCAGAGGGACTCCACAGTCAACTCCGGGCGGTCTTCGTGCAGACCAGGACGGAGATGGCCGATTTCCGCCACTGCCGGGCGGCCCGCGCCGTGCAATTTGCCGCCAATGACCAGCCCACCGCCCACGCCAGTTCCGACCGTGATGTAGAATACGCTCTCGGCTCCCTTCCCCGCGCCGAAGCGAGCTTCCGCGAGGGACGCCACGTCGCAATCATTGCCAAGCACCGTCGGAACTCCCAGCGTCTCTTTGCACCAGGCTGCCAGCGGAAAATTGTCCCACCCTTCCACCTGATGGCTCTTCGTCACCTTGCCGCGGGCCGCATCCACCGGCCCCCCAAAACCGATCCCAACCCGCTCAATCTTGTGCTTCTGAGCGAGGGCAGTCGCCGATTTCTCAATCTGTTCCAGGATGCCAGGCGCTCCGCGGGCAATATCAATGTCATGCCGGGCAAACGCCGCAAATTCGGCTCCGTCTCCCTTGCCAACCCCCAGTTGCAGTTTGGTGCCGCCGATTTCAATGCCGAGGAACATGGGGGGGAAGGAAGTGGGTAGTGGGTAGTGGATTGTGGATAGTGGATAGTGAGTAGCTGTCAGTTGGCAGGACGCCAAATACCAACGACTGATCACTATTCACTATCCACTACCCACTATTCCACTGCCAGCACGGGGCCTGCATGGACAGCCTGTTAAGTGGGGCCTAAACTCGACGGTTAAGCTAGTGAGCTCTCCGTAGGAGGGCCTACCCAGGCCGTCCAGAACCAATGGTGACGGGCTGGGAAGCCCGTCCTACGAACCTAATCCTCGCCCTACACCTCCATGTCCACTCCTTCTCTCTCCTCCATCCGTGAAAAAGTCCTCGCCGGCGAGCGGCTGAGCGTTGAAGATGGGCTGGTGCTCTCCGACCCGGCGACGTCGCTCCAAGAAGTCGGGGTTCTCGCCAACATCGTGCGCGAGCGGGTGAACGGGAACAAGGCGTATTACAACATCAATACGCACCTCAACCCGACGAACGTCTGCGTCTATCGCTGCACCTTCTGTGCGTTTCGGGCCGACCTTCGGAGCGAAAAGGGATACGTGATGTCCGACGAGCAAATCCTGGCTCGCGGGCAGGAGGCGGTCGACAACGGCTGCACCGAGATGCACATCGTCGGCGGCCTGCATCATGTGAAGGACTACGACTGGTATGTCAACGTCCTCCGCATCTTGCACAACGCCTACCCCGACCTGCATCTTAAGGGCTGGACCGGCGTCGAAATCAACTGGTTCGAGTTCCTCACCAAAAAATCAGTCCGCGAAATTCTGCAGGAGCTGATGGAGGCCGGCCTCGGCTCCATGCCCGGCGGCGGGGCGGAGATTTTTCATCCCGAGGTCCGGAGCAAAATCTGCGAGCACAAGGCGGACGCCCACAACTGGCTCGACATCCATCGCACGGCTCACGAGCTCGGCCTCAAGACCAACTGCACCATGCTCTATGGCCACATTGAAAACGCCTACCACCGCGTCGACCACCTGATCCGCCTCCGCGAGCTACAGGACGAAACGGGCGGCTTTCAGACGTTCATTCCGCTGGCGTTCCATCCGGAGAACACCGGCCTCTCCCACATCAAGAAGCCCTCCGCCCTCATGGACCTCCGGACGATGGCCGTCAGCAGACTGATGCTGGACAACATCCCGCACATCAAGGCCTACTGGATCATGCTCGGCATCGGTACCGCCCAGACCGCCCTCGCCTACGGAGCCGACGACCTCGACGGCACCGTCCGCCACGAGCTCATCTACCACGATGCCGGCGCTACGACGCCGGAATTACTCACCGTCGAACAAATCCAGCGGTTGATCGTGGAAGCCGGGCGTGAACCCGTGGAGCGGGATACTCTTTACCGCCGAATCCAACGCGATCCGGCGAATCCGGCGGCGTGGACGGTGGGGGAGCAGATTTTGGCGGCGGTGTAGAAACCCTACCTCAGTTTTCTCCTCCTCTTGTGACCCGGCTAGTTCGCCTTGGGTTTAGCGGCTTTTGTCTCTGCTGCTGCGTCCAATGCCTTAAGGAGATCGTCGCTAATGTCCGGGGCATCCGAGAAGATGATGGGGCGGGCCAAACCCTGCATAACGCTATTGCGGTCATCGGCCTTGATAGGCTCCCGTATCGTTTTCAACACAACGTGAATTCCCCGGGCGCGGCAATACTTCTTGGTTTCCTCTTGCAACATTAGATAGGTTTCGTAATAGATCTTTGCCTCGACTTCTTGAAAATCTCTCTGATTCGTGCGGACAAGAAGCTGAAACTCAGCAACTTGCTTGGCCAGATCAGCCTCGAGCTTCTCCTTTTCGGCTTTGTCCGTCACTTGTTCCATTCGGCTTTTGAGAAGCTGTAATTGTGCCTCCGTAGCTTTCATGGTTTGTTGAAAAGCCAGCGCCTTCTGTGCCAGGTCTTTCATTTGATCGTCGAACACCTTGTGGTTCTTAAAAATGTAAGCCACATCCAATAGCGCCAACGACGTGGGGGGTGCCTTCGGCTGGGTCGTTTCGGGCGCGGCCAGAGTCTGTCCAATCCAGCGTTCCGACAGCCCGCCGCCCAGATAAATCCCTGCTAACACTGCCAACGCCATCATTCCCCGCCGAGTCCATGCATTGTTCATCCCTGCACTCCTTTGAAAGATTTCAAAATCGATGGTGATATTTATGGTTTCCCCTTCTCACTCTTCTCCGCCAGCAATTTCAACACGTCATCGGAAATGTCGAGGCCATCCTCGTAAAACACGCCGCGGTTGAGGGCCTGCAGGATTTGCTGGGGATTCTGGTTCTCGTCAAGCGAGGCGCTGGGCATCCGGACGACCAGCTTCAAACCCTTGGCTTTGCAGTACGGCTTCAGCACTTCGTCGATTTCGCGGTGGAGCGCGAGGGAGTTTTTCAGATCCTTGTCGCGAATCTTCTGTTGCCCCTCGGTCACGAAAGACTGCAACTCCCTTTGCAACCTCCCCGCCTGGCTTTGCAGCTTTTGAAACTCCGCCGTCCCCTGAGCGGCTTTTTGAAGATCGTTGACGACCGTCTGAAGCTCCCCCTGCCTCAGTGTGGCACTCTCTTTAAGTTCTTTGGCTTGTACTTGCAACTCGGCAACCAGCTTCAAAAACGGCTTGTGCTGCTGAGCAATTTTCTCAATGTTGATGAGGCCGATGGGAAGAGCGGATTCAGCCGGCTTATCCTGGGCTAGCGTAGATGCGGCGGCAACAAGGAACAGGCAAGTTGCTAACGTCAGGTGCTTAAACATGGGGACCCTGCGAATAAAGGAGATCGGGTTCGATTGCCGCGAATTATAACATAGTCCCCCCTTAAAACGCGAAAGGAAACCCGCCCCCTGGCTAGTTTCGGCTACCGTATCAGATCAAATTCACTCTCGCCAAGAATCGGCGATCCGTCTTTCTCGGCGGTGGCCCGCACGCGCAGCGGCATGTTGAAGGGGCCGGGGGAAGCGCCGAGGCGGATCCGTAGCTGGCCGCTGTCTGTTCCGGCTAGCAGCGTGACGGGCTCTGCGGAGACATCGCGGATGTGCTTGGGGACGAGCAACTCCAACTTGATGGGAGACGTGATCGAGCGGTCCCGCTTCAGTTGAATCTCGACGTTCACTTCACTGCTCGGAACCGCGGTAAAGGTCTTGCGGTCGGTCACGACTCGGAGCGGGCCAGGAGCGACCAACGCCACAAGCTGTTCGTTCTGTTCCTGCGTGGAGAAGGAAACCTTGTGAACTGCCCCGGCGCTGTCCTTCACTTCCCCGGTCAGCATCAGGTTGCTGCGGCTGGTGCGGCTCAGTTCCATCCAAGGAGCCAGCGTGAGCGGATACTCAAATTCGCTTGTGCCGGGGGGAATTGTGATCACCGGACCGCTGACCCCCTGCAAATGCCGCCCTTGCTTATCGGCCAACCGCGCCTCAATGGGTCCCTCAAAGCCGTTCCGTTCGAGGACGTATTTTTTCTTCAGGACTGTCCCTCGGGCCGAAAATCGGAGGTCGTAGACCCCACGGAATTTGAACGGCGTCTTGAGCGTCGTCACCAGCCGCAATTGCTCCACCGGAGAATCGCCAGGAACGGAAAGGACGTGGGCGAACCGCTGCAAGGGTTTCCCTTCGACCTCCGCGGCGCCAGTCACTTTTACCAGGGCGGTCATCACCGGCGGATTGGGAGCGGACTTCAATACGAGGACTCCCTTGGGTGCCCCTTCGGGAAGCTTGACGTCTTCCGCTGTGATTCCCGCAGGCAGGCCTTCAACATGCAGCGTAATCGGTCCTTTGAATTCGCCGCTGCGAGTGACCGTCACCTCCAGATTCTTGGCTCCATCGGCATCCAATGCGAGCGAATCCGGCATCGTCAATTCAAAGTCCGGCGTCTTCGGCGGCGGAGCGATGCGAACACGGTATGCGAATGTCGCTCCGCCGCGGGACGGGAATTTCTCGCCGATTTCGAGCGTGAATTTACCGTCTGCGGGGGAGGTGAAATTCAATACTGGATCGGCATTCGCCTCCAGCGCATCGGCTCGGGCGACCTCTTTGCCCCCTTCATCGCGGAGATTAAGTTCCGCCGCCAAGGGGGAGCCGATCATCGCGGCGCGGCATTCGAACCGAACGGCTTGTCCCTTCATGAGCGAAATCTGCCAGGCATCTTTGTCTCCGAGCTGATCGATGCGACCGTTGAGGACGGCGGGAATGGTCACGGGCTTTGCAGCCGCGGCCAGGTTGTTTGGCTCCGTTTCCAGCATTTCCGGAAGATTATCGACATCGAAGCGAACGGGATTCAGAGCACGGCCCGAGAGATCGAAGGAATGGAGCAGCACGCCAGGAACAGACTCCGGCACTTTCGCGGCCAGTGGACTGGTGAGATTCTGGCCAACTCCCTCGAGCTTCACTTCCGTGCCTCGCTGGCCGCCCAGCGGATAAACGCTTTCAAGCCAGGGGCCGTTCGCCACCGTCAGGCGATAGATATAAGTTTGCAAGCCGCCGAACTGAACGTCGTGAACTCGCACCTCATGCTTGCCCCCCTCGGTGGCCACAAACTTCAGCCGCACATCGCCAGCGGAATTGCCAGTTGTTTCCACCAATGGCTTGCCGCTTGGCGAGCGGACTTCCAGCCGGGCCTTGAGCGGCGAGCCAAAATCCGCCGCGGCCAAAGAGCAGGTAATCGACTGACCGGCAGTCGCCTCAAAGGTCCAGACATCGATGTCCTCGCGAGGGAAAATGCGGCCGTTAATCGTAACCGGCAGTGTGACGCCGACGGGAATCGGTTCCCCTTCGATCTCTTCTTCAATAACTTCGGGCAAATCCCCAATCACAAAACGAGCTAGGGGCGTGATTCCCCCTGCGTTCCAAACTCGCCATCGCCGATAGCCAAGTGCCGCATCTGCCGCGATGGTCACTTCCCCGGCATAATCCTTGGGATAGTTCTCCGCCGCCTGGCTGGCGGGCTGGCGAATCAGCGGCCCTTCAAACCAGGTCGTTTCCGTCCGCTTGATTTCATTCGTGGCCGTGACACCCGGCCCCAGCATCTCCAGCGGAGCCTTGTCATACAGAAACATCCCACCGATGCGAAACGGGACTTTGGTCCCTCGCTGGCCCCCGGCTGGAAAGATGTAGTTTGCGGCAGGGGGCTCGGCAAAGGCGGTTGCAGAAAGCACCGACGCCAATACGAACACGATAAGTCGTAGGGATGTCTTCATCCCAAATAGTATAACCGCTCGGAATGTCCGCCGAAACTTTTACAGCGGGGAACGAGCTTATCTTCGCCGCGACGGCAACGGCTTGTTACTCGGGGGCAAGGAGCCGAGCGTGAGCGATTTGCCATCGCCCACCTCCAGAGTGCCGGTCTTGCGCTGGAAGCGAATCTTGCCGGCGGCCGTATATGAGTGATCTTGGCCGGGGGCGGCCTGGTGCCAGAATTCGGCGTCGTTGCGGCCATCACCTTCCAGCACCAGTTGGTCCTTGTCCGAGGTGTAGCCGATGCGAGCGGCCCGGGCCGTAAAGGAGGTGCCATCCACGATGACGTTCCCGGTTGCTTCGAGTTCCACCCACTTTTGGGCTTTGGAGAGGGACATCTCGGTTACAGTCAGGGCATCGCTCGTCATGTGAGCGCCGGTTGGCCCAAGGTCCTCGGTCTTGGTCGCAAAGAGCCGGTCCTTCCAGTCGTTCACCTGGCCGTAGGTCGTGTCCACTTGCCGCTCGAAGCGAATCTCGTGGGTATCGAGCTTGCCGTTAATGCCACCTTCAAACTTGACGCAGATATAGGTGAGCTTGTCGTCTTTCGGCTTTTGCGGAGCGTCGGGGGACATGGGGATCAATCCCGGCGCGTCCTTGCGGACGGTCCAGACTTCTCCCGGCCCCTCCGCCGTCAAAGTATTGGCGACGCGGTCGACGGTCAGCTTGCCGGTGCGGAGGTTGTCGAAGGAAGTCTGCTTCCCTTCTTTGTCGCGAGCTATTTGCTGGAGGACAACAGGAGATTTGCCCCCGTCGAGCGTGAGGACGGCAATCTCCACCGGCCCCGCTTGCTTGGGGACGGTGAAATCGATTCGCTGTGTCAGTGTGACGCTCAAGGTCTCGGCAGCAGCATATTCCCCTTCGCCACGAGCCTGAACCTTCCCTTCAAACGTGGCCCGAAGGCCGTCGAAATTCATCCCCTTCGTCCAAGTTACCTTCACGCGGCGCACTTCGGTGGTCGCTCCGGTAGCGGGGAGGTTGGCCGGGATGCTGACGGGATCCCCTCCCGGCGGCGGTTGCAGAGTGCGCATTTGCAAGCCTTCTTGCGGCACCGGTAGTTCAGCTTCCCCCGGACCGTCGATCCAGAGGCGGTTTTCGCCGCGGTGCAGGTGAATGGTCGCCCCGGAAAGGGTTAGTCCACGAGCTGAAACCTGCGCCGGTCGCCCCTTCACCTCCAACTTGGCGTTTGGTCCCGAGCCGCGGACGATGGTTACGGCATCGCCGGAAAGCTTGAGGGGAACATCCCCCGGCTTTTCGGTCTGGACTTCGTCGACCTGCACTTGACCCGTGATTGCCAGGTCTTCCACGGCTGTCTTTCCCTTGAGTCGCAGAATTTGCATCTGCACCAGATCGCCGGAGACGCTCAGCTTTTGCTGCGGGGGCTGGAGGGTATTCTCGTCGACACCTTCCTCGCTGCCGACTTCCTGGGGGGGCCGAGCAGGCTTCATGCCAGGGAGTGCTCCTGCCCCACCTGCACCCGCAGCCGCCTGTTGCTCGGGTGTTGCTTCCACAAACCAAGCTTCGAGCCGATTGGTCTTGGCCTTAAGCTGCGGAGAATCTATGTCCACGCTGTTGATCGCTAACATCCGCTCCGGAACGACCGAGAACGACGGATTGGGGGGTGCGGCCTTGGTCGCCGCTTTCACGGGCCGGGGAATTTCTTTGAGCCACACGTGTAGTTCGGCAGCTGAAAAGGTCCCCATTGCCCCAGCGGAAACGCTGGCATCGTCCAGCAGCGAGATTGCCTGGCTCCCTTCATGCGGGCGCATGTGGAGAGACTTCTTCCAGGAGGCTTGCAATGTCTGGCCGTTCTCCTGCACGAACTCCAACTCGCCGGGACCGGTGGCCAACAGTTTGCCGAGGCGGCCCGGCTCTCCGGCTTCATATTCGATGGCGCGGGCTTCAAAGCGATTTTTTCCCTGACGAAACATCACCGGCGCGCCGGTGGGACCATTGCTGAGTCGCCCCAGCCGAGTGGCCAGCGTGTAATCCAGGCTGGCCGCTTTGGCGTAGAGCCCTGACTGGGGAGCATCGATGATGGCCGGCGTGCCGACGGCGATGATCCGCTCGACCGACTTGGCCAGCCCGGTTGGAGTTCCTGGCGTGCGGGGGGCGTCAGCCCCCTGATTCTCCTGATTCTTTCTGGATGGCGAATTATCAAGGGGCTTACGCCCCCCGCTCGCCGCCAGTTTGAACACCAGTCGATCGCAAGTCAGCTTGTCGGGGGGACCCTGCGGATAAACACGCGTCACTTCCACCTGCTCATCCAGCCGGGCTTGATGATGATCGAAATCGACAATCAACGGCCCCAGGCAACGGACCTCCAGTGGCAGTTCCGGTCGCGGCACCCCATTTGTCGGCTGCTCTTGCAGCACCAGTCCGTCAACTTCCGTCCGCGGAGATTGTTTCGCGGCTTTCGAACCCTTGAGCAGGCCGCCAACCCCCTCCAAATGCAATCGCTCGAGCCGGGACAATTGCAGATAGCTGATCCCCCCCAGCGACTGGGCTTTGGCTTGCTTGTCCTGGTCGGGGGGCAGCAGTGTGATGGTCAAATCGCGGCCGCGGCCGTGGCTTGCCCCGTAGCGGAAATCAACCTCGTGCGGGGTGTAGATCTTTTGCGGTTCGATGACCACGCCCTTTGTGGTGACAATCAGCTCATCGTCAACATGCTCGCTCGAAGGGGGACTGGTGATTTGAACCGAACCTTTAAGTTGTCCTCCCGTCAGTTTGCCGAATTCCGCCCGGCCCACATCCAAAGGGCGATCAAACTCCAGAATGGCTCCTTGCAGGGCCCGCATCACCACCCGCCGCCGCTCCGGCTTCTGCCCGGCTTTCACCGCCGCGGTGACCGCCGCTTTGGTCGGGGCCATGTAGAAAATGAGAGTGCAGGGAGTAATCTCCATCCGCCCATCCGGCAGCACACGATAATCCTTCAGCAGCATCGTGCAAGATGCCGTTTCTATGATCTTGGGGTCATCAAGTTCCCAAGAGCCGTCCGCGAACAGATCGGCGAAGTCCCGTAATGGCAGCGAAGAATCATGCTGATTCCGTTCGCCCGTATATTGCGCCACCGGGACCGCCGGCGGCTCCAGCCATGGTGCGACGACAAGCGCATAGACGCCGAACACCAGTCCGATGGCGAAGAGAGCGACGATGAAACGGCGGAAAGCAAGCACCGAAATTCTGAATGACGAAGTCCGAATGACGAATGACGAATGACGAATGAAAGCGAGAAGACATTGTCTTCAATTCGTCATTCGTCATTCGTCATTCGGACTTCGTCATTGTTCCTCCTCCTACTGATAAGTTTGCACGATCTCATCCCAGCGGAACTGGGACTTCAAAATAAGTTCGACGACTTCCCGCACGGCTCCCTGGCCGCCGGCGAGCATGGTGATATGGCCGGCGGCGGCGCGGACTTCCGGGGCGGCATCGGCGACGGCGACACCGAGGCCGACGTGGCGGATAACGGGAAGGTCGGTCAGGTCGTCCCCGATGTAACAAACCTGCTCGGGACTCAGCCGCAGCTCTTTGAGAATTTCGATGGCGACCGGCAACTTGGTTTCAAATCCCTGGCGAACGATGTCGATCCCTAGCTCTGCGGAGCGGATCTTGACGATGTGGGACGTGCGGGCGGTGAGGATGCCGAACTTGTGCCCCGCCCGTTGCCAAAGTTTGATTCCCAAGCCATCCCGAATGTGGAATTTTTTCAGTTCAATTCCCTGGTTGTTGTACATAATGCCGCCATCGGTCAGGACGCCATCCACGTCCGACAGAATCAACTCAATAGGGCGGCAGCGGTAAGTAAGCTTCATGCAAAAAATCCGAAATCCGAATATCGAAATCCGAAAATGAAATCCCTCTTCGTTTCGGATTTCGATATTCGGATTTCCAGTTTCCTACGTGTTCCTTTACTTCTTCGGCTTTCTCCGGGGGGAGGGAACCAGTTTCAAAACCGGGGGACCTCCGGCAGCACTTGTGCGGCTGCTGCCGGGGCCGCTCGTAGCGACGATGTCAGTAATATCGACCAGCCCTAGCGGCCTTCCGGCCCTATCGACAACCGGCAATTCGCTGATTTTCTTCTCGGCGAGGATTTCGCAGGCCGTGGGAAGCAATGTTCCTAGGGCGACCGACTTGGGATTTTGGGTCATCACCTGGCTCACCGGCTGGTCAATCGAGGAATCACGACGCGATTCGAGGAGTCGGGCCAGATCGCTGTCGGTGAAAATTCCGGTGAGCTTCCCAGCCGCGTTGACGACCATGATCGCCCCAGTTCGGCGTCCCGGCCGGCTTTGATTGACGAGGGCGGAGCGGAGCGTTTGGCTCTCCTGCGCCACGCGGCAATCGGCCAAGGGACGCATCACTTCTTCCACCTTGGCGAGTTTGCGCCCCAAACTGCCGCCAGGATGGAAGCGGACAAAGTCCTCTGCCGAAAAGCCGCGTGCCTGGCTGACGACCAGGGCCAATGCGTCCCCGAGTGCCATCATGGCTGCAGTTGTGGCGCTGGGGGCGAGGCCGAGGGGACAAGCTTCTTGAATCGGACCAAGGTCGAGCGTAATCGTGGCCCCACGACCGAGTGTGCTCTCCGGTTTGCAGGTGACGGCAATCAACGCGGCTCCCAGAGATTGCAGCGACGGAATCAGCCGCACGATCTCTTCGGTTTCGCCACTGGTGGAGAGGACCAGCGCGATGTCTTCTTGGTGAATCCGACCCAGGTCGCCATGAATGGCTTCGGCGGGATGCAGAAAGTAGCTGCGAGTGCCAGTGGAGCAAAGGGTGGCGGCAATTTTCTGCCCTACATGCCCGGCCTTTCCCATGCCGCTGACAACAACGGCCCCTTTCGCCCCGAGCAGCAAACTTACGGCTTTGTTGAACTGTTCCGACAACAGTTCCGCTAGGGAATGGAGTGTGCGCGCCTCCGCCTCAATAATCTGGCGAGCCAGCGGCAGTGCATCGTGCAGTCGCCGCGACGAATTAGTGCTAGCAGCAGAAGCGGGCATGGCACGTCATCCTTGACGCGAGTAAAGGGCATATAGGGCTCAGGATTGTATTCCGCCGGAGAGATTCCTCCAACATCAGCCGGCTGGCCGTTTTGCTAGCCGATTGCAAGATTAGGGCAGTTCCGAACCTTACCAGTAGCGCGGATCGCCTGCTAATTTGAGAATCCATGCAAGGAGCAGAACGATTCCCCACGAGCTCACGAGCACATGCGACAAAGAGAGTCTGCGCCGACTCACTACCCCCATGGAAATTTGCAGGAAGGAAGCAACTAGCAGCAAACAGATGGGGACCAAGAATGCATTAAAGCGGAGCGATTCCTGCCACTCTCCTCGGGAGAGGGAAAGGAAGCTTCGAGTGCAGCCCGTTGTTGGACACGGGAGGCCCGTCAAGGACTGAAAGAGGGACGGGGCCAGCGTTCCTTGGAACAGCCAGTAAGAATTCCAGCCGACGTAGACTGTCAGCATGGAAACAAACAGTACGCGCAAACCGGATCGCCACAGCGAGGTGATGCGGTTGGAAGCAATCGACTTATCAGGCCTCTGTTCGAGCGCAGCAGCAAGCGTTGGCGTTTCAACCAATTTTGAAACCGACATGAATCACCCGGCAGCCGACGCTACTTGACGCTGGGGTCCGATTTCATCGAATCGATGATAAAGGGGAGCCAGCATATCGGGATGCAGACAAACAGCAAAATGATAAAGACAATTACTCCGGTCTGATTCAGCCCTAGAAAGACTTCTTTTCCCTGCGGCATGATGCGCACTCCATGAATTTGGTCAAGTGAATAAGCCCGAGAGGCACGCTTAGATTACCAAAACCGAACTCCCTGTCAATTCGTTAAGGATTGCGAATTATTTGCCCCCCTCCCCCCACACCTGCACCAGTTCCACCAGCACATCGCGGGCGGCTTCCATTTCCTCCAGGCAGGTCCATTCCAGCGGGGAATGCGGGTTGTGCTCCCCGGTGGAAAGGTTGGGGGTCGGCAGTCCCCGCTCCGTGAACTGGCTGCCGTCGGTGCCGCCGCGGATGATGGTCAGTTTGGCTTGCCGCCCAAGCCGGCGGTGGGCTTCCTTTGCGAAGGCGACTGCGCGGGGCTCTTTGGCGAGGCCGTCGCCGAGGTTGCGGTACTGCTTGATGGCCTGCACCTCGATCTTCGTTCCGGCGTGCTCCTTTTCCACCTGGCCAGCCAGAGTGCGGAGCAGTTCCGCTTTGGCGGCAAGCTCCGCAGTGGCGAAGTCCCGCAGGATGCACTTGATCTTCACCTCGGCAACGCCCCCTTCGATGCTGTAGGGATGGAGGAAACCCTGCCGGCCGTCCGTCGTCTCGGGGGCCATTCCCGCCCGCGGAATCCGATCGAGAAGCGTCCCCGCCGCGCGCAGCGCATTCACCAGCCTCCCTTTACCGATGGAAGGATGAATGTTGACGCCGCGGACGGTGATGACCGCGAGGTCGGCGGAGAATGTCTCGGTATCAATCTCGTCATGCCCGCCCCCATCGAGCGTGTAACAGACGTCGGCCCCCAGTTTTTTGAGATCCACATGGTCAATGCCGTGGCCGATCTCTTCGTCACAAGTGAATAGGACGCGAACCGGGCCATGCGGAATCTCCGGATGCTCCAGCAGATGGTTCGCCATCTCCATGATCACCGCCACGCCAGACTTGTCATCCGACCCCAACAGCGTGGTGCCGTCGGTGGTAATCAGCGTCTTGCCAACGAGGCCGGCAAGTTCCGGGTTTTCCGCCACGCGGATGACTTTCGTCCTATCGGCGGGAAGCACGATGTCTCCGCCGGCATACTTCGGCAGCACCTGCGGCCTGACATTCTTGCCGGTCGTTTCCGGCGACGTATCGACATGAGCATTAAACGCCACGACAGGCTGGGACTTGCCATTAGTCGCTGGAACGGTGGCCCAAACGAGCCCATGCTCGTCATGCTCCACATCTGTCGCCCCCATCTGCCGGAGTTCCTCCGCCAGGAGTTTGCCGAGGACAAGCTGCCCGGGGGAGCTGGGATACGTGCCGGACGAGTCGCTGGCAGTGGTATCGATCTGGACGTAACGCAGGAATCGGTCGAGGAGGCGGGACATGGGGGTGGGGAGTGAGAGGTGAGAGGTGAGTAGTGAGTAGTGAGTAGTGAGTGGTGGGTGGTGGGTGGTGGGTAGGTTGAACGGGTCGGGTGAGGTGTTCCATTCTGAGTACTGAGTACAGAGTACTAAGTACTGAGTACTGAGTACTTGCTTTTGTCTTCTTTCCTTCCCTCTGCCCGCTCCACTCCCCCCTCGTCCTTGTAAAACCTGTTCGCCAGCGTTTGTTCGAGTCCCAGGACGAGGGCCAAGAGCGTGATGAGGAGCGGGTAGAATTCGCTGCCGATGCGGTCGGCGCCGACCGCTCGGTTGATTTCTTCGCGGCTGCGGGCGAATTGGAAACGGTCTTTGCCGAGGAGGTCTTCCAGCTTCTCTTTTGGCAGGCGCGTGAGGTCGCCCAGATCCGACGGCAAGTTCACCGCAAAGCCGCGGACCAAAGGTCCGCCGCGCTGACCGCGAAGGCGATAGGCCCCGGGATTGTCGGTGAAGCGGACCGTCACTCGTTCGTCCCGGGCAAGCACATCCACCGGCTCATCAAGGGGGGTGAAGAGTTGATAGCGTTCTGGAAAGACTGCCGGGTCGTTCGTCAGCACGGCGGTCTCGCCGGTGTGATAATTCAGCCGCACTTCGCCCGTGCCGACGAGATAGACGAGCATCTCATTCCAGAGCATGAACCCCGGCCAAGAGTCGCTCCCAAACCATAACTCATTCCAGCAGGGCCTGCCGCGAGGTTGCAGCGGGTCGGTCAACGGCGTGGTCATCACCAGAACCTTGCCGCGGCCGAGGCGGTTTTCCACAAGAGCCGGTTTGTTATTGCCAAATGAAAGGATGCTGCGAGCCGAGGGGGCTAGATCGTCGAGATTCCAGTGGTAGTAAACGGGAAAGTCGTTCCAGGGGACATTGGCTTCGATCTCACGGAACGGAGCCAGGATGGGATGGTCATACGATGAGGGGGCCAGATACAAATCGCCGCCGCTCCGGGTCTGCCGCGTTAGCTTGCCGCCCAGCACCTTTACCGCCGCCTCTTCCTGAAACGAAGCGAGCGGCTGGGCGTTGTGGCCGAGCAGTATGGCTAGGCCGTTTCCTTTTTCGGCGTAGGCGGCGAGTTTCTCCCAGATATCGGCAGAAATGGGAAGCGGGTCCATGATGCAGATGGCCCGGTAACCGCTGAAGTCCCGGCTGATGAGTTCTTCCTGAGGAACGGCGGTGACCTGCAACTTGGCCCGCGAATTTAGTTGCAAGGCGGCAATGTGCCTTCCCGTCTTCACCCCCGGCGGCGCGACAATCAGCACCGGCCAATCCGGCTGAACTTCGATGGCGAAGTGCCGCACATCATCCAGGGCCAGGCCATCTTCGCCGACCAAGCGGACCGTCCCCTGCGTCGAGCCACTCGGCAACTTCTTGACGACAAATTTCACCTGCTGCGAACCGCCGGGCTCAAGCTGAACCGTTTCCTGGCCCCTGAGCTGCGCGGTGGGAAGGACCACTTTGCCGTTGCGGATAATCGGGAGCGTTGGGTCAGGCTGCTCCAGCAAAAGCTCAACGGTTTTGCTGCCGCCGACGCCGGCCGAACGGACTTGCGTCTCGATGACAAGCTGTCCTTCCGGCGGCAGAATCTGGCTGGAAAGCTGCAAGTCCCCGAGCGAGAAGTTTTTCGGCCGCTCGCTGCCGACGTCAATAACATAAAGCTGCACATGGGGATGGTCAGTGAGCGTTTTTTGGATCTCGGCTGGCTGGTTGGTTTTCCAAGCCGCTTCGGTGAGGTCGCTGAGGACATAGATTTCCTTGCGGGCCTGTTGCTTCTGTTCGACAAGCTGAACGGCAGCGACCAGGACTTCCACGAGCGGCCGTGGCGTTCCTGTCGCCCGAAGGCGCTCAATCGCTTTCTCCGCGGCGGTCCGGTCGATGGCAAAGCTGGCGGCTCCGGGGCGGGAGTCCACTACAGCCACTTCGCTATCTCCCGGCAATTGCTTGATGAGCCAGGCCGCCGTTTCCTGCGCCACCTCCAGCCGTCGCTTGTTTTTCTGGCGGAATTCCATGCGGGGCGAGGTATCAATGACCAGTACTGCCGCCACCGGCGCTTCCTGGTCCCCCAGCACCGGCTTGCCACCGATGAGTGCACGGATGCCGGTAAAGAGGATGACCGCCCCGAGCAGCGTGGCGAGCAAAGCCAGTCCGCCGATCAGATAACGCGACAGCTTGCGAACCGCCGCCACATACAGGAACAGCAACACCGCCGCAAAGGCGAGCCCCATCGTGCCGAGCGCCAAATAGTTCCCCCACAAGGCCGACGACACGCTCGGCCGCGCCAGGGCGAGGGCCGGAACAAGAATCGCCGCACAGCGGAGAGCAAGCAGCAGCCAGTGCCGCAGTTGCAGTCGCCGCGTGTTGGACTGCCGCCGCTCTTTGACGAACCGCAGGGCCGGAAACACCAGGTGCTTCGGCTTCTGCCGCATGATCAAATGCAGCACGACGGGGATCGCAAAGAGGGCTCCCCCCAGGAGCAGCGACACATTCAAGAAGGCCATAGCTTGGTTCTAGCAAACCGGGTACGCGGCTGCTATGGGCGATTATGTCAGCGAAGGCTCGCGTCCGCCCTGCCACCAGTCGCGGACGACGAGTTGGGGAAAGACCCAGGCACCTTTGGCATAGCGGACAGCCAGCCGCCGAGGTTCCGTCCAAACCCGGTGCAGCCATTCCAGTCCGCTGCGGCGCATCCACATCGGCGCACGGGCTTTTTCACCGGCCAGGAAATCAATGGTTGCGCCCACGCAAAGAGCGGCAGCGGCTTGAATGCGCTGTCGGTTCTGGTGAACCCAGAGTTCTTGTTTGGGGGCTCCGAGGCCGACGATCAAAATATCCGGCGCGGCCTGGGCGATGCGGCTGAGGATATTCTCGTTCTCCGCGGCATCTTTTTCAAAGCCCATCGGCGGGCTGTAGCAGCCGGCGATTTTGACGGCTGGCCAGCGCTCCGTGATGGCGGACGCGGCTCGTTCGGCGACGCCCGGGCCGGCACCGAGCAGGAAAACGCGGCGGGGCTCAAACGCCGGAACAGCGTCAAAGAGGGCTGGGACAAGGTCCGACCCGGGCACCTTTTCCGGCAGCGGCCGCCGCAGCAGCCGGGAGGCCCAGAGGACGGGGGTTCCATCCGCCAGAATCAGGTCCGCATGCTTATAGGCCGCCTTCAAGCCGACATGATGCCGCAGCAGCACCACATGGTCCACATTGGGCGTTACGACATAGCGGCAGGTCCCCGCCCGCTCCCGCGTCCAGGTCAGAATCTGGTCCACGGCTTCGCTCATCCGCAGCGGATCGATGTCCACGCCGAGCAGGTGAATCCTGGTTCGATTTTGGACCACGGTGTACATTTTTTTCTGCCCTATCATCAGCCAAGAAACTGGAAATGCCGGCAGAATCGCTTCCACCGGCATAATCCATGGTTCCGAAGGCCTCTCCTCGGTTCCGTTTCCGTATCCAAACAAACTTAGGTCACAAAAAAGATGGTCGGAAGGAAGTTTTCGCGGTGAAAACCCTCTCGAACCCATCCACGCAGTCGTCGGATTGCCATTCCAAGGGTAAGATACTCTGCGTCCCAATCGGAGTTCCTCTGGCTCGTCACGGCGTGGCGGCCCACTTTCCATGAAGCTGACTGCTGCCGTTCTTTCGCTTGCGGCTAAGCTGCTCAGTGGGGCGACCGTGCGCTGGTACGATTGTCAGCCGGATACCTGCCAGCGGGTGTATTTTGCCAACCATACCAGTCACTTGGATGCCCTAATTCTGTGGGCCAGCCTTCCCCGGCGAATTCGGGAACTGACTCGCCCGGTGGCTGCCGCGGATTATTGGAACAAAGGGCCGCTCCGCCGGTACATGGCCCAGACTTTCAACGCGATGCTCATCGATCGAGAGGAAATCAAAATCCACAACAGCCCCATCGACATGATGCTCCGCGAGATGGGTTCGCAGTTCTCGCTGATTGTCTTTCCCGAAGGGACGCGGAACACCGGCGAGGAAATGCAGGAATTCAAGAGCGGCCTGTATTATCTCAGCAAGAAGCGACCCGACCTGGAACTGATGCCGGTCTATATTGATAATCTCAACCGGGTGCTGCCGCGCGGGGAGTTTCTGCCGGTGCCGCTGCTTTCCAGCATCACCATTGGCCCGCCCATCTGGTTGGAGCCGAAGGAACACAAGAACGACTTTTTGAAACGGGCTCGCGAGGCGGTCCGCCGCCTGAAGGACATTTGAGCTCCATGACTGACCTGCTCACTACTTCCGCGACCTTGCCAGCCTTGCTGGCCCAGGTCGGAGATGGGTTGAGGACAGTTGTGGGGACTCCCCCTGCGACCATGTGGGGAACGCTCGACCTGCGGACGTTTATCCTGCTGGGGACCGTGCTGGGGCTGCTTGCGGCGGCCTCGGTGATTGGCCGCGTCCTCCGCCGCTCGGCGGACACCACGCTGAACCCTGCGATGGTCAAGACATTTCGCTCCCGGGTCAATGCCTGGTGGACGATGTACGCCATCCTGATCGCCGGCTTTCTGGTGGACTTCGTGTTTCGTTCCACGATCACCACGGTCGTCCTCTTCGGCCTGGTCTCCTTCTGGGCACTGCGCGAATACATCACCATGACCCCGACCCGCCGCGGGGACCATCGCACCTTGTTCTGGACCTTCTTTCTCTTTACGCCCTTGCAATACTTATTGGTCGGACTCGGCAGCGACTACTTCGTGTTTTACACCACGATGATCCCGGTCTACGCATCCCTTTTTGTTCCGGCCCGCATTGCAATCTCTGGTGATCCCAAACGATTCCTGGAAAGAGTCGCCAAGATTCAGGCGGGACTCTTGATCTGCGTCTATGCCCTGAGCCATGCCCCGGCACTGCTCAGTTTGGAGCTCGAGACTTCCGCCGGCCGGTCCTGGACCGGCAGCAAACCGGGCCTCCTCTTTTTCTTTGTGCTGCTCGTGCAACTCAACGACGTCTTTCAATATGTCTGGGGACAACTCCTCGGGAAGCACGTCATCGCCCCGCAGATCAACAGCAGCAAGACGTGGGAAGGAGTGATCGGCGGCCTGATGAGCTCGATGATACTATCGATGCTCCTCTGCTGGGCCACCCCCTTCAACCTTTGGGAGGCCCCCTGCATCGCCCTCGTCGTTTCCCTCGCCGGCTTTGCGGGGACAATGACCATGTCAGCCGTGAAACGGGATCGGGGGGTCAGCGACTACGGCACTCTCGTCCAAGGGCACGCCGGCGTTCTCGACCGGATCGATTCCATCTGCTTCGCAGCGCCGGTGTTTTTCCACCTCACGCGGTTTTTCTTTTCACAGGTGTAAGTGGTCCGCTCACTCCGTGAGCGGACGGTCTGCACACGGTGTGTGCAGACTACTTACTTGAACTTCGACAGCATCTGCTCGGCGACAAAATCCATGCCGTTCTGGTTGAAGTGGTTCCCGTCGTAGGTCAGGATGCCGCTCGGCTTGTTGTCGGCGTTGTTCTTCTTCCAAAAGGCAACGAACGCCTTGCGGAGGTCGTTGAGGGGGACTTTCTTGGCGGCGGCGACTTCGCGCTCGACTTGGGCGAAGGCTTCTAGATTGGGGTCGTCTTTGTTGGTCCCGTCGTGCTTCTCGCCGACGCTGGTGAGGCTGCACTGGATGACCTGCATACCCGCTTTTTGCAGGCGGTCGATGAGTTCCTCGAGGCTGGACTTGAAAGTTTCTTTGGGAAGCCGGCGAGCGTCGTTACAACCAATCTGAATGACGACGATGGTCGGCTTCTTCGGGAGAACATCCTTGTCGAGCCGCTTCAGCAGGTCCGGCACCGTGTGGCCGCCAGTGGCGACCCAGTCCACTTCGATATTCTTGTCCTTGTGCTTCTTCTGCAATTCCTCGCGAACGATGTTAACGTACCCCTTCTTCACATGTTCCTTCGGCTTCTCCTCGCCGGCGAGATTCGTGAGGGAATCGCCAAAGAAGATGATCTTGTCCCCCTTCTTGAGTTCGACCTGACGAGTTGCCGGATCGTCATCGGCGGCCAGTACGAAAGAGAGCGGCGCGAGAAGTAGCAGCGCGACGAAAGAAATACGCAGAGACATTGGACGCTCCTGGGAGAGGTGGGCGAGCAAAGAATTCATTTTAACTCAGCGAATTTGCAGCGTCTCCCCTTCATAGGCGAGGCCGAGTGGTTCGATCAGAACAGCTTTGCGAGGGCCATGTCTTTCGACCGTACCGCCGATCCAGGCTTGCATGCCGAGTTGCTCAGCGAGTTCGACGGCCTGTGCTCCCTGTTCCGCAGGGAGATAGACCGCGAATCCGACTCCCATATTAAAAGTGCCGTACATCTCGCGGGAATCGAGGTGGGCGGAGCGGGCGATGAAGTCGAAGATCGGCGGGCAGGGGCGTGCCAAATGGGTGCAGCGATAGACGAACGGCTCTGCCAACCGCATCAGCTTCCGCCAGCCGTGGCCGGTCATGTGAACGGCATAGTGGAGGTCGAGCTTGGCGGTCTGGCAGGCGGCAATGAACGGCGAGTAAATGATGGAGGCGTCGAGCAGCGTTTCGGCATACGAGCGGCCATCTTCCAACGGTGTGAGATAACCTTGCGGCAGCCGCGTAGCGAGCTCGCGGCAGAGAGTGAGGCCGTTGGCGTGTACCCCGCTGGAAGCGAGAAAAACCATCGCGTCGCCGGCTTTGACTTTGCCTGCTATGCGGAGATTCTTGGGGCGGATGCGCCCCATTGCCGAGCCGGCCAGAATGATGGCCTGTTCTTGCACCAGCCCTTTGAGTGCCGGCGTTTCACCGCCCCCCCAAACCGCTCCCGCCCTTCGGCATCCTTCGGCAAAGCCGTCCGCGAGTGCCTTGGCCCGCTTCTCATTTTCAAACCACGCCGCACTCCCGACCGCGGCATGCATGGCCACCACCATCGGCAAGGCACCGACCGTGAGCAGGTCGTTGACGATGGCTCCGACAGTATCGATGCCGATATTAAAATAGGCGTCCGCTCCCCGGCCGGGATGAAGAGCCAGCAAGGCGTCGGCCACCAGATTCTTCGTTCCGAGTCCCTCTTCAACGTGGGCCAAAAACTCTTCGGGGGTCTCGACCAGGTACGCACTCTCCCCCCGAATCCCCGTCGGCTCGGTCACCCCATGAGCGGCCAGCAGGTCCACGGTTTTCCCCGCCGCTCGCTGGCAGGCGAGTTTGAATTTGTCGAGCACGTCGTAGTTGACGCCGGTTGATTGATAGCTGAGCGGTTGCATGAATTTCTCCGCTTTCTTTTGTACCCCTCACTGGATTTCTGGCCTATACCCTGGCGGGGAAGAAAACGGAGATTGAACCGCGGAGAACGCGGAGGGTCGCGGAGGGTCGCGGAGGAGGAGGGCTGGTGAGGAGTTGAGGGGATGAGGAGTTAGGGGGATGTTATCATTACTGGCATGAAATCGATCACTCCGGGCTTCTTTCCTCTGCGACTCTCCGTGTACTCCGCGGTAATCCCCTTCTTCTTTGCTTGCCTATGTGCTACTGCGGAAGAATCTGTTTCCGGCGATGCAGTCATTCGCGCCCCGGCTGCTGGGTCCGAGATCATCATCACCACAACCAGCCGCTGTGCCGGGGCCATTCATTCGCTCACCTGGAATGGCAAGGAATTCATCGACAGCGCCGACCACGGTCGGCAGTTACAGTCGGCATCGAATCTGGATGCGGGGAAGCAGCCGTTCTTTCCCGAGACATTCAACCCGACCGAAGCCGGCTCCGCTCGCGATGGAGCGGGGAAAAAGTCGACCAGCAAGCTGCTGGAACTGCGAGTAAGAGACAATATGCTGTTCACCAAATCGCAGATGGCTTTTTGGCTCGCGCCGGGGGAGAAGTCACAGGGACACCCAGCACTTAACGACAAAAGGCTGTCGGACCATCTGCTGACGAAGGAGGTGCGAATTGGGTTCAAGGAGTGGAAGAGCGTCCTGGATTACCGCGTCACCTTCACCGTCCCCAAAAACGAGCGTCACAACTATGCCCAGTTCGAAGCCCTCACCGGCTACATGCCGCCCGACTTCAGCCGCTTTGAGACGTTTGATCCTAAAACCGGGAAGCTGGAACTGCTTGATGATGGCCCCGGCGAGGAGGACCGGCCAATTGTTTTCTCTACGGAGAGCGGCAGCCACGCGATGGGGATTTTTTCGTCCGACCAGCCTTCTCGCGGCTTTGAACAAGCAGGGTATGGCCGCTTTCGGTTTCGGGCGGAGAAGGTGGTTAAGTGGAACTGCGTCTTTCGCGTCAACGACGACAACGGCGTGAGGTCGGGCGAGTATTCCTACCGAATGTTCGTGCCTATCGGAACGCGCGAAGACGTGCGGCTGGCACTGGTAGCGTTACAGAAGGAATTCGACAGACGCTAACCCGGTTGCACTCTTCACCGCTGTCGATTACCAAACACTCTCCTGCCCACCTTCCCCTTCACCCCGCCAAACTCCATGACTATCACGCAAGCCGTTCTCGACACGCTCGCCAAGTACGACACTCCCACCATCTGCAACGTCATCGAGCTGTTTGATATTCGCCCCCGCAACCGCGGCTACATGGATGCCCGGGTAAAGTGCAACTTCCCGGAATTTCCTCCCATCGTCGGCTATGCCTGCACAGCGGCGTTTCGGAGCGATGCTCCGCCAGCCGGCGGCGACGCCTATGGCAGCATCCAGACGCAGCTTGAGCAGTTTAGCAAACTCCCCGGCCCGGCCATCGTCGTCTTCCAGGATCTCGACGACCCGCCGGCTGCCGCGGTCTTTGGGGAGGTGATGTGCTCCACCTACAAGGCATTCGGCTCGGTCGGCCTTGTCACCAACGGGGCGGGGCGGGACCTGGAACAGGTGCGAGCCCTCAAGTACCCCGTCTTTACCGGCTCCACCATCTGCTCGCACGGCTATTGCCACATGCTGCACCTCGGCCTGCCGGTCCGCGTCGGCTCGCTGATGGTGAACCAGGGGGAACTCTTGCATGGCGACGCCAACGGCATCACCAACATCCCGCCAGAGATTGCGACTGAAATCGCCGACATCACCCCGGAGTTCATCGCCGCCGAGGAGATCATCATGAACTACGTGAAGGCACCCGGTCCAAAGGTAGTCTCCAAATACGACGAACTGCGGAAAGAATTTCAGGCGGCCGTCAAGAAGCTGACGGCGCGAGTGACGAGAAAGTAGCCAGCGATCCGCTAGCAGTTCATTCTCCGCGGCTTGGGCAAAGTTTTCCGGCAGAAGTTGCCGATAGTAGTCGGCAGCGCGAGTAACTTCAGGTTTCCCAGGAAGAGGAACGATGTCTCAGCCGGAATCTGAACACGCCAGTTCGACTGCCGCGGCGACGATGCGGTCGCTCCCGGCCTATTCTCGCAGCCTGCTGCGGATCAGCGTTCCCGTGATGGTGACGCTGGCTACCACCCGCATGTCGCTCCAGCGAATCCTGCAAATTGGCCCAGGCTCGATCGTGCCGCTGGACAAATCGTGCGAAGATCCGCTCACGCTGCAAGTTGGCAATCACGACCTGGCCGTCGGCGAAGCCGTCAAGGTCGGCGACAAATTCGGCCTGCGAATCAGTTCCATGGTGATGCCGCAGGAAAAGTTTCTGGCGATTCGCGGCAAGCGGGAAGCGACGTAACGCAGGGTCGCTCTGCGAAGTGGGCTACTTCGCCCCCTTCATCCCCACCCACTCCGCCTTGCGCTTCACTTTGGCGAGTTCCCGGTAAACATCCGGCAAATCGAACCGGGCCAGAATGCCGGGAAGAAACGAAGAGAGCGGCCAGGAGTATTCCTCGGACTCGGCGATTTCCTGATAAGAACCCAACCCTTCCAGCAGGGTGACTTCGGTGACATGTTCACAGAGAAGCGCGGCGAAGGCGGCTGGAAGTGCCCCCCAGCCTTTGGCCAGGAGATGCACTTCGCGATGTCCGGCTGTGTGAAGGAAGTCGAGCACACGGAGCAGGTCCTGCGTCTTCTGTCCCACGTAAGGCTTGTCGAGCATCAGGGCGTGAATCGCGTAAAAGTAGTCGCTGCCGTAGGGAGTCAGGAATTGGTCACTGCCGCAAGTGTCCGGGCGAGACTCGCCGATGCCGCGAAGATCGCAGGCGTAGAACGGCTGGTCCGGTGGCTTGCTGAGCCGTTCTTGGATGGCCGGCTCTTGCCGCATTTCCACGTCGGCAGAGTAGTGCGAGACATACAACAGCGCTGGGCTGGGATCCTGCGGCGGGCGGGAAATATGCGACTGATTTCCCAGGCGAGTGACGATGGCAAAAACCCCCGGTTCGCTCTCGACGGCATAGGTCGTGGGATGGGGGCGAGGATAGTCCCGTGACTTGAGGCCGCGGAGGATGCGAAATTCCGGCGGCTCTTTGGCGACCGGCGGAAGTTGCAGCACGGCGGTGACGGCTTTTTTCAGTTCTTCGCCGGACAGCGGATGCCGGGCTTTGGCCAATTCCAGAGAGCGGTCCTTGGTGAAGGAAAAAACGGTTCGCGATTTCAGTTCGGCAACTTGCCCATGCGGCGTGCATTGCAGCGTCTCGTCCTTCTCAATGGTCAGAGCCGGCTCCTTGTCGGCATCGGAAATCTTGGTCACGCGATTGAAGAAGCGGTACATCGCCTCCCGATTCTCCTGCGAGTAGCCGTGATCGGTCGGGCCGATGTGTAGCTGAATGTTGTCCGCGGCACCGAGCAGCGTATAGAGCCGCTTGAGCCGGGCGAAGGCTTCCAGCGAGCCGCGCACATCGAAAAAGTCCCGTTCCTTGGCCAGAATGATGATCGGCTTGGGAGCCATCGCGGCGAGAAAATCGTCGTGATCGAGACCCAGGGCAATTGCTCGGGGAGGGCATTGCTCCGTGTCGGCAGGAAGCTCGTTTTCCAAGTTGCGGCGGAATGTGGTGACGAAACAGGCCGGAGCCGCCATGGTCCAGCGGGGCTCCACGCCGCACAGCCAGGTCGTCATCGTCCCGCCGCCGGAATTGCCGGTGATGCCGACGTGTTTCGAATCCACTTCTTCTCGAGTCAACAGATAATCGAGAGCCCGGATGCCATCCCAGGCCCGCCACATTCCGAAAAACTCACCGACGAGGAATTGCTGGTTGCCGGCATACAGATGCTCGCTCACGCCGATGCCTCGTTTGGGTTTCAGAGCTGCATCCACATATTGCAGCCGCTCTCCTTGGCCGATGGGATCAAAGATGAACGTCACGTAGCCTTGCCGGGCCAGTCCTTGCGCGAACGATTGATAAGCCTCCGCCGCTTTGCCATTCGCCGAATGACCGCAAACGCCAACGACTCCCGGTAGCGGTCCAGTTCTCCCTTGGGGGAGATATAGATTTCCCGTAACGAGAAACCCGGGGCGGCTTTCGAAGATGATTTTCTCGATCTTATAGCCGCCGCGCTCGAGCGTGCCGGTGATTTTGGCGTTGAGCGGCGTCCTTTCGGGATTAGGGCCGAAGGACTGGCGGATTTTCTCGCGAACGGCGGCGATATGGGCCTCCGCATCTTCTTTGGTCTTCAGGGCGAACTTAGCTTTGAGAGCCGCTTCCTCGGCTTCTTTCACGCGGGCGACAAAATACTCCTGCACCATTCGCGAGAAGCGGTTGAGCGGCGGCAGATCGCGGCGAGGCTGATCAGCAGGCCCTTTTGGCTCTTGCGCGAAGAGCGGCAAAGAGCTAAGCGATTTCACGCCAGACATTCCCAGAGCAGTGCAGGCGGACCAGCGGAGGAGGTCGCGACGGGTGGGGGGGTGTGGAGAAGACATGGTTGTTCATAGGGCAAGGTTCAGATGGTAGTCGAATCAATTGGCCTAAATAGTACCAAGTACACAGTACCGAGTACCTTGCGATCAAAGGTCGCTCTTTCGCTGTACTCCGTACTTGGTACTTCGTACTCGGTACAATACCCTAGACTGCATGCCAACAGCGACCCCCAATCCAACACAACTCTTCGACGATTTCGCCTGCACCGTCTGCGGTTGTGTCTGCGATGACCTGAAGCTGACGGTGGAAGACGGGCGGATTGTGCGGACGGAAGGGGCCTGCGGCCTGGCTGAGCCGTGGCTGCTGGCGCAGGATAGCCGCCGGCCGCCGGCGGCGGAGATTGCCGGCTGCCCGGTCCCGTGGAAATCAGCAGTTGCCAAAGCAGCGGACATTTTGCGAGCCGCCAAGGCACCCCTCATTTACGGCCTCTCTCGCAGCAGCACGCAGGGGCAGCGGCAGGCGGTGCAACTCGCCGATGCGCTCGGCGCAAACATTGATACAACTGCATCGCTTTGCCATGCACCATCGATCATGGCGCTGCAACAGGTGGGGGAATCCACCTGTTCCCTCGGTGAGATTCGCAACCGCGCGGACCTCGTCATCTATTGGGGCTCCAATCCAGCCGTCAGCCATCCGCGGCACATGGAGCGGTATGCGGCATTTCCAACCGGCCAATTTGTTCCCGAAGGTCGCGAGGGACGGACGCTCGTCGTGGTCGATGTTCAGCCGACGGAGTCGAGCAAAGAGTCCGATTTGTTTATCCAGGTCGAGCCGGGGGGCGACTTCGATGTGTTATGGACCCTGCGGGGTCTCCTTCAAGGATTGACATTTTCTGAGGATAATATCGCCGGCGTGCCGATGGCCGTCTTGCGGGATTTGGCGGAACGGATGAAGACGTGCCGCTGTGGCGTGTTCTTCTTCGGCCTCGGTTTGACGCAGCGCGGCGACGGTCACGCCAATGTCGAAGCTCTGCTGCGGCTGGTGCGGGATTTGAATGCCCATACGCGGTTTCATGCCCGGCGGATGCGAGTCTATGGTGATGTCGCGGGGGCTGATACGGTGCTTTGCTGGCAGACCGGCTATCCATTCAGCGTAAATCTGGCTCGCGGCTATCCGCGGTACAGTCCAGGTGAATATTCGGCGAATGACTTGCTCGGTCGGGGCGAAGTGGATGCCTGCCTGCTCGTCGGCAGCGAAGGGATTGAGCCGCTTTCCGCAGCGGCAAAAGAGCAACTCACCAAGATTCCAGTCATCGTTCTCGACTATCCGCAGGCCGACATTCCCATCCAAGTGCCGCCGCTGGTTCCCGCGGTGAAGTTCACGACGGCGGTGTACGGCATCCATCGCCCCGGCACGGCTTATCGCATGGATGAGATTCCGATTCCGCTCCGTCCGGTGCTGAAAAGCGATTATCCCAGCGACGACGAGGTCCTTTCGGCAATACTGCAAGCGGTGGGTCGAGGATAGAATA
This sequence comes from Pirellulaceae bacterium, assembly GCA_046153945.1. Lineage (GTDB taxonomy): Bacteria > Planctomycetota > Planctomycetia > Pirellulales > Pirellulaceae > SXOA01. The sequence continues at coordinate 58,460 of JBJXFF010000097.1, forward strand.
GATGTATGCCGTTCTCCGCTCCCCTCGTCGATTCTCTCGGCCGCGTGCATACCAGCCTGCGGATCAGCGTCACTGACCGCTGCAATATCCGCTGCTTTTACTGCATGCCGGAAGTGGTCCGTTTTCTGCCGCGGGAAGAGATTCTTTCGTTCGAGGAAATCGAGCGGTTTGCCCGCGTCCTCGCGCCGCTTGGCATCAATAAGCTCAGGCTCACGGGCGGTGAGCCGCTGGTTCGGTCGGGACTGCCGGGACTGGTGGAGCGATTGGCTGCGATTGACGGGATTGAGGATATCGCCCTCACCACCAATGGCATTCTGCTGGAAGAAAATTCGGTTGCACTCAAGAATGCCGGCTTGCAGCGGGTTAATATCAGCCTGGACGCCCTGACCGAAGACACCTTCCGCCGCATCAGTCGGCGGGACGGCCTGGACCGGGTGCTGGCGGGCATTCACGCGGCGAAGAAAGCGGGCTTTGAGAAAATTCGGCTCAATGCGGTCGCCATCAAGGGAATCACCGAAGCCGAGATTGTGCCGCTGGCCAAATTTGCCCGCGAACAGCAGATGGAGATGCGGTTCATCGAGTTCATGCCCCTGGATGCCGACGACCAGTGGGACCATGACCAGGTGCTGACTGGCGAGGAAATCCGCCGCGAAATCGAGTCCGCCATCGGCCCGCTGGTCCCTGCCCCCAGGCCCGATCCCAGTCAACCGGCATCGGACTTTGCCTATAGCGACGGCGGCGGCGTGATCGGTTTTATCAACCCGGTCACCCAGCCCTTCTGCCACGATTGCAACCGCTTGCGACTAACGGCAGAGGGGAAGGTCCGCAATTGTCTCTTCTCGACGGTCGAGTGGGACGCCCGCGCCGTCCTCCGCGGAGGGGGCAGCGATGAAGACCTGGCGGATCTCGTTCGGGACTGCATCTGGAATAAGAAACCGGGGCACGGCATCGATTCCGACCAGTTCGTGAAGCCGCAGCGGGCCATGTATCAGATTGGGGGCTAATTGCCGTCGGCTCGCATCTATCTCGACCACGCCGCAACAACCTGGCCCAAGCCGGAGGCTGTTTATGCGGAGATGGACCGCTATGCTCGCGAAGTCGGTGCGGCAGCGGGACGCGGGGCGTATTCCGAGGCGATGGAAGGGGAACGGCTGGTGCGGAGATGCCGGACGGATATTGCGGCTCTGCTCGGCGAAAGTGAGCCGGAGCGAATTATCTTTACGCAGAATGGGACGGATTCGCTGAATATGGCCATTCATGGCCTGCTTCGGCCTGGGGATCATGTGGTTACGACGGTCTGCGAGCACAACAGTGTTCTGCGTCCGCTCCGTTTCCATCAGCAGAAGCGGGACGTGCGGATTACTTACGTCCGCTGTGACGGCGAAGGGTTTGTCAGCCCCGATGACATCGCTGCAGCAATCCTGCCGGGGACTCGGCTCATTGCGATGTTGCATGCTTCCAACGTCACCGGCGCGATTCAACCGGCGGAAGAAGTCGGCCGCATCGCAGCTGAGCGGGAGATTCCATTCTTGCTGGATGCTGCTCAGTCGCTCGGCCATTTGCCCATCTCCGCGAAAACCCTTCATCAGCCGCTGATAGCCGCGCCGGGACACAAAGGACTCCTCGGCCCGCTGGGTACGGGAATTCTCTACGTTCCCCCCGGCATGGAAGACCGCCTGGGTTCATTCCGCCAAGGAGGGACAGGGACCCGCAGCGATGAAGACCTCCAGCCGATGAGTTTGCCGGACAAGTATGAATCGGGCAATCTCAATGTCCCGGCGATTGTGGGGCTGGGGGAAGGGGTGCGAGCCGTTGCAGCAACTAATCTGGCCGCTTCGCTCGAGAAAGAACGGACGCTTTGCGGTCGGCTCTTGAGCGGCCTTTCGGAAATTCCTGGCCTCACACTTTACGGCCCGAAGAAAACGGACCACCGACTTGGCGTTGTCAGTTTCAACCTCGCTGGCTTTGAACCCCAAGAGCTAGCCGCGCTGCTCGACTCCGCTTATCACATCCAGGTCCGCGCCGGCATCCACTGTGCCCCACGAATGCATGCCGCGCTCGGGACCTCTCCCCGCGGCACGGTACGGATTAGCATCAGCCCGCATAGCACAACCGAGGAGAAAGTCGATTCGGCGATTGCGGCGCTGCGAGAGATTGCCTCCAGTTAGTCTTCGTCGTCACCGTAGAACTCGTCGAGCCAAGTGACGTCGCCTAGAATAAAACGCTGTACGAACGCTGGTTGGAAGAACGCACGAAACCCGCCGCCGAAAAGGAACGAAGCCTGCCAGTGGTCGTCATCGAGGTAGAACTCCTTGTTCGACACCATCACGTCCCATGCGTCGCCAAAGGGCGGCTCCGTGAGCAGTTCCTCGATTGGGTCGTCGCCTGGTTGCCGAAAGAATCGCAGGCGACAGCCAAAGGAATCTGGAACGACTTGGAAGCCCACACAAATGCGTTCACTGTCCGATTCCACCTTCCCGACTGAGGCGAGGCACGCTTGGCTGGTTTCAACAAACACGGCCACCCGGCCGATAAAGCTGTCGAGAAAATTGGGCATGTTTCGTTAGTAACCATGACGTAGGCGTTCGAAGATTAGGTCCAGACGCTCGTTCTCGGACAGCCGTATCTCCGGCTCCGCGTTAATCCTTCCCCGAACGACTTTCGGATGTCCCACCGCGACAGTGGAGATGTCGTATGGGATTGGAAATACCTCCTCAAAGGGAACTCCTATGAATTCAGCGAGCTGTCGAGGTCCGCTCTGTTCGTAGCCAATATCGAAGTAACGCAAGAGATGGAACCAAGAACGCCGGTGGTACACGGACAATGCTGCGAACTCCTGCGTCGCGCGTAGATCATCAAGATCGATGTTACTTAGCATGCCCACGAACTCTCGGCGGCCGACGTGCAACTTGACGGCAACGATCCGGTTGGAGAGGGTGTCAACAGGCAGATCCACGAAAGGGACGACCCAAGTCTCGTCGCGACCATGGATGGTTTCATTTTCGTTATCAAACTGCCAGACCGGGTACCGGGCGAGATCTTCGGTCGTAAGCTTATCGAGCGGCTTGGCGTCCATCAGATATAATCTCGCCGCCTAACTATTGTTTATACAGAACTGATCCGTATCGTACCCACTCGCTTCATCGCGGGTCAAATCATACCTCTTTGGCCGGCGCTTCGGGTTAGTATGCTGCTCACTCCTTGTGCAGACCACTATTTCTGAAAGCAGTATGCCCGATATACCATGTCGCCGCTTTGGAGCGAATTATAAACCCGCGAACCCTTCGTGCCGGAAAAATCCTTTCCCAGCCAATGTAAGAAGCTCGGCAGGAGTTTGCTCACCATTTTTTCGGAGCGGTCGGAAAGCGAATCGAGGCCGCGGAGAACCTGGGGCGAAATGTTCTTGTTATTGAGAACCTTGAGCGGCGAGGCGGCTATCGCCTGCTCCCACGCGGCCATGTATTCCTTGAAGCGAAAGTCGGCATAGAGAAAATAGCCGCCGGGCTTCAGGACGCGATGGACTTCCGAGAGGAACTTGGGGAACCGCGGATAGCAATGCGAAGCTTCGACATTGATGACCACGTCCAGACTGGCATCCGCAAACGGCAGGTTCTCGGCATCCCCCTGAATGAACTCCAGCCCCTCCAGCTTGTGATGCTCCCGGCACATTGCCACGCCAGCCGGATTCAGGTCGAGCCCGGTGAGCTTTCGCGGCTTGAGATACCGCATCACGTAGCTGGCTCCGCCGCCGTGGCCGCAACTTACCTCCAGTACTTCCTTCCCTCGCAAATCGGCCTGCGTCGCCACAAGATGGTACAGCCCGATGCAGGGACGGTCCTTTTCATCCGCTTCTTCGAGCCGCAGTTCCGCCGGCGGCGACTCGACATAGGCATAATTCAGAAAAAACAGCGGCTCTTTCGAAGTCTTCCGCGTCAGGAGCGGATACCAGAATTTCCAGTATGCCTTCCGGAGCCAGGAGAAGGAGAAGAACAGGTCGATGGTCTTGTGAAAGGCAGTTTGGAGCATGAGCGCATTGTACATTGCATTGGCACAAGCGGACCTCACTCCGCCGCGGCCACCGGCGGCGACAGGTTGCCGCGAAGCTCCCAAAGGGCGATTAAACACGTGCGAATTGCCGAGTTCGTGTTTGCGTCAGCGCAAGCTTGCTTTGTGATCCGGCATGTGCCCATAATCCTGGCACGTCTTATCGATTTTCTTCTACGATTTTTAGGCTCTCCATGCCCGTTTCCAGCGACCGCAATCTGCTCTTCGGCATCCTGGCGCTGCAGATGGATTTCATCAACCGCGAGCAGCTTGTGGCGGGGATGCAGGCGTGGGTGCTGGGGAAGGAGACTCCGCTGGCCGAGCATCTGGTGTGCGCGGGCGCGCTGCGGACCGAACATCGTAGTCTCTTGGAGCCGCTGGTCGAGGCGCACATTCGCCAGCATGGGGACGACCCACAGCAGAGCCTGGCGTCGATCAGTTCCTTTGACGCACTTCGAAGCGAGTTGGCCGGACTGGAGGATAAGGACGTTGTCGCATCGATTGCCAACATTCCTGGCAAGGCCGCCCAGGAACCCGATCCCTACGCCACCATTTCCGTCGGCGCGGCCAGCTCGCAGGGGATGCGGTTCCGCATCCTGCGGCCGCACGCGGAAGGGGGCCTGGGCCGGGTCTCGGTCGCACTTGACGGCGAGCTCGGCCGCGAAGTCGCCCTCAAGGAAATCAAGCCCGAGCGGGCCGACGACCCCGACAGCCGCGGCCGTTTCACCCGCGAGGCGGAAATCACCGGCGGCCTGGAACACCCCGGCATCGTCCCCGTCTACGGCCTCGGTGCCTACCCCGACGGCCGCCCTTTCTACGCCATGCGATTCATCCGGGGCAAGAGCCTGAAGGAAGCCATCGAGAAGTTCCATGCGGGGAGAGGGGCTGGGGGCTCGGGGTTGGGGACTGGGGCAGAAAAGGCGAGCGGGGGGCGTAAGCCCCCTGATGCTTCGGCCCCACGCAAACCATTTTCCCCCACCGAAGAAAACCTCGAGCTCCGCAAGCTCCTTCAGCGCCTCATCGACGTCTGCGAAGCCATGGACTACGCCCACAGCCGCGGCGTCCTCCATCGCGACCTCAAGCCCGGCAATATCATGCTCGGCAAATACGGCGAAACGCTGGTCGTCGACTGGGGCCTCGCCAAGCCGCTTGGCAAGGACGCCGCCGAATCACCAAGGTCCCCTTCTCCCACCGACACCAGTGTCAGCCTCTCCTCCCTCCCCGAAGCCCCGCTCGAACCCGCCTCCAGCGGCAGCGATCCCACCGTCCTCGGCTCCACTCTGGGCACCCCCGCCTTTATGAGCCCCGAACAAGCCCAAGGCCGTCTAGACCTCCTCGGCCCGGCCAGCGACGTTTTCAGCCTGGGCGCAATCCTTTATCAGATCCTGACGGGCCAGCCGCCCTATGTGGCCGCGACCAAGGAAGAAATGCTGGTCAAAGCGCAAGCCGCCGACTATCCGCTTCCCCGCACTGTCTGCCGAAATCTTCCCGCGCCGCTTGAAGCGATTTGTCTCAAAGCTCTTGCGCCGCTATCCACGAACCGATATCCCAGTTGCCGCACTTTGGCTGCCGATCTCGAACGCTTCCTCGCCGACGAACCGGTCACCGCCCACCGGGACACTTTTTCCGATCGCCTTTCCCGTACCAGCCGGCGGCATCGCAGGGCCTTTCAAGTTGCCACTGGGGCTCTGGCGCTTCTCGCAGTCGGATTGTCGGTTGGCCTGTTGCTCGTCAATCATTTCCGGTCAGTGGCGACCACGACGGGTGCGAAGAACAAGAGCCTCGCGGACGAACTGAAAGGTAAAAACACTGCCCTTGAAAAGCACAAAACAGAGCTCAATATGCGCCTCGCCGTGAACTTCTTCCAGCACGGCCTTAGCGAATACCAGGCAAACCGGGCAGGGCCGGGCGTCGCCGACATGCGGCGAGCGCTAAATTACGTTCCTGGCGACGACCCGCTACGAGAGTCGTACTTGCAGATTCTGAAGGACCGCATACTCCACGGTGGCAGAGTTGTCGTCCTACCCCTGCGCCATGATGACGTCTTGAGGAGCGTAGCATTCAGCCCTGACGGAACGCTGGTGGCGACGGCAAGTTACGATAAGACGGCGCGGATCTGGAATGCGCGGACAGGCGCGCCGGTCGGAGAGTCGCTGCGCCATGATGACGGCGTGAGCAGCGTAGCATTCAGCCCTGACGGAACGCTGGTGGCGACGACAAGTCACGATAAGACGGCGCGAATCTGGAATGCGCGGACAGGCGCGCCGGCCGGAGAGCCGCTGCGTCATGAAAAGGGCGTGCTCAGCGTCGCATTCAGCCCTGACGTAACGCTGGTGGCGACGGCAAGTGCGGATCAGACGGCGCGAATCTGGAATGCGCGGACAGGCGCGCCGGTCGGAGAGCCGCTGCACCATGAACGCGTCGTGAGCAGCGTCGCATTCAGCCCTGACGGAACGCGGGTGGCGACGGCAAGTCACGATAAGACGGCGCGGATCTGGAATGCGCGGACAGGAGCGCCGGTCGGAGAGCCACTGCGCCATGGAGACGGCGTGAACCACGTCGCATTCAGCCCGGACGGAACCCTGGTGGCGACGGCAAGTCTCGATCAGACGGCGCGGATCTGGAATGCGCGGACAGGCGCGCCGGTCGGAGAGCCGCTGCGCCATGAAAGCGACGTGTTCTGCGTCGCATTCAGCCCGGACGGAACGCGGGTGGCGACGGCAAGTCTCGATAAGACGGCGCGGATCTGGAATGCGCGGACAGGCGTGCCGGTCGGAGAGCCGCTGCACCATGAAAGCGGCGTGGGCAGCGTCGCATTCAGCCCGGACGGAACGCTGGTGGCGACGGCAAGTGCGGATAAGACGGCGCGGATCTGGTACTTCCCGCAAGAACTCAAATTGAGCACAAGCGAGTTTGAAGCCTGGTGCGTGGCCATCACCGGACAGCAGATGGACGAAAAGGGCGATCTGAAAAATCTCACACAAGTCGAATGGCTGGCCGAGCGAACGAAGCTTGATGGCATCAAGGAGTGGCAGGATTATCTGGCGGAGGAGAGGCGACGGCGTGAGCGGTCCCATTGGATTGAGGCGGAGGAGGCGGAGTTTAACAAGCAGTGGTTCGCGGCGGCGTTTCATCTGCGCTGGGCGCTGAAGAAGGAGCCGGGGAATGAGGAACTGAAGAAGCGGCTGGCGGCGGCGGAGGGGAAGTTCCAGGAGGAGCAGGAAGCGGCCAAGGCGGTGGGGCCGAAGTTGGAAAAATAGGTTCCTTCGAGAGGGCGGCCCGTCCAGCGACTTCTACGCCAAAGGCAGGCATTGGGCGGGAATAATTTCCAGAATTCTTGGCACCAGGGCTTGCCAGTGCCAACCTGTATGTAGAGTCGAGAAGTGGCGCGGTGGTTCAGAGGCGATGGCCTCTGGACTCCGTTTCCACTTCCCGCTCATCGAACCGGACGGGCGGATTTCCCGCATCCGGCTCTCGGACAAGATGCCGGCGGTCGCTTGCGAGAACGGGGGACGAGAGTCGTCAGATTCAGTAGACCCAACTTATCGGTCAGGTGTTGGTCGGAGAACTGATAGTAGCCCCGACCCTGAATCTTAAACTTCCGCCCCAGCCACTGACGGACCCGGTGGACCGCATGGCGATGAACCACACGGTAGGCCGGCCTCTTCCACCGGTGCGACCAGCCAGAGCTTCACCAGGTGAAGCACGGCCTTGTCGCTGATGCGGCGAGCCACGCACTTCATGAGTTCCTCATGCGGGATACTGTCGAAGTATCCGCTGAGGTCGGCATCCACCACCTCGTCTACTTTCCTCCTGCCAACGCTCACTCTTGAACTGAGGTCCCTTCCCTCCCCCGGAATTACCCGGCTTCAACGCTACTACGAACCCCTCCGCCACCCCACCCGGCCCGGCGGGCACCGCCCGAAGGGTGGTCCCTCGCGGGCGTCCGGTTGGCGGCCTCGGCCCGCCACCACGGGGGGCTTCCCGTGGTTGCTGCTGTCTCCTTCGGTGCATGCCGTCGTCAATTACC
>JBJXFF010000101.1:0-25151 GCA_046153945.1 Pirellulaceae bacterium
CGGACAATCGTGTGACGACTACGAATTGGCATACACGGGAAATTCGGGGGAAGGATTTAGGACTGGGTTCAATCATTCTTTTGGAGAAAGCGACATGAAACGACTTTGGACATGGGGACGCTGGGCAGCTTTGAGCTTCCCGGTTGCTGCCGCACTTTTTGCGACCGGCACGGTATTTAGCGAGGATGACGCACCGATCATTGAGGAAGGCCTATCCGCCTTCCAGCCGGGAGGCTTGGGCGGCCCTCCGGGAGTGCCGCGTGATGGAGACAGGCGAGGCCCGCGCGAAGACGGACGCCGTGATGACGGCCCGCCGGGGCGTGGACCTGGTGGTCCCGATGGCGCTCGTGGCGGCGGACCAGGACGCGGGCCGGAAGGTCGCGGCGGTCCCGAAGGTCGCGGCCCTGGTGATCGTGGTCCTGAAGGGCGGGGACCAGATGGCGGACGGCGCGGACCGGATGGCCCTCCTCCAGGTGGACCGCGAGCAGGGAGACCGGAAGGGGGACCCGGGCGTGGCCCCGGCGGACCCGATGGCCCTCGTGACGGCGGTCCAGGACGTGGACCCGAAGGTGGCCCACGAGGCGGCGGACGAGGACCTGATGGTCCTCCTCCGGGCGGACCTGGTGGACCACGCGGCGGCGGCCCGGGTCGCGGCCCGGGTGCTGGCCCAGGCCGGCCCGGTGGACCTGGAGGGATTGAGCAGCGGATGGATCAGATTGACCACAAGCTCGACCAGATCCTGCGGGAAATTGAATCCTTGAAACGCGACCGCGGTCCAAGCACCACTGGCTTTCCAGGACGTCCCTCGACCCGCGGCTTTGGTGGTGCTCCCGGCATGGGTGGTCGTGGCATGGGCCAGTTTGGAGGTGGAACTGGTTTCGGCGGCGGTCGCGGACGCGGCTTTGGTGCCGGCGGACCTCCTGGCTTTGGAGGCCGCGGCCCAGGTGCCGGCGGTCCTCCGGGTGGTCGGCCCGAAGGACGCCCTGAAGCCGGACCCCGCGGCGGTGATCGTGGTCGTCCGGAAGGACGGCCCGAAGGTGGAGATCGCGGTCGGCCGGAAGGCGGACCTCGTGGTGGTGGAGATCGTGGACCTGACCGTGGTCCTCCTGAAGGTGGCCCGCGCGGCGGGGACCGTGGACCGGATCGCGGACCTCCGCGTGATCGTGGCGGCGAGGAAGATGAAGCGTTTTAGCTGTTGTTAGTAGCCGGCACACTTTGTGTGCCGGCAGTCCGCTCACGGAGTGAGCGGACCACTTTACTCCCCGGGCACGCGCCGCAGCGGCTCGGGGAGGGATTCGAGTTCGACCTTCTTGGAACGTGTGCCGGGCTTCACTTCTTCCAGCACGTCCGCGGCTGGCAGAGTCGCGACTTCTCCGGTGACGTTCAGTCGAGCTTGCAGGTCCGCCAGAATCTGCTGCTCCAGCGTCAAGTCTCGCCCAATCGGAATCCAGCCGAGCGTGACGCTATACCGGCTGGCGGCTCCTTCTTGCCGGACGAGCGTGCCGTCATGCCGCAAGGTCGCGCCCCCCGCGGTCGCATGTTCTGGCTTGTCGAGATCCTCCAGTTCCTTGAGGACATGCACGTCGAGCAGGTAGCCCCCTTCGGTCGGAATCACCCGCACCGTTCCGCGGCGGCGGATGGACTGCAACGTAGCATGCAGCTTTTCATAACCAGGGGTAGAGTCGTTTCGCCACGGCTCGAAAAGCGTAGAGCCGGTGGTGGGATGAGTATCGATCCTCCCCTCGGTGAGAACGCCGCCAATTAAGCGAACCCGCTCTTCCCGCTCAATGCGGAAGTAATCATCCACCGCATTTACGGTCTGGTTCCAAATGAACTCCCGGTCCATTGCCGGCACAAAGAGCGGATTCTCGATGACGGAATGATGGCGCGCGGCGAAGGGATTATGAAAGACGCCGCAACCGGTGAGGAAACCTTGCGCCAGGAGCAATAAGAGCGCTGTACAACGACCACTGGCGCGAAACCGCAAGCGACCTTCGGATTTCGGATTTCGGATTTCGGATTTCAGCATTACCTAGTACTGCCTGCGAACATTGGGAGCGGTGTACGGAGCAGTGAAGCCTGGATTCGGGCTGGCGGTGATAATGGGGCTGGGAGTGGCGCTGAGGGGCGCACTTCTCATAGCGGATTGGGCTGCCGGCGGGAGTCCGAAATCGAGGACCGCTTCGCTGGCTTTCCCGCGGCATTCGACCATGAGCAGGGCGTCGGCCCGTTCGCCGGCTTGCCCCAAGGCTCCGAACAGATTGAGCGGACTTCCCGCGGCGCTGTTTCCAGCAGGGCTGGCGACGACACCGCAGGAGAGGAGCAGCACCTGGTCCGCCGGCCAGCGGAACCGCTCCTGGAACCGCCAACTGACGAGCTGCGGTACCTGGATTTGCGCTCGCTGCGACTGGCCGCCAACATTCACGTCAACGTTGACCGGCACCAGCCGTTCCACCTGGTCGATGTTGCACTTGATGGCTGCGTCGCATGTCTTACCATCCAACGAGATCAGCGGGCTCAATTGCAGGGCGAACCCTTCTTCAATCTGGCCATTCACCGTTTCGATGCCGGGGAAGTAGCTCACCGGCCGGACCGTGCGAGGATAAACCCGCGGCCGGGTGCGGGCGATGGTTTCCGTCTGGCCGCTTTGAATCTGCAAGTTGGGAGTGACGTTCTCGCGGTAGTCCCCCCGCTGCCGCAGCTCGCCGACGAGGACGGCGGCATTCTCCCGCGAGAGCAGCCAGGCTTCCACGCCGGGAGACTGGATGTCGATGGACTTCATGATCGGCAGAGCGCGGGTCCGCCAGGAAGGGCTGGTGATGGTCATGACCCGGACGGCCAAGGAGTGCGGCTCCATGTCGCTTTCGACGAGTCGCTTCACGATTTCGTTGACCAGTTCCTGCATCTGCGGCGTGTGATAGACTCGCAGCGTATTGCGGCCGGCGCAGAGGATGCCCAGGGGCTCTGAGAACCAGACGTCCGTGCCGGTCTCGCGGAGGATCCAGTCGATCACCGCCTGCTCGGGTTTCTCTTGATTTTTGGTGCGCGAGGTGTAGGGGGAAATGTCATATTCCCGCCAGACCTGGCCGCCGTCCGAAGGCAGCGTGCCGCTCCCTTTCACGACCCGCAAAACGCCAGGCTGAAAGTTAGTCCGTGTGCTGGTGCTGGCGGAAATTCCGCTCCGCGAATCCGCGGTGAAGAAACCGGGTTGGCTCGAAGAGGACGATGCGGAGGGACGGCCGAACAAGGAAGGAGGAGTCGAGGAACGAGCCGTGTTGGAGTTGCCGAAGGAAGAACCGCCGAAGGAAGGGTTGCCGGTGGATAAGGTCGCGCCAGTTCCTCCCGTTCCCACATTGGTCAGCCGCGGAAAGGCCGGGGCAGACATGGTGGAGCTATCGCCGAATGAGCTGCTGGAACTCCCCGCTCCATTTGGCGAAACCGATATTCCGCCGCGACTCCCCGAAGCGCCAGGGGAAGTTGTGGTTTGGGCACTGATAGCCGCCCGGCGTGGACCAAGCGAATTGGTCTGGGCAAAAGCCGTTGTCGAAACGACGGTAATCAGCACAGCGGCGAAGATGAACCTGACCATATCTTCCTCCCATTCCTGCAAGCAGCCGCGCGGAATCGCGCGGGGCGGGAGTATAGGGAAACAGGCGGAAGAGGGGCAAGGCGGAAAAGAGTGCTAGCGAGGTAGAGGAGCCGATCCTTTGTTGGCTTTGACATGTGCAGCAGATAGAATGAAATAGAGGGAAGCCAATGACAACTAACATTCACTACGTCTCCGATGCCAACGGCAATGCTGTCAGCGTCCTCGTGCCGATTGAACTGTGGCGAGAAATTGAATCGGAGCGGGAAACCGCGTACCTGCTGAGGAGCGAGGCGATGAAGAAGCGGCTGCTGGAAGCCAAGGATCGCACTGAAGGAACTCCCCTTGAGCAAGTCCGCACGCAGCTTGGAATTTGATCCAGCCACTCTTGAAGACCTGGCGTATTGGGTTCAAAACGACCGCAGGAAAGCCTTGCGGATCCTGCGGCTCATTCAGGAAACCGAGTCCGATCCGTTCGGTGGCATCGGCAAACCCGAGCCGCTCAAGCATGAGCTTGCCGGCTGTTGGTCCAAGCGGATCGACGGCGAACATCGGTTGGTAGACCAGGTGTCGGACGAGAAGATTCGCATTCTCGCCTGCCGGTATCATTACTAGTTCGCGTGGCGACTGAGACGCTCGAACACTTGCGGGCTGCCTACCTAGTGGTGCAGATTACCGCTGCAACTTCTTGTACTTGAACCGGTGGGGCTCATCGGCGGCGATGCCGAGGCGTGCCTTGCGCTGTTCTTCGTAGGTCTGGAAGTTTCCTTCGCACCAATGGACGTAGCCGTCCCCCTCGAAGGCCAGGATGTGCGTGCAGAGCCGGTCGAGAAACCAGCGATCGTGGCTGATGACGACGACGCAGCCGGCGTAGTTCAGGATGGCTTCTTCGAGAGCCCGCAAGGTATCGACGTCGAGGTCGTTCGTCGGTTCGTCCAGCAGCAGCACATTGCTGCCGCAGCGGAGGAGCTTGGCGAGGTGGACCCGGTTCCGTTCACCGCCGGAGAGAACGCCGACTTTCTTCTCCTGGTCGGGGCCGCGGAAGTTGAACCGCGAGACGTAGGCTCGCGAGTTGATTTTCCTCCCACCCATCTCCAGGTTGTCGTTCCCGCCGGAGATAACTTGATAGACGGTCTGTTCGGGTTCCAAAGCATCGCGGTTCTGGTCGACGTAGCCGAACTCGACCGTGGTGCCGATTCGCAGTTCGCCGCTGTCCGGCTTTTCCTGCTGGGTCATCATGCGGAAGAGGGTCGTCTTGCCGGCACCGTTGGGGCCGATGACGCCGACGATGCCGCCGGCGGGGAGGCGGAACGACAGGTTGTCGATCAGGATCTTGTCGTCGTACCCCTTGGTGACGCCGACCGCTTCGACGACGAGGTCCCCCAGGTGTTTCCCCGGCGGAATCTGGATCTCAAACTCGTCGAGCTTCTCCTCGAACCGCTCGGCGGACATCTGTTCGTAGGCTTTGATGCGGGCTTTGCTCTTGGCTTGGCGAGCTCGCGGCGACATCCGAATCCACTCGAGTTCGTGGGCCAGCGTTTTTTGCCGGGCTTCGCTCGCCTTCTCTTCCTTGATCAGCCGATCCCGCTTCTGCACGAGCCAGGAGGAGTAGTTTCCCTCCCAGGGAATGCCGTGGCCACGGTCGAGTTCCAGAATCCACTTGGCGACGTTGTCCAGGAAGTAGCGATCGTGCGTGACGGCCACGACCGTGCCGGCGTAGTCCGCCAGGTGCCGCTCCAGCCAGTTGATCGCCTCGGCATCGAGGTGGTTCGTCGGTTCGTCGAGCAGCAGCAGGTCGGGCTTTTGCAGCAGCAGCTTGCAGAGGGCGACGCGGCGGCGTTCGCCGCCGGAGAGGATGGCTGGATCGGCTTCGCGATCAGGCAGGTTCATCGCGTCCATGGCGATTTCGAGTTCGCGGTCGATTTCCCACGCGCCGGTGGCGTCGATCTGGTCCTGCAGGCGGGCCATCTCGTCGCACAGTTTTTCCATCTTCTTCTCGTCCATCGGCTCGCCGAGGAGGCCGCTGATTTCGTTGTAGCGGTCGAGCATTTTTCGCCGCGGGGCGATCGCTTCCTGCAGGTTCTCCCAGACGTTCTTTCCCTGCGTGAGCTGCGGCTCTTGCGAGAGGTAGCCGCTGGTGAAGCCGCCGGCGAGGGCGGCGGTGCCGTCGAAATCCTTGTCCATGCCGGCCATGATGCGGAGGAGCGTGCTTTTGCCGGAGCCGTTCCGCCCCAGGACGCCGATTTTGGCCCCCGGATAGAACGCCAGCCAGATTTCCTTGAGCACTTCCCGCGGCCCATGCTTCTTCGTGAGCTGCTCGATGCTGTAGATGTATTGCTTCCCCATGACCGACGCAACCTTCTGCTATGTAATGACTTGCGGCTGTTCCCTGCCCTGACTTCGCCCGCCTGCCGCGCAGTCCTGAAAAACTTGTGCGAACCGACGCCTAAGTATACCGGCGACCCCCTTCCAGCCGCAGGGGTGATGCCACATCAATGGGCTGTCATCACCTTGCTGGAACGCTCGGATTCATGATTCCCAGCGTGCACTTGCCTCGCCTGGGCGGCCAGGACGACACTATCCGCGACCGAAAGTCACCCAGCCCCAACAACCTGGCCACGGCCAAGGCAACTTTCCGCAAAGCCCACGCAATGCCGTGGACGTGCCACCCGAGGTTGCTGCGACCTCGCCCAGGCAATAAGTCCAGGTATCTCCCGCGATAACGTGGGTAGGCACAAGGTGTTAGACTAGACAGAGCGGGTGGCTCCAGCGCCAAACCCTTTTTCCATAGACTCCCATGCCGGCTGAATATCCCAATTTCGATGGTCCCGACCTCCCTCCTCAGAGAGTCAGGCTGCCGATTGATTACCGGTCCCGCAACGCCAAGCTGCGCCTGTTTACAGCCGTGGCGGGGGTGATCGTCGTTCTGGCGATGGCGGAGCGGGCGCGGGACCCGGCGAGCTGGAACTGGCTGTTTGGGCTCAAGGGAAAGACCGAGGAAGCGGAAAAGCCGATTGATAACCATGTGGCGAGGAAAGAGGCCACCTCCCACGAGCCGGAGACGGTCTTTCCCAATCAGGACGAAAAGAAGGTGCTGCCGGAAAAGGGGAAGGGAGAAGAAACGGTCCCCGCCCAGCAATCCTGGAAGGCGGCCTGGCAATCCGTTTGGCGGGATTTGGGGAGCGACGAACGGACGCTGCTCTTCCGCCTTGTCGAAACGGCCGCCGACAATACCCATTTCGACACCGCCAGTGCGACCCGGGCCGAAAACACAATTGCCGCGGTCGATGGACTGTGGAGCACTTACCAGGCGTCCGCCTTTCAGGAAATCGCCGCCATGAAAGCGGACGAGCAAAAGGAATGGACGCAGACCCTCCGCCACGTCAACGCCCGCTGGACCAAGGAACTCAAACCGGCTCTGCAACTGATCTCACTCGGGGGGAACGCATCCGATGCCGAGCGAAAGACCATCGCCGATTTTCAACAGGAAATCGAGCAGCTTTGCCTGACCCAGGTTCACGACGATGCCACGTTCCTCCGTCCCGACGAAAATCAAATCTGGTTCCATCTCTTCCATGAGCTGCGGACCAAGTCGCCGGAGGACCTGACGAAGCTCAGCGAAGGGGTTGTCGGCTACGGCGCGATCTTCAATCAGCCGGAGGCGTATCGGGGGAAGGTAGTGACGGTGCGGGCCCAGGTGCGGCGGGCTTACAGCGTCCCCGCAATCAAGAATTATTTGGGGATCAAAGAGTTCACCATCATGTACCTCGCGCCGGAAGGTGTCCCCGACAAGTCGATGGTGGTGTATGCCCTGGGGCTCCCCCCGGGATTTCCCAAGCTCGACCCCCAGAGCCATCCCAGCGGCATGACCCTGCTGCATGAGGACGTGATACTGACCGGCTATTTCTTCAAGCGGGGAGCCTATCGCGGCACGGATTCCAACTACACCGCTCCGCTGATTCTGGTGAACGTGCCGACCTGGCAGCCGCCGCAGGGGGAGCAGGATACGTTCGCCCGGGGCCGGGCGGTTTGGAAGGAGTCGCTGATTGTTGCGGTCGCGCTCTTTGTGGTGGGGGCCGCCGTCGTTTTCATCATCGTGCGGATGAATCGCGCTCCTGGCCGCAAGTTCGACGAAGAACAAGCCAAGGCTGCAATCAGCGATTTGAAGAATGCCGACTTCCCCCCCACGCTCCAGGAATCGCTCAAACGCCTTGCCGAAGAGGGGTCCGACGATGCGAAGTCAAAGTAGGATGGGATTCCAATCCCGTCCGTTCCAATGTCAGCCTGAATCGCCAGTTTCGATGTTGCGCTCCAAGGTACGAAAAACTGCGCAGGCCCGAAGGGCCGACAGTACGATAGCCCAGGCCGTAGGCCTGGGAACCGTTGGCCAACCAGCGCAAGCCCTGAAAGGGCGCCGTAACCTGACCTCGCGGCCGATCCATCAATTACAGCGCCCTTTCAGGGCTTGCGGATGCCATGCTCATCGTTACCCGGGCCTTCGGCCCGGGCTCTCGTATGGTCGGCCCTACGGGCCTGCACGGTCGTTAATGTCATTAGCGCAACATCAAAACGCGCAAGCCAAGTACAGTACGGCCTCTTCCCTGCTGGCTGCGCTTTCCTTCGCTGGCGCGTCAGGCTGGTGTCTTACGTGGGGCCTGGCGGTATTGCTCATCCTCTCCCTCGCCGCCGTTTCCTCCGCCCAAGAAAAAGCCGCCGCTGCTTTCCGCCCCCCCGCCAGCGCCCTGGAAGTCCTCAAAACCTTCAACATCGGCGAAAGCCAATTCAGCAGCTTCTTCAGTGGCCAGCCGCTGAGCCCGGCTGAGGAAGAAGTCCTCGCCAAGATTCTCTATCGCTGGCCGCGGCTGGGTCAGGAGTATGTGGAGTCGTGGCGGCAGAAGGGAGTTACCTGGGACCAGGTGGTGGCCGATTCGGAGGCGCACCGCGGAGAGATTTTTTATTTTCGCGGCCGGGTGACGCACGTTGCCAAGGTTGTTTTCTCGCCGGAGGTCGCCGAGCGGCTGGAGTATGACCATTACTTTGCCGCCACCATCAAGATTCAAGACTCGCCGTCGGTGGCCCTGGTTTATGCCCGGTATTTGCCCGCTGCCTGGAAGCTGGATGCTGAAATCGACGAGCCTATTTCCGTGGACGGCCTGTTTTTGAAAGTCGGCGACACCACTGCCGATCCCCCGCCGCTGATCTTTGCGGCCGAGCGAATCGCCTGGCATCCCGATAAGCCGCATCCCGAGGATCGGATCGGCCCCGACCAGGTAGCCCTGGCCCAGGCGGGGGTGGACTGGGGACTCTATGAAGTGGTGAAGAAGGAAAACGGCCGGGGCATCGGCGGTCCCGACCGGGAGCCGTTCTATCAGACGCTGGCGGTCTTTGCGGGGGAGCGGGGGGCAAAAATTCCCGCGGCGACGAGCGTGGTGGACATCCCGCTGCTGTTGCAGAAGTCGGAGACCGTGCTCGGCAACCGGATGAAGATCCGCGGCCTCGCCCGGCGGATCACCAAGGTGACCGTTTCCGCCGAAGACATCCGGAAGCGGTTCGGCATTACGCACTACTATGAAATTGACATTTCCGTCCCGCTCGACAAGCCGATGAAGGTGGCCAAGAGCGCCAAGGACAAGGATTCGCTCCTTTACGCCAACGAGTTTCCCGTGGTGCTGCTGGTCCCGCGGCTGCCCCCCGACTTGCAGGTGGGAGAAAACCGGCACGACCAGATCGTCGCCGACGGGACCTTCTACAAACTTTGGACCTACCAGTCCTCGTACGCCTCGGAAAAGAACATGCGGCAGGCGGCCCCCCTCCTCATGAGCAGCGAAGTGCGGCTCATTCCGCCGGCCAACCCCTTCTCCGGCTACGCCGGCGCCATCGGCACCACAGCCGTCGTCGTCGCCGGGGGGATCATCCTCATCATCTACATGTGGTTCCGCCTGACCGACCGCAAAACCGCCTCCATGAAACCCGCCGCGAGCATTCACGAAGCTCTCCGCAAAGGAGCCGAGCAAGCCCACGACGAGAAGCCGAATTTTGAGGGGCTAAAGTAGAAAAGTAGGGTGCATGGAGCGCAGCGCAATGCACGCGTGAAAGACGATAGCTCCGTGGTGAATCAACCCCAAGGCCACCCGGAACCCGCGTGCATTTCGCAAAGCCTCATGCACCCTACGCCAGCTGAAAGGTAGTTAACGAGGAATCTCAAGCCCTAGAGATCGGGGAATCTCAGGCCCAAAGGGCCGGCGCTAAGGTAGCCCAGGGCAAGACCGGCGCTTCGCCGGTCGCAGCCCTGGGTCACCGAAAAGTGAGAACCGGAAGCCCTGAAGGGGCGCGCTAATCGGTCGGCTTGTTGATAAGCTGGCTACGCATCCCTCGGATCGACCCAACTCCAAGGAATGCGCTTCCGCTGGGCCGTCAGCTTACGGTACAGGTCTGAATTCGGAAATTCGCGATTCCAAATCTGTTGCATTTCCGTTGGCCCGGTGATTTGCTCACGTTCGAGATCGGACTGCATCAACCGACTGATAAGCGATTGGCGAATTTGATTTGCTTCTTCGTCGTATTGGTCGAGGATTTTCTTGCGCGCCATCCAATCGTCGCGATTAAGACGGATCTCACCACATACTTCTTCATTCCAAGGCTTTGCCTCAACCGCCCCAATTACGGATTCACGCAGCCACGCGGTGAATTATACTCCCACTTGTCTTTCTGTAGGCTCTGTTTCGATGTAGAGCCAAACTGGTGGATCATCACCGGCATTGGCGTGCACGAAAAGGAATTCATAGCCGTGGTGTTGAAGAAATGGGATGACTTGACCTGGCAAACGCCACGGCGAGTCCGGTCTTGTGGTAATCTCCTGCGCGACCTCTCGTGCTTCAGCAAACGCACCCATACCGAATGCATCGCCATCCATAAGTTGGCCGCACGCGTGACCCAATCGACGTAAGCACACCGACATTGCCGCCGGGAATCGAAGAGACAATTGCTGCTCAAGATCCTCAATCTCCGCATCGGTGCAGCCGCGAATAGAGTCAGCCGTTGCGATCCCAGCATCGACCATGAAGTCGCAAAGATCGATGATAAATGCGGAATACATGGAAACTGGCTGCATTTGATCCCAACGGTTCGTTTGGCGTTCAAATCCCTCAGTCTGAACTGCTGCCGATGAATACCAGCCCGCCGTCCGGGCCGGCGATTACGTACGCGAAGTCCCAAAATACAGGATAGCCCGGATGCCCTTCCCGGAGCCAGAATTCGTTGAGTAACACCGCCCGCGCTGCCGCCCGTGTTACTTCTCCCACCACGCCGGTCACCAGTTCCTCGAACCGCGGAGACTGCAAGGCCGATGGCTTTGGCCCACTCCCTTCGTCGCCAACGTAGCGCAGTGATCGCTCCACTTCAGCGATGACTTCCGGCCCAGTGACCGGGACACTACCGCCAACTACAGCGGCTGACCCGAGCGCCTGAGCAATATACCACTCCGCCGGCTCGCCTGACGCGAACGGTACGCGATACGCGCGGAGGAAAACCTGGTAGTTCCACCCGTAAAGCAGCGACTCTAATTCGGACAACAGCGATTCCATCATAGTCGCCTCGCTTCGTGCCCAATTCTTATCGAGAACCCGCCGTATCTTACCAAAGTAACGAAGGGGAAGCCCTGAAAGATCGGCTACTGCGATTCAGCCTTCTGCTTTGCCGCCCTCTTGCGAAATTCAATAATGGGCGAGGCATCCACGAGCCATTCTCCATCAACGCGGACGACGGCGAGCGGGAGCGGGCTGGCGGTGGATTGGAGAAGCACGCGGTCCGGCTGCTCTTCGATTCGGGCAATCTCCATCCCTTCATACTGCCGGGCCAGTAGCGCCGCCACTTCCGGCGGATAAGCTCCTTGCCAAAGCAATGCTGCATCCGGGTGATCCACGATCAGCGGCCGGATTTCTTCCTCGCTGCCACCCAAGTTGGCGATCAAGAATTCAAACAGCACATCTTCGGGCAATAGCTCATCCATCGGGCGTATTCCAGGACTTCTGAAACTCCTCCCAACTGTTGTAGCCGACGGTATAAGGCCACGCCGGATCATCCTCTGCCCTGAAGGTCAAATGCACGAACGCGATGGGCATCTCTGGGTTTTCGGTCACGTACAAGAACTCATTGACGTCATTCGCGTTCCATGCCACTGCCCGGCATCTTATGTTGTGAAGCGGGTGGCCCAGGCACGTCTCTGATTGCAATTCCAGTTCGGCTGATCGGATCAATCCCAAATGTCCGTCTGGCACCGGCATGGGTTTCCACCCAGTTGGCCATTCGAAGTTGGAAGGAGGTGCCAGCATCGTGTCATTTACGAATGAGCCCAAGTTTCAAGAACCCAACAATCAGCATTCTCCCGAAGAAGCTTCGAGCAGTGTTCATTCCATTTTTCCATAGCACTCTTATTCGCCTCAGGGTTTCCAGAAGCCCTCCAACCGAAAGACCAAATGTCGTGCCAAACTCCTTCTGGCGTCACCAAGGCACCGGCAGTTGCATCGGGGCGGAGACGGGCAGCCTTCGATATTGTGCCGTGGTATAAGTCGCGAACCTCTTCAGGAAGTTCACCTTCGGTCTGCTCGCAATTGAGGGTGGCATCAAACAAACAGAGGTAGTCGTATTTCCAGTCTGGCTGACTCTCGTCGCCTGATTGATCGAGATGATGCGGCTTCAGGAGATTGTAGAAAGCATCCTCAAGCTCCAACGCCGAAATCGACGCAGGCAAGAGGACAAACACGTGAGTTTTCATGCTCGTAGGAATGGGTGTAAGAAATTCCAAGCCACCAACCATCTAGTGTGCAGCCACGCCTGCTGGATGAAAACCATTGTCTATTCAGATCACGTCCGCATCGTACCGAGCGCCAAGTGGTCCGTCAAATTTGGACCCTAGCCACGGTACGATAGCGCCGGCACCATTTAGCGCGCCCCGGTGGCGCTTATGCGGCTCTTTTTGAATCAGAACCCAGGCCTGCGCTGCGGCCTGGGCTTTCTTAGCGCCGCCACTTTGTGGCTTCAGGCGAGGGGTAAGAGAAAATGGGATGGCGCGCCAAGCGAAAAAACGTAGTAATAATCTTGTGTTCATAGTGAACAAAAGAGACTAATCGCGCATCTTAAGGATAGAGGTGAGCGTGCGCGCGGACCCTGGGTTGCCAGGACCGAGTGATTTGAAATCTGAGATTTGAGATTTGAGACGGTCAGGAAGGCGAGGGATACAGAAAGGCGCTTATCGAATTTTCGAGTGAATCAGAACTGATCGCGTCGCAAGTTGTGGAGGAGCCAGCAGTTATGGCAAGGAACGATTCGGAAAACAAATCTGAAAACAGCTTATCGCGCCGTGAATCGCCGTGCTTGATTGAGGGGTTGGTTGCTCGGAAGTTCAATGTAGTTCAGTACTTATGAAGACATGCATTGGTAAATGTGAATCAAGAATGGTCTTTTTTGGGCAGAAATGAATCAGAGATTGTGACCTTAAGTGTTCCGTGGCAAAGGGTTGCGGATTTGCAGCGGGGCGAAAATGAATCGTGCAGAATCATGAATCCAAGTCAAAGTAGGGTGCATGAAGCGCAGCGCAATGCACGCGTGAAGGACGCTGGCTTCAGGGTGAATCAACCTCAAGGCCATGCGGAATACGCGTGCATTCTTGTTCGGCGCGGGTCTCCTGACCCCGCCGAAACGGGCGACCGAAGGTCTCCTCGGAGCTCTGCGGATGGGGCCAAGGAGACCTGCGGTCGGGCACGTGGCACGGTCAGGAGACCGGCCACAACGCGGATGACCGGCCCCAACAATACGCGTGCATTTCGCAAAGCCTCATGCACCCTACGCGAGCAGCTCGTTCATCACCTTCCCCGGCTGATGGTCGGTCAGGGTCATCATCTGGGCGTTTCGTTTGAAGGCGAGTTTGGCGTGGTCGAGGCCGAAGAGGTGGAGGAGGGTGGCATGGTAATCGAAATGGTTGACGAGCCCCTCGACGACTTTGTGGCCGAACTCGTCGGTTGCCCCGTGAACGTGCCCCCGTTTGAAGCCGCCGCCGGCGACCCACATGCTGAAGCCGTAGGTGTTGTGGTCGCGGCCGACGCTGGCCGGGCCGGCGTCGTTCTGCACCACGGGGAGGCGGCCCATCTCGCCACCCCAATGGACAATGGTCGAATCGAGCAGCCCCCGCTGCTTCAGATCCTGCACCAGGGCCGCCGAACCCCGGTCGATCTTCTTGCACGAGTTCGGGAGGGCCGTTCGGATTGCGCCGTGATGGTCCCAGAACTGGTTCGACGTGAAGAGCTGCACGAACCGCACACCCCGCTCCACCAGCCGCCGCGCGATGAGGCAGCGGCTGCCGAAGTCTTTGGTGGCGGGATCGTCCAGGCCGTAGAGCTTGTGCGTCGCTTCGCTTTCGCGGGAGAGGTCCACCGCCTCCTTAGCCGCGGATTGCATCCGGGCGGCCAGTTCGTAGCTGGCAATGCGGGCTTCGAGGTCGAGTTCGCCGGGATGCTGCTCCAGATGTTTGCGGTTGAGGTCCGCCAGGAACGAGAGATATTGCTCCTGCGGCGCACCCCGCAGATTGGGCGGGGGATCGAGGTTGAGAATGCGGGGTTCGCGCGGGCGGATGACTGTTCCCTGAAACAGCGACGGCAGCCAGCCCGCGGACCAGTTGGCCACGCCGAGGACCGGCAGGCTGGCGGGATCGGTCAGCACGGCAAACGCCGGCAAGTCCTGGGACTCCGTCCCCAGCCCATACGCCATCCAGCTTCCGAGAACGGGGCGGCCCGAGGTGGGGCGGCCGCCGTGCATGGCGTCAATCGACTGGCCGTGGTTCGAGACCCCCGTGTACATCGAGCGGATGACCGTAATGTCATCGACCACCCGTCCCAGGTTCGGCAGCAGTTCGGAGACTTCCGTTCCGCAGGCTCCCTGCTTGGCGAACTTCCACGGCGAGCCGAGCACCTTGGAACTCGCCTGAGCCGCGTTGTCATACTGCACTTCGCCGGGGAATTTTTGCCCGTCAAGTTCGTTGAGCTTCGGCTTGGGGTCGAGCAGGTCCATCTGGCTCGGCCCCCCCTGCATGAACATCGAGATCATCGCCTTGGCCCGCGGCGCAAAGGTCGGCACCTTCGGCTTCAGGTCGTAGGTCGGCCTAGTGAGGTCCGGCTTGTCGAGCAGCGGCTTGGCATCCGCGGCCAGCAGCCCCTGATCGCGCAGCAAAGTCGCCAGGGCAATCGAGCCCAGACCAAGGCCGCTGCTAGCGAGAAGTTGTCGGCGGGAAAGGGGATTCATAGGGTCTATGATACCAATAACGGGCGGTCGTTTCCCCTGTATAATGAACACCAGCGAGCTGCGGACCTTGTTCCGTCAGCGGCTCGGCGTAGGATAAAGAGTTAGGGATATTAAGCGAATTCAAAATCGGAGACATTAGAAATGAGCAAGCACAGCATCGTCATCACCGCCTGCAGCCTCGCCTTGGTGGCCGCGCTCGCGACTCAGGCCGACGCCGGCTGGGGCCGCTACCGCGTGAGCACCTATTACGGAGTTCCCGGCGTTCCCGTCGTGCAAGAGACAGTCGTGGTCCGCGGCTACCGCCCCGTGGTTATGGCGCCCGCTCCGGTTGTGATTTCCCAGGCACCGGTCACCGCGTACTACAGTTCCCCCGCGCCGGTTACCTCCTATCATGTTTCCCCCGCCCCGGTCACCACCTATTACAGCGCTCCAGCCGTCTATGTGGGACCGCGTGGCAATGTTCGCGCGGCCTACTATGCTCCCGCACCGGCCACGTATTACTACGGTCCCACTACGGCGACGTATTATGATCGAGGCTTTCCCAGGACGGTGATTCTGCCGTAGGGATGACGTCACGCCTTTCGTGAGGGTTCGCTCATGACAACGGAATCAATTACGTCGGCGGCACTTGCATTGCCGCCAGAGTCGCGGGCGGAGCTCGTTGACACGTTGCTCCGTAGCCTCAATCCCCTGGAGGCTGGTTTTCAAAAAGCTTGGGAGGACGAAGCAGAGGACCGGCTGGCAGCATTTGATCGCGGCGAAATGAAATCCATTTCACGTGAAGAAGTCATGGAGGCGCGTCGACCAAAAACGGGATCTTGAGAGTCCGCATGATGAAAACGCGATTTCTCGAGATCGCTGATTTGGAATTGGCGGACACAATTCGATATTACGAGCAGGAGCGAATAGCCCTCGGAGCAGAGTTTCATGAAGAAGTGAATGAAGCGCTGGACCGCATTGAACAAATGCCCTTTGCCTGGTCACGACTTGGAAAGGATATCCGAGTTTGCCGCACCAAACGATTTCCTTATGGACTTGTTTATCAGATTCGCGGCAACGAGGCAGTTATTATTGCGGTCATGCACCTTCATCGTCGTCCCGGCGACTGGCGCAATCGCTTGAAAAACGATCATTGATAGTTGTGGAGTTTCAATCAGATAAGTTTATTGACACTTGCTTGGGAGCGAAACGATGAGGACTCTAATCGGAATCTTGGTACTCGTCTCAGTTATTATGTTGGCTTGGAACGGGCGGGCTTATGCCGAAGAGCCGACGCACACCAAAGACGCCCTCGACACCGTGAAGCAGAACCTCAAGGATGGCAAGGCTGTCCTCGTCGATGTTCGTGAGCAGAAGGAATGGGACGAGGGACACATTGCCGGGGCTCTGTTCATGCCCAAGAGCAAACTCGACATCGAGAAAGAAGCGGCGGATCTGGCGAAGAAGCTCGACAAGAACAAGATTGTCTATACCCACTGCCGAGCCGGCCGGCGGGCGCTCGCCTGCGGTGAAATCTTGAAGAAGCAGGGCTTTGATGTCCGCGCTCTCAAGCCGGGTTATGAAGAGCTGATCAAGGCGGGGTTTGAGAAGGCAAAGTAATGCCGCAATCTCCCGCCGAAATCGACTCGCTTCTCCGTCTCGTGGACCGCGAGGTCTGGATTGTGACAGCAGCGGCGGGAGGGAAACGGGGAGGACTGACCGCGACTTGGGTGGCCCAGGCTTCCATCGACCGGGAGCGGCCAGTGATTTTGGCGGGACTCGCCCCGAACCATTTCACCACGGAGCTTGTCGAAGAGGGGCAGGCCTTTGTCGCGCATCTGCTGGCGGAGTCTCAAGTCGGTTTGGCCTGGGACTTTGCCAAGGATAGCGGCCGAAATCGGGACAAGCTGGCAGGTCTCGCAACAGCAGAGTCGCCTTCCGCCTCCCCGATATTGCAAGACTGCCTGGCCTGGTTCGACTGCCGCGTGTTTGCCCGGTACGATGCCGGTGACCGGCTGTTTTACTGGGCCGACGTTGTGGCCGCGGAAAAGCGGAGCGCCGGCAGTCCACTCCGGGAGCAGGCGTTTATCGGTTCTCTGACGGACGACCAGCGGAAACTGCTGGCCGGCCAGCGGGATACGGACGCCAAAATCCAGCGTCCGCTCGCGGATAGTTGGCGCAAAAAATGCGGTAAGAACAGCGGCAGCAAGGTATAGTTGTCATAGTGGCAAAGTAGTTCGCTCACTCCGTGGGCGCCACACTCCAGAAACGCAGTGCCTGCACACGGAGTGTGCAGGCTACTGAGTGCAATCGTAACCCCCGAGGACCAACACCCCGTGCATGAACTTGAGCGCTCATCAGGCGTTGCGAAAGAGAAGGCAATTCTCGTTCGCGTTATTCTTCCCGGACAATATGAGGGCGAGGACCCGCTCGACGAGATCACAGGCCTGGCCAAAACGGCCGGGACCCGCATCGCCAGCGGACTGACCCAGCGGCGGGAGAAGCCCGACGTGGCCACCTATTTGGGCAAGGGGAAGGTCGAGGAGCTCAAGAACCTCGTCGCCCACCACGAAGCGGACCTCGTCATCTTCGATAACGACCTGCATCCCGGCCAGACCCGCAACCTGGAGAAGGCCGTCGAAGTCAAAGTGCTCGACCGGACCGAGTTGATTCTCGACATTTTCGCCAGCAACGCCCAGACCTACGAATCGCGTCTCGCCGTCGAACTCGCCCAGCTCGAGTACTCCCTCCCGCGGCTCAAGCAGATGTGGAACCATCTCTCCCGCATCAAAGCCGGCATCGGCATGCGCGGCCCGGGTGAAAAGCAGCTTGAAGAGGATCGCCGGCTGGTGGAGAAGCGGATTCACGAGCTCAAAGTCGAGATGAAAACGATTGAGAAACGGAAGGAGCGGCTCGTCGCTTCGCGACGGGATCGGCTGACCGTGTCGCTGGTCGGCTATACCAACGCCGGCAAAAGCACGCTCATGAACACGCTGACCAACGCCGGCGTGCTGGCCCAGGACAAGCTCTTCGCCACGCTCGATACACGCACTCGCCGCTGGCAACTCCCAAGCTGGGGGCCGGTGCTTCTTTCTGATACCGTCGGCTTCATCCGCGATCTACCGCACGGACTGATCGCCAGTTTCAAAGCGACGCTGGAAGAGGCTCGCCAGGCGGACTTGCTCCTGCATATCGCCGACGCTTCCAATCCCGACGTCCTCCAGCAAATCAGCGCCGTCTACGCCGTGCTGCAGGAACTGGGGATCGAAGAGAAGCAGACGCTCCTCATCCTGAACAAAGCAGACAGGCTCTCAGATGCCGCGGAACTAGCCAAAATCACTAACCGGTATCCCAATGCCGTCAGCATCAGCGCCAAGACCGGCGAAGGACTCGAACGGCTGCACGAGGCAGTGAGCGAAGCCCTGAGCCGTTCGTTTCTGGATCTGGATGTGGAAACGAGCGTCGCCAACGGTCGATTGCTGGCCTACCTGGCCGCCCATGGAGAAGTCCTCTCCAAGGAGTACCAGGAAGATCGGGTCGTCATTCACGTCCGGCTGCCGGCCCGGCACGTCGGCCCTGTCTTCGGCCACGGCAACACCGTTCGACATCATCAGGGGGCGCTGCTCGTGACTCCCGGCGAGGAAGAAGATGCGCCCGCGGTGATGGAAGACGTGGCCTAATGGGTGGCACGCCCACGGCTCTGCGTGGGCGTGTTTAACGAGGTCTGCCGTCACAATCCCTACCAAACGCAAAACTGTTTCCCGCCGGCAGCATTTTCGGCATCCTTCAGGTTTACCTAAAGTTTAGAAATTGACACAAGCCGTTGTTGAGGTAGTCTTAAGTTGTCACTTGTTGCTAACCCAGCTTGTGACCATCACCTTTGGCTTTCTCACCCCCGTGTTGGGCGGGTTCAGCGGCGATTGCTGAACCCGCCTTTTTTCGTTTCTTGAAAGTAGTCCGCTCACTCCGTGAGCGGACATCCTGCACACGGTGTGTGCAGGCTACTATCTGCTGGGGCCGCTACAATGAATGCGTGTCAGCCTCATCCACCATCCGCTGCGAAATCCACTACTCCGGCCGCGTCCAAGGTGTCGGCTTCCGTTGGAACGCCTGCAGCATCGCCCGCGCCTTTCAGGTGACGGGTTTCGTTCGCAATCTGCCTGACGGACGCGTGCAGCTCGTGGCGGAGGGGGAGCGCGGCGAAGTGGAGCGGCTGCTGGCGGAAATTGCTGGATCCATGTCGGGAAATATCCGGCAGGCCGAAGTAATAGAAAATCCCGCGACTGGAGAGTTCACTGACTTTGAAACGGCAAGGTGAGAGTCTATATGCCCGCTGAACAATACGACCCGCGCTACCTGGAAGGGATCGAGCACTTTAACGTCTGCGACTTCTTCGAAGCGCACGAAGTCTGGGAAGAGCTCTGGACCGACTACCGCGGCCCCGACCGCAAGTTCTATCAGGGACTGATCCAGGTCGCCGTCTGCCTCCATCACTTCGGCAACGGCAACACCCGCGGAGCCAAAAAGCTCTACCTCACCAGCCTTGGCTATCTGCAAGAATACCGCCCGCACCACTTGGGACTCGACCTGGAAAAGCTCTTCCGCGAATTCGCAGTCTGCCTCCAGCCGGTGATGGAAAGTCCCGACGAATTCCCTAGAATCGACATCGTGCCCGATCTGATTCCGGAGATTCATCTCGCATAGGATACGGCGAAGAGTTGACATTTTGTCATCGCGGAATTAGCTTGCCTCGCGGAACGGGCCATTCAACCCAGGAGCAAGACCATGAAATGGGTTTGGAAAATCGAACCGCTTGATCCGGCGACGGTAACCCCCGAAGAAATAGTCGCGGAGGTCCGGCGAATTGAGTCCGCCCGCTGGGCCGGCGGCGTGGTCGGAATCATCGCGGCCGTCGGCACTTACTTTTTTTGGAACAGCTTTGGGATCGAGCAGAAGTGGGTGGAGTACACCATCCTGCCAGCCATTGTGATTTTTGGCACTGGCAGCTATCGCCTCGTCTACGAAATCGCAATCCGCTTCCGGCCATAGTGCGCGGCCGCACACGATTTCAGTGGCACGCGAATATCTCAAGTTGTTACCAGGAAACAACTTGCGGAAATGACTGTCGCGCCGATGTACGTGGGAATGGGCGTTGGCGGTTTCACCGGATGTTCGTGGAGGCAGCCGCTTCATTTTTTGTGGGGGCTACGCAAGAAACAACCCCGGACGGAAACATTACACCCTGACGGAGCGACAGACCGCGGGGTCCCCATCATCGGCCGTACTCGCGTGACGAACCTACCCGCTATCGACTGGCAAGCCGCCCTCGCCCAGCATGACCGCTGGCTGCGCACGATCGTGCTTGCCCGCGTGCGGGAGCGGCAAGCGGTGGATGACGTCATGCAGGAAGTGGCCCTGGCGGCAGTGCGGCAGGCCGCCCCGCTGGCGGACGTGGCCAAGGTGGCTCCCTGGCTCTATCGCCTGGCGGTGCGGCAGGCGCTGCTCTATCGGCGGAAATGCGGCCGACGGCGGAGATTGCAGGAAAATTACGAAAACCGGCACGAGCGGCACCACGAAAACGGCCACGCAAATGAGAGCATCCTGGAGCCGCTCGGCTGGCTGTTGTCTGGCGAGCGGCAAGCACTGGTGCGGCAGGCGCTGGGGCAGATCGCGGCGCGAGACCGGGAGATCCTGTTGCTGAAGTACACCGAAAATTGGAATTACGGACAGATCGCCGGCCATTTGGGCATCAGCCACAGCGCCATTGAGGCCCGGTTGCACCGGGCGCGAAGGCGATTGCGGGAACAATTGGTCCAATTAGAAGTAACCGTGGGTTAGCGAATTTTATGAAGACTCAGCAAAATACTCCTGACGACGAGTCGCGCTTCGACCGGCTAGTAGACGGCGCGCTTTCCGCTGCTGAATACAAGTCGCTGGTGTCATCCCTGGACGATGAGCCCGGTGGCTGGCGGCGGTGCGCGACGGCCTTTTTGGAAGCGCAGGCTTGGGGGAAAGAGTTTTCGGCGATTCGCCGGGTAGAAGAAGATGGCCCTGCTTCTAGTAAGTCGGCAGGAGAGATCGAACTGCGAACAGACAGAAAATCACTCTCCCTGGCGAGCAGC
This sequence comes from Pirellulaceae bacterium, assembly GCA_046153945.1. Taxonomy (GTDB): domain Bacteria; phylum Planctomycetota; class Planctomycetia; order Pirellulales; family Pirellulaceae; genus SXOA01. Next base: position 20,980 of record JBJXFF010000101.1, read on the forward strand.
CCGCTTCTGGCGGCGGCGGCCTGTGCCCTCCTGGCATTTGGGCTGGGAATGGTGACGCGGAATGGATTTTATTCCTCGGATTCGCTGCCGACGAAGTTCGCGGGGCAGCAGCCCGATGGAAATCACGAGGCTCCGATGCTGGCCGCCGAAGCTGATCCCACGGAAGACTCGGAAATTGCCGCGATGCGGTTTGTACTGGACGGGGACGGTAATGAAGAGATTGAGGTCCCCGTGATCGGCGGGAATCATCCCGGAACCCAGACACTGGTGGAAACAGAACCGGCCATTCCCGACAGTGTCCTCCGTTCGCTCCGGATGCAAGGACATGATATCCGCCGGCAGCAAGAGTTCATTCCGGTGGCGCTCGGCGACGGACGACAGGTGATATTTCCCGTGGAGCAATATCGCATCACTCCGGTAAGCAGCCGGTCTTATTGATTTTCAATCGTTTCCAAAGTGTCGATTCACAAATTCAAGTTGAAGGAGTATCCCATGGTCTTAAGTCGTTGGAATTCTCTCGCCGCTCTAGCACTGGCGAGCGCCGGGCTGAGTGGATTGGCCGCAAGCGGGGACGAGCAGGTGTCTCGGCCGGAGCAGGTGCTCGTTATTCGCGAGTTGAGAGCGGCCGAGGAGGGTGAGTTGGTCCCGGCCGAATTTGAGGGCCAACCGCTGTTTGCTTTTGTGGGCGAAGGGGCTGGGGATGAGGTCAGCCCCTATTGGATTGGCGTGCAACTGGAACCGCCGACCGATATTTTGAAGCAGCACTTAAAGCTGGACGGAGGAATGGTGGCCGTGCATGTGTTTGAAGGCAGCCCTGCCGAGAAGTCCGGCCTGAAGGCCAACGACATCATCCTTAAGGCCGGCGACATTGATGTCAAAGAGCCGGGCGATTTGCTGAAGAGTGTTGGTGCCGCTCAAGGGAATGAAATCACGCTGGTGGTGCTTTGCCGCGGCAAAGAGACGACGATCAAAGTGACGCCCGCGAAGCGTCCGCAAGAGGACAATGCTCAAGCCGTCCACGAGGCGGAGGCCGAGCAGAGAGAAGCCGTGCGAAAGTTGGAGGCGGCTCTCAATCTGTACAAGAAGAAGGCGGCATTGGGTGGAGAAGCGCCAGCCGTGGACGTGGTCCGGGTTCGGCCCGGCGTGGTGGCCGGCTATGCTGAAACGCCGACGGATCTTCCCAAGGATGTGACGGTAACGATCACCAAGGAAGGAACGAAGCCGGCGAAGATTATCATCAAGAAGGATGGCAAGGAGTTTGAAGCGACCGAAGACAAACTCGGCCAACTGCCGGTGGAGATTCGGGGATATGCTCACACGGCTCGTGCTAGCGGCGGGACCGCTCATGCCTACAAGGCGTATCTTGCGGCTCCTCATGGTGCAATGGCCGAGACGCCCAAAGGACCTCATACTTTGCTAAAGGCCGTCACTACCCAAGCCGTTCCTCCGCCTGCGACGACGGAATCGGCAAAGGTTTATCGCTATCAGGTTGAGGCGAAACACGGTGAGGAAGGCGTAGACTCGAAGCTTGACCAGATTCTGAAACTCGTTAGCCAGAAAGAAGATAGAGCGATTTCCGACCTGCAGAAGGAGGTTCAGCAACTGCGAAAGGAGCTTGAGGACCTGCGCAAAGAGAAAAAATAACTTTCTCCTGGAAGTACCTTTTTGAGTACATAGGCCCGGACCATGCGTTTCAGTTGTTAAGGCCGGCAGGGAACCCCTGTCGGCTGGGCAAGGCAACCACGCCGAACAATTTGAAACAGCGCTGTCGGCCTGACTCCGTTCGCAAGAGCTGATTCAGGTCGATGCCGATGGGGCCGGGTCTCGCTCTCTTCTCACCTCCCCAACCCAAGACGAGATTCGGCCCTATTTTATTTCTTGCAAAGTGGTCCGCTCACTCCGTGAGCGGACATTCTGCACGCGGAGTTTGCAGGCTACTATTCTTGCCTACCGGTAGGCTCCACCTGTTCCGCCAAACCGCCGGCCGGCTCCGCCGCCAAAGCCGCCGCCGATGACGTTGAAGTAAGCGCCTTCTCCTTCCACTCCCGTGAAGCCTTCCGCACAGGCATTGGCGATCACAACCCGCTCGTCGGCATTCGTAATGCCCAGGCGGTTGAGTTGTTCCACGATCGTCTTACGGCGAGCCTGTTCCAGGAGTCCCTTCTCATGGTTCTTCGCGTCGTCATGGTTCCGCGGCAGTTCTTCGATGATCACCGGAAAGGGAACATGCTCCAGCCGCAGGGCGACTTCGGCAAGATGCTTCTTCGCGAGCGGACTGAGCTGCGCGGTTTCGACATGCTTGGTGGTGTCGTAGCGGAACTCATGGTCATAGAAGATGAAGTCGGCGGCTTCGGCGTTGGTCTGCTGGGTCTCCCAGTGGGAGTCGCTGACCTGGCCGACGGGGAAGGGGCGGTCATGAGCCGGGCCGTAAGGCGGGCCGCCGTAAGTGTGGTGGCTCTGCTTGTGGTGCGGCCCGGCGCAGCCGGCGGCGAGAGCGATGAGGGACAGGATAAGAAGTGTGTATTTCATGGGTCGAACCTTCGTGGCAATTTGCAAGTACTCGGTACTGAGTACTCAGTACTGAGTACCGAGTACGAAGCATGTTTTCTGTTCCGGGCAGGCTGGAAGCCTACCCCACTGACTCCTGACACCTGTTCCTACTGTCCATGCCCAAACGGGCCGCTGGTCATCGCCGGGCCGCCGGCTTTGTAGCGTTTCTTCAGCCGCGGCCAGACGGTGCTGCGGTAGTCCATCGTCGGGTTCCCTTCGATGTCGCCGTGGAAGTAGAACTGCTTGTTGGTCGGCTCGGTCACGTCAAAGCCGGGGAGCGGCGGGACTTCCTCGGGCTCCATCGGATGGACGAGTTCGGGCGTGACCAGGATGATGAGCTCGGTTTCGGCCTTGGTGACGCCGCGGCGGCCAATCCATTTGGAGAGGAAGGGGATGTCCCCCGCCGTGTTGGCGTTCATGTTGTCTTCCAGCAAGCCGGCGATGGCGAGGGTTTGACCTTCCCGCATTTCGACGGTCGTCGTGGCGGCTCGGACTTTCAAGCCCGGCGTGCCGTTCACGGTCAGGCCGGCGCTGATCTGGCTGAATTCCGGCGCGACCTGCAAGCGGATCCGGTCCTTGTCCACAACCGTCGGCAGGAAGCTGATGATCGCTCCGAAAGCGCGGAAGTCGGTGGTCACGGCGTTGAGCCCCGCGGAGCCGACAATGGTCGGCACGGCGAACTCACCGCCGGCGATGAACGTGGCCGGGTTGCCGCTGAGGGTGACGAGGGTCGGCTCGCTGAGGAGCTTGATCACGCCATGCTGCGACAGGGTATTGAGGCTGACGGAAATATCGTCGCCATCGAAGTTGGCCAGAACGGCCGGCGCGGTGTTCGCGCCAGCCACGCCGCCGGAGGATCCACCCCCCAAGATCGAGTTGAGCAGGACCTTGCTGCCGTTGGCGGCATCGGAGATGTCCACTCGCCCTTGCACATTCAGGCCAAAGTTGCGGGCCGCGGTCCGGTTGAGCTCGGCAATCTTCACGCGGAGCGCGACTTGCTGGACGCCGGGGACTCGCAGCATGTTGATGATCTGGTAGTTCGTCCGGCGGGCCGCGCCGGTGGCGCTGTCCGAAAGCGGATCGGCAGCCGCACCTTCGTTAATGCCGCCAAAACCAAAGCCGCCGCCGGCTCCGCCGCCCCCTCCCGCGCCCCCACCTTGAGCGCGAATCATGGTCATGATCTGGAAAGCTTCTTCGCTGTCGCGAGCCTGGCCGCGGACCACCAGCTTGTTGGCGATGAGCTGCATGTGGATTTTGCTGTCGGGGAACATCTCGTTGATCATGTCCTCCAGCATCTGATACTTCTCTTCGTCAATCTTCACCTGGCCGGCATCCGGCTCGACCGTGACGAGATACGTCACCGGCTGCAGGGCCGGGTCGTCGAACCAGAAGGTGACGTGGGTCGCGCCCTGGGCTCGGCCGATGAGCGAGATTTCGCGGGGCGTGAACTGCACGATCTCCAGCACCGCGTCATCGACGACGGCGGTGCGGTAAATATCCTTCGCAGTCCGCAGCAGCTTGCTGCGATGGACCTGCACCGAGAACTCTCCCGACTGCTGAATGACTTCAAAGTGCTTCTTCAAGTCCGCATCCCTGTCGGGAGCGGGAAGGGGATCGGCCGG
>JBJXFF010000105.1:0-18723 GCA_046153945.1 Pirellulaceae bacterium
TTGGTCTGCGCAGACCAATCCCCTTGATCTCCGCATAATCCGGAGGTCGGCATAATATGCCAACATGTTCGTGGCGACGGCGTTTGCGTTTGCGTGTTATCGATCTAGCGGGGGAAGCCTTCAGCCCGTGGGCTGGCTGGATGGGGGAGTGATCGCAGTAGAGCTTGTCTTCTTGGTGACGTCGCGAGATACGCTGCAGAAATACTACCGCCGCGGCGAACAACTGCTAGGCAGACGCCTTGACGATGCCCGCCCGCAGTAAAAGCGCGCTAACCGAGATGCCGTAGAGCTGGCAGAAGTCCGCCAGTTCGATGACATCCAGCCGCCGTTCCCCGGATTCGCATTTGCTCACATACGACGCATGGTTGTCGAGTTTGGCCGCGACCTCGTTCTGAGTGAGGCCGGCGTCCTTGCGCGCTTGGCGCAAAACCGTCAGCAGTCGGGCGTATCGTCGGGAATGCCGGGAGCGGGTCATGGGTGCTACATCCAAGGGGCTTGTAGCAAGCTATGGTCCGTACTAGAATTTCCCAAATTGGGAAATTCCTATTTTGGGAAATACCCGCGACGAAAGTGGAGGGTGACGCAATGGCTAATGGCGGCAGTCACGGCAAGGGTGGTAAGTCCGGGAAGGGGAGCGCGAAGCCCCGCCCCAAAGAGCGTCCGGCGAAATAGCCTCGGTGGTAGCCCGAGGCGTTTCCAAGCACGGCCTTGCCTTTCAGCAAGGCCGCTGCTGTTTCTTGAGTCCGTCTGACGGTGGTATTTGCACGCCAAAGCTTCGGCGGCTGCAACACCCTTCCGTTGCGCTCCACAAGTACCTCAGCGTACGCTTCCCCTCCAGAAAGCAGGCTGTTCTGCTTTCACCCGTTCTTTTTTCAGCATTGGAGGAGGTATGACTGCAACCCTGATGAACCATTGTGGTGCCTGCGAAGTCACGCTCGACGAGCTGGCGTCCATCGCAGCTCCGCCCGCAACGGAGACCTGGTTTCCCGTCGCCCATAGCGAAGTGTACCGGGCGGTGGACGAGACGCTCCGTGGAGCGGGCTACGAGGTCAAGCGTCAGAGCTTTTCCGTCGCCCGGGAAGGTCATCGCTTCTTCGGCGTCATGGATCTGACGAATAACATTCTCGACGGCGTGACGCTGGCGATAGGGATCCGCAACAGTACAGACAAGAGCTTTCCCATCGGCATGGTGGTGGGCTCCAGAGTCTTTTGCTGCGACAACCTCGCCTTCCACGGCGAGATCGTCATCGCCAAGAAGCACACCCGCTTCGGAGAGAATCGTTACCGAGAGGGGATTGCCCAAGCGATTGCCTCTCTCGGCCAGTACCAAGAGGCCCAGGGGCAATGGATTAGCCGGCTGCGGACGTGGCATCCGTCCCGGCAGGAAGCCGACTCATTGATTCTTCGCTCGTATGAAGAGAACGTGATTGGTGCGAGGCTGCTGCCGGAGGTTATTAACGAATGGCGGAAACCCTCTCACGAGGAATTCCGCGACAGTTCGGCGTGGAGTCTGTGGAACGCCTTCACCACGGTCCTGGGACTTAAAGAGCACCAGAATCCTGCGAAAGCAGCCCATACCACGATCCGCCTGCAAAGGCTTTTCGGGCCGGACGTGATTGATGTTGCCCCCACCCCTGCAATCTCCGCGTAGTGGATGCATCCAATTCCATGCTGGAATGTTCTGAGTCGGCCTCCGACTCAGCGGCCCTTTTTCTTTGTAAGAAACGGGGCCTTTTTTGACTGTCTACGTTAGCTCCTTATCAGGAGTAAGTAATCTGTAGCTCGCAAGTCGCGAGACTGTACAAGCTAAAGCTTGCCAGTGAACCGCAGATAACCACAACCCTTGAATTCCTGTAAATCGCGGCGGGTAGCCTACTCAATAGAAATGGGCATCGGTATAATGGCGTCATGCAGAGAGCCACGGCCAAAAGCCGTGGCTTTTTTTCCGTACATTCGGAGGGTCCAAAGATGACCGAATCTGAAGCAGTCCAAAAGCTCACAGAGAGTTGCGATTTTTTCGCCCGTCAAGATGCTGTGGCGGGACGTGCCGAATTGCCAGAATTTTTCAGTCTGGTGAGCATCGTCATTCCCACTTTGTTCAACAAGGTCAAGACATTGGAAACTGAAGTTTCCACGCTGAAGAAGGAACTTAAGCGAGTCGAGGACTTGACCAAATTGCAGTAACCCCAAGGAGGTTTCCCATGTGGAAAAACCGACCAGATTTGGACGACTTGCGAGAGAAGATTACTGAGACCGTGGCAAAGCACGACCGGGAACAAGGAATGTTCGGCGGGCTAAGCCACACCGAAATTGCCGCCGTGCTGGTGCGGTCGGCAATTGCGTGGTGCGATTTTCATGGTGGGGAGGAAGACCGCAAGCACGCACAGAAGGTGTGCCGCACTCTCGTAGATGAAGCGTATGGGGTTTCACCCTACGTCCCCGCCAGAGAAGTGCCGGCGCCTGTGCGAAAGCGGATAACCAAAGGTCAGAAAGTTGGCGTCACTTCCAACAAGCTGAAGAAGCGGCGGTCGCAGTCCTAGCATCGTCCAAGAGAAGCCACGGTCGCTCACGGGCCGTGGCTTATTTCCGTCTATGGAAGAGAAAAATGAGCGAAGAAAACAAACTTTACAAAATCAAAAAAGTGGTGGAGCTAACCGGCTGCGATGATGGTTGCGACCGCCTTAACCAGTATCTTGCCCGTGGGTGGACGCTTATAGCTACGTCCATCAAACGGCGACGAGACTTGCAGGCCGCTGAAGAGATTGTCTACTCTGTCGGTTGGGGAGGGAGCACGCCAGCGGACCACCCACCAGCTTAGCCGCCTTTTTCGCTGCCACCTTTTAAGGACTTATTATGGATGATACCAATGCCTTTTTCTGGACCGGATACAAGGTCAAAATAACGCTTCGGACCTCGCCAATCACTCAGGTGGTTGCCAAGGTAAACAGGTTGCTGGATGGGTTTTTGCTGGTGCAGAAAGAGGAACGACCGGGCGAAGGGGGGAGCGACATTATGATTCCCGTCAATTCCATCGCCCAAATGGAGTTGGTGAATACTGACCCAGGTTTCTAGGACCACGGTGGAAATATGTTTGAACCTTTCAAGCATGGCGAAAAATGGCTTGTCTCCTATGAGGTTGGCACGGTCGAAAGTGGCAGCATGTCGGGTTCAAGAGGCAGGGAGGCGAACCGCTCACCCACCACATTTAGCCATTGTTGGACGGGAGCGGCGTGGCGTAGCCAAGCGGCATCCGCTGTTACGTTTGAATCGGAGCAAGCGACGTGGGACTATATCGCCACAAACGACGAATTGCTCCGCAGCACGTTTGAGGGGCAATTTGGACACGCTCCCTAACATCGTCCCAAAGCCATAACGACGCCAAGACTCTCCTAGCGGGGGGTATAATCGACGGGATGGCAAGGGAGAAAATTAAATCGTGGCGAGAGGTGCTTCGCTACTCCCGGGAAGGTTGCCGTCAATCGACGGTGCGACGTTTCTACCTTCGCTGGCGTGCGGAACAAAAACCGCCGCTCCCCCTTCGGTGCGACAATCCAGAGTGCAAGTTCCACACTGCTCCCCTAACGTGGAACGGCAAGCCGCTGACGCTCATCCTTGACCACAGATTCGGCAATCGGACTGATAACCGTCCCAAGGTGCTCTGGCTGCTCTGCCCGAATTGCGATTCCCAACAGCTTGACACTCGCGGAGGGGCGAACAAGGGGCGGATTGAACGGTCGGAAGGTGGATTTGCCAGACTCAGGAAGGACGGAAAGCGGGACTATACGCTGGTAGTTGAGGCGGCATCAATGGAGGATTTCACGCCAGAGGAAAGGGAACGCATTAAGCAGAACCTGTTGAAGAAACGGGACAGCAGGCAAGAATAAAGCTCCCCCCGGAAACTAGCCATGCCAATCATGTTCAACAGCGTTTTGACGGCTCACGGTATAGCGTATGATTCTCGCCGATGCCCTCCGAAGAATTTCCACATGCCTTTCGTGGGGTAGCCAAGCTGCTCGGTCAGCCGGCGCTCCAACAGACATTCGATTTTTTGGAATCCATCGAGACGACTGTCGCGGGCACGCGCGAACGCATTGAAACGGCGTTCACCCGTCTCCGCCCGCCGGTCAAAGCCCACGGCGGAAAATACTATCTTGCCCGCCAAATCGTTCCCATTCTCCTCAAGGTGCGGGCAAAGGTTACTGAATACCTGGAGCCGTGCGCCTTCGGTGCCTCGGTCTTTCTCGCGCTGCCGCGGGTGCAGAGAGAAATTCTCGGCGACATCAATCCGGCGGTCACGGATCTCTGGAAGGTTCTTGGCGATCCAGGTCTGGCCGCAACTCTGTCGAAACGCCTCTCGGCAGTCACGTACGATCAAACCACCTTCGATGCTGCGGGTAATGAGCGAGGGGGAGACATCGTCGATCGGACAATCCGCTTTCTCATCCGTTCTCGGTTTTCCCGGGGCGGCCTGGGAAAATCATTTGCATGGTCAGAGCGTACGCGCGGCGGGCGTCCAGGGGATGAAAATGCCTGGCACACATTTCGCGAGAATGAATTACCACGCATAATTGAACGGGCTCGCGGCGTGGAAGTGACGAGTGCCCCGTGCTGGTCAACGGTTTGGGAAAGCCGCCAGAAGATCCAGCATCTAATTTACGCCGATCCGCCTTATATGCCCCGCACGCGAACCGCAAAACAAGCTAATGGTCCTTTTGAAATGACGCCCCTGCAGCACTTCTGGTTGGTGGGAGCCCTCCGCGCACACTCCGGTCCAGTCGCAATCAGCGGCTATCGCTGCGGCGAGTATGACCGCTGGCTGCACGACTGGCGGCGGTACGATTTCGACATGCCGAATAATTCGGGTCAGACGCGGAAGAAACAGCGGCGGACGGAATCACTGTGGGTAAATTGGTGACGGCGGCTGAAATCTCAGGCGTCCAGCAGCAGCGAATGTTGCTGCATAAAACGAGTCGCGCTCTGATGCCTCCCTTTGGTGTGGAGGATATGCAGGACCGCCCCCTTAATGACGCCAACCTCATTATCACTCCATCGAGCTCTCTCGTGCAGGTCATCGAGGCAATCTGCAAAGGTTGCCAAAGGGGTTTTCGGTCCGTCCAAGCAACGACTGAGGCACTCAATCACAACCGCATCGATTCGGTGTGACTTCTTGCGATGTAGCGTCTCCATTTGATTTTCTCCGATGATGGGTGGCGAGGCCCTTCGCTATCAAATCAGGCAATGTTCATGCCGATGGCTGGGCCGCCCGCAATATCGGGACGAGTGACGCAATCTTGCCCTCCCATTCATCGCAAGCGGCAGGACATTCCATGTGCCGCGGTGAACCGACCTCTTGAAGGTCACCTAGACCGCCTTGCACCCGCGCTACTCGGCTGGCATTGTTCTGGCGTTTTCTGCCTTGTGGCAGGAAACATGGAGAACGTCCGGCTCCTTCTCATCACCGGCACAGTTGTTTCTTTCTTGAGGAGGACAATCATGTCCGCAGATACTCAGCTAAAGCCGCCTCTAGCGGCAAAACCGTCTCGCCCCGCGAGGGTTCCAGAGCGAAAAATTGGTCCATTTGCCGGAGGAGTGGGAGTGGCTATTTGGCTCAACCACGCCGAGACAGATCAAGGGCCGCGGATCTTCCGGTCGATTACCGTCAATCCGCGCCGCTACTGGGATGCCGACTCCAATCAATGGAAGGACGCGCCCAGCTACAACCCAACGGATTTGCCAGCGCTGATTTTTGCCCTCCAGCGCGCGCAGGCGTACGTTTTTGAGACGCCCCTTCCCGATCAACCAGGATCAGGAGGCGCTTCCAATGGAGAGAAGCCGCCGCAACCTCAGGACGAAATTCCGTTTTGATCCTGGCTAGGAAAGCGCCGTTCCGTTCTTCTGACCCCGCATCGCGCGATGCGGGGTCTTTCAGGATGTGAGCACTCTGCGCAGAATCCACGGAGGGTGGTGGTGAAAACGTGGTCTTTTTTGCGTTCCTCTGCATGAAACCCGTGAGAATTCCTTCTCACCTATTTTCTTGCTTTTTAGCCCAATCAGGTCCATGCTGAGATCACTTCCTACCCGGTTGACTTCCGCAAGGACTTGGCCGGGTTATTTTTTCTTCTGCACATGCCTCCCGAGCCGCCATCGAAGCGCGTGATGGCATTCATTGACGGACAGAACCTGTTTCACAAGGCGCGCAGCCTCTTTGGCTATACGTATCCGAACTACGATGTAATGCGTCTTTCCAATGCCGTCTGCGAGGACGCCGGCTGGGAGCTGGCTGGAGTTCATTTCTACACAGGCGTTCCCACCCGAACCGACAATCCCTTTTGGCATCATTTTTGGGAGAACAAGCTTCCGGTCATGGGACGTCAGGGAGTCGTCTTGTATACGCGGCCGCTCGTGTACCGCACCAAGACGATCCATGTGCCAGGATTCGGGAACTACTCGTTTCCAAACGGCGAAGAGAAGGGGATCGACGTGCGATTGGCGCTCGACGCCTTGGACCTAGCCCACCGGCGCGCGTACGACGTCGCCTTGATTTTCAGTCAAGATCAGGATTTGAGCGAGCTCGCCTCCTTGATACGCCTTGTGGCGGCCGCGCAAAACCGATGGATCAAAGTCGCCAGTGCGTACCCGGATAGTCCGCAGTCACAGAACCGACGCGGCATCAACGGCACAGACTGGTGTCCGTTCGGTAAGTCTCTGTACGACCAATGCATCGATCCCAATGACTACCGTCCGTCGCTGTTACCCGACGGACAGGTCTCCCCGCACAAAGCCGCATAGCGTGGTTGGACTCGCTCAAAAGAGTGTTTTGGGCTTCCGCGGAGCCTCGACCGCAGGAACTTTTCCAACATTTTCCCTTTGCTTCTCCACAGCAAGCTCCTGGAACTTTCGTTTGCCCTTCGCCGTGAGCTTCCCGCCTTTGTTCATGAGCTTTTGGTCTGTGAGGAGATATTTCTCCAGGGCCGACAAAGGAACGTAGGGCTTGCCATCCGCCTTATCGACGACCGACTTGAGAACTTCATACGGATCGCGGATGGGATGGTCTTGAGAGTCTTCCTTTCTGGTTTCCGGCTCGTCGTCGGATGCCGCACAACCTGGGCACAGTCCAAGATAGTTCCACGATCGGCCCTCGGGGTCTTCCTCGATCCCCGTCCATCCTGCGGCGATGGCATCGGCCTGCGAAAGCGGGGAATCGGCATGACAGCACGCACAGGACAAAGCAAAGGGAACCTCTTCGCCCGTCGAGAGGATCACCGGCTCACTTTGGGGACGGAGCAGAGAGGCTAGTTCTTCGCGATTGCGGTAGACGTACTCCAGGAGAATGTGAAGCTGCTCGACCGCGTCCCGCAGGGGCTCGATATTCTCGGCAATGATTCGTAGGTCAGAGGCGACCCGGTTGGGGAGCTCCATTGTCTGGAAGAGAATCGCATGTCAGGCCCCGTTATCGCGACGGACGTTGCATCGTCCCGCTCGCGGCGATGATACTCGGTCATCGGCAAGAGTGAAGCGAGTACAGCGATAACCTGCCGAGTTCCATGCCGGACTCGGACTACGCTTGCGTTGAGGCAAATGCTTGTAGAATTAGGTTGAAGATGAGCCTCACTTCGTGGAACAACTTGTTGGTTGGAAACGGAAGTCTGAAAGTTTGGGAAACGACGTGTCTGGAGCAACTGCGTGATTCAAGACTTCCTTGCGGCTGCAATTCCTATCGGGCTCCTCCTTGCGGGAGGCGGATGCATGTTTGCTATCCTCAGCGTGGCGCGAGGGCGGCAACGACGGATGCCACGACAGTCTCCGCTTACACGAGACTTGTTGCGGGGACCGGGACACTCATTACGAAACCGAATTGAGGAAGTTGATGGCGACGTAGTTGGATACCTTGTAATCCTGATCGTCATTCCCTTTCTCGCGTACTCGATTCACATCAGCCAGTCGTACTTTGCGGGAAACACGGAGAGCCCGATCCGTGTCGTTGCGTCGGCGAGCATTGCCCTCCTAACGACAGTGGGGACAGGACTTCTGCTCCTGAGAGCACTAGAGGAACGACGACGCTTAAGATCGGGACTTGAAGGCGAGCTTGCTGTCGGCGAGGAACTGAATCAACTGATGCTTTTGGGATGTCGGGTCTTCCATGATGTGCCGTTTCCTTACGGGAATATCGACCACGTTGTCGTTTGTCCGGCCGGCGTATGCTCGATCAACACGAAAATGCGTGGGAAGCCGAAACTCGGTGAGAACAGGGCCGACGCGTTTGTCGATGGCAGTCGGGGCAAAATCCGTTTTCCGGAGGGAGAATTTCCCATTCCCATTGCACAATTGGAAACGGAATCGCGTTGGCTTGGTCAATTCCTCTCAGAAGCCGTTGGGGAATCCGTGGTTGTTCGACCGATGCTTGCATTGCCAGGCTGGTTTATCAAGAGAAGTGCGGAACCTGGAGGAGCGTACGTTTTTAACCCGCGCAATCCTCACCAGCTATTCTTGTCTGGGAGAGAAGTGCTATCAGCAGAGATGATCCGTCGCATTGCCCACCAGCTTGACCAACGCTGTCGCGATGTAGAGGTTCGGCCAAGAGCGTCAGCCGCATGGTCTCGTAAAAATTGAGACGAATTCGCTTGATCCTAACGCTTCGTGTTCCTTCGGGATATCTCTTTGCTTTGCGCCTGGCTTCACGCGGGCCATTACACGGTGGTCGGCAAGAAGTTTCGCCAAGGTTAGTTTACTCCCTTTAGCTGGACACCTGGGAAATGTGACAAAGAGATTTTTGTGGGATGCGATGAGCGCACCGCCTCGAATTCCCAACCCCTGATTGTTTGCTCCTCCTGAAGAGGGCTACACTGCATGGCATCTTTGGGAGAAGTCCACTCCAGTCTCGGAGACTCCCTATCGGAACAGTCTCTCGTTTCGTTCACTGACCACCTGCGTATGTTGCAATGCTGTGCGCCGGGATGCGCACAGGTCACAGGTTCCAGCAGCCTCGCCCGCTTACGAAAATGGGAAATGTGACTGCCTGTCTGGGTGTGTTTGAGTGCGATAAAATTCCATTATTATCATGTCATATTTGATGATGAGTATTTTTATAATTCCTTCGTGTTGTGACGATTTTGTGGATTGACAGATGGAGGTTGCACGTTAAATTTTTCTTCGCATCACGGACGATCTCGCCGCGCTTCTTCTAGCTCGGCTGAGCAAGGAAGCTTCAGCGGGAATTTTTCTTTGGACCTCGCAGGGATTTTTGCAGAGGAGTATTCGCATGACTCGCAATCGCAGGACCGCGCTCTGGTTTCGCACTCACCGAAAGCCAACTCAACAGGCAAGCCGCCGCGCTTTCTTTGAGACGCTGGAGAAACGAGAACTGCTAGCGGTTTACCCCGTGGCGATTAACGATGCGATTTACAATACGCCGCTTAATACGCAGCTTACGACTTCCACAGCCGTGATCGCCAATGACTCTGAGGCGGATGGCCACTCGCTCACGGCGTCGGTGGTGGCGAATCCGAGCCATGGAACCCTCAACAGCTTTAATACCAGCACGGGACAATACGTGTACACGCCAACGACCAGTTACGTGGGATTTGATACTTTCACGTACAAGGTCAACAACGGCACGTATGACAGCAACGTAGCCACCGTGACCATTTCCGTTGGCGGCGTTTTTGGACCGCGGACGAATTTGGATGACCAGCCGCTCGATTCGCCGATGTATACGGGGGCGAATACGGTGGTGCAGGATCTCTCCATCGGGGAGCAGCTTGTCTATCGCAGCGATACGGTGTCGCTCAAACCGGTGATTGCCGTGGAGACAAGTTTGAAATCCACGGCGGCGGTCCCGAACAGTATCAGCGCAGTCCTGACGTTCAATGGCACCGGTCAGGGAACTGTGTCCTATACGAACAGCGGCCTGGCGGCAGGTGACACGCTCCGCTTCGCCTTGCAGGCGGATGCAACCAGCCTAGCAACGGGGTACTACGGGTGGAGCATGGCAGTCACTGCCGACTACGGCGGCGGCAGCACCAGCACTTCCACCTTTACCGGCAATCTGGCCATCGTGAACCGTGCGAGCAGCGAATACGGCAAGGGATGGTGGCTCAATGGGCTCGATCAATTGGTGACGAGCGGCAGCGGGGCGCTGCTGGTGCGCGGGAATGGGGACACGCTCTGGTTTCAGGACAACAGCGGCACGTACGCGAAGGCGGACGGGGATACGGATTTCGCCACGCTGGTCAAAAACGGCAACAACACCTACACGCTGACCGATAAGCACGGGATGGTAGAGAATTTTGGCACCACGGGGCTCCTCACCTCGTGGGTTGATCCGAATTCCAACACGATTTCCTATGCTTACACAGACGGGGACTCCGACAGCGTCAGTGACGAACTTTACACCATCACGGACGCCTACAGCAGAGTTCTGGAAACCCTCGCCTACTCCAGCACCCGGGTGAGCACGTTCACCGATGTGGCGAGCCACGCAATCACACTGGCCTACACCAGCGGCAAGCTCACCAGCGTGACTCTTACGGACCCGGATGCAGGCGGTGCCCTGGCCGCCCCGGTCTGGGCCTTTGCGTACAACAGCACCACGGCGCTCCTCGAAACCCAGACTGATCCCAATAGCCATGACATCGGATTTGTGTACAACTCCACCAGCCTACGGCTCAGCCAAGTCGATTACCCGGGCTATCATGCGTACCTGACGCCGGTGCAGACCTACGGCCTCAAGACCGGCAGCAGTAACGCGCTGGTGGAAACGGTCAACCCGCAGGGAATCTACACCAACGAGAACGCTAGTGAGTTCAAGTTCCAGATGGACCGGTTTGGCAACGTGATCCAGTTCGGCCATGATTTCAGCGGCGGCAGCACCAACGATGTGACGGATACCAGCCGCGATCCCAATGGCCTTCCGTACAAAATTCTCCAGCCAGCGATTGGAGGGGTCCGGTATCAGACGCGGCTGGGGTACGACACTGTCGGGGACGTGCTGAAGATCATAAATCCGGACAATACCACGCAATCCTTCACGTACGACAGCACCTTCCACAACGTCCTGACCGCCACGGACGAGATGAGCCGGGTGACGACGATTACGTACAATGGCTACGGCAACGAGCTGACGAGAGCGGACAACGCCGGAAATACATGGTCAACGAGTTACAGTGGGCGCAGCGACGGACTTCCCACGAGCATCACATCACCCGATCCAGACGGAGCAGGTGGCCTTTCCGCTTACGTCACCGGCCTGGCCTATGATTCCTACGGCCAGCTCACGACGACCACTTTTCCGGACAGCTCCACGCAGGTGCTGGCCTACAACTCGGCGGGAATGGTAACCAGCGTCACGGACGAGAATGGTCACGTCACGACTTATGCGTATGACGCTCTAAACCGCCTCATCACCCTGACTGGTGCTGACCCCGATGGCGGCGGCGGACTTTCTTCGCCAGTCACTTCGTTCACCTATGACGGGGCCAACAACCTGTTGACCCAGGTAGACGCGCTCAGCAATACCACCAGTTTTGCGTATAACTCCCGGAACCGCATGACGACCAAGACCCTTCCCGATCCAGACGGCGGGGGTGGTAATTCTGCGCCAGTCTCCACGTATACCTATGACGGTGTTGGAAATGTCACCGGCGAGGGACAGTACTATACGATGGCCGCCATCGCCCATACCTACGACGCCTATGGCCGGCTGGTGGATACGCTTTGGGCACCTGTCAGCGGCAGCGACCGGAAGCACGATAGTTGGACCTATGACGTCCTGGGGCGGATGACGAGCTACAGCGACTCGTACATAACTCCGATTTATGCCGACCAAACCTGGGAATACGACAGCCGGGGACGAATGACCAAACATGCCCAGTTGGATTTGGATGGGAGCGGCATACTATACACCGGGCCATCCGAGTACTTCACCTACAACTATGCCGGCCAGCCCGCCACGCATACCGATTACCTGGGGAATGTGACCAGCTACGACTACACGACAGCCGGATGGCTCAATAGCGTCACGCTTCCAGACCCCGATGGCAGCGGTCCAAACTACAGCCCGATTTACACTTTTGGGTACGACGCGCTGGGCAACCAGACAGGCGTGACTGATCCTAACCTGCACATGTCGAGTAAGACGTACGACAATCGGGGCCGTCTGGCTAGCGAAACCGGCGCAGACCCTGATGGGGCCGGCGGTCTTTCCGCACCAACGACGAGTTACGGGTACGACTACGCGGGCAACCTCACCTCCCTTACAAATCCTTTGTCGAAGGTGACTTCCTTCGCGTACGACAACCTCAATCGCAAAATCAGCATGACCCTTGCTGATCCGGACGGAGGTGGCGCGCTAGCTGCCCCGGTCTATGGATACGGTTACAACTCGGTGAACAGCCTCACCACGGAAACTGATC
Source organism: Pirellulaceae bacterium (assembly GCA_046153945.1). Classification (GTDB taxonomy): domain Bacteria; phylum Planctomycetota; class Planctomycetia; order Pirellulales; family Pirellulaceae; genus SXOA01. The sequence goes on from JBJXFF010000105.1 coordinate 12,411, forward strand.
CGCTGGGGAATGTAACGACGACATCGTTTGATAATCTGCAGCGAAAGACCAGTGTCACGCTTCCTGATCCTGATGCGGGGGGCGGCCTGAGCTCCCCGGTCTGGACCTATACCTACGGGAGCGAAACGCAACCGGTAACGATCACGGACCCGATGTCGCATGACACAGATTATGGGTACGACAATTACGGCCGCCCGACGACGGTGACCAATAATGATGGCTATGTCACCACAACCGCGTACAACTTGCTCGACCAGGTGACCAGCGTCACCACACCTGATCCTGATGGGGCCGGAAGTGCCACTGCTTCTGTCACGACTTACAACTACGACTATTTCAATCGCCTCTCCAGCACGGCTGATGCTCTTTCCGGCAGCACCGCCTACACCTACGACGCCAACAACAACCTGATCAACCTGCGCGACCCTGATTCCAACGACACTTCTTGGGCTTACGATGGGGATGGCCGGGTGACGATGGAGACGAACGAGCTGAATAAGACTCGCAGCTTCTATCACGACGCGGCTGGCAATCTGACCCGAAAAATGGACCGGAACAATCGCGTGACGCAGTACACGTTCGATGATTTGGACCGGATGACTTCGGAACTCTGGATCGCCAGCGGCAACCCAGTCCCCACCATCGCCATCACGACGACCACGCCCGGCGGCCCTCCCAGCGAAGTCCAGCGGGTCGGCTTCACGGCAAGCGTCGGCCTCGGCGGCGGCACGTTCACCCTCTCGTTTGGCGGCAACACGACCAGCGCCCTCAGTGCCTACGCCACGGCCGCCACCGTCCAATCGGCCCTCGAAGGGCTGGCCTCCATTGGCTCCGGCAACGTCTCGGTCGCCAAGACCACCGACACCTCCACCTCCAAAATCTACACCGTCACGTTCCAAGGAGCCCTCGCCGGCGCGAACCAAAGCCAGATCACGATCAATACCTCCAGCATCACCGCCTACGTCACCAAAACCGACACCCAAGCCACCGACACCCAAGGAGGAGGCTCCGGCATCGACGAAGTCCAAGTCGTCACCCTCAGCAACGCCACTGACGGCACCTTCCGCCTCGCCTTTGGCGGTCAAACCACCGCCCCCATCGCCTATAACGCCAGTAACAGCACGGTCGATACCGCCTTGGAAGCCCTCACCACCATCGGCTCCGGCCACATTAGCGTCACGGGCAGTAACGGCGGCCCCTGGACCGTCACCTTCAACGGCGGCGGAGTCGCCGGAGTCAATGTCGCTTCCCTCCAAGGAGATGCGGCCAGTGCCCAAAGTGGCAGCGTGAGTAGAACTATCAGCTACACCTACGACACCGCCAGCCAACTGACCGATGCTAGCGACACCGACAGCACTTACGCCTACTCCTATGATGCTATTGGTCGGGAGTTGACGGTGGACAATAATGGCACCTCTGGAGTTCCCCGCGTGATACTCACTTCCGTATACGACGCTGCCAGCAACCGCACGAAGCTTTCTGCTTCAGTAGGCGGCACTGCCGACTTCGAGAATGACTACACATTCGACAACCTGAAGCGGATGACCCGCGTCGAGCAAATCGGCCAGGGCGGCGGCAATACCGTCGCCAAGAAAGCAGCCAACTTTGCTTATAACGCTTTGAGCCAGTTCACTAGTGTCGAACGCCAGGTCAAACCCTCCTCCACCTGGAATGAAGTCGCCACGACGGCATTTTCTTACGATACGCTCAATCGCATCACCAGTATCGACCATAAACGTAGCGGTTCCAGCCTCTTCACGGCGCATGCCTATTCCTACGACTACATGGACCGGATCACAGGCATCACGTCGCAGGACGGCACGGTCGCCTACACCTACGACAAAACCAGCCAGCTCACCGGCGCGGACTACTCCTACCAAACCGATGAAACCTTCGCCTGGGACGCCAACGGCAACCCCAGCGGCGGCAGCAATACGGTCGGCACGAATAACCGCCTGACTTCGGACGGCACCTACAACTACACTTACGACGACGAAGGCAATATGTCTCGTCGCACCAAAATCAGCGACAGTTCCTACACCGACTACACCTGGGACTACCGCAACCGCCTCACCAACGTCACCAACAAAACCTCCGGCGGCACGTCCACGATGTCCGCTGACTACACGTATGATGTGTATGACCGCCGCATAAAAAAGGTCGTAGACCCGGATGGTGCCGGTGCAACCGGTTCAACAACCACGCGCTACGTCTACGAAGACAAAGGTATTACCCGCGTCGTCCTACAGTTCGACGGTAGCAACAACCTGACGCATCGGTATCTTGATGGCCCTGCGGTCGATCAACTGCTCGCCGACGAAGATTCCGGCAATGCCATTCTTTGGTCACTGACTGACAATATTGGGACCGTCCGAGACCTCATCAACAACTCCGGCACTCCTCAGAATCACCTCAAGTATGGAGCCTTTGGCAATGTCACTGCGGAATCGGCTTCAGCGGTGGACTTCTTGATGGGGTTTGCTGGAATGGATCGCGATGAGGAAACCGGCGCTTCATATAGCTGGCATCGTTCAATTCAGAATGGAAAATGGCTAGGACCTGATCCTAAAGGGTTTACGGCGGGAGATACGAATCTTGCTAGATATGCAGGTAATTCCCCGACGAATTTTACCGATCCGACAGGCCATGAGGCTAATCAACCAACTGGTGCAGTTCCCATCACAGTTATTGACGGATCTGGAAATATCGTACCGTGGGATGGTAACTTTTTTCTGCCCGATGGATACGATATTGACCCGCGAGTTTATGACCTATGGAAGCAGTATGCTGACGGCGTGCAGCAGTTGCTGAACGAGATGAAAGCTCAGGAAGAGCGCGTATTTACACTTGGAAAGAATTCTTTCTTTGACCAACTCATGGCAGACGCGAAACTTGATGAGTTAAAAAAAATGAACCAGGCCAAATTACTTGGACTATCGGGATCGCTAAAGTTGAATGATAAAGGCAACATCGATGCCGAAATAAATGTGACGATTGGCGGCGCACTGTCGGCTCCTCCGAAATTAAACGTTCCGCCGCCTTATGGGCCGTCTCCGGCACCAGACTCAGACCAGTCCAATGCAGCGGACTTCCAGAAATATCTGGAAGACTTAGCGAAGAAATATGGTACGGAACAGGGCAAAAAAATAGGCGCCCCAGTCATTAAAAAACTCCCAATTATAAAAGAATTTTTTAACAACTAATTGTGATACATGATAACAAATAGTACCTATTATGCGTTTAGTAATTTTTTATTGCTCACTATGGTCGCATTTTCATTATTGGTGCCTCTTGAAGTGTTGCGTGCAGACGCGCCCTTTGACTGGCAACCAAGTGGCACCGTCGTGATCGAAAAAACTCCGGTGAATGATGGGCCGCTTACTATAATCCTTGACTGTTTAGGCAAAAAACTCACGTTTCTTGTCAGTACGAGATCCGCCGACTCGGCTTTCGATCTTGAGTTCTCTCGATTATTAGAACCTGTTGATCGATCTGCCGACAACGGGTTGGATTCAGGAATATGGTGCAAAGCTCCACAGATGAAATGTGGCAAGATGCAGTTGCCAATCGGAGAACATATTTGGTGCCAGTCACTTGTTGCGTTAGAAAAGGGGACGGGGCAAAGCCTGGACGGTGTACTTGGAATGGACGTTTTGAGGAAACTTATCGTGGCGATCGACGCTGATCGGCGTCAGTTGGTGCTAAGCGTCCCTGTGAAGGCGGATAAACTACCGCCCGGAACAATTACGCCGATAGAATGGTCTGAGGATCGGCTTCCAATGACGAAATTAAGTATTGGCAAGAATCAACAAGAAAACTGCATAATCGATACTTTAGGGTGGAACACTTTCGGATTGGAAGCTAAATCGTGTCTGAGGGCTTTAGAAAACAAGGCCATAGAGCCCCTAGATAGTTATTCCGTAGTCTTGACTTCAGAAGGAAAAGAAGAATTGGCGCGCCATTTTCGATGCCACGTCTGCCAAGTTGGTGACTTGCGTCAGCGAAGTCTTATAGGAGAAGTGAATAAGCGCAATGTTATTGGATGGGGGTTTTTGTCGCGATTTAACGTCGTGTTTCACTTTCCCGAGTCCAAGATAGTTTGGGTAAAGGGAAACCGATTTAGCTCAGTGGACCATACATCGCTCTTTGGACTAAGCATAGCGGAGACGGTTGCTGGGCCAGGTATCGTTAGTGTGGCAAAGGGAAGCGAATCTGAAAGAGCGGGACTTAAGTCGCTGGATTTTATTAAGCAGATAAATGGCGTTGACGTGTCGCAATACACCTATGGCCAGCTGTGCCGGCGGCTGTCTGTCCAAAGTACTGGGGACGTAAAAATAGTCGTAGTGCGAGATAGCAAAGTTTTAGCTTTAGAACTTAAACAATAAACGCCAAGAATTCAGGACTCCCAAAAGTGAGGACCACTGCCAGTGCTGTGAAGGAGTCGGGCATTCTCCACGCTTTCTGCCGCAGATGAGTTCCGACGGCAAAAGCGATAATCGAGCCCACGTTGCCTCTGATTGCAGCAGCCAATGCCGGAGAAGGTTGATCAAGTCTGTGGGCTTCAGCTTGGCTGGTTGTCGTGACATTGGCGACGCCAGCCACGTCATGTCGTCGCTTTGTGCTCAGTACTGGTGGCTCAGTCAGATACTGGCATTCTTTCACTCCTCCAGCCTTGAAGGGGGAGCATTCCCGAACTCCGCCGCGCGAGATTCCCGCAGTTTCCGCCAGATAGTTGCAGTACATCTTTCACCGCCACTCTTCCCGACCCCCAGCCAGTGGCTGAGCGAAGACCCTATCTCCTTACAGATGGTACAGGTCATTGGTGATTGCTGCTTTCCGCTCATTGAGTGTGGAGAGTGACTAAAGTCTACCAAGGCCATTTCAAGTTTGAAGGCCATCGCCAATTGGCCGGGAATTGCGAATGGAGAATTCGGGGTCTGGCCTGACGACAGAGAGTGACCCGGCTAAAATCGGTTTTTCAGCAACTCGCAAGTAACGCAAGGAGAGCCGCCGATGAGACACTATGAGTCCCGTGAGGCAATGGTCGCAGACCTAGGAGCGTGACATGGATTGCTGACCTGTTCCACAAAGGATACGTCGCCAGGGTTTTGAGGTAGAGCTGCGTTGCTGGTCGCTTGCTATCTACTCGGCTTCCATTTCCTCGCGAATCATCTGTACGATGGCCGCTGCCATAAGGCTCTCAAAAGTCGTCTTCCGCTTCCGAGCGGCAATTTCAAGTGTGGAGCGTTGCTTGAGGGAAAGAGAAATCACTTCACACGTCTTGTCGGCGATCTTTTCCCAATTCACGAGATCATCTCCCCTTGGATTGTTTTGTTTCTTCACACTTCGGCGAACCAGAAATGGCTCATCCATCAATGAAACGTGCAGCATTCCTTACCGAATCTGAATATGCCTCGCTGCGTCCTCGGCGTCCCGCTCCCTTGCTTGATAGTAGAGCTGCGTCGTGCGGATGTCGCTGTGTCCTGCGAGTTGCTGCACCTGTTCCATCTTAGCTCCATGCTCTAGGGCGTTGGTGAGGGCAGTCTTCCGCAGGCTATGAACACCGATACCCCGGCGGCCGAGCCGGTGCGGATCGATGCCGACTGAGAGACAATATCGTTGGATCATCTTCCGCACAGCATCGCGAGTGAGTGGATGCGATAGAAGGGTTTTCCGGTCGCGGGCGATTGCGGGGAAGAGGGGAGCAAGCGGGTCGTCAATGAGCCCGGAAATTTCAAGCCACTGGAGCAGGGGACCATCGGCTTCGAGCAAAGCCTTTCGTTGCGTCTTCCCGCCCTTTTCCCGGACGACGAGATAGAAACGGTTGTCCGTGCGCTCGATATCACCGACACGAGCGTGAAGGAGGGCAGAGCAACGACATGCGGTGATAAAGTAACAAAACACAAGGGCATGGTCGCGGAGGCCCCGCAGCGTCGTCTCATCCGGGGCGTGCAGCAGTTTCTTTGCCTCCGCCTCGGAGAGTGCCGGCGTCGTGTTTTTCTCAACCCGCGGTGAAGTGACCGCGTGGATATCCCCGACAGTCTTCCAGTCAACCAAGCCCTTTTTGCCAAACTGTTCGTACGTCCCGCGAATGACGGAAAGAGCCCGGGCAATCGTGGCGGATTTTCTGCCTGCCCTGGTAAGTACTTCCTTATATATAGCGACGTGGGAGGCCGTCACCTCAAACGTGAGCGCCCAGCTCCGCCATTTAGTTTGGCGTAGGCGAGCTAGCGGCTGAGCATCGATCCGTAGGCTATTTCCGCGAGGAGCGCTGGCGCTCGAGAAGTCGGCGGCGGGAGCGGCGAGTGGCTTT
>JBJXFF010000115.1:0-62283 GCA_046153945.1 Pirellulaceae bacterium
CCAAGATGAGTCTCCAACTCTTCCTCGCTCAGATGCTCAAAGCTGCTGTCGTTGACAGCGGTGGGAGCACCTTCGTGAAACACGCTACGAAAGAACTTCTTCAGGAAGCCCATCTTAACCTCTAAACGTCTGGTGTTCGGTGAAACTCTTCGGGGTCAATTGCTAGGAGTTCTCACCAATGGTAGGTCACGCTTTTGGTCTGTTTCCGAATCGGCAAGTTGTCGTGGGCCGCGTATCTCTCGCACCCTGCCGCCCGGCCCGCATAATCGGACCAGGCCGCACAACCGAACTTGCTGCATACAAGAACAGTGCCAATGAATGACTAGGCGGCGATTTCCCTGCGAACCCGGTCGTCAAATTCGTCATCCACCGCCTTAAATACAGCAGCAGACTCTTCGGCCAGGTCCCTGGTTCCTGGAAGTGCTTTGCGAGCGCTGTGTTTTTGTCACCGGGCTGCGCAGAACACTTCCGCCCAACTCTAGCACCCTGCTAGCGGGGAGCCAGTCAATTGGCTCTCAGAGGTCATACTTTATCGCGATGCCCTGCCGCGCACGCGCATGAGCGAAAGTTTGCAGGCAGAGAATTGTACGGGCTCAGGATTATACGGGCGCGACACCAGAGGGGAACTGCCAAAGACCGTTTTCACCCACCTTTGTTATACTGCGGGCATGTCCAACTCCTTCGCTTCCTTCGCCTCTTCGCCGCTGGCCCTGGTCGTCCTTCTGGCCACCGGCTGCTCGCCACCTGCGGCTACGGATAATGCTACGCAGCCCGAGGCAAAAGTGGTCGCGGAAAAAGCACCGGTCAAGGAAGCGACCGAATTCACGGCTGCTGAAACTCCCGTGGAGGTAATCCAGGAAATCTGGGAGGAGACTTACCTTCAAGGGGTTAAGGTCGGCTTCAGCAAGACCGAAATCGCCAAGGTCCGCGAAGGAGACGCTACACTCGTCCGCTGCCGGCAAACCGGGGAACTCCACCTGAAGCGGGATGGTCAATCGTCGGGCCAAACTATGATCTTCACCTGCTGGCAAACTGCCGACGGCAAGCTAATCCGGTTTGAGAGCGAAATGGAGGGGGCCGGCTCCAAGACCCTCGGCAGCGGCAAGGTGGAAGGGAGCAAGCTCCGGACGAAGACGCTTACCGTTGGCAAAGAAGAGCGGCAAACGTTCGACTGGCAGCCGGAATACGGCGGCTATGTCGCCATGGATGAGTCCCTTCGCAAACAGCCCCTCAAACCCAAAGAGAAGCGAACAATCGTCGCCCTCACCGCGCCAATCAACATCCCCGCCGTGACACAGTTCACGGCAGAGGACTATGAAATGACAAAGCTTCTCGCCGGTGAGCAAAAGCTACTCAAGGTGCAAGCGGCCATCGCCCTGGGAAATCAAACCTTGGACACCACGCTCTGGGTGACGGAACAGGGAGAAATCCTCAAGACCCGCCAGCCGCTCGGCCTGGAAACCTACCGTACCACCAAATCCGCCGCCACCAACATGGCGACCATCGGTGAGGTCGATCTGCTCCGCAGCACGGTCGTAAAACCCACAAACCCGAAGCGTAAGCGAGGGACTGCCTCAGAAATTGCCGCCGACCTCTCCTCCGCCCGCCGAACAATCTTTCTCGCGCGGCTGAAGGAAGGGAACCCCGCCAAGTCCTTCACGAGCGACCTCAGCCAGCAACTGGAATCGATCGACCCCCACTCCGCCCGGCTCACCATCACTGCCATCCGCCCTGATGTGCCCCAGAAGCTCACGGCCAAAGCACATGACCCAGCACCCCATGACCTGCTCCCCACCACCTATATCCAGAGCGACGATGCCGAAATCGTCAAGCTCGCCAGCTCCGTCGCGGCCGAGGAAAAGGATGCTTGGAAGATCGCCTGTCTTCTTGAAAAGCTCGTAGACGAAACTATTACCGACAAGAACTTCGGCAGCGCCCTCGCCACCGCTGCGGAAGTCGCCCGTACCAAAGCCGGCGACTGCACGGAACACTCCGTCCTCTTCGCCGCTCTCTGCCGAGCCCGCAAAATCCCCGCCCGCGTCGCCTTCGGCCTGATTTACTCCGAACATCTCGACGGCTTTGCGTATCATATGTGGACCGAAGTCTGGATCACGGACCGCTGGATCCCCATGGACGCCACTCTCGGCCGCGGCGGCATCGGCTGCGACCATATCAAACTGGGAGATTCCAACCTCAAAGGCTCCGAGTCCCTGGCCGCGATGGCCTCCGTCGCCCAAGTGTTGAACCAACTCGAGCTAGAAATTGTCGATGCGGAATGAGGAATGGAGGGTAGAGGTTGGAGGATAGAGCGAAGAGAACCCCCCAACCCCCAACCCCCCACCTCTAACCTCTAACCTCTAACCTCTAACCTCTAACCTCTAACCTCTAACCTCTAACCTCTAACCTCTAACCTCTAACCTCCGGCCTTGAACTTTTCCCAACCCCAACCGAGTCTCACCACCGAGCGCCTGCTGCTGCGCCCCTTGGCACTTTCCGATGCGGAAATCATCCAGCAGCTCGCTGGCGACCGCGAAGTGGCCGATACCACGCGGCTCATCCCGCATCCCTATCCAGACGGATTGGCGGAGACCTGGATCTCGTCGCTCCAGCCGCGGTACGAGAAAGGGGAGGGTGTTTCGTTCGCAATCACGCTAAAAGACGGCCCGCTGATCGGCTCCATCGGCCTCTTGCTGAACCAGGTGGATCATCACGCGGAACTCGGCTACTGGATCGGCAAAGCCTGGTGGAACCAAGGGATCTGCACCGAAGCCGCCGCCGCCATTCTCAGCTATGCCTTTGAATCGCTGGAACTCGAGCGGGTCTTCGCCAACTACTTCGCTCGCAACCCCGCCTCCGGCCGCGTGATGGCCAAGCTCGGCATGAAGCAAGAAGGCATCCTCCGCCGCCACCGCTGCAAATGGGAACAGTACGAAGACCTCGTCGTCTGCGGCATCCTCCGCAGCGAGCATCAGAGTCTCAACAAGGCCCGGGCGCGGAAGCGAAGCAAGAAAGCGGCAGGATAACCACTAACCCGAAGCGCAAGCGAGGGAGAACTACGCTCCGTGCAGCAAGCCCTCGATTCCCACCGGTGTGAGCATGCACTCTTCGTCAAACCACTCCAGCGGCCGCCAGATGGCCCCAGTCTTCCAGCCGCCATCCTTCAGCGGAATCTCAGTCAACTCGTATAACGTCCGATCCACAAACTTACCGTCATAAACAAACACGACTTCGTGCCGCTGCTGACCTTCCAGTTCGAACAGATTCTCCAGCACTCCCAGCAGCTTCAGGTCCCGAACCTCAGCGCCGACTTCTTCTCGAATTTCGCGGATGATCGTTTGCTCGGAAGTTTCACCAACCTCAACACCGCCCCCCAGCGGCCGGGCGTAACGCCGATTGGTCGATGTATCGAGCCCTTCGGTCACCAGGATTGAATCGCCGCGGCGGAAGAGACAGATGGCGATAACCCGAATCATGGCTTCCCCGCCGGCTTCTCTTTCGGCACCTCCGCCTCCAGCCGTTTCGTCCCCACGACCAGCTCGTCAATCCACAGCGTTTGCTCGTGCGGCAGCAGGCCGGGACCGAAGTAGGGTAATAGGAGCAACTGATTGAACTTCATCTTGGGAAAATCGGTCGAGCGGAGAACGATGTTCGTCCGGTCAATGACTTGCTTCCCGTCGAACCACCCCCGCACAATGCCGTCCTGGTTCGGCTTATCTTTCTTCGTGTCCAAGCTATTGAGTTGAAAAAGGGCCTCCACGCAGTGCCATTCGTCGTCCTTGAAAAGCACCCCCTGGCTGTCGTAAAGCTGCCCGTTGTAGCCCCCTTTGAGTTCCCCCTGCGTCAATCCGTGCGGCTGATCTTTGTTTTGAATATCCTGGGCGGCCAGACGGAGCTTGCCGTTCACGGGTTCCACATAGACGGTCAGATGACTTCCCGCTGGCCCGTGCCACTTGCCATTCTCCGTTGTCATGAACTGAATCAGGTGCGGATGATAGTTCCGCCCTGTCCAGCCGAAGTCCTTCGACAGCCGCAGGTAGAACTTCAAATAAATCGTCTCGCTCGGCTCGAAAAGGCGGCGAGTACCGCGGGAATCGTCCGGAGTCGTTCCTCTAGCAGGAAAATGAAAGGAAATCGAGCCGCTGCCGGCTTTGGGGTCTCTCTTGTCGATGGCAAACTTCTCGCCGTCGTACCACTCCCGCTTTAGAAGCTGCGCATCGTCGAAGCTTTCGCGAAATAGAAATCCTGCCAATTTATCCTTCTCATCCGCTGCCGCAAAAGGCTGCGCCAAGAAAAGCAGGCTGACAATCCACAACAGTCTTGTGTCACCGGCGGCCCAGCGTTTGATTTGCCTCATGGGATGATCCCTCCTAATGCGTTAGCATAAGCGGCAAGGGGAACTAAATCTCGTCCTCCGTTCGAGAAACTGCAGGTGCTTCATGCTCAGCGATACCACGGACGACCTCAAGTTGCCCACCCAGGCAGGTGCTCATTACGGCAACCAGCCGGTTCCCGTGACTGCCGAATTTGGAGCGGCTTCGCATGTCGGGCTCGTCCGCCCGAACAATGAGGACCACTATGTGGTCGTGCGCCGCTCCCGGATGCGGGAGTTGCTGCTCAGCAATCTCCCCGCGGGGGCTCTGAAAACGTCGGTCGAGGCCGCTTACGTGATGACCGTGGCCGATGGCATGGGGGGCGAGGTCTTTGGAGAACTGGCGAGCCGCCTCGCCGTCACCGCTGCGTGGGAAATGGCTCCGCGGGAGGTCGCGTGGATACAAAATACAGGACCGCAAATCCTGGAGCAAATGAAAGAGAAAGCCGAGGCATTCACCCAGCTCATGCACCAGGCGTTTCAGGAGCGAGTCCGCCGATTTCCAGACTCCGCCGGCATGGGGACGACGCTCACCATTGCCTACGTCGTCGGCCAGGAGGCTTTCATTGGCCACGCCGGCGATTCGCGGGCCTACCTCGTTCGCGGAGCGAGAATCTCGCAGCTCACCAAGGACCACACCCTCGCGGAAGCCTACGCTTCAGCCGGCTACGCCCGCGAGGACGTCGCCCGCGTCAAAAACATCCTGACCAATTTCTTGTCCGATGTCCAAGAAGTGCGGCTCGACGTGGACCACGTGTCGCTTGAGGACGGCGACTACCTGCTCCTGTGCAGCGACGGCCTCAGCGACCTCGTCCCCCAGGAAAGCATCGCCGCCGCCATCAACGCCGCCGCCACGCCGCAGGCAGCTTGCGACGCTCTGATCACCCTAGCCCTGGCCCGCGGGGGTAAGGACAATGTCACGGCGGTGATTGGGAGGTTTCGGTTCCCTGCGAACTAAGTCTATTACCGCGAGACCAAGAAACGAACACGCCCACGGATAACCGTGGGCGTGCTTCCCAAGTGTTGCCATGCAACAATTCTAGAACCCGAATTCCGGCCGCCGTTTGGCGAGCTGCGATTGCAGACGGGCCACGATGCTGCTGTGCATCTGGCTGACGCGGCTTTCGGAGAGGTCGAGAGTGGTCCCGATCTCCTTCATGGTCAGTTCTTCGTAGTAGTAGAGGATGATGATCAGCCGCTCGTTCCGGTTGAGCCCCTTGGTGACGAGCCGCATCAGGTCGTTCTTCTGGATGCGGCGAGTGGGGTCTTCCCCCTTCTTGTCTTCCAGGATGTCGATCTCGCGGACGTCTTTATAGCTGTCGGTCTCGTACCACTTCTTGTTCAGGCTGATCAGGTTGACCGCGCTCGCCTCAAGCTGCATTTTCTCCAGCTCGGGGACGGGGATTTCCATGTGGGTAGCCAGTTCGATCGCCGTGGGATGGCGGCCGAGGCGGGCTTCCATGATTTTGGTCGCTTCGTTGAGCTTGCTGGCCTTGCTGCGGACGAGACGCGGCACCCAGTCCATGGTGCGGAGTTCGTCGAGCATCGCCCCGCGAATACGGGGGACGCAGTAGGTCTCGAACTTGACGCCGCGGCTCATGTCGAAGGCGTCGATGGCGTCCATCAGGCCGAAGATGCCCGCCGAGACGAGGTCGTCGAGCTCCACGCCTTCGGGAAGGCGGGCCCAGATCCGCTCGCCGTTGTATTTAACAAGCGGCAGGTAGTTTTCCACCAGCCGATTGCGGTGCTGTTGATTCTCGGGATCGGCCTTAAAGCGCTTCCAGACTTCGTCGATTTCGAGGGCCGTGCTTTTGACCGCGGGCTGCTCGGCGTCTTTGTAAGAGGTTTGCGCCGCGTCTTTATAAGCGGGCTGCGCGTGAGGGGCAGGAGCCGTGAGAGCCGTTACCATTCCATCCTCCGTGATGTATCGCCTTTGTGTTGGGCCAAGCTTCGGGGTAGCGAGAGCAATTGGCCCAGTCGCACTGGGGCGCTGGTATGTCCGTATTCAGTAGCCGGCACACTCCGTGTGCCGGCGGCAATCGTAAGACTGGCTTCCAAGCCGGTCCCACTCAACAATCATCGTGTGTTCGTTAACTGGCAGCCATTAGTTGGCAGGCATTGCTTTTTTGATTTTGGTTTGGTCCGCGTCCAAGGATTTCATGGCTTCTTCAAACTTGGCTTTCACTGCTTCACTCGTGAAGCGGTCGGCCAGGTTCCCGGCGACAAGCCCCACGGCTGCAAAGCCGAAAAGCCCACCACAGGCGGCGGCCAGGGCGGCATCCGCATCGGCTCCGAGAAGGAGACCACGGGCCAAAATAAGCCCGAATGCGAGTAGCCCCAGGACACCGGCGTAGTTTCGCCCCATTTCACCCTCAAACTGCCGTCAAACTTTTCGCAGCCTTTGCAGATTAACTCCACAACGCGCTTCCGCGCCTGTCGTTTATCGGCCGCACCCCTTGGGGGAGTTGAGCCGAACTTTCCGGTTTGGCGGATTGCAAGTGAGGGAGAGGAGAAACTCATGGGGAATTTGAATCTGAGAGTGGTTTCCAAGTGGTCCGCTCGCTCCGCGAGCGGAACGTTACGGAGTAGACGGTCTTTTGTGGCAGTTCCGCTCGCGGAGCGAGCGGACCACGGTTTAGGCAACGATTCGAACATCCTCATTCGTGGTGTGATTAAGCAGTCGCTGGGAAATCTGTTCGAGGGCCTGGTCAAAAGCGTCGTCCGATATTGCCGTCGCGCTAGCAGCGTTTGGACTGGTCGGCAGCGAGCCGGCCAGATTGAGCGGCAGTTTGAGGAAGCGTTGGGACGAGCGATCGAGCCGGACGTGTACATCGTTAGCACTCGCGACGTCCGGGGCGTGGTTTACCGCGACATGCAGTCGCGGCAGCACCACGGTGCGGGACCAGCAGGACTTGAGCAGGGCGTAGGTATTCATGACCGCGGAATCGTCGCCACTGGTGACCAGCAGCATGTCGTCCGCATGTTGCCAGAAGGAAGCGAGCGGGCCGTGCATCTGGCTTTCGCCGCGCGGCTCGGCTTCCTGACAGGGAACGTCGAGCACGACGACATCGGTGTGTCGCGACAAACCGGCGAGTTGCCGCATCAGCCGCTCAGCCGTCTTGTCGGTCAAAAGTGTTCGCTCGCTGGCGGACTGCGACCCGGCCAGAACTTGGATCCCAGCCGGTCCCCGCTGCAGCACTTCGTGAATGTTTCGCCGCTCGGTCAGCACGTCCGTCAGGCCAGGTGAGAGGTGCACCCGGCTGAGGAGGGATGCTCCGGCAGTCTCCAGGTCGGCATCCACGAGGACCACCCGCTGCCCTTGACGGGCGAGGCTGATCGACAGATGCACGGCGAGTGTGGTTCCCCCCAGCCGTCGCTCTCCCGACGAAACCACGATGGTCCGGGTCGCCGCAATGGGAGAAGTGGATGTTGTTCGGAGCGTCCGGAGCGCCAGGCTACGGAGCCGCGAGGCTTGATCGTGGCTCATCGCCCACCTCCCCGCAGGATGCGCTGCGCCAAATCGCGCGGTGTAGCCGGGAAGATGTCGTCGGGGACGTTCTGTCCGTCGGTCACATAGGAGAGAGGAAGCTGAGGATTGCAGAGCAGCGGAATCAAACCGGAAAGCGAAGTAGCTTCATCCACCTTGGTCAGCAGCAGCGAGGTCGCGCCCAGGCGACCAAAGGACGCGGCGGCACTTTGGCAGCATTCCAGCCCGGCGGCAGCACTGAGAACCAGAATGATGTCACTTACGCCTGCTTCTGCCAGCATCAGACGGAGTTCGGCCACGCGGACTTCGTCCCGCGGGCTGCGGCCGGCAGTATCCAGGAGGATCAAGTCGAGGTCGCTGAGGCGATCAACCGCCTCCCGCATTTCGCGCGGCGACGACACAACCTCCAGAGGCAAGTCCATGATCTGGGCGTAAGTTCGGAGTTGTTCGACCGCGGCAATTCGAAATGTGTCCACCGTGATGAGGCCGACGCGGCAGTGCTGTTGAAGGGCATAGTGAGCGGCGAGTTTCGCGATGGATGTCGTCTTGCCGACTCCGGTCGGTCCCACGAATGCCACAATCTTGGAACTGGCTCCGCCGACCCGAATCGGGCCGCTAACGCAGAGTTCTTGTTCCAGTTTTCGCTGCCGCGATGCATGGCTGTCGATTGTCTCGTGCCGGTCAAGCTCGTCGAGACCCGCGCTCTGTCGCTGACCTTGCAAAAGGTCTGTCCGGAATTTGCTGCGGTAGTCATCCGCGTCTGCGGTCGGAACAATACTCGTCGCCGCCAGTCGCGACAGTGCCTGCAAGCGACTGGGGACTTGAATTTCCGCCGATGCCGTGACCTCGATCTGCTTCACACCACCCAGCCAGCGCGCTAGTCCAGCCGCCACGTCCCGCGTGTGGAGCACGGACGCATCCGGCCCGAGGTCTTCGCGCACCAGCCGCAGGGCCTCTTGCAGAGAGCTGGCTCGGTAAGTTCGCAGGTCCATGTTTTGGCGAGCGGGGGGCGTCAGCCCCCTGATACTTTATTGAGGAACAAAAAGTTAGGCTTTGTCGGCAACAATTCCCACGACTTCCACGCGGGTGTCTCTCGTCACTTCGTTAAAGCTCAAAACGGTCAATCGCGGCAGGTTGCCGGCGGTCATTTGTTTCAGTCCGGCTCGAATCTGCGGGCTGACGAGGACAATCGGCTTGCGTCCCTGGCGAGTGAGCTTCGTCAACTCATGCCCCATCAGGTCGCAGATTTTTTCGATAGTGGCCGGCGCGGTCCGGATGAATAGGCCTCGCTCCGTGTGGTCGATGCCGGCGGCAATCTTGTCTTCCACAGCTGGATCGAGCGTCAGCACATAGATGCGGCTCTCAGCGTCGCGATAGCGGGAGCAAATGGTGCGGGCCAGGCGATGGCGGACGTATTCGCTGAGGATGATTGGGTCCTTGGTTTTGCCCGCATAATCCCCCAGCGTTTCCAGTATCTGGCTGAGTTGGCGGATGGGAACTTCTTCGCGGAGCAGCATCTGCAAAACCTGCTGAACGTCGGCGATTTTCATGAGACCGGGAATCAATTCATCGACGACTGCCGGACTGGTCTTTTTAAGTTCATCGATTAAGTGCTTGGTGGCGTCGCGGGTGAGAAGTTCGTCGGCATGACGGCGGACGATCTCCTGCAAATGGGTGGCCAGCACTGCCGTCGGCTCGACGGGAGTGTAGCCGAGCATCGCCGCCCGGTCCTGCATTCCTTGTTCGATCCAGACCGCTGGTTGCTGGAAGGCGGGGTCCTTGGTTTCAATGCCGCCGATCTTGCCTGTGGTCATGCCGCTGTCGATAGCCATGAGCTTCCCGGGGAGGACTTCGCCCGTGGCGACGGCGCTGTTAGCAATTTTGATCCGATATTCGTTCTCGTTCAGTCGAATGTTGTCCCGAATCCGCACCTTCGGCAAAATAATGCCAATTTCAGCCGCGATGGATTGCCGCACGCCGGTAATCCGTGGCAGAAGGTCTCCGCCATATTTCGGACTGGCCAGCCGAACGAGCGAGGCTCCGATTTCGATTTCCATCGGGTCGATTTGCAGGAAGTCTTCAATCCGCTCTTCCACCTTCTTTGGCTCGGCGTCTGTCTTAGCTTGCTGCGCCACACGGACGTCTTCGGCCTTTTTGCTGCGTGTGAGCATAAACGCCAAGCCGCAGCAACTCGCCCCAATCATCAGGAGGGGAGTCGTCGGCAGGCTCGTAAAGACCAGGATGCCGAGAAAGCCCGCTGCGACAACCAATGCCCGCGGATTACTGAAGAGCTGCGTAATGAACTGCGCCGGCAAATTCGACTTTTGCGTGCTGCGGGTAGTGATCAAACCGGCAGCCAGCGAGATGAGAAACGCGGGAACCTGGCTGACCAAGCCGTCACCAATGGTCAGCTTGGTAAAGACTTCAGCAGCAGTGGCGAAATCCATCCCTTGCTGAAAGACGCCAATCACAAACCCGCCAATGACGTTGATAATCGTGATAATGATACCGGCGATGGCATCGCCGCGGACGAATTTGCTGGCACCGTCCATGGCTCCGTAGAAATCGGCTTGCTGCGTGATTTCCTCGCGGCGGCGCTGGGCTTCTTTCTCATCGATGATGCCGGCATTGAGATCGGCATCGATCGCCATCTGTCTTCCCGGCATGCCGTCCAAGGCAAAGCGGGCGGCGACTTCGCTGATGCGGGTGGCACCCTTCGTGATTACGACAAACTGAATGACGACGATAATGACAAAGATGATGATCCCCACGACGACCTGATCGCCGGCCACAAACTCGCCGAAGCTCTTGATCACTCCGCCAGCCGCGTACAGACCATCTTTGCCGCCGTGCGTCAGAATCAATCGGGTCGAGGCCACGTTCAGCACCAGACGGGCCAGCGTCGTGGCGAGCAGGAGCGACGGGAAGATGTTGAATTCCAGCGGCGTCCGGACATAGATCGTCGTGAGCAGCACAATCACCGAAACCGTGATATTCGCCGCCAGCAGCACGTCCATCAGATACGCCGGCATGGGCACCAGGATTACCAGAATGCTGGTAATCAGGCCGATGGGGAGGATCAGGTCTTGCCAGCGTGAGAAACGTGCCATATCTGCAATCGGACGCCCTTCGGGGACGAGCCGAATCTATCACCAGTGAAAACTGAGGTAGAGAAGAGGGCGGGAGAGTATCGCAAGGCCCGTGGTGCGACAAGGTGGAAATAGCCCATTTTTTGGCCGGAAATCTCCAGGAATAGCTCTTGCGGGAAACGGCCCGATTGTCTATTTCTCCCCCACCTCTCCCCGCAGATACAGCCGGCCGTTCTTCCACCTCAAATTGCATGCGTTTAGGCATCATGCTCCCGAATTGGATCGGCGACCTGGCGATGGCCACGCCGACCCTGCGAGCGCTCCGCAAGCATTTTGCGGACGCGGAGTTGATCGGACTCGTGCGACCCTATGCGGCAGTGGTGCTCAAGGGAACAAACTGGCTGGACACCCTGATTCCCTGGGAACATCGTGGCTGGCGGTCGACGCCCGGCAACATGGGCATGGCCTGGCAAGTCCGCAAATTGCGGATTGACTCCTTTGTGCTGATGCGACGATCGTATAGCGCCGCAATGGTGGCTCGGGCTAGCGGCGCGAGGAAAATCCTGGGATATGAGCGATTCGGGCGGAACTGGCTCCTGACCGATGTGCTGCCGTTACCGCGAAGCAATGGCAAATTGCTGCCGGTCTCGGCGGTGGACTTCTATCTCAACCTCGCCTATGAACTCGGCTGCCCGACGGAATCGCGGCAGCTCGAACTGCATACCACTTCCCAGGAAGAAGCGGCTGCGGATGTCATCCTGAAGGAGCTAAAAATCTCCAAAGGTCAGCAGGCGATAATGTTGAATACGGGAAGTGCCGGCTCCAGCGCCAGGAATTGGCCCCTTGAACATGGTGCGGCCTTTGCGCGCCGAGCAGCCACCGAATTGGGCCTGCATGTGCTCATCAACTGCGGACCGGCGGAGCGCATGGCAGCGGAAGAGATGGTGAAACTGGCTAATCATCGTCAAGTGAAGAGCCTTGCTCATCTCCCCCCCCAGCTTCGCGGAATCGGCCCCAGCAAAGCCGTCATTCGCCGAATGCAATTGATGGTTTCCACGGATAGCGGACCACGGCACCTGGCTGCGGCTTTTGGCGTCCCAACGATTTCCCTGTCCGGTCCGATCGATCCCGCGTGGTCCCACAATTATCAGCCTGGCGGAATTACTCTGCGGGTGGAGATGCCATGTTCTCCTTGCGGCGAGCGGGTCTGTCCCCTCAAGCACCACAAGTGCATGCAGGACCTTTCCGTGGACCAGGTCTTTGAAGCGGTCCGGCGAAGAATGGCAAAAGTCCCGTCTCGAATCGCTGCTTAGCCGCGAAGCACTCCCTCTTACTTCCCCAGCGACTTCGCCACATCGGTCCGATAAGCCGCCACACCTGGCCAGAGGCCGACGACGATGGCGAGCAGCACCAGGCCGGGAACGAGAGTCCATTCCATGGGGATGACGAGGCGCTCCGCGATGCCTCCTTCCATGCCGAACCATTTGAGGGGCTCATAGAACGGATCCCCCCAGAAATTGAAGCCGACATTAACTCCGGTCCGTTCTTCGACAATCGGGCTGGCAAGCAAACAAAGCAGATGTCCCAACGCCCAGCCAAGGAACCCGCCGCCAAGCGACAGCAACGTCGATTCCAGCAAAATGATGGTCATCACCGTGCTCCGCCCGGCTCCGAGTGCCCGCATGATGGCAATCTCCTGGCGGCGCTCGCTCATGGAGTTGTAAATGCTTACCAGGATGCTCACTCCACTGACGATGCAGATCATGCTGGTCAGGACCAAGAACATGTTCCGAATTGGATCGATGATAAAACTAAACATCTGCTCGATTACACTAATCGGCAGTACCGCTTGAGCTTCCTTTCCTTTGTTCACCGCCTTGTCGACATCCATCGCTGCCCGTGGTGGGGTCTTCAGGAGCAAGGCCGTGATTTTGCGCTGTTCCACGGCCAAGGGTTCTTGATGGGGAGATGTCTCGCGGGCTGACTTTCGAGCCAAATACTCCCTAAATGCTTTCTCCTTGGCTTTGGAGGTGGGGAGTCTCTCAATGGCATCCATCTCTTCCTTCTCTGCTTTGGCCTGAGCTTCCGCATCAACCGGCTCAGAATGCCCTTCCATCAAATAGAAGCCTTCCATGTTGATGAAGACGGCCCGGTCATTGGGTGTGCCGGAAGGCTTGAGGATTCCGACCACGGTGAAGGTGCTGGCATGCGCTCCGCCCCCTTGATACCCGTGACTAGGTGAGAATTCATGCCCCAATTCCAGTTTCAACTCGCGGGCGACGGTGGAACCGACGACCGCTTCAAAGTAGGTGTGATCCTTATCAAACTCGTGAAAGTTGCGTCCCTGAGCGAATTCATACTTCTTCTGGTTCTCGATGTCGTAGACGAGCGTGTCGAACAGTTCGGTGTTCGTGGCAACGACGCGGAAGCGGTCATAGTAATCGCCAAGACAAATGGGAATCGAGAATTCGGTCAGGTGGGCGTACATTCCCGGCCGGTTCAAATCGGCTCGCAGAGCGTCCTGCTTTTCAATCACCGGTTCCAGCATCTCCGCGGCAATCAGGTCCAGCGGTCCACCGAGCGAAGTAAGCTGACCAATTTCTCGGACGATCGTATTTGCCTCGTGGCTCCGGTAGGCGAACGAGTGGACCATTTGCTTTTCTCGCTCTTCGCGGGACATGAATTCCAGATGGTAATTGCCGGAAACCGGATAGAGGGGCTGGGAAAGGTAATAGACCGAGCTGAGCGTCAGTTGCTCCCGCCCCCCTCCTTTCCCCCCAATGATCAGGTTGTATCCCAAGCTGGCGTTGTTGCGAAAACTCCGATCCACGACGCCGTGAATCGAAAGGACCGCCACGACGAGCGTCACCCCGAGCGACATCGAAAACATGGTGAGTAGCGACGCGACCCCGCGCTGGCGGATGCTGCGATGAGCGATTTGGAGGAGGTCGAGGAAATACATACAAAACAAATCCGAAATTCAAAGCACGAAATTCGAAACAAATACAAATTAGTCGCTTGGCTTCCCTTTCGGATTTCGGATTTCGGATTTCGGATTTCCTACTTGGTTGATTTCTTCCAGCTTATCCACCCGCTCAAACTGCCCCGCGACTTCCGTCGAGTGGGTGACGAGGACGAGGGAAACTCCTTCTTCGCGGCACGTTTCGCGGATCAGGTCGATGATGTTCTGCTGATTGCGGGGGTCGATGTTAGCGGTCGGCTCGTCGGCGAGGAGGATGCTCGGCTTATTGGCGAGGGCTCGCGCCACGGCCACCCGTTGCTGCTCGCCGACGGATAGCGCGGAAGGTCTGTGCGTTTTGCGGTGGGCGAGGCCGACCCGCGAAATGAGGTGCTCCGCTCGCTGGCGATCCTTCCGGCCGCGGGCGAAGGTCATCCCCAGCATCACGTTTTCCAGTGCCGAGAAACCGGGGAGCAGGTTGAAAGTCTGAAAGACATAACCCAGCTTCTCCGCCCGCACCCGGTCCACGCCCGCTTCGGACATCCCGGCAATATCGACGCTGTCAATCAGAATTTTCCCGGCATCCGCCTTGCTGATCCCCGCGATGGTATGCAGCAGCGTCGTCTTCCCGCACCCGCTCCGGCCGACGAGGACCATCTGCTCCCCTTCCTTCACCGCGAAGTGGGCAATATCAAGAATCGGCAAGGTTCCCCCATCGGGTTCCTTGTAGGACTTCTTGACGTCGCGGAGTTCAAGCATGGGGGGAAGTTTGAGGTTCGAAGTTCAAGGTTCAAGGTTGCGGGGTCGGTCGCACTAACTACGATTTCAATAACTCAAGGGTTCAATCCACGGAATGAGGACCACAACTTTGAACCTCGAACCTTGAACTTTGAACCCGTCATTTAGCCCCGACTCCTCATCGCTCTGGCAATATCCCGCTTCGCATCCGCCTTTTTCAGCGTCTCCCGCTTGTCGTGCAGCTTTTTCCCCTTGCAGAGGCCGAGCAAAATCTTGGCGACGCCGCGGCTGGTGAAGTAGACCTTGAGCGGAATCAGCGTCAGCCCTTTCTCATGAGCCAGGGCGGCAAACTTGCGCACTTCCGCCTGCTTCATCAGGAGCTTGCGGGGCCGCTTGGGGGCGTGGTTCCAGATGGTGGCCTGCGGATATTCGGCGATGTCCGCCCCCACCAGCCAGACCGCCCCATCCTTCACCCGGGCATACGACTCCTCCAGCGACAGCTTACCGTCACGCAGCGATTTCACCTCGCTCCCCAGCAGGACAATGCCACATTCCAGCGAGTCGAGAATCTCGTAGTTGAACCGAGCCTTGCGGTTATCGGCCACCAGCTTCTCCGGCAGCTCCCGCTTCTTTTCGTCGGGTTTCTTGTCGGGCTTTTTCTTGTGGGAAGGCATGGGAATAGTATGGCGTAAGAAAGGGAAATGACCAATGACCAAGCCCCAATGACCAACGGCGGAATAACACTGCTTACATTGGTCATTGAGGCTTGGTCATTGGTCATTCTGCTTCGCTCGCCATCTGCTAAAATGCCTACATGCCCGTCGAACTCCCTATGCTTGCCTCGCCCGCTGCCGAATCCGCCCCGCGTCTGCCGCGTTGGCTCAAACGCGAGGTTCCCAAAGGGAACGTCAACCACTTCACGGCCGGCTTGCTGGAAGAATTGAAGCTGGAGACGGTTTGCGAGAATGCCAAGTGCCCCAACCGGATGGAGTGCTACTCGCAGAAGACCGCCACATTCATGATCCTCGGCAACGTCTGCACCAGGCCCTGCGGCTTTTGCGCCGTTTCGCGGGGAAGGCCGGACGACCTTTCCGCTGATGAGCCGCAGCGGGTGGCCGAAGCGGCGTTTCGGCTGGGACTAAAGCACGTCGTCATCACTTCGGTCACGCGCGATGATTTGCCCGACGCCGGAGCGGAGCACTTCTATCAATCGGTTCTGGCCGTGCGGGCACGAACCGGGGCGAGCGTTGAAGTCCTCACGCCCGACTTCATCACAAATCGGGCTGCCTTGGATCGCGTCATCGCAGCCGCCCCCGAAGTCTTCAACCACAACACCGAAACAGTCCCCCGGCTCTATCGCAAGGTCCGTGGACCCAAAAGCGACTACCGCTGGACCCTCGACCTGCTCCGGCGAGTAAAAGAGCTGAATCCCGCCATCAAGACCAAGAGCGGCCTGATGCTCGGCCTGGGGGAGACGCACGAGGAAGTCTTCGAAGTCCTCGCCGACCTGCTCGACGCCGGTTGCGATTTTCTGACGCTAGGCCAATACCTAATGCCAAGTGCCACAATGGCCGACCATTATCTCTCCGTCGTCCGCTACATCCCGCCCGAAGAGTTCGCCTTCTTCGGCCGCGCGGCCAAATCGCTAGGCTTCAAGCAAGTCGCCAGCGGCCCCTTCGTCCGCAGCAGTTACCATGCGCGAGAGATGGCGGAAATGTTTTGATTCCCGGAGACCTGACGATGATCTCAGCAATAGGGCTCACAACGATCGCTTTGTTCGTCTTCGCCGCAAATGGAGACGCTGATTTTCTGACCCGCGTCGAAAACGCCAGGCAGGTAAACAGCAAAGGCGAAGCAATCCCGCGAGTGGAACGAGACGCCGAGGGGAAAGTGATCCGGCTGAGCCTCAACCGGATGGAGCTGTCGGCCGATGACTTCGCCGCCATTGGCCGCATCAAAACGCTCCGCTATCTGGGTCTGAGCCGCACGAACATCACCAACGCCGACCTGCGGAAACTCTGCGAATCGCCGTCCCTCGAAGGGATCAACCTGTGCAGCACGGAGGTGACGGACGAAGCCATCGACTCACTCTTGAAACTCCCCGCTCTGCGTTCCCTTTGCCTGGGCGACGTCGCCATCACCCCCGAGGCAGTCGCCAGGCTCAAGGAACACTTTAAGAAGCAGGGCAAACGACTGGCACTGGGGTATGTCCAGCGGAAGTAAGAGTTCGCGATCCAATACAGCCGTGCGCGGTTGCCAAACTATGCCGCCTTCCGCTGTGCCGCACCCATCGCCTCGCATAGCCGCCCGACCACCAAATCCTGCTCCGCCGTGGTCATCTCGGGAAACACCGGCAGACTGAGGACTTCGGCGGCGGCTCGTTCGGTGTGGGGGAGGGTGCCGGGGCCGTAGCCGAGGGAGCGGAAACAATCTTGCTGGTGGAGGGGGACGGGGTAGTAGACTTCGCTGCCGATGCCGGCCTGGGCGAGTTGGGCTTTGACGGCATCGCGGCGGTGGCCGGGGATGCGGATGGTGTATTGGTTCCAGACGTGATGGCAGGCGGCATCTGTTGGCGGCAAGCCAAGTTGCGAGCCTAGCCGGGAGTTGAGGAGCTGGTCGTAGCGGGCGGCGTGGGCTTGCCGCTGCTGGGTCCACTGGGCAAGCCGCGTGAGTTTGACGTTCAGCACGGCGGCTTGCAGGGTGTCGAGCCGGCTGTTGATGCCGATAACCTTGTGGTAGTAGCGGGGGCTCATGCCGTGGGCGGCGAAGAGGCGAAGCCGTTCGGCCAGCGGTGCGTCATTGGTGGTCAGCATGCCGCCGTCCCCCATTCCGCCAAGATTTTTGGTCGGATAGAAGCTCAGGCAGCCGATGTGCCCAATCCCGCCGGCGAGTCGGCCGCGGTGTTTAGCCCCGATGGCCTGGCAGGCGTCTTCAATCACCCACAGGCTGTGCCTTTGGGCGATGTCGCCGATGGCGTCCATATCGGCACACTGGCCGAAGAGGTGGACCGGAATGATGGCCTTCGTCGCCGGCGTGATGGCGTCTTCAATCTTGGCGGGGTCGATGTTGAACGTGCGGGGGTCGATGTCCACAAACACCGGTTTCGCGTTCAGCCGCCAAACGGCGCTGGCGGTGGCGAAAAACGTGAAGCTGGGGCAGATGACTTCATCTCCTTCGCCGATGTCAAGGGCCATCAGGGCGAGCGACAGCGCGTCGCTCCCCGAGGCACAAGCCACAGCGTGTTTGGTTCCGCACCACTGTGCCATCGATTTTTCGAACTGCTGAACGTCGGGGCCGAACAGGAATTTGCCGGAATCAACCACCTTGGCAAGCGCCGCCACGATTTCGTCCCGCAGCGGGGCATTGCCGCGATTGACATCGAGGAGCGGAACGGAAGTCGGGGCAGGGGAGAGGGATGCGGAACTAGCGGCGGAGCTCATGGGCAACTGCTTCCTTGCGGTTATCCAGCGGATGATAGCGGGTAGAGGCTGCGAAGGTATTACGGCAGGGGATTGGGGTCAAGGTCAGCCTTGAGCCCCAAGCGTCAGCGCGGGGAGATTTCACTTCGCTCAGGAGAAGAAGACTCCCCGCGCTGACGCTTGGGGCTCGCGGGAACTACTTAATGATCAATGGCCGTGAGCCATCCCCATCCTCATCCCGCCGCTCCCATTCGCGGCGGACTTCTCCCAGGCCGTAGGCGCACATTTCGAACTCGTGGCTCAGCCGCTGCAGGACTTCGCTGGCGGCGTCTTCCTGGCGGTCGGTCTGGATGGTGCTAGCAATGTGGTAGGCCCGCTTCCCTTGTTCGCAGTAATTGACGAAGAAGTCCTTATGCGAGATTTTCTTCAGGGCAGGCAGCGCTTCGGGGTAGACGCCGG
The DNA here is from genome assembly GCA_046153945.1 of Pirellulaceae bacterium. GTDB lineage: Bacteria > Planctomycetota > Planctomycetia > Pirellulales > Pirellulaceae > SXOA01. The sequence goes on from JBJXFF010000115.1 coordinate 18,521, forward strand.
TCCAAAAGAGAGTGACGTCGCCGATGTGGCGATGGACTTCCCGCCGGGCGATGCCGACGCGGCTTTCGGCTTCCGTCAGCATGTCCACCACTTCGTGCATCGGCAAGCCGCTGGGGCTGCGGACGCGGGTGAGCGTGTCAAACCGGACGAAGCGGATCATCAGGTCGCTGACGTAGTCCACCAGCGGCGGATCCGCGATGCCGAGGCGAGATTCGAAAACGTTCTCGCAGAGTCCCGTAAAGAAACGGGTGAGATTGGAATTATCCGAACTGATCATGTTGCCGCTCCCTGAAAATCGACCGTCCGCCGGGCGGAGAGGCCGACTGCAAGGCAGGCAACGGCAAACCGGGTTGCCTCGCAGGGTCTTTCAGCCGCGGGGACTGAAGAATCCCATCACTGTTCTTCTATCTCAACTTTAGTTTCGTCCTGTAGGGAGAGTCAAGTTCGGAAAATTGAGGAATTCGGAAGAAAATCTCCGCTCGTCCGCACCTTTGTGGGAATAATCCGGCTGGGGGGAGCATCGAAGAGTGAGGACGCAGTGAGCTTGTCGAAAAAATCGCGAACCGATTCGCAAAGAGCTTGTCTGTTAGACATTGGACATGCAAGACAATTCGTCTGCTACCCGATTCCTCCTTCCCCCTGAAACCACCATGCCCCGGCTGATCCGTTACAAACGCACATCCTTTGCCGCCGCGCAATTTGCGCAGCAGCAATTCTTTACCCTGCGCTTGTGACGCCGGTCATCTTTGGACTGTCCTTTCGACATTCAAAGGCCCGCTGTCACTGACCGCGGGCCTTTTTCGTTTTGTTCTGCAATCCGCATTCTTCAATCTGCAATGTACTGGGTCGGTAGCTGAGACGGCATAGCGCCTGGCTGAAGACCAGGAGACGAGGATTCGAGCGCCTCCCGACCCGCTTCGAAAGGAAAAAGAAAACTCGAAGCACGAAATCCGAAACCAAAACAAATCCGTTTCGAATTTCGAGCTTTGGATTTCGGATTTGCTTCTAGGGGCTGTGGCGTAACGGCAGCGTATCCGCCTTTTAAGCGGAAAGGTGGGGGTTCGAATCCCTCCGGCCCTACTTGGGAAAAATTCAAAGCATGAAGCTCGAAACTCGAAACAAGCCGTTTTGGATTTCGTGCTTCGATTTTCGGATTTGTCTTCCCGCTCGGGGATCCTGCTAACGGTAGGCGGCCTGGCTTTGACCCAGGAGGTGGAGGTTCGAATCCTCCTCCCCGAACTTATCGCAGACCTAGCAACTTATGCGTCTGCAGGCTTAGTCGCCAGCGCGGATGAGTCAGGCAGTAGGCGACGGCTAAGCGGGTGTTTTCCGCCAGTTCCGACCCATCCATCGGCTGGAGAAAGAAGTGGCGAAAGCCAAGATCCGCGTAAAGTTCTGGTTCCGCGCCGGCTTGAGGATAGACGAGCTTGAGTTCGTCTCCCGAGCGGACCAACAGTTCGGTATTTGCTTTGGGACTGACACAAAGCCAGTCTATTCCGTCGAGAACCGCTCGCGTCCCATTGGTTTCCACCGCCACTTCCAAGCCGCGCGCGTGGAGTGCGGCGATGGCCGCTTGGTCTAGTTGCAGAAGAGGCTCGCCGCCCGTGCAGATGACGAGCGGACGGGAGCCCGATGAGCCGGTCGCCGCTGCCGATTTTGGCCAGCGGTTCAGGACAGCTTCCGCGAGTGCTTGGGCGGTTTCAAAAACGCCCCCATCCGGACCGTCGGTGCCGACGAAGTCCGTGTCGCAGAACTTGCAAACCGCGTCATTCCGGTCCCGTTCGAGACCGGACCAGAGATTACAGCCTGCAAAGCGGCAGAAGACCGCCGGCCGTCCGACCTGCGCACCTTCCCCCTGAAGCGAATAGAAAATCTCCTTGACTGCGTACGCCATCCCGCCCGGCTCCCATTACGTCGATTAACGGCCAGCCGTTATCCTAGCAAGTGAGGGTGAGCCGCAAAGTCCGTAGGAAGTTCCCAAGCCAAATTGGGCTGACTCTTGCTTTCACCGCTCGTCAATTGCTTCCCCTCTTCACATAAAAGAACGATAATCTGCAAACTTAGTTTCCCTCTTAAATTACTCCTTGGCCGGTTCATCCAATGACGCAATCCAACATGCTATTCCGGCGTCGGTTTTTGAAGCAGGCTGCGGCTATTGTGACCTCGTCAGTAGTGACCTCGCGGGTTGCGGCGCTGGCTGAGGAGAAGGGAGCGACGCCGACCGCGGATAGCTTCATTCGCGGCAAAGATAAGCGGCTGATCGTCCACAGCACCAAGACCGGCGAGATTGAAACTCCGCTGGCGCTGCTGCGGGAGAAGCAACTCACTCCCAAGGAATTGCTCTTTGTCCGGAACAATCAGGTGCTGCCGGAAACGCTCACTCTTGACGGGGCGGAAACTGGCGACTGGCGGGTGGAACTCGCCGGATTGGTCGACAAGCCGCAATTGATTGCGGCGGCCGATTTGGCGAAGCTGTCTCAAGAGGAGATTGAACTGGTGCTGCAATGCTCCGGGAATGGCCGGGCTCAATTCGCCAAAACCGTCAAAGCCGAGGGAGTGCAGTGGCAGCACGGGGCGATGGGGAACGTCACATTCAAGGGAGTGCGGCTCAAGACGCTGCTCGACCATTTGGGAGTAAAGATCAAGCCTGAAGCGCGGTTCATCGCCGCTGAGGGGAAGGACTCGCCAGTCAAGGCGGGAGACGCTGATTTTGAGCACAGCATTCCGCTGGCGGAAGGGCTGGAACGTTCCATCCTAGCCTTGGCGATGAACGGCGAGGCGATTCCCAAAGTCCATGGGGGGCCGCTGCGGCTGGTTACGCCCGGCTACTACGCCACGATGAACGTCAAATGGGTGAGCAGACTCCGATTTGAGGCGCAGGAGTCGACGAACCACCATCACGTCGGCCGCTATCGCACGCCGCTCCAACGGCTCGAACCGGGAAGCAAGTTCACGTCGATGCTTGGCAACAGCGAGCCGAACTGGAAGATGCGGATCAAGAGCGTGATTTTTGCTCCGCTGGAGGGAGAGCGGTTGCCGGCAGGAAAGGTGGAGGTTCGCGGAGTCGCCTGGAACGACGGAACCGCGAAGATTGAAGCGGTGGAGATTTCGACCGACGGAGGCAGTTCCTGGCGGAGTACCAAACTACGGCGGCCCAACAGCCCCTTTGCCTGGCATCCTTGGTCTTTGGAGATCGACCTCGCCAAAGGTTCCACAACCATTCTCGCAAGAGCGGTGGACGCTCTCGGCCGCACGCAGCCGCTGGATGGGTCGATCGCTTGGAATCCCGCGGGGTATGTATGGAGCGGAGTGGATTCGGTCACGGTTGCCGCGAGGGGGTAACGGCAAGTTCCGTTTCTGCTGGAAACCGTGGGCTGCGCCGCGTTCACATTCTTTCGCGGTGATGGTAACCAGCCCCACCTCCGCTACTTCGGCGACGGGGCGACAGCAATGCCGCGGGGACCGACGGCGTCTTGTGTTTTGGCTTCGCACTCAGCACAGAGGTCTTCCACGACCCATTTGAAGCTGGGGACCGTTTTGGTGACCTTGGTCTGGCAAGTTGCGCCGATTATAGCGAATCCTCCGAATAGACCATCCGAAGAACTTCATTCGACTCCCAGAAGTATTTACAGGTCGTATAGCCTATGACGGACGCGCGGCTTTGATTTAACGGCTGAATCGAATCCGCCGACAATTTCTTCGATGGGAGAGACGACGGTTATGCCTAGTAACCCAGCGACGACGGCCGGCGCTCTGCACCCAAGCAGTAAAGTCCAACTAGGCCATTCACCTTGGTTCCGTGGGAACAGCAGCATGAGAAAACAAATCGTTTCTTTGGCGACGGCGGGCGCGGGTCTGTGCCCGTCCATTAAAAGCTGCGGATTGGCGTTGGCCGCGGCGATCGGCCTTGCCGCTTCGGCTGCCGACCTCGCGTATGCCCAAGGCCTTCCGGTTGTTGCTACCCGGCTGCCCGCCGTGGAGTCGCAGCCGTTCGCTTTGCCACCAGCGGAGATGGACCTACCCACAAGCGAGGCGGACCAACGGCCGATTGACTATTACGAGCTGGGGACGAACGTGCTCGACGTAGTTGAACAGACGTCGCTGGAAAAGCGATTGGCCGCCCTTGAAGGGGAACTGAAAAAGTCCAAGGCGGCTGAGGCCAAAAAGAAAGAAGAAGACTCCCTCAAGCCAGTCATCAAGCCGCGCGGACGGCTGCACACGGATCTTAACTTTTTCACGCAGAGTGCAGAGAACCGGGCTATCTATGGCGACGTCCAGGACGGAGCCTATTTCCGCCGCGCGCGGCTTGGCTTCGACGCCAAGATGTTCGAAGTCACCCAGTGGCGCCTCGACTTCGAAATGGGAAGCGGTGGTGTAAGGCCCAGCATCTTCGATGCCTATGTGCGCGTGACCGACTTGCCCTATATCAACAACTTTCAGGTCGGACACTTTCGGGAGCCCTTCAGCTTGGAAGCGCAGACCAGCTCGAACTGGTTGACGTTTATCGAACGGGCTTCGAACAACACGTTCGATCCCTCGCGAAATTGGGGCATGATGGCGTTCAACTGGAGCGAAGACGAACGGTTCACCTGGGCGGCGGGCGTGTTCCGTGAAGGCTCCGACTTGTTCGGTGACGACATCGGCGACAGCGGCGAATGGGCCGGAACGGCTCGCAGCACCTACTTGCTGTCCTATGACGAGCCGAGCGAAGGGCGGTACTTTTGGGAAGTGGGCGGATCGTATAGTTATCGCGACCCCGACAACCGCTTCGCGAACAATTCGGCGTCTGGCCCGCCCAGCGGAGCGGAAACTTCAATCGTAAATTATAGCTCGCGCCCCGAAAACAACCTCAACGAGGACGGCATTGGCCGCACGGCCAATCTGATCAATGTGAGCATTCTTGACGCCAATAACGTACAGTTATATGGCGTCGAAACTTCGGCAAACTACGGCTCCTTCAACATCCAGTCGGAGTTCATCTGCGCTCTCGTCGACCGGCGAACCCGCGCCAACGTTTTCTACCACGGCGCTTATGTCCAGGCCAGCTATTTCCTTACTGGCGAGTCGCGCCGCTGGGAGCGGCGCTCCGGCACCTTCGGCCGGGCCGAAGTGCTCGAGCCTTTTTTCATGGTGAACACCGACCACGGCATCTGCACCGGCTGGGGTGCCTGGGAACTGATTGCCCGCTGGAATTACCTTGACCTGAGCGAAGGGAGCGTGGGAACGCAGTATGGATACGTCGATACGACGTCTTTGGGTTGCAATTGGTATCTCAATCCCTACGTCTATCTGCAACTCAACTACGATTATGCCGACGTGCCTACCGGCGGTCCAGCCACCGGCGGCAACGTCAATGTCTATCACGCGCGCTGGAATATGCACTTCTAAATCGACGAACCGACGGCCGAACTCGGCGGTCGATCGCATGCAAGGAAAGGATTCTTTCAATGAATGGCGCTTGGAGCAATATAGCGATGGCGGCGGCGATTCTGCTGTTCGCCGGGGGACTGGCGGCAGGGGGCGATGGGACCTGTTCGCATTGCCAGGGCTGCGCGGCGACAAAGAAAGTCTGCCGCTGGGTTCCCGAAACTAAAAAGATCGTGACCGATAAATGGGACTGCGAGTGCGAAACGATTTGCATTCCCGGCCGCAGCCAACATTGCGGCAAGATTTGCACTGTTGATTGTGAATGCAAGAAGCACGTCGAGCACCAATGGATTCCGACTTGCGCCAAGGCTCGTACGATCAACAAGCTCAAGAAAGTCAAAGTCGAGAAGGAAGTTTGCACTTGGAAGTGGGTGGTGGAAGAGGTCTGTGACCACTGCGCCGGCAAGTGCGAAGGCTGTGTTCAGCATCCCTAGTGTCTGCTAGCAGGGCATCAACGGGACGAGCTGGTTTCCCATCTCTCCCGCGCAAGAACCCTTGCGCGGGCGACCGTTCTCCGGCAAACGCTCGCCAACCTATTTCCGCTCTACTTCGTGCGTATCCGCACGTCAGGAAATTGCTAGTGGCAGGCGGCACAGTTTTTGGTGACGCGGTTCATTCCCGACACAAATGAGTCGGAGTGCCTCGCTGCTTCGCCCTCATTCGTCCATTCCTGAAAGCGGCGGTGAATCTCACTGGATTCCTTCGTGCAGAGGAGTTCGGTGAAGTGCTCGCGAAGCAGAAGCGCTTCTTGATACCGATCCAGCCCCGGCTGGTCCTTGATTAGCCGCCTATTGTTCATTGCAAATCGCATGAGCGGGTCGTAGGTGGGTGGGGCTACGCGCTTTCCTTACCCATGATTTGTGACTCTGGGCAAGGCATGCTCGTGCCTGCAGAGCCGACAATTACAAAAGCGACGACCTTGCGGGTTAGGGAAGGTCTTACGCCGATAACCTTAGGACACGGAGACTCGTTTCCGCAGCGATTGAACTGCTAGCGAATTGTGGTGGAGACTGAGTATGTTGCGTCAATCTTCCAGCGTCGTGCTTTGGGCGATTCTCTTGTCGGGCGATTTCACGCTAGCCCAGAGCGGAGAAGGTCTGGTCCGATTGGCAGAAGCGACGGCGGTTGGTGGCGAAGTGGGCCAAGAAGTTGCCTCGTCAATTCCAGCCATTCCCACGGAGCAACAAGTGGTTGTTCTCGATCCGTCGGCTTACGAGCAATCGCCAGAGTTTCCGCTTGAGCAGCGGGTTTTGGCGATGGAAAACAAGCTGCGAGAGATTCAGGACGCGGAGAAAGGCAAGTTTCCTTCGGTCACCGTATTGGGCGTTTTTCAGGCCGATGCCGTCGCTTTTAGCCAGGATTCTGCCAACAAGCGGGAATATGGCCTGATTGAAGATGGTGCCGGCTTTCGGCGGGCGCGACTCGGGGCGAAGGGCTCCGTCGCCAACAACATGAACTACTTCTTCCAGATGGACTTTGGCTTCTTTGGCCGGCCAACGTTTACGGACGTTTGGGTCGAGTGGACCGATTTGCCGTGGTTGGGAACTGTCCGAGCCGGACAGTGGAAGCAGCCCTTCAGCCTCGAAGTCGTCAGCAGCTTTCGCTACACGACCTTCATGGAACGCTCCTCCCTGTTCCAAGCTTTCGATCCGTTCCGGCATATCGGCATCGGCTTCTATAACCACAGCGAAGATTTGATGACGACCTGGGCGGCCAGCCTGTTTCGCACCGGGCAAGATCAATACGGTAACTCCATTTCGACGGTCGGCGGCAACGGAGTGTGCGGTCGAATCACGCATCTTGGCTGGTGGGACGAAGCTTGCGAAGGACGCAGCTATCTGCATCTCGGAGCCGGCTATTATTTCAACGCTCCGCCGCGCGATATCGCCCGCTTTCGCAGCATTCCAGAAATCTTTGTTGGTGAGCACGCTGTCGCCACCGCCGGATCAAGCGGCCAGGGGACTCCCGGAGTACTCCTCGGCACCCCCTTCTTCGTGGACACCCTAGCTCTTCCCAACACCAATTCGATTCACACGCCCGGAATTGAACTCCTTTATGTAAACGGCCCGCTTTCCATCCAGAGCGAAGCGATGGCAGCCGTGGTGAGCCGGGATAACAATCCTACCGCCGTGCTGGGTGGCTGTTACGCGCAGATCGGCTGGTTTCTGACGGGCGAACATCGCCCGTATGACCGAGTCGCCGGAGCAATCGACCGCGTTAAACCGTTTGAGGATTTTTTCTGGGTCAACACCGATCGCGGGCGGATGCACGGCATGGGTGCCTGGGAAATCGCCGCTCGCTACTCGTACATCGACCTCAATGACGGCACGATCCGCGGCGGCATCATGCAGAACGCCACTGCCGGCGTGAACTGGTACTGCAACCCGTATTGCAAGGTCGTCTTCAATTACATCCACTCCTTCGTGAACGACCGCAACGGCGTCGCTAGTGAAGCCAACGCTTGGGGACTGCGAACACAGGTGGATTTTTGATATGCGCCATCGCTAGCACGCCTTATCTCATGGGCCGCTAGTTTCGGCTGCTAGAACATTTAATTTTGACTGCCCAAAACCATTACAAACTGCCGATGATTCAAGTACGAGAATCATCCTATGACAATTTCTTGCAACTGGTCGCTGGCAAAGCGACTGGCAGGCACACTACTCTTGCTGCTGGTTGGGCCGAATGCAGACAAGCTTCTGGCGCAGGAGAATTTCGTTCTCGAGCCAGGTGCCGAGACCTTCGGCGAGACATCGATCGGTGAACGACCCAAGACTCTCATGCGATGGAGTTATGGCGATACCATCGCAGGAGGTCCCGCCAGCCGCGACGAGCCGCTTATATCGGATCGTCCCGACTTTACGGAAGCCAGCACAACTGTCGGCCAGGGTGTAGCACAGGTCGAAATGGGGTACACGTTTTATTCCAACTCTGATGACGGTGTCCGCACTCGTTCCCATTCCTATCCCGAGATGCTGTGGCGAGTTGGCATTCTTGCGGACTGGCTCGAGTTCCGTATCGCTTACAACGCCGCCGGCACGGACTCATCGGCTCTGGGCCTTCCTTCCACGCAGACGAGTGGCTCGGAGGACTTGTATCTGGGATTCAAATTGGGACTGACGTTGCAAGAAGGCATCTTGCCCGAAATGGCCTTGATTACGCAAATGACGGTTCCCACCGGCAGCGGTCCGTTCACCGCCGGGATTGTGATGCCCGGCTTGAACTGGCTGTACGGCTGGGACATCACGGACGAGTTCAGCTTTGCAGGCAGCACGCAAGCCAACCAGTCTCTCGATGACTCGGGCGACGTTTATCTGGAAGTAGCCCAGTCGTTTACCATAGGAATTTCATTGACCGAACGGCTCGGCATGTATACGGAGTGGTTCGTATTCATGCCTTCCGGCTCAGCGGCCGCTCGAACCCAGCACTATCTCGACGGCGGATTTACCTTCTCCGTGACCAACGACCTCCAGCTCGACGTCCGCGGGGGCATTGGCCTAAGCCACGCCTCGGACGATTACTTTGTGGGAACCGGTTTTGTTCGACGGTTTTGACTTCTGGCTATCACTGCCCAAGTAAACCCAAGTTATTTCTTCTCGGGGTTTCCCTCCGCTTCTTTCTCCTCCGCCGGCGGGGCCGGGGGAGCAATCACCGCTTCCAGCTTCTCCACGGTCTTGCTCAGTTCGGCGAGCTGCTTCTTAAGCTCGGCTAGTTGCGCGGCGGCATCGGATTCGGACGGCGCGGCTCCGGAGGTAAACCACCGCACAACGGCCGGATGACGGGTCTGCTCATTTACGAGGACGATCTCACTGAGATACTGGGCCACCTCATTGCTCTTCTTCGGGGCAATCTGGCAAGTCACTTCCTGCCCGCTGCGGAGCAGCTTTAGCAGCACGGTTTTCTCTTTGATCTCCTGAATCTGCCCGTTGATGGCATCCACGCTCGTCAGCCGTTTGCCGTCGAGCTCGATCAACACGTCGTGCAGCTTGACTCCCATCTTGGCGGCCGGGCTGTCGTCGACAACTTCGGTCACCACCAGCCCTTCGCCGCTGGCCAGCTTGAGATGGCTGCGGAGCGTGTCGTCTGCTTCGGAGAGCGTGACTCCGATGCGATAGCGGTCGCTCGCCAAGGCCAAGTGCTCTATGCCGAGGTCGAGGACCATCGCCTGCGGCATTTTCGGAACGGCAATCTCCAGGCCGATTGGCCTCCCCTCCCGCAGCAAGCGAAACTGAACTTTCTTCCCCTGCAGGTCCTGCAGCATGCGGTTGAACTTCTCCGCCTCGTTGATGGGCTGCTCAGCAATGCTCAGCACCACGTCGTGCGGCTTCAATCCCAACTTGTCTCCTTCGCACCCTTCTGGAACGCTAGCCAGGACCAGACCCGACGTCTCGTCAATTTGGAGATGAGCCCGGAGCGTGATCTCCAGCGGCGCGACCTCAATCCCCAGCGGGTTTGCGACCGTGTTTCTGGAGAGCAGCAGTTGGCTCTCTTGCAAAAAGGCGTGCGTGGAAGTGTGACAGGAGCGGCATTGCTTTTCGGACCAGACAGCCTTCGACTGCGAGTTCCACTGTTTGACTCTTGAGGCCCGGGCATGGATTGATTCCAAGCTCTGCTCATATTCCTTGATTTGCTCCGCGGCCTTTTTGCTAGCCGGCTCGGCCGCCTGCTTATCCAGGCCCGATGGATCCTGCGCGTTAGCGATCCACCAAGGGCAAGCCAAAACCGCCACGGCAACTGCAAGTTTGAAGAATGGCAATTTCATCGCATCATCTCCTTAGGAAACTTTCGAACCGACGTAACTGGCTTTCACTTGCTCGACGGGTACGATCACTTTTTTGCCCCCCGGCAATTCAGCCGGCAGATACCGCCGCTCTTTAATGAGCTGATAGCCGCGGCGTTCCCACTTCTGCCGGTCATAATCGGAAATGGGGCTTGCGGCCGGCTGCGCCAGCGAGTCCTTCACCGACATGACCGGGATTTGCAGCGTTGCAGGAATCTGCTGACTCGCATCGTGGCGGAGTGAGACGGTGGCCATCAACGGTCCCACCGGTTCTTTTTCAACGGCCTGTTTTTCGGTCGAAGGCTTGTTCTCAACCACAGCATTGGCTTGGGGAGCCAACCAGCCGCGGGAAAGTGCGCCCAAGGAAAAAGCAATTAATACCGCAGCGGCGAGTGATGCCAACGGCACCCACCACCGTTGTTCGGCGCGGGTCTCCCGACCCCGCCGAAGCTCCCGACCGCAGGTCTCCTGGCCTTCCGCCTGCGTGACACCCGCCAGTGACTCATTCCAAGTCTGAGCTTCCAACAGTGCCAGCGCACAGCCCCGCCACCGCAGCGGCTCGGCTTCAAGCCAGGTAAAGAGGCTCTTCCGCGTCTTTTCGTCAAGCTCGCCGCAGGCCAGCCGGTCGAGCCAGAGCTGAGTGCTGTTGCCAAAGTCATTTGTGTTCATGGTTCACTTCCATCGATTCCGCTTTGGATCAATTCCTGTCGCAGCCGCTCGCGGGCTCGCACCAGCCGCGTATCGACCGCCTTCTCCGTGATTCCCAGTCGCTCCGCAATTTGTCGATAGCTCCACCGCTCCCCGTACTTGAGGAGCAGCACTTCTGCGTCCCGCCCGGCGAGCCGGGCCAGCGCCTGCCACGTCTTCTCTTGCCGTTCCTGGCCGGCGAGCCACGTCAGCAGGTCCGGTGCATGGCCGTTGCTCTCGTGCCGCCGGTGTTCAGCGATGACCGCCATCGCCTTCCGTCCCCGCCCCAGCTTGCGCCGATAACGGGCGGAACAAACCACCGCCAGTCGGTGAAGCCAGGCCGGAGCCTTGTCGGCATCCATCAGCGGAGCCCGCTGCTCCACGGCAGCCAGGGCCACCTGCTGGAACACCTCGTCCACCGCTTGCCGCTCCCCCGTCCGGGCATAAATGACCTTGCGGAGCCAATGCTCATGCGCGGCCAGGCAAGCCCCCCAGTCAAAAGTCCTGGGAAGCGAATCCGCCGCCGCACTAAGCCGCCGGTCAGTCATTCACAACCAAGTAGTTCCCGGAGGGACCAAAAGTCCTTCACCGAAATGCACAAATAGTGGCAGAATCTTGGAGTCGCCCCGGTGCCCAATCTTCAGGCAGCCGGAAGTTGCCTCCCGTTTAGTGCCCCCAGTCGCCGCCATCGCCTCAAGAATCTCCTCCTTTCCAAGAGATCAGCCACCCTGCTTTGTTTTTCCGGTGATAAGTGCCCATTCACCCCTTAGGGGCCATTCAATTCATGTGATTCAAGTAGTTTTTTCGCGGACTTGCGTCGATCCGAATCAACCGAACCCTATGAATGAACATTTGTTACGACGAAGTGGTTTGCTGTAAGTTTGATTCATGGCTTAATTCTTGATTCACAAACAATTGTGCGAATGATAAGCTCGTTTCTGATTCTCGTTTCGCCTTCCCTCGCCACGCCTGTTGGTCTCAAATCTCAAATTTCAAATCTCGAATCTGGCTTATCCGTCGCCCAACGATCGCGCACCACGTCGCCTGACTTTTCGACACGTCCACCAGTCCGAGGCGGCAGCCAGGAAAATGCGCATCTTCTTCGCTGGCACCTCGGGCAAGTAAACGCGCGGAGCTCCGCCCCAGGACTCTATATTATACAGAATGACACTTCTGCCTAAGTGTCTAGTACTTCGGTGGGGTACACTCTAAAGCATGAACGCCAGTCGAAAAATGCCCGCCCAGACTACCAACGATGCGATATTGAGCACTATTCCCAAGATGGCCAGCTTTCGCCCTTGGAAGACTCGAACGCAGTTGTAGACGCCACCGATGAGCCACAGGATGCTGGCCGCAACAAAGGCTAGTGCCAGAACCACCGCAATTTTTGCGGTTGGATCTTCGCCTGACAATAAGAGATACGTCGTAAAGAAGACCGCAAAATGCACCAGCGGCATTGCCGCGCAAAGGATCCCCGCGATATCCAGGTAAGCCAGCAGCCGGCTGGGAACCTTGGGTGGTTCTGGCGGTATAAGCGGCGCGGCATAGGGATTTTCGGAATTCATCGGTTTGGTGCCTGGGTCGATTTTCCGAAGAGGGTTGGTTCCTCAGTTCGTCCGCTTCCAATCTTGCACGAACTCTTCCACATCCACCGGCAAGGTAGTACACGAAGGACCCCAGCCGCAACTGAAATGGGCGCGGCGTATCCGCTCATTCAGAGCCGCCAATTCCCGCCGGACTTCCGCTTCGGAAGTGAGTTTGGCAATCGCCACAAGCGTCCGCTCTTTGTCGCGGGCAATCTCCAGGGCAGGGGGGAGGGCGGAGATTTGTTCCCGCCGCAGCTTTTCTTTGACCCACCAGTTCTCGTCGTACGGCTCATCGATGCCTGGTATCGGCTGGCCGAACCCGGGCAAATGATCGAACTCGCCGGCCGCCTGGGCCTGGCGAATTTGGTCTTCGGCTACGGAGGTCCAGTTGACGGGCTGCTTCTTGTCGGACATCGGTCAGTTCACGGAAGCAAATTTGGCAAAATGATGGGAGGCAAAATGATAAGAGAAAGGCAGGAAGATGTTTGGCAGAAAGATGAGGGTAGATAAATAGGAACCAGGTCTAGCAATCGCTAATTTCCTCTCTCCCCTCTTATCATTTTGCCTTCCATCATTTTGCCTTTCCTCTTCGTTCCCTCCGTTACCTTCTGTTCCCACGCTTGCCGCCTTTCCGCTCTCCCTTCCCTTTCTTCATCCGTGGTTCATCCGTGTTTTTCCGTGGCTTCTTCTGTTCCTTCTTGGGAGCAGAGGCAATTTTTTTGACGACGCGGTAGTCGAGCACCCGCTTGTCGACGTCGACGTGAGAGACTTCGACCTGGATGACGTCCCCCAGGCGGAAACTGTTTCCTTCGCGGTAGCCGACGAGGCTGTGGGAGCGGGACTCGAAGCGGTAGTGGTCGTCGCCGAGCGTGCTGACGTGGATCAGTCCCTCGGCTGGGAGATCGACCCCCTGGGCGAAGAGGCCAAAGTCCTCGACGCCGGTGATCACTGCCTCCATCTGCATCCCCACCCGTTCGCTCAAGTACGTGAGCAGCTTGACTTTGGTCAGCTCGCGCTCGGCGACCTGGGCCCGCTGCTCCCGCTCGCTGCAATGTTCGCCGAGCAGCATCAATTCGTCGAAGTTCTCTCGTGGCTTTTTGCCGCGGTGGATGGCTTCGAGGGCGCGGTGAATCGTCAGGTCGGGGTAGCGTCGGATGGGGGAGGTGAAGTGGCAATACTCCTTGCTGTTGAGGGCATAGTGCCCCTCTTCCACCGGGCTGTAGATCGCCTTCTGCATCGACCGGAGGACCGCGTAATTCACCGCGTGCGATTCCGGTTGGCCGGCGACTTCGGCAATCACCCGCTTAATTTCAAACCGGCTTTCGAGGCTGTCGGCCTGGATGCCGAGCTCGTGGATGAACTCGGTCAGGGCCTTCAGCTTCTTGGGGTTCGGCAAATCATGAACGCGGCGGAGAAATGGAACCCCCTTGGCCGAGAGGATGCGAGCGACCGCTTCGTTCGCCGCCAGCATGAACTCCTCGATGACCTGGTGGCTCTCCGTGTTGACCACCAGATGGGCGCCGGTCACCTTGCCGCTCTTATCGAGGTCAATCTTCACCTCCGGCAGCGTCAATTCGATGGACCCCGCCTTGAGCCGCCGCTTGCGGAGGGTCATCGCCAGCTCGTGCATGTCGGCGAGGAGCTGAAAGACCTGGGGCGTCAATTTGCTCCGCCACGCTTCACGGCCGGCCAGATATTCGTCCACTTCTTCGTACGTGAACCGCCGGACGCTTTTGATGGCCGACTTGTGCCACTCGCTGGCAATCGGCGTCCCTTCCGTGGAGAATTCGATGAAGCAGGTCTCGCAGTACCGGACTTTGTCCGGCTGAAGACTGGCGAGGTTGTTGGAAATGATCTCCGGCAGCATCGGAATGACCCGGTCCGGCAGATAGACGCTCGTCGCCCGGTCCTTCGCCTCGCGGTCGAGGGGCGTTTTCACCTTCACGAAATGCGAGACATCGGCGATGTGTACGCCAAGCTTCCAATGGCCGTTGTCCATTTTGGAAAGCGATATGGCGTCGTCAAAATCACGGGCATCGACAGGATCGATGGTGATGACTGTTTCGCCCGTCAAATCCAGCCTTTTGCCGACCGACTCGTCGAACTTGTCCGCTTCCTCGCGGGCGGCCTCCATAACGTCGTCGGGGAATTTCTCTTCCAGGCCGAATTCCCGCATGATGGAGAGGGTATCGACGCCGGGAGCGCCACGCTTGCCGAGCAGTTCGGTGATGACCGCTTCGCCGGGATGGAGTGGCGAGGGAAAGCGGACCATTTCCACGACGATCTTGTCGCCGGGCATGCAGTTTTTCGCGCCGGGATCACCGACGGGGATTCCTTGGCCGAAGGTCTTGCCGTCGATTGCGACAAACGCGTCGCCATCTTTTTCCTGGTAGACACCGACGAACTGATGCGTGTCGCGCTCGAGGATTTCGAGGATCTCGCCAGCCCGCCGCATGTCGCCACCCTTGTTTCGGGCCTGACTGCGGCTGAGGCGAACGCGGACCAAGTCGCCGCTGGCGGCATCGCGGGCGCTCTTTTGCGGGATGAAGACGTCGAAGCTCCGGTCGCTGCCCGAAGGGGTTCCCGACGGCCGCACAAAGCCAAAGCCAGCCGCTGCGCGGCGGAACTTGCCGACGACTTCGTTTTTGTTGGAAGTGGAGGGAGATTTTTTAGCGGCAGGTTCACGAGTGTCGGTGTCTTCGCAGAAGCGCGGTTTAGTATCAGGGGGCTGACGCCCCCCGCTCGCCGGCTGCTGGCCGCCGGCTGTCCCCTGTCTCCTGTCCCCTGTCTCCTGCTTACTGCCTACTGCCTTCTGCTTACCAGCGGCTACCGGCCTTACCAAATGTCCGCTGCCATACGCCGCCTTTCCTTGCTGCACCAAACGCTTGATGGCAATTCTCAGGGCGTTGTATTGTTCGCCAGCTAGCTTGAGCTGCTTGGCGATGACCCGCGGTTTGACGGGCTGATAATTGGGCCGCGAGAGATGGGCCAGAACCAGAGGTTCCAGCTTGCGGGCGGCGGGAGAGGCTTTTTCCGGTTTGTTGGTGCCGGGGGCGGAGATTTCATCCGCATCGTCAGAGGTTTCGAGTTTGTTTTCGTCTTGCTCTTCGTCCAAATTGTCGTTTTCGTTCATTCCGTAACTGTATTGGCGCACAGCGATAGCGCCTACTCCTGGCTGTCTTGAGCCGGATGAGAGGGGCGAACACCGCCCGAATACCGGCTGATTTTAGATGGGAAAGACTTCCTTGCCGGCAGTTAAGATTACCTGGCCAGCGGTCTCTCTCTTACCAGTATAGACCAGGCTTGCTTTCAATGGTTCGCGTGAAAATGAAAATTCCTGACCATTTCAGGATTTTGCCAGCTAGGGACTTCCTATTACAATGACGGCGCGTGGACCATTACGGGGAATGAACCAAGCCTTCCCCTCCGCGCACCAAGGATGGTGGGGAACCTCTCCCCACAACCCATTCTCGCCCCTTTCCAGGAATCGCCCATGTCCCTCTCCCTGTCTCGTCTGTTAGGTCTCTCCGGCTGCAGCCTGGGTGCCGCGGCCTTCGTCTTGCCAATTTCCTACACCCTGGCCCAGGAGGAACGCGAACTGGTGATCCAAGCCGTCGTGGTGGGAGAGAAAGGGGAGAAGGAAGACAAAGAAGAAAAAGATGACGACGATGATGATGAGAAACAGCCCGAGTTTTGGATCGGAATCGGCCTGGAGGGGGATGGAGAAACTCTCAAGATCGCGGAAATTTATCCGGAAAGCCCCGCCTTGAAGGCCGGACTCAAACCGGGCGACATCCTGCTCGCTGTGAATGGGTATGCGCTGAAAGACTTGGAGCAACTGGTGGACTCGGTCCAAGATTCCAAAGGAAAAACGCTCAAGGTGAAGTTTACGCGCGAAGGAAAGGAGCAAGTCGCCGAGGTCAAGCCGGCCAAACGTCCGGGAGCTGTTGCGATTGTCGAGCGTGAGGAGAAGGAAGAAAAGGAGAAGAAGGGGGAGAAAAGGGAAGGGACTCGCGAAGCTTCCCCATCGGACCAACCGGGGCCTGCATGGCGGATTGTCGGAGATCCTCAAAAGGCAGGATCTGGTTCCAAAGGAGGCAGTGGCACCATGCACCTCTTCACGGCTCCCAAGGGAGCACCAGGTGCGCCCCCTTCCGGCGGCGGTTCGGCCTTTTCGCCGGGAGTTCCGTGGGGCCAGGGCGGGGGTAATCCGGGCATGATGCGCATGACCGTCGCCGCTCCGCAGGCGCTATTGCCCGACGACATGGAAGTCTCGATTTCCAAGAAGGGGAACAAGCCAGCCGTGATAGTCGCCAAGCAGGGTGACAAACTTTGGAAGACGACCGAGAAAGAGCTTGGCATGCTGCCCGGGCCGGCTCAGGCTTATGCCGCCAAAATGCTTGGGCAGGATGTAATCCAGTTCCGCAAACTCGGAGCCGCGCCGGGAATGGGTGGCGGGATGCCCGGCATGCCAGGGATGAGTGGAATGTCCGGGATGTCCGGGATGTCCGGTCAACTCATGAAGCCAGCGACTCGCCTCGAGATGCGGAAACTGGAACTCCGGCTGGATAAGGATGGCAAAGTAACGGGAGTCGAAGACGGGAAGGCATCGCCTAACGTGAAAGTTCTACCCGGCGGCGGCTTTCAGATCGAAATCCGGGAAGAAGCCGAGGGGAAAAAGGGAGCGAAGGGAAGCAAGGCCGAAAAGCCGGCAAGCGAGAAGGAAGATCCGAGCAAAGCCGCCCGCGTCCGCCAGTTGCAGTTGCAGGCCGAGGAGTTACGGGCTTTGCTCGACAAGCTGAAGGCAGAAGTGAAAGAGAAGAAGTAGGGGGACAGGAAATTCGAAGGACGAATTCTAAATGGCGAATGATTTTTCATTCGCCATTCGGAATTCGAATTTCGTCATTCCCTCAAAGCGTTTTCAGATACTCCAGCACCGCGCGGGCTTCGTCGTCCGTGAGTTGCTGCGGGAAATCATGCCCCGCGGCTGATTTGCCGAAGGCCCGGGTATCGAAAAAGGTCCGCTTCTGCCAGTCGGCTGTGGCGTCTTTGGGGAGCGTGGCGAAGGCTTCAGCTTTCAGCCCGCCCCGCTCCTGGTCGTAGCCGTTTTCCTCTCGCCGCCAGACGACCGGCCGCTCTTTGGGCCGCAGCACCTGCCAGAGCGTGGGAACGCTGCCGTTGTGAAAATAGGGAGCACTGGCCCAAACACCGTCGAGAGGGGGCGCGACAAATCCGCCGGGATCGTTGATGTTTTTCTTGGCCCCATGCTCGGCGAACCAGCTTTGGCCGTAGGAGTCGCGGTGCTTGGGTGTCAATGCATCGAGTCGTGTGCGGTCGGTCTTAATGTCTTCGATGCCGACGAGCAGTTCCGGATAGCTGGCGTCTTTGCCATAGGTGCCGTGACACTCGGCACAGACGCGGCGGAAGGCCGTTTCACCCCGCGCGGCTAAGCCTTGGTCGATGGGATGCGGATACTTGGGTGGCCTCAGCGAACTGATGTAGGCGTAAACATCGCGATAGTCCGCTTCCCATTCTTTGAACTTCTCCGGCCCGTTGCTGCGGACCATCGTGAACTGCATCAGGCCGCGGTGACCCTTCTCCGCGAAGCCGTCGATGTAAAGCTGCTTCTTCTTGGCGAAGTGCCACCACGGGGGAGCATCCATATCATGGTGCACCATCTTCGGCGGCAGCCGGTCGTCGTGGAAATTAAGATCCTTGTCGCGAAAGGCCATCAGGGCAACGCCGAAGTTAACTGCGTTAGTCGTGCCGTTCGTCGCCCCGAGTGGGACAAAGATGCTGCCAAAATCCATCCGTCCGAGCGGCTTGCTTAGCTGGATCTTGAGCGCACGAGTTTCGTCCGTGAGTGTCGCCAGGGCGAAGTGCGAATTGGGGAGTCCCGGCCAGGCCTTCCCTTCGATTTTGCCGCCGTGGCAGGCAAAGCAGTTCATCGTCCAGTTGCCCGCGGCGTCAACGACATATTGGAGCGGCTTGGTGGGATCATCCGGACGGGGCGTAAGGCCGTAGCGGGAAAAAGCCATCTTCCGCCGCTCTTCGGGAGTTACCTTTTCCGCCTGGGTGCGAAACGGCTCGGGCCATTTCTTCCAGACGTTGTCGAAGATGTCTTGTGAGAAGTCGGGCGGGAGATAGGTCTTTTCGGTGAGAAACCAATAGCCGCGTTGCTCCGATGTCAGTCCCTTGGGCGGCTGCTCCCCGGCGTCAAGCGATGCCTGCCAAGCCAATACTGAAATGAATGCCGCCTGCAATAGTATTCGAGCAAGTCGCATGCGAGTCTCCGCGAGCCGAGGTGATTTCCGACTAACCGCAAGTATCGGGGGACAAGCAACCGCGTTCAGCTTTCATTTTGCCGCCGGCTTCTCGGCGTGGTGGGACTTATGCGGGATAAAGCCGATGGCAAAACAGATAATCATGATGACCCAAAAGGCCATACATTCCGGCCAAATCACGTTGTGGAAATTCAAGAGGTGCGGCACATGCGGCGGCAGTTCGACATTTGGTTTTCCTTCTTCTATTGCCGGAGCTTCTTCCTTGTGCGGCGCATCGTGGGAATGTCCCGCGCTGCCGAACGGCCAGCGTTTCTCCAGCCAGCCGTCGTAATCGTGAATGAGTTTCAGCCGGCCCTTTTCGACATTTTCGAAGGACTGTTTCCAAGTCCCCAGCCGGGTCGCCACGAATTGCGGCTTGTCAAAGCTCCAATCGGAATTGAAACCCCAATCCGCCAGCAGCTTGAGGCCGATCACGATGACCAGCAGATATGCCGAAAGCTCAAACCGCGGGAACTTCTCCAGCAGCCGAACGAACATGGCGGCGGCGAAGCGCATCATGATGACGCCGATAATTCCACCGGTAACGACGACCCAGAGTTTGCTTTGCCGGGCTCCCGCCAAAGCCATGGCGGCCAGGATGGAATCGACCGCGAAGGCGATATCGGTCAGTTCGATGACGAGGACGGTGCCCCAAAAAGAGCGGGGCTTTCCCGTAGTCGATTTCGCCACCGCTGCCTCGCCCGGTTCCGCGTCGACGCTCTCTTCGCCGGCCAATAGCGACGTTCCCATCGGTACCCGCCCGCGAATTTCCAGGTCTTCTTCCGCCGCTGTGAGCGGCTTGCCCGTTTCTTCGTCAACCAGTTGGGGGTTGCCGCTGGCGTCGGTGACGACCGTTTGTTCGTGTTCTTCCTTAGCTTCAAAAAACAGATGCTTGACCGCGATATAGACGAGGTAGCCTCCGCCGATGAATTTCACCACCGTCCACTGCAATAAGAAGCTCGCCGTGCAGATGGCGATGACGCGGAATACGAAGGCCCCGATCAGTCCATAGGACAGTGCTCGCGCCCGCTGGTGCTTCGGCAGCCGTTTGGCGAGCAGGCCGAGAACCAGGGCGTTGTCGATGGAAAGCACCCCTTCCAGCACAACCAGCAGCAGAATGACGCCGATGTCGGTCGCGTCGAGCTTCTGTCCGAGAATGTCGATGGCGGCCAGGGGAAGGAAGTCCATGAGCATCAGAGATCATCTGGGGAGGGAAGTTGCGGCGGGTGCAATCACTCATTTTACCGGCGCGGCCTACGGCTCATAGCCTAGGTTCGGGGCCAGCCAGCGTTCTGCCGATGCAATTGTCATTCCTTTGCGGCGGGCATAGTCGGCCACCTGCTCCTGCGTGATGCGGTCGAGGGCGAAGTAGCGGGCCTCTGGATGGGCGAAGTAGAGGCCGCTAACGCTGGCGGCGGGCCACATGGCGAACGACTCCGTGAGCGTGATGCCGGCGTTCTTCTGAGCGTCCAGCAGTTTGAAAAGGATTTCCTTCTCGGTATGGTCCGGCTGCGAAGGATAACCGGCGGCGGGGCGAATGCCGCGGTACTTTTCTTCGATCAGGTCATCGGGCGAAAGATTTTCGTCTTTCCCGAAGCCCCAGTCGCGGCGAGCCTGGGCGTGCAGCAGCTCCGCGAAGGCTTCGGCGAGGCGGTCGGCGAGGGCCTTCACGAGAATGGAGTTGTCAATCTCGTGCTTCTTATCGAATTCCGCGCAGAGCTTGTCGGCGCCGATGCCGGCAGTGACGGCGAATGCGCCGAGATAGTCGTGCCGACCACTCGAAAGTGGCGCGATGTAATCGGACAGCGCGCGAAAATCCTTTTGTCCCTGGCGTTCCCACTGCTGGCGGAGGGTGTGAAAACGGGTCAATTCGGTAGTGCGGAATTCGTCGGTGAAGAGGACGATGTCGTCGCCGTCGCTGTTTGCCGGCCAGAAGCCGTAGACGGCGCTGGCGGAGATAAGCCGCTCGCGGACGATCCGGCTCAGGAGTTGTTGGCCGTCTTGAAAGAGTTGCTTTGCCGTTGGCCCTTGGTCCGGGTCGGAAAAAATCTTCGGGTACTTCCCCTTCATTTCATAGGTCATGAAGAAGGGGGACCAGTCGATGTACGGAATGATCTTGTCCAGCGGGAAATCGGCGAGCACCTGCACGCCGGTGAACGAGGGCACGGGAATATCGACCGTTGCCCAATCAGTCTGGAACTTCCTGACGCGAGTCTCCGCCAGCGGCGCGAGCTTTACATCGCGAGCCTGATACGAAGCGACTAGCTGCTTTTGCAGTTCGCGATTCTCCTTTTCGAGCTTCGGCCGTAACTCTCGGCTCATCAGCTTGTCGACCACGCCGACGCAGCGAGAGGCATCCAGAACATGCACCGTTGGCTGGTCGTATTGCGGGGCGATGCGGACCGCCGTGTGCTTGGCGCTCGTCGTCGCTCCGCCGATGAGGAGCGGAAGCGTGAAGCCGCGGCGTTTCATTTCCTTGGCGACGTGGGTCATTTCGTCGAGGCTCGGCGTAATCAGGCCGGAAAGGCCGATGATGTCGACTGATTCCTTGAGTGCGGTTTCCAGAATCTTCTCCGCCGAAACCATCACCCCGAGGTCGATCACTTCGTAGTTGTTGCAGCCCAGGACGACACCAACGATGTTTTTGCCGATGTCGTGAACGTCCCCCTTGACGGTGGCCATCAGCACTTTGCCGCGAGCCCCCTGGTCCGCATCTCCCGACTTAAACTTCTCTTGCTCCATGAACGGCAGCAGATAGCCGACCGCCTTCTTCATGACGCGGGCGGACTTGACCACTTGCGGCAGAAACATCTTGCCGGCTCCAAACAGATCGCCGACGACGGACATGCCGTCCATGAGCGGCCCTTCGATAATCCGCAGGCAACGATCGTAATGCTGGCGGGCTTCTTCCACGTCGATTTCGATGAACTTATCGACACCCTTAACCAAGGCATGCTTCAACCGCTCTTGCACCGTGGCGTTGCGCCAGGTGAGATCTTCCGTCGCCGCGGCTTTGCCCTTTCCTTTAACCGTTTCGGCCAGTTGTACCAATCGCTCGGTGGCATCGGGGCGGCGGTTGAAGAGAACGTCTTCGACTTTCTCCAGCAGTTCCTTGGGAATCTCTTCGTAGACCGCGAGTTGGCCGGCGTTCACAATCCCCATGTCCATGCCAGCCTTAATGGCTTGGTAGAGGAAGGCGGAGTGCATCGCCTCGCGGACAATGTCGTTGCCGCGGAACGAGAAGCTGATGTTGGAAACGCCGCCGCTGATTTTGGCTCCGGGGCATTCCTGCTTGATGCGGCGGGTCGCCTCGATGAAGTTGATGGCGTAGTTGTTGTGCTCCTCCATCCCCGTGGCGACGGTGAGGATGTTGGGGTCGAAGATGACGTCTTCGGGCGGAAAGCCGACTTCCTCGGTCAAAATCTTGAAGGCCCGTTTGCAGATACGGACTTTGTCGTCGATTTCGACCGCCTGGCCCTGCTCGTCGAAGGCCATGACGACCGTCGCAGCTCCGTAGCGGCGAACAAGCCGAGCCCGGCGGAGAAACTCTTCCTCGCCGTCCTTGAGGCTGATCGAATTGACGATCGACTTCCCTTGAACGCACTTCAGCCCCGCTTCGATGACCGTCCACTTGGAGCTGTCAATCATCACCGGCACTTTGGCGGCCACTTCCGGGTCATTCGCGATGAGCCGCAAGAATTTTGTCATCGCCGCTTCGCCATCGAGCAAGGCGTCGTCCATGTTGACGTCGATAACAGTCGCTCCGCCGGCGACTTGCTGGCGGGCGACTTCGACCGCCTCTTCGAATTTGCCGTTGCGGATGAGATTGGCGAAGGCCTTGCTGCCGGTGACGTTGGTCCGCTCGCCGACCATCACAAAGTTGCTCTCGGGACGGAGCGTGAACGGGTGCGTTCCCGACAGTCGCAGCCAGTGCGGCACGCTGACCTTTTGATGCGGCTTTGTTCTCTTCGCCCGTTCCGCAAAAGCCGCAATATGGCCCGGTGTCGTTCCGCAACAGCCACCGACAATGTTCAGCCAGCCGTTATCCATGAATTCGCCGACGAGGCCGGCCATTTCCGCGGGACCCAGGTTGTAGTTGCCGGTGATTTTGTCCGGGAGGCCAGCGTTGGGATAACAATGGATATGAGCAGGGGCGACCTTGGCCAGTTCTTCAATGTGCGGACGCATCGTCTGCGGACCGAGAGCGCAGTTCATGCCGACCGTCAGCAGTGGGATGTGGGAAATGGCATCCCAAAAGGCTTCGACGACCTGGCCGGAAACGAACGTGCCGCCGCCGTCGCCAAAGGTGCCGGAGGCCATGATGGGAACACGAACGCCATGCTCCACGCAGTAACGGTCGATCGCGAAGAGGCAGGCCTTGAGATTCAGCGTGTCGATGAACGTCTCGGGAAGCAGAATATCGACGCCCGCTTCAATGAGTGCGGCGACCTGCGCGTAATAGGAGCCTTCTAGCTCATCAAAACTGGTGCCGCGAAAACTGGGGTCATCAACCTTGGTCGAAATCGCGCACTGCCGCGTCGTGGGGCCAATCGAGCCGGCGACGAAGCGAGGCTTATCTGGCGTCCGCTCGTTGAATTCATCCACCGCTTGGCGGGCGCACGCGACGGCGGCGTGATTGATTTCGTGGACGAGCTCCAGTGGCAGGTCGAACTCGAGCATCCCGACGGGGCTCGCTCCGAAGGTGTTCGTCTCGACGATGTCCGCCCCAGCGGCCAGATATTCGCGGTGAATCTGCGTGATGTCGGCTGGGCGCGTCAGGCAGAGGATATCGCTGAAGTTCTTGAGATTTTTGTCCTGCCGATGATCGGCAAATCGCTCTCCACGCACGCCAGCCTCATCCAGCCCCAGCCGCATGATCATCGTCCCCATTGCGCCGTCGAGCAGGAGAATGCGGTCGGCGAGGAGCGATTCGAGCTGGTCGTACGCTTTGGTGCGGACGGGGGAAGACATGAATGCGATCAGTCGTGGATAGTGGCGGGAATGGCAGGAAGGACAACCCCGCAAGCTGCGGGGTTCAGGCGGACCATTCACTATCCGTCAAAGCGGTTGAAGTCGCAAGGCAAGAAAGGTGGTCCGCTCGCTCCCTGAGCGGACAATGCCTGCACACGGAGTGTGCAGGCTACTCAACGCTATTCGCCAACGTACGGCAGCAGGCCCATGTGCCGGGCCCGCTTGATGGCGAGCGAGACGGCGTGCTGGCTGGCCGCGCTGCAGCCGGTCTTGCGGCGGCTCACGATCTTGCCGTGGCGGTTGATCAGTTTTTTAAGCAGCTCGACGTCCTTGTAGTCCACGAACATCGGCCGAGGGCGTTCGCCGTCAATCCAGATCGGATCCTTCTTCTTGATCTTGAGCCGCGGCTTGGGTTTCCGCTTGGGACGGGCGTCTTTCTTATTGAACGGCTTAAACATGGGCAATTAGCTGTAAGACCAGATCTTGCAATAGGTTACGAAGCAGTCGCTGGTCAGCGGTTAATGAGCTGAGCGATAGCGAACCCGTGATTTTAGCGATTCTAGACCGCCTTGCAAGGTCTGAGAGTAGCAAAGCACATTCAATTTCCCCAATCTGCGGGCAATTGGGAGCATTGGCACAGCGAGTGCTTATTAACGCTGCGAGAGATTTCATAGGTCTTGTTACCCGGCACTCACCATTTACCCGGCAGTCACCATGAGCAATGCAAACGATTCCTGGGACGTGAACGCCACACCGATTGTGGAAGAGACCGCCGAGTTCAACGTGATACCGTCCGCGCCCAAGCTCAAAGTGGATAGCTTTGGCGTCACGGATCAGGGGAAGTGCCGAGCCACGAACGAAGACCAGTTTCTGGTCGCCACGTTGTATAAAGCCTTGAAGATCGAGCAGACGAGCCTCCCTGGCACCCGCTGCAAACACAGCAGCGACCGCAGCCATCTATTTATCGTGGCCGACGGCATGGGGGGCGAAGCAGCCGGCGAGAAAGCGAGCGCGATGGCGCTCGATTTTGTAGAGAACTACGTGCTGGAATCGCTGGAATGGTTTGCCAACTGCCGGGCCAAAGATGGCGATCAAGTGCTGACCGAGTTTCAGACTGCCCTCTCCCAGGCGCATGCTTCCGTTCGCCATGAAGCGGAAGTACATCCCAAACTGCACGGCATGGGCTCGACGGTGACCCTGGCCTACAGTTTGAACGAAGTGCTCTACGTGGCGCATGTCGGGGACAGTCGCTGCTATCTCTATCGCGAAAAGCGGCTCCATCGCTTGACGCAGGACCACACGCTGACGGAAGAAATGGTCCGCCGCGGGGAACTTACGCCGGAAGCCGCCGCCAAGCATCATTGGCGGCACGTAATTACCAGTTCGGTCGGCGGAAACTCACCCGATATCCGCGTAGACGTACATCGGCTGGAGTTGCAAGCCGGCGATCAAGTACTGCTTTGCTCGGACGGGCTCACCAATATGCTCACCAGCGAGGAAATTGTTCCGGTGCTGGAAACCGAGCCGACTGGCGAAGCTGTTTGCCGGAAACTGGTGGAACTCGCCAATCTCAAAGGCGGCAAGGACAACATCACTGTTGTCCTTGCGAGTTATTCGCTCGAAACCTGAGCCGTGCCGCGCCGCAGTCCCTGCGAAGGTGCAAGGGACAAGAGTATTGTCGTGCAGCGCGGAACTAAACGACTTGGCGACCGTTACTGATTGAGGAGGCCCATCATGTTGATCGCAATGCCGCCGACCATGTTCAGAACGCCAATCACGATCGCGATGATTCCGAATATTTTGGCGGTGGAAGCCTTGCTGTTGGCGTCACTTCCCGGAGGAGCCATCGACAAAACGCTTCCGGCATTATTGATTCCCATCACGCCCATGATGATGCCGATGATTGGACAGCAACATAATGACACAACGATCGCACCAATTCCCAAATTGAAAGCGCTATTGGCCTTCGCAAGAAGTTCCGGTGACTGTCCCCCTGGCGCTCCAAACGAAGATGCCGCATAGGGATTGGTATTGGGATCACCAAAAGGTTGGCCGCTCATCCTGCGCTCCTTGAAGTATGTCGCGATACGGTAAACTTGCAGGGAACAGTGTGACACTCTTTCGCTCGGCTGAAAAGCAGGGAAAATGCAGGCCGGCTTAAATTTCTGAAGCGCTAAGGAAGGAGCCCCATGAAGATCTACACCAAGACTGGAGACGACGGCCAAACTGGCCTTTTTGCCGGTCCGCGGGTTCGCAAAGATGATGTGCGGATTGAGGCCTATGGAGCCGTGGACGAGCTCAATGCCTTTTTGGGACTGGCCCGCACTCAAGCTTTGCCGCCGGAAATCGAAGCTTGCCTGGCCCGCGCTCAGAACGAACTTTTCGCCGTCGGTGCGGAGCTGGCGACACCTGATCCCGTCAAACACGGCACGGCCATGATCAATGCCAGTCATGCGGAAGCGCTGGAGCAGGCAATCGACGTAATGGAATCCGTCTTGCCGCCGCTTCGCCAGTTCGTGCTCCCCGCCGGAACAGCCGCTGCCGCCCATTTGCATGTTGCACGGGGCATCTGTCGACGAGCGGAGCGGCGGGTTGTCACTCTCGCCAGTGATAACCCAACGGCATTTCAGAATGTGCTGATTTACCTCAACCGTCTGGGTGATTATCTATTTGTCGCGGCGAGGTTTGCCAACCATCAATCAGGGGCCGCCGAAGTCCCCTGGAATAAGCCCAGCTAATACAGAGATTGGCCTACTTTACAAACTGCGGAGTTGAAAGTACCTTTGCTGCAACGAAACTGCTGGTCCGCTAGCGGACCACTGTAGGCGGCGGCATTTGACGGCGGGATGCCTTCAAGCAACGTGCTTCCCCAGGCGGCTGAAATTCACATTATCTTCATGGTGGGAATCATGCGACCGATTTTTCGCTCTGCGCTTTTGTTCTGCGCGCTGGCCGGATTCTCCGTTCTGGCAACGTCCATTCTCGCGGATACGGCATTAGGCGACGACCCCAAGCCGCTTACGCTTCAGGATGTGGACACCAAAGCCAGCGACGCCGCTCTTGCCGGCCACAACGCCTGGATGCTCACCTGCTCCGCGCTCGTATTGTTCATGACCGCTCCGGGTCTCGCCATGTTCTACAGCGGCCTGGTCCGCAAAAAGAACGTGCTGGGTGTGATGATGCAGTGCGTGTTCCTGATGGGGCTCAACACGGTCATTTGGGCTCTCTATGGATATTCGCTCTCGTTTGGCGGAACCAATGCCTACATCGGCAACGCGGACTACTTGTTCATGCGGGGTGTCGAGCCGCAGCACATCGAGACCAAGGATGAAAAAACCGGCGAGATCAAGCACGAAATCAAAATGCCCATGTGCAGTGAAGCGGGTGTCGCTTCCGGCACGCCGATCATGACTCACATGCTCTTTCAGGGAATGTTTTTCATCATCACGCCGGCCCTGATTTGCGGTGCGTTCGCCGAGCGAATGAAATTCAGCACGATGGTCGTCTTTTCGGCCCTGTGGGGAACCATCGTTTACTGTCCGCTTTGTCACTGGGTCTGGGATGGCGGCATCCTGGGCTTCGTCCCACTCGGCAAAGAAGGAAATGGAATCATGGGAGGTGCGCTCGACTTTGCCGGCGGCACCGTCGTTCACATTAGCTCGGGCGTCTCCGCCCTGGTTTGCGCACTCGTCATGGGCAAACGGCTCGGTTACGGCTCGGAGCCGATGCCGCCGCATAATCTCACGTACACGGTTCTCGGAGCATCAATGCTGTGGGTGGGATGGTTTGGATTCAACGCCGGCAGCGAACTCGGTTCGGATCGGCTCGCCACGACTGCCTTCTGCGTCACGCATTTCGCTGCCGCCGCCGGAGCAGTGGCTTGGGCGGGAATGGAATGGATCACGCGCGGCAAGCCGAGCGTGCTCGGCGCGGCCTCCGGCCTGGTCGCCGGTTTGGTTTGCATCACGCCCGCCTCGGGATTCGTTCAGCCGATGCCGGCGCTCTTTCTCGGTTTGGCGGCGGGGGTCGTCTGCTTCTTCGCCTGCACGAAGCTTAAATCGGCCTTTGGATACGACGACTCGCTGGATGCCTTTGGCGTCCACGGCGTCGGTGGCACATTGGGAGCTATCCTGACCGGCATTTTCGCCACCGTGAATGTCTGCGACCCCACGCTGGTCAGCAATTACCAGCCGGTCGGCCTTATCGACGGCCGCCCCCAGTTGCTCATCGGTCAACTTATTGCCGTGGTTATCACTTGGGTCTTCGCGGGTGCCGTGACTTTCATCCTCCTCAAGATTCTCGATGCCACGATGGGTCTGCGAGTGAAAAAGGAAGAAGAATTGCAAGGCCTCGACCTCAGCCAGCATGGCGAAGAGGGCTATATCTTCCTGTAAGGGAAGGTAAACTGGAGGCGTTCTAGTGGTCCGCTCACTCCGTGAGCGGACATTCCGGCACACGGAGTGTGCCGGCTACGAGTGCCGCCACGTTTTTTTGGAGCCGCCCCATGAAGAAGGTCGAAGCCGTCATCCGCCATTTCAAGCTCGAAGACATTAAGAACGCGCTGACCGAAAAGGGGGTCAGCGGCATGACCATCAGCGAGGTCCGCGGCTTTGGGCGGCAGAAGGGGCATACGGAAATGTATCGCGGGACGGAATACGCCGTCGATTTCGTTCCCAAGGTGAAGCTGGAAGTCGTCTGCTCCGACGCGAATCTCGCGCTGGTCCTCGATACGATCATGCGATCGGCTCAGACCGGACAGATCGGCGACGGCAAGATTTTCGTCACCGATTTGCAAAACGTCATTCGCATCCGGACCGGCGAACAAGGAGAGGACGCGCTCTAACAACGAGTTGAAAACGGGTTCAGGCACGTCGCCGCGACGCCATTTCAAAAGTCGACGATTGTATGTGGCTCCGAGCCAGACCCCTTTTTCAACAGGGCCATAACTCAAGCATGCCTGTCGTTTCCGGTCTCAGCGCCGCCGTCGTCGCCGCCAAGGAGAAACTTGCCCTCGGCCGCCACAAGCTGCGGCAGCAGCACGCCAGCGGCTCGCCCGGGGCACAGGTCTGTGCCCATTTTACCGAACTGCTGGAAGGGATTGTGTTCGATCTCTTTCACGCGGCTACCGATAATTTTCCTTTGGCCTCCCGGATCGCTTTGGTCGCCCACAGCGGCTTCGGGCGGCGGGAAATGGCCCCGTTTTCGGACGTGGACTTGATGGTCCTCCATCCGTTCAAAAGCGATGCGGAACTGCTGCCGCTGATTCGCCCTTTCACGCTCCATCTCTTCGATCTGGGTCTGGAAATCGGCTTCTCCGCGCGCTCGGTGAACCAGGCGTGCGATCTGGCAATGGGCGACGCCACAATCTTTACGGCACTTTCCGAAGGCCGCCTGCTCCATGGCAATGCCGAGCTCTATGAACAGTTCGACGCTCGCTTTCGCCGGATGACCCACCGCAACTGGCGCAAGCTGGTGCCGCTGGTGGAAACGGCTCGCAAGGAAGAGCGGACGAAATACGGCGAAACCAACTTCCTGCTGGAGCCCAACGTCAAGCGTTCTCGCGGGACCTTGCGCGACTTGCAACTCGTCCGCTGGATTGGTTTTGCCCGCTATGGCGAAAGCGAGCCCGATGGCTTGATGCAGTCCGGCCGCCTCACCCGCGAGGACCTCCGCCGACTCCGGAAGGCCCGGGAGTTCCTGCTGCAACTCCGCAACGAGCTCCATTTTCACGCCGGCAAAGCCAGCGATCTCCTCGACCGCGCCGAGCAACTCCGCATCGCGGAAAAACAGGGCTACTCCCGCATGGGACGGGAAATTGCCGACATGCTCCCCGTGGAGCGGTTCATGCGGGACTATTTCCAGCACACCACCGCCGTGCGGGAAATTGCCGGCCACTTTGTGGAAGGGGCCCAGCCGCGGGCCATGCTCCGCCGCATCATGGAGCCCCTCCTCAGCCGCAAGGTGGATGTCGATTTCCGCGTCGGCCCCCACGAAATCTCGGTCACCCGCCAGGCCCGTCCCAAGCTGCAAGGCGATCTTGTCGAAGTCCTCCGCCTCCTCGACCTGGCGAATGTTCACGACAAGCGGATTGAGCACGAAACTTGGGAAGCGATCCGCTCCACCATGGACTCCCGGCCGCTGCCGGACGCGAGTGAACCGCTCCCCGAGCCGGTTGCCCAGCGGTTTCTCTCCCTCATGTCCACCCCCGCCCGCCTCAGCGAGCTCCTGCGGCGGCTGCACGAACTGCATGTGCTGGAGCAGATTGTTCCCGGCATGGGCCACACCCGGGGGCTGCTGCAGTTCAATGCCTATCATCATTACACGGTGGACGAACATTCGCTCCGGGCTGTGCAATGCATCGCCAAAATGGCAGGCGATCCTGGCCTCGCCGGCGAGGTCTATCGCAATCTCAAGAACAAGGGAACGCTCCACCTCGCCGTCCTCATTCACGATCTGGGGAAGGGCTTTGTCCGTGACCACAGCGAGGTTGGTGCCGAAATGGCCGAGCAGCTCGGACACCGGCTCCATCTGCCGGAGCGGGAAACCGAGCAACTCAGATTCCTGGTTCTCAAGCATCTCCGGATGAGCCATCTCGCCCAGCAGCACGACATTCACGACGAAAACGTGGTGGTACAGTTCGCGGTCGAAGTCGGCTCGGCGGAAAACTTGCAGATGCTCTTCCTGCTCACGCTCGCCGACCTCGAGGCGGTCGGGCCGGGGGTCCTCAACCAGTGGAAGCAGGAACTTCTCAGCGACCTCTACGAGCACACCCTCCATCTCCTTGCCAGCGATTCCCCCCGCGCCGCTTCCAGCAAGCGGCTCATCGAGCGGCGGGAGGAGTTGCAGGCCCTGGTTCGCGGGCGGCCTGGGGCAGGGGACCAGCCGGAGTGGTGGGAGCGTCAAATTGCGGCTCTCCCCGGCAACTGCCTGTTTGTGGTGCCGCCGCAGCAGATGGTGGCTGAACTGGAAAGGCTCCGCACGCTGCCGCATCACGAAGCGGTCTCCTGGGGCCGCTTCCTGCCGCAGAAAAACGTGGTGGAATACACCGTCGGCACGTACGAGGAAATCACTCCCGGCATTTTCCACAAGCTCACCGGCGCTCTCTCCAGCCAGCGGCAGCAAATATTCTCCGCCGAGATCAACACCCAGCCGGACGGGCTGGTGCTGGACCGTTTTTATGTGCACGACGGCGACTTCTCCGGCCCGCCCCCGACCGAGCGGATCGCCCAGGTCAGCCAGTCGCTGGTCGCCGCTCTCAAGGACGCCAGCAACAAGCCCCCCACCTTCACCCGCCGCTTCCAGGACCAGCAGGCGCAGACCGCCAAGGCGATCAACCACTTGCCCACCCGCGTGAACATTGACAACAGCACGGCCGACACCTTCACCATCCTGGCCATCTTTGCCTACGACCGCCTCGGCCTCCTCTACACCATCACCCGCACCCTCTTCGAACTCGGCCTCTCCGTCAGCCGGGCCAAAATCGGCACGCACCTGGACCAGGTGGTGGACGTCTTCTACGTCACGGACCAGTCGGGCCAAAAAATCACCGAAGACGCCAAGCTGGACGAAATCCGCCGCCGCATGCTGGCGGCAATTGAGGGGTAGGGGCCTGAAAGAATTCCGGCCGGCACCATCGTCTTCCGGCGTCTGGCCGCCTCACCGCCGATTCCCATGTAAGGGACCATGATTCATGATTCCGACCTCATTTTCTCAAAAAACTTACGGCGATTCAACTCGCCGCAACTGCTTATACATTCCTAGGTTCCGTTGATTCATATCTCCCTAAGTCCATGAATCAAGGCCCGAAAAACGGTTTCTTGATTCGCGCATCAAGCTTAAGTGTTTGCAAATACTGGACTTGCGTGATTCACGCCCCTCAAAAACGTCCCCCTCTGATACAGGTTTCACGCTCCCTCTTACCTCTGTATCAAGGCTCTTAACTCCTGGTCCTAGAACAGGTTCGGGATGATTCATAGCCGGCAATCCTCCTCCCCCAGATACACCCTCTCTATGATTTGGGGGAGGCGATCTTCCAGCCCAATCACCAGGCCCCGTCCCCTTGGTTTCCCCCAATCTGAACACTGAAATCCGAAAACTGAAAACTGAACACCGCCTCCCTTTCCCCGCGCGCAGAACCACCCCATCTCCCCACAACTTCCTCTTCACTTGTCAAAGATCACGCCGGTTTCTCGCCAGCCCGAATAGACCCAATTGTACACATATCCAAGGTGTCTGTCAAGTCCCCAAATGGGGGAGGCGAGCGGGGGGCGTCAGCCCCCTGATATTAACGGCTAGGAGTCAGCAAGCAGGGAGCCAGCAGACGTCGTTCCCAAGCTCTGCTTGGGAACAAGTGGAGAATCGCCGCACGCGTGTCGGACTCGGCAAAGAAGGGTTTGGCCACTAGACCTGGCACCCGTTGAGCCCTTTCGATCCGCGCCCTCGGCTACAATAGCCATCCCTGAGAGCGTCGCTTCACGGGAAGAAGTGAGACCAACGAAGGTCCTGTCCCGGTCAGCTTTATCTCACAGATGGGCGAGAGATTAAAAGAATTAGGCCTGACCCCTTTTCCGCTCTCATTTGACCGACGCCAGCAACCCGCTGCTGTACGTCATCGTCCACCGCGTCCCCCCTGTGCTCACCAGCGAGCTGAGCTTGCCGGCCGTGTCATACTGCGCGGTGTCTCCCGCAGGGAGCGTCTCCGTCCAGGAGCCGTCCATGTTCCTGGCCAGCTTATTGCCGCCGGGGGGAGCGGCGTAAATCCCCGTGGAGCCATCCTTGCCCAACCGCAGCTAGACAGGCTCTTGATTCGCTGATTCACGCTCCTTTTTTTCAAGACTTACGTTGATTCACCTTAATGTAACTTCTTGTACAGTATCCAGTTCCGTTGATTCATGTCGCCGTAAGTGTTGAATCAGAGGGACTTTCTGATTCACCAAAACCTTTGCTTCTGTTGCGCCCTCATCTGGAGGCAAATGGTGAAGTATGCACGCTGTCAGTGTTCGCAAGTGCAATCGCTGCTGGGAATTGCAACCGACATGTCCGCAGGTTTTTCAACGCGCCCTCTCCACGAGTGGGGAATCCACGTAAATCGAAGCCCTCGCGATCCGTGCAACTCGTCTGACAGTCCCTTCTCTACAAAGGTTCGGACAGTACGCCATTAGTTATTATACAAAACGCTCTGCCGAAACTAAGTGTCCAGTAACTTTGGCGACGAAGACGGCGACGAAGAGAAATCGCCTGCCCGAGAGTCGTGGTGGGCTGCTCAGGTACTATTACCGCCGTGCGGCGTAACGCCCCCCCTCAGCCTTGAATCTCGCAGGAAAGCTCCCTGCTGCGCGGCCATCAACATCTAGTCTTCTTCGGATGTTCTTCAGCGATCGCTGCGCTTCGCGACCCACCCCGTCGAGCCTCGGTTCGACACGAATTCCAGGAACTCTCCGCAGTTTGACCCCGAAAAACGACGCTCTCAACCCTCGACTGAGTTTTTCCACCCGAGGAGTCCACTTCAACTTGCATCTACCCGGTTGCCTAGATTCCCCAAAATGCGAGCCTTTTCTCTTCCAGATTTCGCGGGAATTCCCCTTTTCAGCTAACGCCAATTCTGCACTCGATTCAACGGCCACCTATCGCTATTATTCCCCAAACCGACTTGCCGTTCTATCTCGGAGCAGGCACCCTACTGAGGCTCGGGAGGTGAAGTGAATGATCTGAATGTCTTACTGCCAAATCTGCCAAACGGATGTACGAGCATATGAGCCCGCGGTCTTAGGCGTGATCATACAGCGAATTGACAGGAGAGTTGAGAAGGTCGTGGGAGTTCGCACGGATGAAATTGGCTACGTCAGTGTAGTCGGTGGTTACAGACATCAACCGGATCGAGTTTAGATGCGCAGGCAGGTAGGAATTCCACATGCAGTCAAGTACAACCTTCTTATTCCAATCGGTTAGCCGCCGCTTGATCGGCCGCCAGCCGATCCAAAACGAGCGTGATCGGACGGCGCAATTGGCGGCGAAGCTGCGTGACGAAAGCCCCGAAGACTGGCATTTTGAAATTTGTCCACTGGACCTTGAAGTACAGCCCGAAGCGCCGGTTCTGAGGAGCGACCGACACCGTCGCGAGGGCGCTGAGGCGTTCGCGGCGGTCCCATGCTCTTTGAATCGGTCTCTGGCCTCGCGGAGCCTAGGTGCGACGACACAGGGGAGCCAGCAAGAAGCCACTATTATAGATAAATGCGATGCAAGCTTCCCGCTCCGCTCTCTTTTTTTATTCGATGCCAGTCTTCGGTGCGTCACTTATCCATGGCTGTCTCGTCTCGTTCTTTCCCCCGCTGCTCAGGCTTCTGACAATTCCAGCCCGCGTTGCGGAGAATCTGCTACACCTAGCCGCGAGCGACGCTTCCGCGGAACTTCCGCTCGATTAAGTCGGTTATGCGCGGACATTGTTCTGCTTTTTCTTTCTTCTCATGCACTATCGTTCGCGTCAACTATCCTCCCCGTCCACATGCACTCTGAGCCATCATAATCCTGAAAGGTGTTTATATGACATTTCATCTGCGAGATTTGTTTTGGATAACACTTGCAATTGCACT
Organism: Pirellulaceae bacterium; assembly: GCA_046153945.1. Lineage (GTDB taxonomy): Bacteria > Planctomycetota > Planctomycetia > Pirellulales > Pirellulaceae > SXOA01. The sequence goes on from JBJXFF010000115.1 coordinate 52,884, forward strand.
AATTGTTTCGTGGCGGATTGATCGCGCAAAATTATTGGTTACAAATGCGGAGTTGCAGGAAATGGTTGAATCTGGTGGGTGGCTCCTCACTATTGACGAGATTACTGGACGAGTTGTAGCGGCATCTTCAGACCCTAGGAAAATGCCTGAGAATTAAGATATCTCTTAGCGGCTGACGAAACCTCAGTAGATTGTGGAATATCACAACTTATGGTTTTAGCAAGGTCTTGTCAGGGCCTCTTATATGCAGGCCATTTTCGGGACAAACGCATCAGAATCCGATTTTCTTTGGCCGCAATACCTTGTGCAAAGACGGCCAGATGCTATTGCTGTTTAGCAATGTCCTTGGCAGAATGATCTGCATATTTACTTGCGGTGACTTCGAGCCAAAGGAACTTAAGTCGACAAATCGGAGTCATAAACCTCTAAATCCAATCCTCTATCACTTCTTCTCGTCCAAAAACATCTTATCTATTTCGGCTTGCAATTCAGCCGCTAATGGCGCACAGCGGAGCGTTTTACGTCTCGCCAAATAGCGTTTGATTGCAGCGATCCCAACAGGAACACACGCGGGATCCGACTGTGGGAATGATTTCTCCTTATGCGCTTTATACAGATTAATAACGCATGAGATCGAGGTAATGTATGCAAAGCACTCGGACGTGTCTGTACACGCCTGGGTGCTCCAGCCTGTTTGAAAAAACCACCTTTTTCTAGGATCTGGTTCGTCAATTCCGCACTTTACATCTTTGCATAAAGTTGGGCACAAGGCTTTGAATGTATCAATGTGATGTTTCTCATGTTTATCTGCACATATCTTCAAATAGAAGCATTTCTGCTCCTCTATTAAACTCTTGTCAGGTTTAGCATTTAACATGACAATGAAGTTATTATCTTTGCAATAAACAAGTCCGATCACATCTGGTGGCACTGTCGTCAGTATAACTCTATTAGTGGCACACGCGCAGCCACCAAGTGCAGCCCTTTCCTCCTTAGAAATCGTCGTTTTGTCATCTGGGCCAATAAGATCCAATCCACTTGGATCAATAAATACTGTCGGTCGATTAGTCACATATGTATACAAGTTCTCGCCTATAGACACCATTAAATATCTGGGGTCCAATGCCCACCATCGCCCATTCGCTGATAGCGGTCGCCGTCGCACAAAATACTCACCACTTTCGCTATCGAGATAATATCCCCTTTGTCCGATATACCGAAACGAATTGACCGTGGTTCCGGTCTGGGAGGTCACCTCGCCGAATGCCGAGTAGGCGTAAGTGTCAGTCACGTCGCCATTGGAGTTCGTCAGCGCCAGTGTCGAACCCTGTCCGTCTGTGTGATAGAAACTCTCCTGGCCATCCCGAAATTGGCTGATCACGTCTCCGAACTGGCCCGGTTCGGTCGTGTACTCCGCGATTGTGTTCCCTGCGTCGTCGAACTCCTCGACGATATTGTCGTTAATCGGGTTCCAAAGATAGTTCACAGCGGTCATGGCTGGCCATCCTTTCTGACGCGGCGAAAGTCGGCTGTATAGGCCATTGTAACGCGCGCGCCGGTGGGTTTGATAATCAGGGTTCGCTGATTTTCATAGTAACACGGTCATTCGGCTGCCTGTCTCCTGTTGTGCAACTGTAATGATGGCCTCAACATTGTACGACTCCTCTAATCCAGTATCATTGTTTTGTCTCGTGTTCCTTCACAATTGTCAATAATGCCTTGCCAACGACATTCGTCGGGTAATAGTCGTTCTCAAAGTGTAAGTACTGCAAATTCGGCAGGGTTTGAAGTGCCTCTACACCTCTTTCCGATATATTGTTGGAGCTAAGCTTTAGGTACTGCAGCGACCGCAACTTGGCAATTATCTCTAAATCATCATCTGTCATATCATACCCTGCGAGGTCGAGCCTCCTAAGCCGCGTAAGTGAAGTCAACTGTAACAAACCTGTGTGTGTAAAACTCCGTCCCGCTGGTGGAATTATGCCAACATCAAGGTTGATCTCCTGAATGTTATCACATGTTCCGATTGCAGATAATCCTGCGTCGGAAACAGGGCATCCTTCCAAATGCAGAGTCCGCAGGCGCTGACGGAAAGGAGCGTTCCGAAGACCAGTACCTGAGACTTGTGAGTGGGCAAGGTTAAGAACTCGCAGTTGTCGGTGCTGAAGGAGGGCGAGGTCATTATCGTTCAGTGGACTACCAACAAGTGAAAGTTCCTGAAGCATGGGAAGCTGATTTAACTGCGACGAATTCAATTCCCCATCAGTCTGCGGAGGCGATTGTCTTCGTAACACTACAACCTCTGCAAAACAATCAACACCAACGGCTCTTACAAGCCACTTAGGCACGTAGCGCGGCGATTCATAACCATCATGCTGGAAGTCGTAAGCAGCATCGGTAACCTCGGCTGATGTAAGATCGACATTTAGGAGATCGTGCGGCAGATCGTTGAGCAATCGCCTTTGACGGTCGGCTCTGTACCATATTGTTCCACACCATACTGTGACCGCCACGAGAGTCGTAAAGAGAAACAGTGTGCGAATTCCGAACTGTAATCGAGGTATGTGCATTGTACTCACGCATGATAACAAACGATCCAACGGAATGGTCACTACGGCACCGCGCGTATTTCGGTCGATCGCCTGTCTTGCGGTATAAGCCCCTGTGATTTTCGACGATGTTTATGCTAACACAACCATTTGAAGTATTTCCTCAGGAGCAGAAAAGGGGTCAGGCTTCATTAATTTGTTTCCTCGGACGGCCGCGGGAGCGGAGGGTGCTTTCCAGGCCGAGTGCGGCCACTGTCTTTTGCTGCCAGCGGTCACTGCCGTACGGGATCCCCCGTTCCACGCTCCGCCGCAGCGCCACAAGCTCCGCCTCCGTTTGCGGCTGGTCAACATGCCGCTCCCAGCTTTTGCCTTTTTTCACCGGACCCTCGGAATACCACGGGGGCCTGGCGGACGAACTTGCTAAGCGGAGGGAGGAGTGGGGCCAGAGCGCGGCCGATTTGACGAGGTTCGCCCGTAGGGGATTTCGCTCCACGTACCGCAGCACCGCCAGCAGGTGCTCGTCCTCCTGGATGGGGAACGACTTGAATCGCCCCTGCCAGACGTGGCCGGTGGTTTGGTGGTGCTCGTGGTAGCGGCGGACGTGCGTCGTGAGCAGCCACTGCATCCAGCGGGACAAATCGCCGTCCTCGCGCGGCCAGAGCACCAGGTGAAAATGATTCGGCATCAAGCAATAAGCGAGCAGCCGCATCGGCACGATCTCGTGGGCGGCAGAGAAGAGGCGGACGAACGCCTCAAAATCGGCCGGCTTGTGAAACACCCGCTGGCGGGCGTTTCCGCGGCTGAGGACGTGGTAACAATATCCACCGGGGGTGTTGCGGTGCGGTCTGGCCATAGGCATATGCTAACGCGCCGCAAGGTGCCGCGTCAAGAATGAAGCCTGACCCCTTTTCGCTAGTCGAGCTTGACCGATGGTTCGTTGGCGGCTGCGGTGATCAGGCGGGCGACGAGGCGGATGTCGGTGGTGTCGGGGAGGAAGTGGACGGAGCCGTCGGCGAAGAGGACGGATGCGCCGCCGGGATGGAAGCTGTAGATTTCGTTGTCGTTGGTGACGTTGATGGCGTAGGGGCCGGGGTTGGTGGCACCGTCGAGCGTGTACCCTTCGGTGACGTATTCGCTGTCTCGGTCGGTCCACCCCGCGCCGCTGCACTGGCCGGCGGCCGTTTTGCCGCGGCTGCGGAAACGGAACGGCCGGCCCGCGTCCTCGGCAATGACGAGAGTGTTGCTGAGGCCGTCCGTACATTCGGAGAAATTCAGCAGGGAGTTGACGCGGATCATGCCGAGCGGCTGCTTGTCCGAAAGGACGTCGATGACTTCCGGCGACCTTAAGGTGTTGCTGATGGAGGTGACCGGGGCATAGTCGCTGATGGCCGCGAAGATGGTCGTTCCCTTGGTATTCGTTTTGTCGAGCCGTCTTTGATTGGGGGTCGAAGGACAACTCAGAATCGGCAGGGGGGTTTCGCGGACGGTCTGGTTTTCCGCGGAGCGCCAGTCGCTGGCGAGCTGGTATTTGTCGAACAGGAGTTGCTGCTCCATATACGGCATCAGAAAAATCGCCCAGCCGTGCTCGATGCCGGCGGGGATGTTGAACCGGATATGGACATCGGTCAGGACAGTGCCGTCGACACCGGCGGGAGGAACGGCGCGAAGGGTGTCGTGATGGTTTTGAATCCCCAGGCCGATTTGCTTGAGGTTGGCCAGGCACTGCGTCCGGCGCATCGATTCGCGGGCGAATTGCACGGCGGGGAGCAGGAGCGCGAGGAGAATCCCAATGATCGCAATCACGACCAGAAGCTCGACCAGCGTAAAGCCGGGTGGCTGACGATCGTGTTGTCCCGTTCTCATGGAACCCCCAGATATGGTACGGATAGGATACCAATTCTGGGGTACATGGAAATCAGGGAGCGTTACTTCGGCGGCTCCGGGCTGCGCGGTCCCGCGGCCTTTTGCAGGCGGTCGAGCAGGGCGGCTCCCAGACCGAGCAGGGGAGGGGGGGTGGCGAGGACGACGTCGCAACCAAGGTCGTCGACCTTTCGCAGAGCGGCGTAGAGACCGCGGGCCTGGGTGGCGGGGTCGCTGCCCAGCAGTATCAATTCGGTTCCGGCGGGGAGAGTCAGATCGGGCTGGCCAAGGATGGCGACTTTTTTACCGTGCTTCACGAGATCGGCGGCCCGGCTGTAAATTTCTTGCGGCTCCAGGATTTCGACGATGGCTCGTGGGGCGTAGTGACTTTCCAGTCGTCCGCTGCAACGGGTGGAACTGGTGTCGGGGGAAACGAGAGATTGTCCGCAGACCGCTTCCACCTGTTCCTGACTGATCGCGCCGGGGCGGAGGATGACAGGCTCGCTGCCGGAGAAATCGACGATAGTGCTTTCCAGGCCGACATCACATTTGCCGCCGTCGAGTATCAGCGGCAGGGCATCCCCAAATTCCGCCTGAACGTGCTGGACCCGGGTGGGGCTGACGCGGCCAAAGCGGTTGGCGGAAGGAGCGGCGATGGCTCCGCCGAATTCGCGGAGGAGGGCCTGCGCAACCGGATGACTGGGAACGCGGAGACCGACCGTCGAGAGTCCGCCGGTGACGACGTCTTTGGCCCTGGGCGAGCGTTTCAAAATCAACGTCAGCGGCCCCGGCCAGAACTTCTCCGCCAGCCGACGAGCCAGTTCGGGAAAGTCCGTCGTCCAATCGAACACTTGGCTTAAGTCCGCCAGGTGCACAATCACCGGATGATCAGCCGGCCGACCCTTAGCGACAAAAATGCTCCGCACAGCCGTTTCGTTGTCGGCATCCGCGCCGAGGCCGTAGACGGTCTCGGTGGGAAACGCGACGAGGCCGCCGGAACGAAGAATCGCGGCGGCCTCTTGGATTTCGCGGGTCGGAACTTCGCGGGGCGAATTGGCGGTCATTCGGCCATGCTACAGCATCTTGCCGAGCAACTCCACCAGATCCGCAGTGCGGCTGCTATATCCCCATTCGTTGTCGTACCAAGACATTACCTTCACGAATTTCCCCTTGTCGCCGAGGACGAGAGTCCAATCGGGGACGAAGATGCTGCTGCGGGGATCGTGCACGATGTCCGAGGAAACCAGCGGGTCGGTGCAGTAGCCCAAGACTCCTTTCAGTCCGCCGTCCGCCAACGCCTTCTCCGAAGCCGCTTTCATCGCGGCATTGACCTCGTCTTTCGTCACTTCCTTCGCCAGGTTGGCCGTCAAATCGACGACCGAGCCGGTCACCACGGGAACGCGAAGGGCAAAGCCCGTCAGCTTTCCTTTCAGCGACGGCAGCACTTCGCCAACTGCCCTGGCTGCGCCGGTGCTGCTCGGAATGATGTTCACTCCCGCAGCGCGCGCCCGATAGGGATCATCATGAGCCAGATCCTGCAGCCGCTGGTCGTTGGTGTAGGCATGCACGGTCGTCATCAAACCCGTCTCGATGCCGAAGGCTTCGTGCAGCACCTTGGCAATCGGAGCCAGGCAGTTCGTGGTGCAACTGGCGTTGCTAATGAACGTCATTTCCTTGGTTAGTTGCAAGTGATTAACGCCAATCACGCAGGTCAGGTCCGGCTTGTCCTTGGCAGGGGCGGAGAGAATCACCTTTTTGGCCCCGGCGGTGATGTGCGAATCGTAACCCGGCTTGCCGTCCTTCGCCTTGCCAGTAAATCGGCCGGTGCTCTCGATGACGATATCGACTCCCATCTCTTTCCACGGCAGCTTGGCCGGGTCGGTTTCCTTCAGCACCCGCAACTTGTCGCCGTTGATGAGGATGTTGTCCTTGTCGTGCGAGACTTCCCCTTCAAAGCGTCCGTGGGCACTGTCATATTTGAAAAGGTTGGCGAGCATGTCGGTGCTCGTCAGGTCATTGATGGCGACGAGGTCGATCGCCCCACCCCGCTCCTTCATCACCCGCGCCGTCAGCCGCCCGATCCGCCCGAAACCATTGATTGCAACCTTGATCGCCATCTGTGTCTCCTTTTCCTGCAAGCCGCCTATGAATCCCGACTTCTTTTGGGCAATTGTATCGGCAGTAAATCCGCCCTACAACCGGCGAAAAAGGGGGTTGGCGTGAAAATCCTTGCCATTAACCGTTACTGGCAGAAACCGCCCCGTAGATGGGGCTGGAAGGCATCGTAGACGGCGCACTCAGCCTACGAATAGCACGGGGTGGCACGCCCACGGCTTTGCGTGGGCGTGAAAGTGCGACAACGCGCCGAACGAAGAGGCGTTCTACACAAACTTCGTAATCCCCGGCACGGCGATTTCCACCTTCGGTCCCGGCCCCCATTCCAGCTTCTCAGGGACCAGGCTTTCCTGGCTGTTCATCGCCATTTCCCAGGTCACTTTCTGCCCCGTGTAGCAGGCCATGCGACCCATGATGGCGAGCAGCGTGCTGTAGCACATGTAGATGCCGTTATTGATCGGCTTGCCGCTGCGGATCGCTTTGAACAGCTCAACGTGCTCCACGTCGTACATGCTCGGCTTGTCGCCCTTGTACTTCCAAACATCGGTGCCGCTGATGATTTCGTGCTTGAGAACGCGGGCATTTCCCTTGGTTCCCCAGACGTAATCTTCCACGTCCGTCGCGCAGTCCTTCATTTGCCGCGTGAACGCAAACGCCTTCACGCCGCTCGCCCATTCGTAGCAGACGGCGTGGTGGTCGTAGATGTTTCCCCACTTGGCCTCGGTCCGCTGCTGCCGTCCCCCCATGCCGAAGCAAGCGATCGGCGGGACGTCCCGGTTGAGCCACATCGCTTTGTCCAGGCTGTGGATGTGCTGCTCCACGTTGTGATCCCCCGAGAGCCAGGTGTAGTAGTACCAGTTGCGGCACTGGTTCTCCATGTCGGTCCATTCCGGCTTCGGCTCACGATACCAAAGTGGATTGGTCAGGTAGTTTTCCTGAATCGTCACGATATCGCCGATGGCTCCGCCGAGGATTTTTTCCATCGTCGCCTTCACGCCGTAGTCGTATCGCCAACAGAGGCCAGAAACCAGGTTGAGATTTTTCGCCGAAGCGAGCGCCGCCGATTGCAGACAACTGCGCACGCCAGGGGCGTCCACGGCGACCGGTTTTTCGCAGAATACATGCTTGCCCGCTTCCAGGGCGGCCTTCAAATGGACGGGGCGGAAGGCGGGAGTCGTGCAAAGCAGCACCACGTCCACGTCGCTCTCCATGACCTTCTTGTAGCCGTCAAAGCCAGTGAAACAGTGGTCGTCCTTCACGGCATATTGCTTGCCGAGTTGCGGGGAAATATTGTCCCGGCAGTGCTGCAAATAATCGGGAAACAAGTCGCACATCACGGTGAGCTGGGCGTTCTCGTCCGCGTGCATTGCATTGAGCGCCGCTCCACTCCCTCTTCCGCCGCAACCAATCAGACCCACCTTGAGAATATCGCTCCCTGCCGCATGAACAGCCGGCGGATTGGCGAGGGCGCTCACCAGCGTCCCCCCCACAGCGGCAGCCGTGGTGGAGGCCAGGAAATCGCGGCGGGAAGGTGCCGAGGTCGTCGAAACGGGCTGTTGCGTTTTATCCGTCATCATCAGGCTCCTGATGGAAGGGGAGGGCAGGGGAGGTGGGCGTGTACATCTTAAACTCCCCCTCTTTCTAACGCAAAGGTGCGAAGCCGCAAAGTTGCGGAGGGAGGAGGAAGGCAAAATCATAAGTGAGAGGCAATGGGGTTTACCCGACCGCCACAAAGTTTGCTGCAGGTCGTAATCAAACCCTATCTCCCTCCTTTTGCCTTTATCATTTTGCCTTCCATCATTTTGCCATCCCGCCTTCCTCCCCCTTCGCGTCTCCGCGCCTCGGCGACTTTGCGTTAGAAAGGAGGTGGCCCCCCTTCGGATTTCGTGCTTCGAATCTCGGATTTCTCCCTCCCTATGCTCCCCTGGTTCCGCTCCTCCCGCCGCAAGAAGCTCCTCGCCGAGCCGTTTCCCACTACGTGGCTGGAAGTGCTGCAGCAGAACGTCGGGCACTACGCCCTGCTGCCGGCGGAGCTTCAGCAGCGATTGCGGGATGCGACAAAGATACTAGTCGCCGAGCGGACGTTCGTCGGCGCGAGCGGCCTGGCCGTGACGGATGAAATGAAAGTCACCGTGGCGGCCCAGGCGGCGCTGCTCCTGCTGGGCGGTCACGATTACTACTTTGACCGGATGAGCGAAATCTACCTCTATCCCCGACGGGTGAGGGCCGCTCTCACCAGCTATCAGCATCGGCTGCACAGTGGCTTGGGGTTCGTTGATGAGGACGCCATCAACCTCGGCGAAGCCTGGCACGACCGCCGCGTACGGCTCTCCTGGCCCGACGTCCTCCGGGGCGGCCGCGATCCACATGACGGCATGAACCTCGTCCTGCATGAATTCGCCCACCACCTCGACGGCCTGGACGGCGACATGGGGGGCCTCCCCCCGCAAGAAACGCGCGCCAAGCAAGTCCGCTGGGAAGCAATCATCGACCAGGAATACAATCGCCTGCTGCAGGACATCGAAGTGGGCGAAGAGACACTTCTCGACCCCTACGGCGCAGAAAACGAAGCCGAATTCTTCGCCGTCGCCACCGAATGCTTCTACGAACAGGGGCGGGAACTGCGGCAAGAGCACCCGGACCTGTATGCCATCCTGCGGGATTTTTACAAGGTGGAACCGGCGGAGTGGGGATAATCTTTGCCTTTCCTAGCCGCGGTAGCGGCGTAAGAATCCAGCCCACAGCGCAAGCCATTAGTATCTACACTTTACGGCTAGCACCGCAATAATTGCTTGTATGTAACCATTCCCCGGGCGTTCAAGCGCCGTTGGCAGCGTCGGTACGAGCAATTGGTAGTCGAGCATTTATCGCCCGCT
>JBJXFF010000117.1:0-3608 GCA_046153945.1 Pirellulaceae bacterium
CCGTGTGCCGGCAATGTCCGCTCACGGAGTGAGCGGACTACATTGTGAGCAGACTACTAACCCTTCAATCCAAACGTATTGATGACGGCATCCATCAGGCTCGTAGAAGCCGAGCCGGATCCGTTCCAACTCCACATGTTGAGCATCACATCGGTCATGAACATTCCCGTGACGGCGAGCAGCATGGCAATCGCAAATAGGCTCAGCACGTTCCAAATCGAGTAGGGGAGTTCCGCCTGCTGAACGTACATCGGCATGCCGGCTCCGGCCGGGGCCATGCCCGGCGACAGCGTGGCGGCAGCGAGCGGATCGGCAGGTCCAGCCATGTTGGCGGCGGCGAAGGCGTCGTCTGCCAGCAAACCGGGTTGCTCGCCCCCTCGGAGCATGGTGGCCGCGTTCTCGTCGAATGCTTCCGAGTCTTCGAGGGCGATGACTTGCGAGCCGCTGTCCGATTCGTCTTCCATCAGCGCGTCGCTGGCGGAGAGCATGAATTGATCATCCGCCTTGAGCTGTGTCGCTTCTTCGGGGTCAGCGGGTTCTTCTTCCAGGGCGATGACGTCGTCATCTTCGGGCAATTCTAGCGATTCCACCGCGGAGCCGCCAAGATCGAGCGGTTCTTCGTACAGGTTCAGGCCGCTGTCGCTGGGCGTGAGGTTGATGCCGCTATCGCCCGCTCCCAGAGTGACATCCGAACCGGAGCCGGACTTTTTGCCACTGCCGGACAGGCCAATTTCTTCATCCAGGGCGTCGTCGCTGCCGAGTTCCAGATCGTCGTCGGCCATTTTCATTTCATCGCCCAGCGTGACCTCGCTGCCGCCACCTTTTTTCACTTTGGGCATATCGCCGGTGCCGCTGCCGGATTTGAGCCCGGGCATATCCCCGGTCCCGCTGCCGGACTTCGCGCCGGGCATGTCGCCGGTGCCGCTGCCGCCGGCAGGCTTGAGGTGAGTGCCGCCGAGAACGTCGGAGCCTTCGCCACCCTTAAGGCGAGCCCCGGGAGCCTCGAGGAGCTTGTCACTGCCGCTCCCCTTGCCCGAGCCTTTTCCGGAACCTTTGCCCGAGCCACCTTCGGTCGCCAGTTGCAGATCGCTGTCCGCGGGAGACTTTTTCCCCTTGGCACCGATAATCGTGCTGCTGGTTCCTTCCGCGCTGTGGCCAAGTTCCTGTTCGGTGACCAGGATCGATTCCGCCTCGTCATTGCGGTCGGCCACGATTTTGGAGGAGAGGCCGCTGATGAGATTGTCAAATTCCTCGTCATTGGCGGCGAAGATGGCCGAGCCTGCGCCCGATCCGACTGCGGAGCCGGCCCGTTCGGCCAGAACACGCTCCACTTCTTCCATTTTGAACTTCCAACTCGCACCGTCCCTATAGCCGAAGATGTCTCCGCGGGAGCGCATCTCAATGAGCTCCTCGGCGGTCACGCCAATCATCTTCGCAGCGTCTTTGAGATCCACAAACTTGCCGGCCATCGGAGGCTCCAGTGCAGCGACTTACGGATATTCGGATGATTCGCACCGTGCGAGGCCGATTATTCCGCGAGTTGCCTTTGTTAGGCCGGCGTCTGCCGGCTTATCGTTGTTCCGCGAGCGCGCGAATTTCTCGCGGCGTCGGGCTGCCATGACTCGTATTGTACTCCTCCATGAGTAAATCCCAGTGAACATTCCGCACGCTCCGCAGAGCCAGCGAGCCGCTCACCTTATCCACCTGATAGACGGCAATGACGCGCGTCCTCGGGTCCACAATCGTAACTTGCTGTTTGCCGTCAGCCGCCTCGAAAGGGAGAGCGATAAGCTGATCTGCCGGGGGCGTTCGCTCGGCGGGCACAGTTCGCTGTGCCTGTGCCTGAGGGAACTCCACCGCCAGCGCCACCGCGCCAACAGCAATGCCAATGACTAGTCCGTATCCCGCGATTCTCATCGGTCACCTAAACCTTGACGAGGGTGCGGAATATGGGGCCGTCAGACTCCATTCTAAAAGCCCCAAATTCCGTTTCAAGCATGAATGCACACATTCCTGCCGCAAGGGACAAGATTCTTGAACCTCGCCCGGCGGCTTCTAGCGATAGTAGGGGGCGGAGTTTAGCGAGTTGGGGCGGAAGTCCAAAGGCCGGAAACCGCTGGAAAAAGCTTGCACCCATCAGCCGGCGCTGATACTTTAGGGCCAAAGCCCACGTTTTGTCCCATTTTGGCGGCTGGAGGCGGTGATGCTGCGAATCGTAGGAGGCGACTCTGGCGGGCTGGCTACTCGACGGACGCTGCTGCAAGCGGCGGGGGCGGGGCTTTTTGGCCTGACGGTGCCGAAGCTCTTGGCGGCAGGGCAGGGGGGAGGGAGTTTTGTTCCCCTTAATTCCCCCGCCAAAGCCAAGTCCGTCATCTTCATGATGCTCTTCGGCGGGCCGAGCCAGCTCGAAACCTTCGACCTCAAGCCGAATGCCCCGACCAAGATCCGCGGCCCCTTCAGCCCAACACCGTGCAAAACGCCCGGCCTATTGATTAGCGATCAACTCCCTCGGCTGGCGAAGATCAGCGACAAATTCTGCGTCATCAAGACCATGACGCACACTTACAACGACCACAGCACCGCCGGCCATTACATGCAGACCGGCCATCCCTGGCATGTGCCGATTGGGCAGGGCTTTAACGCCACGCCACGGGACTGGCCGTCGATTGGCTCCATAGTCGAGTATCTCGGTCAGACCGGCGGAGTCCCCACCGATGGACGGCTGCCGAGTTACGTCGTCACCCCCAACTTCCTCGGCCGCCTCGAAGAGTACTCCATCCAGCTCCGCCGCCCCGGTGAATACGCCGGCTGGCTTGGGCGAGGTTACGACCCACTGACGACGATGATCAACAAGAAGGATGCCAAGGACAATCCCTACTTTCGCGAGTGCACCGACGAGGAGCTAAATTTCCAAATTCAGGGCCTCAAGCTGCCGCCGGAAATGACGCTCGACCGGCTCGACCGCCGCCGCTCGCTGCTGGCACAATTCGACGACCAGCTTCGGACCGGCGGCAAAAGCTCCGCCATCACCGCGCTCGATAAGTTTCAGTCCCGCGCGTGGTCGCTCGCCACCTCGGAGCAAACCCGCAAGGCTCTCGACATCAAGGCCGAACCCAAGGATCTCCGCGACAAGTACGGCCGCAATCTGTTCGGTCAGGCGACGCTCATGGCCCGCCGACTGGTGGAAGCCGGCGTGAAGTACGTCACCGTTCATTACGAGGCAGTCGACGGCTATAGCTGGGATTCGCACATCCACAGCGACGACGTGAAGAAGCACCTGCTGCCGGGGCTCGACAACGCCCTGGCTTCGCTGCTTGAGGATCTCGACCAGCGCGGCTTGCTCGACGAGACGCTTGTCGTCTGCCTGGGCGAAATGGGCCGCACGCCGACCGCTAGCGACCGTTGGGGCCGCAGCCACTGGAGCACACTTTTCCCGGCCGTCATCGCGGGAGCCGGCATCCGCGGCGGCACCGTCTACGGAACCACCGACAAGGATGCCGCCTACGCCACCGATAAACCGGTTAGGCCGGAAGATCTTGCATGCACCATTTACAATGCCCTCGGCATCGATCCCCACATGCACATCCCCGACGCCCAGAATCGACCCG
>JBJXFF010000193.1:0-17239 GCA_046153945.1 Pirellulaceae bacterium
CCCGGCCATTATTGGCCGGGCCGCTTCGCTTTCTTGAAAGACGAACGGCGTCGGCTCGGAGGAATTCAAGAATCTGCCAGATTCTTGTACGAAATCTCGCGCGGTCCCCCACTATTAAAGGATGACGGCTGGGATTTGCGCCGTCAGAAACTACCTGTGTGGAGAATTCGTTATGCGTCTGACCCTGCGAGCATTACTGGCCTATTTGTACAACGTGCTGGAACCGGCAGAGGCGGAAGAGTTTGCTCTTAAGGTGCAGGAAAGCACTGTTGCCACCGGTTTGGTGCAGCGGATTCGCGGCAACTCCCACAAGTTGCGGATGAATGCCCCGCGGATTGATGCCAAGGGGCTGACCGACGACGCCAACAATGTGGCCGAGTATCTGGATAACAATCTGGCGGACGACCGGGTGGCCGATTTTGAGCGGACCTGCCTGGAATCGGACATGCATCTTGCGGAGGTTGCCAGCAGCTATCAGATCCTGACGATGGTCCTGGGGAAGCCGGCCGATGTGCCGCAGAAGTTGCGAGAGCGGGTCTATGGCCTGCCCGCGGAAGAAGCGGACGTCCATTCCGAGTCGCGAGACGAAGATTTGGCTGAGAAATCCCGCATCCGCAGCCGCATTGTGAAAGCTGCCACGGCGGCAGTCGATGCCTCCCGCCCGCAAGCCGAGGTGAAGACCACCTCCACGCATCCGGTGCCGGAAGTTCCGGACTATCTCAAGCAAGGCAGTTCGCGGTACGGTGTGCTGCCTGTCATCGCCGCTTCGCTGCTGGCATTCCTGATGGTTGCCGCGGTGATCCGCATGCTCGGTCCCTATGATCGAACCAACCCGGCGCTCTCTTGGATGTATTCCGACCAGCCGGTAGCCGATGCCGGCACAAATCATGATTCCGGTCCCGTGACGCCCGAGCAAGCGGGGGATGGATCGCAGACCGACGAGACCAAGAAATCCCAGGGAAAGTCCGACGAAACTCCCGAGGTGGTCGCCCCTGATGTTCCCGAGGAGAAGGGCACCAAGACTTCACAGACACCAACGGTGGAAGAGAAAGAAACCGTTCCCGCCAAGCCGCCGATGGCGGAATCTCCCGCCGAAGAGGTGCCTGAGCCGGTGAAGACCGTGCCTGAGCCCGCCAAGACGGTTCCTGAGCCCGCGAAAGGGCCAAAGATTCCCGTGAAGCCTGCGCCCCCCGTGGTGGTGAAGAAGGACGGACCAGAACTCGGCCGTTACACTTCGGACGAGCAGGTGCTGTCCCGCTACGATGCCGAGGAGATGGTTTGGAAGATGGTCCCGACGCGGGATTTGATCTTTGCCGGCGAGCGGTTGCAGGTGCTGCCGACGTATCGCCCGCAGATTGCCCTCTCGTCAGGAGCGCAGATTACCTTTGCCGGTGAATCGCAGGTGCAATTGGAAGCGGCTGTGAAAGCGGGATCTTCCAAGATGACGGTGCACTATGGCCGGATGGTGGTGGTGACGGTGGGGATGCCCGGAGTGCCGTTGGAATTGAATTTGTCCGGACTCAAGGGAACGCTCGTTCTCAGCGATGCCGATGCCGGCGTGGCGATTGATTCCCGCCGTTATTTGCCGCCGGGCTCCGATCCGGAAAACGATGCGGCCTATGGAGTGGTGGAGATTTTCACCACCAGCGGCCGGGCGACGTGGCAGGCGGAAGGGGCGGAAGTTGTGGAGATTCCCGCGGGCAGTCTGCTCACCTATGTGCTGGGGACGGAAGTGGTGGAGCCCGATCTGGCCGGACCGTTCAAGGCTCCCGCTTGGATTGACGCCGGCAGCCTCACGAGCATCGACCGCGTCACTTCGCTGAACATGCTCAAGATGCTAGACCCCCAGAAACCGCTGGAGGTTCGCTTGCAAGAGTTACTGGTGGATCCGGCCGTGGACGTGCGGGCCTTGGCCGCGCGTTGCCTGTGCTATCTGGACCAGTTTGAGCCGCTGCTCAAAGATCTGGGCAACCCGCAGCAGAAAGCGTTTTGGGCCGCGGAGATCCACGCCTTGCACCACGCGCTGGGTCGCAGTCCGGAGACCGCCGGCAAAGTTCGCGAAGCAGCGGCGGCTGTGAGTGTGAAACAGGGTAAGAACATCTATCGCCTGCTGTGGGGCTACAGCCCGGAGCAACTTGCCGAAAGTAACGGGGCCGAACTCGTGGAATACCTGGAAAGCCCGGAGCTCGACGTCCGTGTTCTGGCGAGCGACAACCTGCTGAAGATCACGGGGGCTCTGCAAAGCTACAATCCCGCCAAGCGACCCGACGAAAACAAACTGGCCCTCAACAAGTGGAAGACTCGCGTCAAGGAAGGGACCATCGCCTATAAGATGCCTCCCGCGCCGTTCATGGAGCGAATCCCCTTGGCGGAGAAGCCTGCGCCGGCAGGGGGGAAGGGAAAGTAGCCCTTTCCTGGAATAAAACTCATGGACCCTCACCCCGGCCCTCTCCCAAGGGGAGAGGGGGATGTCGATCGCGGGACCACGGAAATCCAGTATTCCATTTCCGACTCTTTCCCTTCGCACTCAAACCGCACGTCGTAAAGCTCCACGTCCGCAATCTCGGCGTGTTTCCACGCCGATTGCGGCAGCCAGACGCGATAGATTTCGTAGCAGGTCTCGCCGATTTTCTGGATAGGGCCACGATGCAGGAATACGGCGAATTTCCCGGCGGGGATGGTGCGGGAAACCATCCCCTCTGGCACTTCCGCCGACGAGCGAGCCTGAACCCCGGCGATGTATTGCAGCTCTTCCCGATGCGAACGCTCAGCCTCCGGCCGGCCGTAGATGATGCCGTACATCGCCTTGCCGATTCTGCCGGGGACCTCCCCGGAGCGGTGACAGAGCTTGTCCCACAGCGGCGGGATGACCTTGAAATTATTGGTCTCCGGAGAGAGACCGTGGATGAACGGCGTCTCCAAACCGACGATCGTCATCGCCGGCTTGTCGATGATCTGCGGCTCTTGCATAGCTCTACCTACTCACCTCGCATCGAAACACGGAGCCAGAACGGGTGCTGCCGGTCGCCGCGGGTCCGGGCGTCTTCCAGCAAGTGAACCAGGTTCGGGGCGATGGTCCCCGGCACTTTTTTGGTATTGATATAGACGGTAACCTTTTTGGAAAAGTCCACCATCTCCGGTGCCAGCAAGACCGTCACCTTCGAGGCTCCGCAGCTCACGCGGACGACGCCATTGCCGTCGTTGTCCGCACCATAATAGCCTCTCGTCAACAGGACGCTTCCCCCCGGAGATTTCTCGCCGGTCCACTCGACCGGATGCACAATCGACTTCACCGGCATCCCGCTGAACTCCACATACCAGAAGAAATTATCCCAGGTCCGGAGGGACTGATAGTTTTTGAAGAGGTCGTTCGGTTCGCCGCCGAATTCCTTGGGGAAAAAGTCGCGGCGGTGCGACGGAAGCTGCATCCACTCAAACAGGTTCTGGATTTCGTCGTGGTAGCTTTCGTGACCGCGCCCCTGATACTGCACGATCATCACATCCCACTTCGTGGCGTCCGCGTGCCTCAAATAGCGGTCCCACTCCACGGCATTGGGGGCCCATTTGTTTCCATCCCGCTCGCCGCAGATGAAATACATGGGGAGCAGTGCTCCGTTGTTGGGATAGCGGACGATGAACTTGCCCGCCTCGGCCACAATCGGGATCACGCCGGCCCACAGATCGGGATGTGCGAGCCCGATGTCCCAGGCGGCATCTCCCCCCATTGAATGTCCGCTGAGGAAGACCTTGTCGGTATCGACGGCAAAACGCTTGAAGACGTCGCGAAGCGGATTGAGCACGGCAGCGTGCTCCCCCGCCGAGAATTCATACTTCCGCTGGAACTCCTTCTGCCACAGCGGCGCGACCACGATGTAACCGTGGCGGAACGCCTGGCCATAGCGAGTACCGGCCTGTTTGTCATACGAGCCGGCCCACCAGTCAATCTGTTGTGACGGTGAGGTCCCCGCTCCGTTGAGCGTGACGACGACCGGATAGCGGCGGTACGGGTTGTATTCCGGCGGCAATTGCACCAGGTACTTGATATCGGGATGCTCGGACGGCCCTTTGGCTTCGAGTTGAAATAAGCCGGGAATTCCCGTGTTGCCGAGCATCGGCGGCTTGGGTTGGTCCCCTTCCGCCGGTTGCTCGGGTGCTGGTTTCTCCGCCGGATCTTTGCCCGGCTCTTTTGCAGGAGCCTCCTCGGCCTTGGGAGCCGGCTTCTCTTCCTTCTTCCCCTTCACACCGGGGATGGGGGCTTTGCCGCCGAATTCCGCTGCACCAGGAATGTCGGTCTTGGGTTTCTTCTCTTCCTTTTTCCCCAGGACCAAATCTTCGTCCTGCGCGGGTTCCTTGGGATCGCATTTTGTTTCCGCCTCGGCCGCGTCGGCCTCTGCCGGTTTCTCTGCCGCCGGTTTCACCGCAGCGGGCTTTTCGGCAAGCGGCTTCTTGGCTGCCGGTTTCGTGCCCACCCGCGGCTGCTTCTTTTCAAGCGAAGCGGGCTTTACCAATTCCGCAGCCTCGACAGGGGCAGGTTCTTTGGCCTCTCTCCCGGGAATGACCGGCGCTTTGGGCTTGGCGACTTCCTTGCCGTCCTTCTTGCCATCAATGGCCTTGATGGCGTCCTTCACTGGGTCCTTGTCTTTGAGGCCGAGCAATTCTTTCGGATCCCCCAGGACGGCGATTGGCCCCCCGTCTGCCTTAGCCGTCGGGTCGAGCGGCGGCTTCATGTGAGCGATCAGCTTGGCGATGAATTGCGGAGAGCTTCCCTCCAAGGCTTTTAGTTTTTCGAGCGCCGCATCCCGCTCGGCGGGAAGGCGGGAAGCCAGGTAGGCCCGCACCAGGTTGCGGACCTGATAGAGCGACCGGGTCACCGCCAGGTTATCAATCCCCGAGCCGTTCCCCAGCAGCCAGCCGCTGATGGCGAGCGAGAGTTTCTGCTCGGGTTTGAGAGCCGGGTCGGTGGAGAGGCGAATGAAGTCCGCCATCCGGTCGAGCGTGTGAATGCTCAACTCGGCGGCGACTTCCTCGCAAACAGGGACCAGTTCCGCTTTGATTTTCTCGTCCTTGATGGCGTCAAAATTCTCCTTCATCAGCTTGATGACTGAGCCTCCCTGCGCCACCTGGGCATCCATCTCGGCAATCATGTCCCGCACCTTCAGCAGCGTCTCTCCCGCGACTCCTTCGCCGGGAAAGCTCTTGAGCATCGAGTAAGCCAGTTCCGGCTGGCCCGCAGCGCGGCGGAGCTCGATCTCCTTCAGAATCCGCTGGGCCGCCGTCTGCAGCAGCTCCTGCTCCCGATCTTTCAGGATTGCCAGTGCGGGAAATTCCTTGATGATCTGGGCCAACTCTTCGCGGGCTTCCTTGTTCCGATTGGCCTGCACATAGAGCTTGACGATTCGCAGCCGGTCGTCGGAGTTTTTGACGTCGATGTAGTTGTAGAGAATTTTCGAAAGGGTGGCCCGCGGAATCGAACTGGTGGCGATTTTCGTTTTCCATTTGTACGAATCGATATTGTCGTGCCGTTGCAAGGCCTCGAGCTGCGTCCAGTTCGGCGTGATTTCCGTGATCCCCTGAATGATGTCTAGGTTGCCGTTTGGCCCGAGCATCGTAAAAATCCGCCGGCCCCGGTCATCAAAATCGCTGATGCGGACAATCGGACCGACGGTGACGATTTCCTTGGGGGCACTCTCGGCGGTTCGCTGCGGAATCTTGATCCGCTCGAAGCCCCCTTTGGCTGTAGCCGTTGGGGCAGCCGCTAGTTGATTGATGCCAAAGAAGACCCGCCGCAAGTCATCATCCACGAGGCCAATTTGCTTGAGTCCGGCTGCCGCGGGAGGTGCGTTCTTTAGGGCGTCTGCCTTGAGCGACGCAATGACGCCATAACCACCATCGAGAACAATTCCATTCTTGAGCTTGACCGTCTCCCCCTGCACCGGAGCCGGCAGCACCAGGGCCAAGATGGCGAGCCAAACGAGGGCACTCCGGCCAAATCGCGAGCGAGCGAAACGACGCATCATGGAGCAGTTCCTTATAAACACCAGCTTGACGCGCAAGCGAAGGAAAGCGCGGCCAGTGTGCAATATGCGAGCGCAGACCACCGGCAGCCCCTGCGACTTTGGGGAGTCCACCGCCAATCCACGCACCCCTGTTTCTCCAGCTTTCATTGTGAGCATCCCCAAGGGTAAGTCAACGCATTTCCATGCCTCGCTAGTTGTCCCCGAAAACCAGTCCTTCCTTATCACCCAGGAGGGGGTGATAAGTGGCTTTCGGGCACTTCGAGGCCTCGTGATTCATGATTCAGACCGATTTATTTCGGCATCTAACCTGTGGAATGCCAATGGCTTAAGGTGATTTATGTCCAAATCCTGATTCATAGCATCCCGTGGTAATTTCGCCGTTTTGATAAGCCACTTTTCGCTCTGTGATTCCAGCATCGCTCGGCCCTCCACGCGTTGAGTTCATCGACTGTCAAATCTTTTCTGTAAATTCCGCAAACCGGTCGCTTGCCCAGCCCGCCAATCAGACAATCTGTCAGGCGGTTACCAATTCTTCTTCGCGAGTATGTTTTCTTCCCGCAATGTCAATTTCTATAGAGATGTCGATGACACAGTCAATAGTTTGCGACAAGAATTAGGAAAGTTTATTGTGATGTCGGCGGAGGCGGGCTCGGATTCCGCAGGCCAATAATGGCATTTTGACCACTAGAGTGTTCAGGCTTCACAGTGGATTTTTGGAGGCATGGCTCCGGTGTCCAATGGTAGTTGGAATTCAAGGTGCGCATTAGGTATCCTGACTCTGCCCGAAGAAACGGAGTCAGGCTCTGCTGGGAAGCAACCTGGCAAGGGATATTCGGGCCGACGGTGCGCCAATGGTGCAACCGGGCTCCTGGTTGCATCTGCCTCCAGGGGCCGTTTTCCCATATCCCATTGGACACCTGAGTCATGCCTTAGAAAATCCATTTCAAAAGTGTTGAGTTGCCCGGCATGCAAGCGACACTTCCAAGTTTCGGCCGCCGCAGATGTCGCCGTCCACTCGCTAGAATGGCAGGATGGCCAAATATCCTGAGCCCAAGCGGTCGAATTCTTGTTGGCTGCTACTGCTGTTCGCTGTCCCCGTGGCTGCGGTGACCATTCCTTGCGTACTGGGGATACTGCTCCAGTTCCAACAGGTAAATTCGCCCAAGGTGATTGTTGACCGGAAGGAATGGCCGCCAGAGCTGGAGGAATTGGTGGCGAAGTCGAATCTGTCGCCCGCAGATATTGCCTCCCTAGAAGTTGTCCGCGAAGGAATGTGGGATGGCTGGTTCTGCCGCATGCGGCAGTCGCCTTCCACAGCGACGCTTATCACTTCCCGCTGGATTCCAATGGAGAAGAGTCCCGTCGGCAAATCGGCCAAGGAGCGATTCTTTGATCGCCTGCCGAGTCCTTGGAGAAAACCTGCTCCCCAGGGCCGCTTCTATATCCATCCTGATTACAACACGCAGGAAGAGGGAAACGGAACGGCGTATGTCGGCTTGATTGATGACGAAGGGAAATACGTTTTCGTATGGTTCTACTTCAATTTCTAGTAGAATTCTTGTTATGACTTTAAAGTTCAATCTCCGCTGGTTCCAATTCACGATCCGGGGACTCTTAGCATTAATATTTCTTGTGGCGATACCCTTGGCGCGGATCGCTAATCTGCGGCGTATTGCCAACTTTCACGTTCAAGAAGAGCATCGAATTATTTCGGAAATTGCGAAATTAGATGGCTATAATCGCCTTTCTGGAAGGGATTCGCCAGAAGGAATCGAATACTTCGTAAGTGGCGCATTAGATTCTATTGTCGATCAGCCGAGCTCAGATGAAGGCTTTTCGGGATGGCCAACAAGCAGGGTTCTCAATAGAGGCCGCGTGGCGGATGACTGGCGTTTGGAAGCGGAGTTGTGGGCCTTAGCGATTCATGAAAGACGCCTGGCCGTGACCTATGACCACGCGGCTTGGCGGCCATGGATGATGGTCACAGAACCACGCCGCCCAAAAATCGCCTACATCGTCCCTCCCGATGCTCCCTGAGCTATATGGGCATTCGTGAGGCTCGAAGTCGAGCATTACATTTGATATTCCGCTATGCCCCAAACAACCCCGTCAGCGGCTGGCCTTCAGATAGCCGAATCGGCCGGCCGGTTTGGTCGTGGACTTCGAGGGAGGGGTTGATGCCGAAACGCCAGAGGAGGGTGGCGGCGATGTCGCCGGGGGTGACGCCGTCCCGGTCGGGGTAGGCGCCGATCCGGTCGCTGGCTCCGTGGACCTGGCCGCCGCGGATGCCGCCGCCGGCCAGGGTGATGGTGTAGCAGTCGGGCCAGTGGTCGCGGCCGGCATTGCCGTTGATCTTGGGGGTGCGGCCGAATTCCGCCATGCCGATGACGAGGGTCGATTCGAGGAGGCCGCGAGCTTCGAGGTCTTCGATGAGGGCGGAGTAGCCTTCGTCCGCCGGCGGGATGAGCTGCTTGTGGCGGGGGAAGATTTTCTCGTGGCTGTCCCAGTTGGCTTCCTGGCCGTTCCGCTCGCCGTCGAAGACGGTGACGAAGTTCACGCCGCTTTCCACCAGCCGGCGGGCGAGGAGCAGGCTCTGGCCGAGCAGATGGCGGCCATAGCGGTCCCGCGTCTTGGCCTCTTCCTTGGCGATGTCAAAGCCGCGGCGGATGGATTCCGAGGAGACGAGAGCCAGAGCCCGGTCCTGATAGCTCCGCATCTTGGTCAGGCGGCTGTCGGCGGGAAGCTGATCGAGGCTGGACTTGAGTTGTTCGCGGAGGGCGAGGTCGGCTGCGGCCCGGCCGGTGGGGGGCTCGAGCGACGAGATGCGGAAATCGGGATTGTTGGGGTTGCCGCTGACCTGAAAGCGGTCAAATCCGCCGCCGAGGAAGCCGGGAGTTTGCCCCGGGAGCTGCACGACGTTGTAAATGGTGTACGGCAGGGCGACGTACGGCAGCAGATTCCCCCGCGAGCCGAGGCCGTAACTGACTGAGGAGCCGATGTTGGGAAAGGAGCGGACGTCGTCCGCCAGCAGTTCCTGGTCCCCCCCGGCCGGCGTGCGGCCGGTCAGGACTTCCGCCGCGGCCGAATTGTGGTTCCGCATCGGATGGTGCATCGAGCGGACCAGCGCCAGCCGATCCATGATTTTGGCGACGCGAGGAAGATGCTCGCCGACTTGAATCCCCGGCACCACGGTCGGAATCTGCTTGTATTCTCCCCGGATGTGAGCCGGTGCATTCGGCTTGGGGTCGTAGGTCTCAAACTGGCTCGGTCCGCCGTAGTGGAACACGACGATGCAGGACTTGATCGGCTTGGCCGTGGATAGCGTTGCTGAAAGGGCCTTCGTACTAGCCCCAGTCTCCGCAGTTCTTCCTAGCCCAGCCGGCAGCGAAGCGGACAGAAATCCGAGGCAGCTGACGCCCAGCCAGCGGCGGCGGGATAGGTGGGAAAATGGTGAGGAGGGCATGGGAATTATTGTAATCGACCGACCGGCGAGCGGGGGGCGTAAGCCCCCTGATACTCACGATCGCAAGAAGAAATCCACGCCGCGCGCAACCCGCGTCCCTCCGCCTTGCCACCGCCCCATTTTCCGCTAGATTTGAACGTCCGGCAGCGGGAAGGGCGAACCGTCCTTCCCCGCCGGCTGTCTCACTGAGAGATGGTTCCCTTTCGGAATTCGTCATTCGGAATTCGAATTTCGTCATTCCGTTTCGGCGGGGTAGCTCAGTTGGTTAGAGCAACGGCTTCATAAGCCGTGTGTCGGCGGTTCAAGTCCGCCCCCCGCTACTTGCAGGTGAGATGGGTCTGTTGAAAAAGGGGTCAGGCACGTCGCCGCGACCTCTTCATGCAGGGCAAAGCGAAACCTGGCTCCGAGCCAGACCCCTTTTTCAACAATTTTCACAGCCGGCCGCCTAAGATGGGGAAGCCGAATAAACCGTCGCCGAAAGAGTCGCTGTCCCAGGACGCGACCGACGTTCTCGGGCGGATTCTGCATGCGGTCGAGAAGGATCGGCGGACCCGGTGGTTGGAGGTTGCCACCGCCATTGTCCTTTCCGTGGCGACAACGGCATCGGCCTGGTGTGCCTACGAGTCGACTCGCTGGAGCGGAGTGCAGACGTTTCGGCTGGCGGCGGCCAACAAGGCGAGCCGCGATTCCGCAGCCGCCACCCTTGCCGCCATGCAGGCCCGGTCCTTCGACGGCACAATGCTCATTTCCTATCTGGAAGCCCGCACCCGAGGCGACAAAAAGCTGGAGAAGCTGCTTTATGAGCGATTTCGTCCGGAGACCAAAAACGCGGTCGTGGCCTGGCTGAAGCTGGACCCCCTCAAAAATCCGGACGCCCCGCTCAGCCCCTTCAAAATGGCCGAGTACGTCCAGCCGGAGTTGACCGAGGCGGATCGCAAGAACGACCTCTTTGAAGAGAAGTACTCCGAAGCGCACCACGCCAACCACACCGCCGATACTTACGTGCTGCTCACGGTGCTCTTCGCCTCGGTCATGTTCTTCGGCGGCATTTGCGGCACGTTCGATTCGTATCGCTTGCGAGTTAGCACGCTGGCGATCTCGATAGCGCTTCTCTCGTTCACGCTGATTGCGCTGGCGACGATGCCGGTTTGCTGGGAGTGAGCGTGAGGTTCTCGGCTTGACTCAAGCCTTGCCTCTCCTGCTCAGCGTATTCGCGCGCACCGGCAACGCGGGCATATTCTGCCGGAGTTTGCTCGCGATGGATGTGCTTGGCAGTTCGAGCCATGGCTATTTCTCTGTCTCAACAAAGAAATTTCGTTTTACCGTTTTCTTACTTCTGCGAGCAGTTTCTGAAGTGGTTTGAGATGCCTTTCCTCGTCTCGTTTTGTTGGGAACCCAATAGACAATTCATCCGAGATCGCGGATTCGAGCGCCTCAATTTGCATTTCCTGAAGTGACTTTTCAGAGTTGTCCTTCCACCATTTTTCCAGCATTTCCCGTCTTGTTGTAGTGCCGCTCCAGTATTTTCCAAAATAGCTGCGATGAAACCCGTGTTGCCTTCCGTCCGACCCCTTTCGCGTTTTGTAGTGCATTGGGGACAAGTCAACTTGATCTTCCACGATGTCGCTGCAAACTGCGCCGACTGAGCGACTCAACAGCACTGCTGACGAAATCGACTTGGAATACTCCGGGTCATCCACATGTTCGACCAGAATCGGAAAAGCAGCCTTCCCTAGTGATTTCAGCTTTTCAATCGCTTCGTCAACTTTTTTTTGTGCCGCGCGATCGTAGTCGTGTGGAAGGTTGATTCCCGGCTGCCTCTTTGGGTTCGGGTCCATATTCGGCGAGCGCAGCTGGGCGATTAGCGATTCGACTTGGCTGCGAAACTCATCGGCTCGTCCATTACCGGCAGCAGGTCCTTGGGCCGGGGCTACCGCCGCTAACGAGAGAGGCAGTATGAGGGCCGCGCCCACGATGGATTGATTGATGACATTCATCATGACATCGACCTCGATCCCATTTACCCCACCAGCTTCTCAATCACATGGGCGTCATACACATCCGTCAGCCGTTCGTCCCGGCCGTGCAGATGATAGTTGACCCGCTTGTGGTCGAGGCCGAGCAGGTGCAAAACCGTGGCGTGGAGGTCGGCGACCATGGTGCGGTTTTCGACGGCGTGGTAGCCGAGCTCGTCGGTCGCACCGTAGGCCTGGCCGCCGCGGATGCCGCCGCCGGAAAGCCAGAAGCTGAAGCCCTGCTTGTGGTGGTCCCGCCCTTCGCCGGACTGGCTGACCGGGGTGCGGCCGAATTCGCCTCCCCACATCAGCAGCGTGCTATCGAGAAGGCCGCGGCGCTTCAGGTCGGTCAGCAGGGCGGCTGTCGGCTGGTCGGTTTGCTCGCAGCAGCTTTTGGTGCCGGCGGCGTTGGCGTTGTGGGTGTCCCAGATTTGCCCTTCGACGAAAATCTGCACGAAGCGGACCCCCCGCTCAATCAGCCGGCGGGCGATCAGGCAGCGGCGGCCGTAGCTGTCGGTTTTGGGTTGGCCGATGCCGTACAGGGCGAGTGTGGCGGGGCTTTCCTCAGCCAGGTTCAGAGCCGCTCCGGTCGAGAGCTGCATCCGCCCCGCCATTTCGTAGCTGGCGATGCGAGCCGCCAGGTCCGGGGCGAACGTAGGGTGTTCTGCCTTGTGCTGCTCGTTGAGAGAGGCCAGCAAATCGCGGCGGAGCTTCTGCGTCCCCTCGCTGACCGCCGTCGTTGGCTGGAGGTAAAGGACCGGCGTGCCGGTGTGGCGGAAGTGGACCCCCTGGTACTGCGGCGGCAGAAAGCCGTTGGACCAGTTGCGGCTGCCGTCGGTCGGGAGCGACGAATCGTTTCGCAGCACAACATAAGCCGGCAGATTTTGATTCTCGCTGCCGAGTGCGTAATTCACCCAGGCCCCGAGCGTCGGCCGGCCGGAGACAATCCGCCCGGTGTGCATCATCCAGAGAGCCTGCTCGTGATTGTTGTGCTCGGTATGCATCGAGCGAATGACCGCAATGTCGTCCGCACACTTCGCCGTATGCGGCAGCAGCTCCGAATACTCCACGCCGCATTCGCCGTACTTCTGAAACTTATACGGCGTCCCCAGCAGATTGCCGTGCGCCGTCAGCTTCACGAGATCCGTGAAGTACTCCGGCATTTTCTGGCCATTGCGCTTGTTCAGCTCCGGCTTGGGATCGAGCAAATCCATATGGCTCGGTCCGCCATGCTGGAATAGCTGAATCACCGCCTTGGCCTTGGGGACGAAATGGGGCTGCAGATTCGCCGCACTCGCGCTCTCCGTATCGGCCTTCGCCGCATCCTGAGCCAATAGTGCCCCGAGCGCCACTCCCGCGAAGCCGGCAGCAGACCGCGTGAGCAACTCGCGGCGGGAGATGTGGTCCAGGAACTGGCGGGATTGTGGGGAAGGATTCATGGCGAGAAGGAAATCGAAGTGGCGGGAATCAACTACATTCGATTATAGGCAGATTTGGTCCTAGTTCGCATGAACTACACGAGTCATTCCATCACGTAAGCGAGGATGTCAGACATCATCGGACCCGGAGATTAAGCGATGATCTCCCCCACTACTTCCCCTTCCACATCCGTCAGCCGGTAATCCCTTCCAGCATGACGGTACGTCAGCCGCTCGTGATTCAGCCCCAGCAAGTGCAAGATCGTGGCGTGGAAGTCGTGGACGTGGACCCGGTCTTCGGCGGGGCCGATGCCGTAGTCGTCGGAGGAGCCGTGGACGAGACCTCCCTTGATGCCGCCGCCGGCGAGCCAGGAGGAGAAGACCTGGTGATGGTGCTCCCGGCCGGCGTGGGCGGCTTGTTCGTGGTAGGGAGTGCGGCCGAATTCGGTGGTCCAGACGACGAGCGTTTCGTCCAGTAGGCCCCGCTGCTTCAGGTCGGTGATGAGGGCGGCGATGGGTTGGTCGACGTTTTTGGCGAGCGCAACATGCTCCTGCATGTT
This sequence comes from Pirellulaceae bacterium, assembly GCA_046153945.1. Taxonomy (GTDB): domain Bacteria; phylum Planctomycetota; class Planctomycetia; order Pirellulales; family Pirellulaceae; genus SXOA01. Next base: position 13,474 of record JBJXFF010000193.1, read on the forward strand.
GCCGTGGGAATCCCAGTTGCCCGATGAGCCGACGTCGATGAGCTCCACGAAGCGGACGCCGCGCTCCACCATTCGCCGGGCCTGCAAGCATTGCCAGCCGAAGCCGTTGGTCTGCCCGCGGGCCAGGCCGTAGAGTCGGAGCGTGGCCTCCGTTTCCTGTGTAAGATCAAACGCTTCCGGGGCAGCGTGTTGCATTCCGAAGGCAGTTTCCATGGCGCGGATGCGAGCTTCGAGTGCCGCATCGCCGGGACGCTCTTCCAGATGCTTCTTGTTCGCTGCCAAGATGCGGGCCAGTTCCAGTTTCTGCAACTCATCGGTCGGTGAACGACGGCTGACGTTGGCGATGGGTTCCGGGCCGGGGACGATATGCGTCCCCTGATGGCAGCCGGGGAGGAAGTCGCAGCCCCAGGTTTGCGTGCCGGCGTACGGCGGCCGCGGGGCGATGACCATGAACGACGGCAGGTTGCGGTTCTCGGTTCCTAGGCCGTAGCTCACCCAAGCCCCGATGCTGGGGCGGGCGAACGACCAGGAGCCGGTGTGCATCCCGAGCGTTCCCTCGTAGTGGTTCGTGTGGTTCGATTCGAGGGAGCGGATGACGCAAAGGTCGTCGACCACGGTCCGAACATTCGGGAACAAGTCGCTCACCTGCGTGCCGCAGGTGCCGCCGGGGGCGAACTTCCAGCCAGGACCCTTAAGAAAGCGGGTGAATTTGCCGAGCTTCCCCTGCCAGTTGTCGACCGTGATCGACTTGCCGTGGTCCGCTGCCAGTTTGGGTTTGTGGTCGAAAGTATCGACGTGGGAAACGCCGCCGGTCATGTAGAGGAAGATGACCGACTTGGCTCGGGGAGCAAAGTGCGGCAGCCGGGCGGCGAGAGGATCGGCGGTCGGAGCCGGCTTATTGGATGCCGTCTCTTCCGCCAGAATCCCGCGGAGCGCAATCGCCCCAAAGCCTCCGGCAGCGGCGGAAAGGAGTTCCCGGCGGGTGGGTTGGTAAGGGATGTTCATTCCTTCATTCTACTCGAATTGGGCGACAATTCTTAGTGATGCAATATTTGCCTTGTCGCAGCCTGCGTCAAGATTGTAGACTCAAGGTATGGAACCGATTATCACAACCAATCCGAATGTTATGCATGGCACCGCTTGTTTTTCGGGGACGCGCGTGGCCGTGCAAACCCTGTTTGATCACTTAGAGTCTGGATACAGCGTGGATGAGTTTCTGGAGCAATTCCCCACAGTCCCCCGCGAGTTGGTAACTCGCCTGCTGAAGGAATTGACGCAGCAAGCCCAGCATTCCGCGGTGGCAGTATCGAATTGAAGCTGCTGCTTGCTACGGAGCCGCCTTCACATAAATATCAAACCCCTCCTCACGATTGGAGACAAACGTCAGCCGGCTGTCCTTGGTCCAGGAGGGGAAATTGTCGATGGCAGGGTTCTTGGTTTCGTTCCGCGGGTTCTGGCCATCGGGGTCGATGGTGTAAATCTCCAAGTTGCCGTCCCGGTTACTGGTGAAGGCGAGCCGCTTGCCGTCAGGGGACCAACAAGGGTAATCATCCAGTCTGGCACTTTTGGTCAGGCGCACAAGCTCGCTGCCGTCAGCATTCATGACGGCCAGTTCCAAGTCTCCCCAACGGCTGGTGGAGAAGGCGATCTTTTTGCCGTCGGGAGACCACGCGGGATGAGCATCAATCGCTGGGTCACTCGTCAGCCGCTTCTTCTCGCTGCCGTCGGGCTTGGCAATGTAGATCTCTTGATTGTCGTCTCGAGTGGAAGAGTAAGCGATCCACAGGCCATCGGGGGACCAACTCGGCCACTCTTCGTGCGAGAGCTTCCCATCACTCCCGGCCACTGCCTTGATTTCCGTGCCGTCCGCGAGGCAAGCATTGACGTCGATGTCTCCCTGATTGGGTGAAGCCTTGTCGTAGGAGAAGGCAATCCGCTTACCATCCGGCGAATAGACCGCGTCAAACTCTGGGTAAGTGTTCGCTGTCAGCCGCCGTTCGGTCTTGCTCTCGAGCGTCAGGACAAAGAGAAAAATCGTCGCCCCTTGATGGCGGGTGAAGAGGAGTGACTTGCCATCGGGGGACCAGACGGGGCGTTGTTTGAGGGCGCCGTCGGTCGTGAGGCGAATTGGTGCAGTGTCTTGCCCGACGGCAGCGGGGGATGGCCACGAAAAACACAAAAAGGCACAAAGAAAGAGTCCTAATAGAATTCCCTTTTTGTGTCTCTTTGTGTTTTTCGTGGCTATCCCCCCAGAGGTAATTCGTAACATCACACCAGCTCCTCAATCACTTCCCCTTGCAGCGGCAAACCCGCGGTGGTGAGCTGAGTGGTGCCGATGCCGAGTTGGTGGAGAACGGTGCGGAAGAGGTCGGCGGGAGTGACCGGTCGGCTGGCGGGGTGTTCGCCGCGGGCGTCACTTTCGCCAACGACGATGCCTTGCTTCAGCCCGCCGCCCGCGACGAGTGCGGAGAAGCAGTTGTTCCAATGGTCCCGCCCGGCTTTGCCGTTGATTTTTGGGGTGCGGCCGAATTCCCCCATCGCGATGACGACAGTCTCTTCGAGCAGTCCGTGACTTTCGAGATCATCTAGCAGGGCGGCGAGCGACTGGTCGAGCATCCAGGCATGGCGGTCCTGCATTTGCTGGAAGTTCCGGTCGTGCATGTCCCAGCCGCCGTCGCCGGTGTCTTCGACCGGCTCAACGTGCGAGCTCCAGTTGACCTGCACGAAGCGGACGCCGGATTGCACCAACCGGCGGGCCATCAGGCAGCATTGGCCGAAGCGAAAACGGCCGTAACTGCGGCGGAGTTTCTCCGGCTCCTCGTTCAGGTCAAAGACGCGGCGGGCATTCGGCGCGGTGAGGAGCGACAGCGCCTGCTGATAGAACTTGTCCAGCCGCTCGGCCGCCGGCGAGGATTCGAGATCGCGGGTGAGGGAATCCATCTGCTTGCGGAGCCCCTCGCGGGATGCGAGGCCGCTGGCCGAGTTGCCGTCGATGAGGTCGAGCGACGGGATCTTCACTCCGTGCTGCACGTCGTAGTCGAGGCGGAACGGATCGTAGAGAGCGCCAAGCGGCCCGGCACCTTCACCGGCGATGGACCGCTTTCCTTGATGGAGTGTCCCGCCCATCGTCACGAACCGGGGCATCTCGGGCGAGAAGCCGAGGACGCGCGAGACAATCGAGCCATGCGTGGCCTTGACCTGACCCGACAGCACTTGCCCACTGAGGCTGATGGCTCCGCTGTCGGAGCCGGTGAGGCCGATGGTGCCGCCGATACCGTGGTCGTTGGAGGTGTGATGGAGCGAGCGAATGATGGAGTACTTGTCGGCCCGCGCTGCGAGGAGCGGGAAGAGTTCGCAAATCTGAATCCCGGGGACGCGGGTGGGAACCGGTGCATACGGCCCGCGGTAATCGACAGGGGCTTTCGGCTTCATATCAAACGTATCGAGATGGCTCGGTCCCCCCCAAAGCCACAGCAGAATGACGGACTTGGCCTTCTTTGGCGTCTCGCTTTGCCCGCGCGCTTCCAGCCGCAGCAAGTCGGCCAGCGACAAACCGGCAGCGGCCAGTCCTCCGGCGCGCAAAAGCTCTCGCCGCGTGGTGCGGCCGCAGACTTTCGCAATTTGCCGGCCCAGGTTGAGCATGGGGCTATTATCGCAGAGGGTCTATCACGGGAATAGAGTCGGCTGGTTTTTACACCATGGACAAGGCAAAATGATGGAAGGCAAAATGATAGGAGGGGGGCGCTACGAACTCGCAACGCCAAGC
>JBJXFF010000125.1:0-32669 GCA_046153945.1 Pirellulaceae bacterium
GGGCGCCAACGCCTACGAAATCCTCTTGAGCATCATCACCACCGCCCACCAACAAACCCGCGACTTCCTTACCGAACTGGCCCAATCCCTCACTCTCAAACCAGCGCTAGCAGGCTAAGCACGTACGGTTGGTTTGGGAATTCGCGATGGTGCTATCAGTGCCGGGCGGGTTGTAAGAGGGTGCCCGCATCCGGGCAGATTTGCAAGAGTTGCATGGTTTGTAACTTTGTACACATTTCGAAAGCCGGCGATTAGCGTGATAGCACTCGGCGCAAATCCCGACAAAGACGCGACTTGCAGATAATCGCTTAGAGCGGCCGTGTTCTGGCACGCGTTGTGCTTTAGTAGCCATCATCTTCGGACGCGTTCGCGTCCTGAACAATTCAGGAACAAAGGAGTGGGCCATGCTTGTACTGACCAGAAAATTGCAGGAAAAAATCACCATCGCCGGCAACATCACTATCACGGTTTTGCGGGTGAAGGGGCAAACGGTTCGGATCGGAATTGAAGCCCCCCGCGAAATCCGAGTCGTCCGCGGCGAACTGCCGATGGAAGCCAGTGCGGAAGAATCGAATGACGAATCGATGACCGTACCTTCCGCGAAGTCCCCCATGCGAGAAATGACGGCCGAAGCGACCGAAGCCACGGCCACCCAGCCCCGCGCCGCCAGCCGCAACAACTCCCGCCTCCCGCAGCGGCGGAAATTCGACCGCTACTCCCAGCCGCCGCTCAAGGGAGCAGTAAGCTCAGCCGTGGCGCTGGCGAAGTAAGGACGCCGCAGAAAGTGCACGCGCACACTTCGTGTGCGCGGCAATTGATCGTCATCTTGGGCGGCGCATGGTTGGGTGAACATCCCTAGCGACCGCCGGTGCCAATCGTTTTGGACCGACTGCCGACCATGAAAACGAAATGTTTCCAATCCGGAGCGAAGATAATACTTCGCCTCTTTTCCGAGCCCTCTTAGGCTGAGCGCAAAATCAAGACGGGCACGTCGATTTTCGTTGATACTTCCACGGTGACGTCACAGGTTAGCGAGTCCCCGGAAAAGCCAACTTCATCGAATCTTCGCGCAGGCTTCACACTCGCAATCTACTCTGTCCCTTCAAATGCATTGCGTCACAGAGGGCGGAAAGCACGGCGCTTTCGCCTTGACTTCGCATCCGCTTTGTTTTGGATTGATAGACTTAAGCCATTGCAGCGTCGGCTGTTACGCAGCATGATAAAGCGCTGAATTGCCCCGCAAATGGGCGGCCTGACAAGGCGGGATTTGGTTTTCCGCCGCCAGAGCCCCGGCGGGGCAAAGATGGGACGGTTCCGGCATGAGCAGACACTTACAGCGCGATATTGAGGCTATCAACCAGGAGTTGCTGGGCATTTCGTCGATGGTCGAGGACATGATCGACAAGGCGACCCAAGCCCTCAACGAGCGGAAGTTTGAACTGGCGGACGACGTGGTCAAATCGGACCCCTACGTGGACCAACACGAGGTCCATGTCGAGGAAGAGTGCCTGAAAATGCTCGCCCTCCATCAGCCGGTGGCGGTGGACCTGCGGCGGATTGCCACCATGCTGAAGGTGAATGCCGACCTGGAGCGGATTGCCGACCTGGCGGTCAGTATCGCCCAGCGGGCCAAGGCCCTCCAGGAATACCCGGCTTTTAACGTCCCCGACCGGCTACCGCAGATGGTGGTGCTGGCGACGCAAATGGTGCGAGGGGTGATGGATGCCTTCGTCAATATTGACACGGCTTCAGCCCGGCGGATCATTGCCATGGATAACGCCGTGGACCGCTACAACTGCGACATCATCAACGAACTCGAAGCGACGATGAAGACCCGGCCAGAATTCGTTTCTGCCGCGCTCCACTGTTTTTCCGCCACGCGGCACATCGAGCGAATCGCCGACCATGCCACGAACATCGCCGAAGATGTCATTTACCTCGTCGAGGGAGACATCGTCCGGCACAAGCACGATTTAGTTCAAGTGACGCCTACCTAATTAACCCGACGCGCAAGCGAGGTTTTTCGCCCTATGCCCAAGACGAAAGTTCTCGTAGTCGAAGACGACCGCTCGCTGGTGGATGTCCTCACCTATAACCTCAAGCTGGCGGGCTACGAAGTCATTGTCGCGACCGATGGCCAGGACGGCATCCTGCAGGCACAGCTCAAACAGCCGGATATCGTGCTGCTCGACTTGATGCTGCCTGTCGTGGACGGCCTGGATGTCTGCCGCCGTTTGCGAGCGGGGACCGACACGCGGGACATGCTGATTGTGATGCTCACCGCCAAGGCGGAGGAGTCCGACGAGCTCGTCGGCTTCTCGCTCGGGGCCGATGACTACGTTACCAAGCCGTTCAGCGTGAAGGTGCTGCTGGAGCGGATCAAAGCTCTGCGGCGGCGGCGGCAGGTCGATCCGCTGACGGACGAAGTGACGACGAAAATGGGAGTCACTGTGGATCGCCGCAAGCATCAGGCGAGCCTCGACAGCAAGCCGATTTCGCTCACCCGCAGCGAATTCCGGCTGCTCGACACGCTCATTCGCCAGTCCGGACGGGTCTTCCTCCGGAGCGAACTTATCGATGCCGCCCTCGGCGACGACGCGATGGTCATGGAACGAACTATCGACGTCCATATCCGCTCCCTTCGCCGCAAGATGGGAAGGAAGGCGGATCTTGTGGAGACGGTGCGAGGCGTAGGGTATCGGTTTCGTGACACGGATGAACCCTCGAATGATACGTGAAGGGCTCCTCGTGGCCCGAATGGCCCGTTTGCGATAAGCTGGTTCCAGGGAGAACACCATGGACCAGAAAGCACTCACGGACAAATTGCGGGAACTGCGGGCGCAGCTCTCGGCGAAGAAGGATGCTGATCCGCAAACGCTCGCGCTCCTCGATGACGTTGCCGCGGACCTGGACAAGTTGCATGATGAGGACCAGCCCTCTACGCAAGAGGATGTCGAATCCGTTTCCGGACGAGTGCAAAACCTGCTGACGAAGTTCGAGGCGGAGCATCCAAGGTTGACGTCAGTTTTGCAACAGGTATTGGATGGCCTGGCAAATCTCGGGATCTGAGCTGGGCGGCCCGGCAGATCATCAGCCACTCGTCCAGTAATTCTGCTTGGGCAAAGTTTGCCGCTTGCTGATGGTTGTCATCGGTAAAGGCGGCACAGCTTCCGGCGCTATTCGTTGCCGTGGACATCGCTCTGGCCTGAGCTCAGTTCAATATCCCCCAGCCAGACGGAAACGGCGGCGGGCACTTGCGGCTTTGGGACTGAGTGCAGCCGATAGAATACGAGTGGGAAGAGGCAACGGGCCGCTTGTAGCTCGACCTGTCAGCGGAAGCATCCACAGATGACGCAGATGTACACAGATTGGAAGCAAGGCTGGATTGCCGTCCTGTCGATTGCTGCGCTGGGGAGTGCCTCGTCATTTGTGACCGCTGCTGATTCCTCGTTCGTCGGAAGTCAGACATGCAACTCCGTGAGTTGTCACGGCCGCACGGAGCCGCGACGAGTTGCCGGTGGAGCGAGGACTGCGACCTTGCATGAGTTTGCGCTGTACACGAGGCATGACCCTCATGCGGCTGCCGCGAAGACGCTTGTGAGCCCGGAGTTCCAGGCGATTGTGGGCCGGCTGACCGGACGGAAGGGCGGGATCGCTAGCGCCGAAGTCCATCAGCAGTGTGCCCAGTGTCATGACCCGGAAGGGATCGCGTCGGGGGAGAAATCGAGCGAACTGCTGTTGCCGGTCGAACCTGGCCACGGCACTTCGTCCCGCGGCATTAACTGCGAAAGTTGCCACGGCGGAGCCAAGAGCTGGCTCGCCACACACTACCAGCGCGATGTCAGCCGCTCGTCGCTCGTCGCGTCTGGAATGCGCGATACCAAAGATCTGCGTGTTCGGGCAGAGATGTGTGCCTCCTGCCATGTCGGCGATGCGGAACGGAACGTCAGTCACGATATGCTCGCGGCTGGACACCCGCCCCTTCGTTTCGAGCTTGCGGCTTATCACCGCAAACTGACAAGCCACGGCGACGACGGCAAGCAGAGCCACTGGAATGATGCCCGCGAACGCATTGGTTCTCAAGACTTCGAGGTCAAACTTTGGGAGGCCGGCCAAATTGCCTCGGCTAAAGCTGCGCTGACATTGCTGGAGGGGCGGGCACATCGAGCGGCATTGGACATGCAGAGAAACGACGATGCAGTAGTATCGTCATGGCCAGAATTCGCCGAATACGATTGTTTTGGCTGCCACCAGCGACTGCGGCCTGACAATAGTAATCGCATATCGCCGGCAGCCGGTCTGCCGGAATGGGGGAATTGGAACCTGGCGTTTGCAGCCGCGACCTCCGAGGCGAAAGAGCTGAAGGCCCTGCGAGAGGAAATGAAAGAGTCCTTCAACTCGGAACCAGTGGCGGTGGAAGGGAAGGCGGCAAGTGCCAAGACTTCGCTGGTTTCCAGCTTGTTTGCCGAGGAAGCAACTTCCAACCAGTTGCTCAAACTGCTGCAGCGGCCGGAAGTAGGAAAGAAATCCTGGGATGAACTCTGCCAGCGTTATCTCGCCCAGCGAGTCGCTCAGAAATCCATCAGCGACGAGTTCAAGAAGCTGGAGATTGCAGGGAGAGTTGCTGCCGAACGGCGTTTGGAATGCAATGACCTACGTCACCAAATCGATCGCGACCTGACGTTGATCGCCAACCAGCTTTCCTTTGTCAGCCCCAAGTGCGAATGGCCCAGAATCCTGGCAGACTCGAACGGATTCTCCAAAGTGGAGTCGGACCTGACCGCGACAGCGGGTAAACTGCGGGAGTTGCAGAAATACGTTGAGCAAAATCGATGACGCTGAACTGTCGATATTTCGCCGCCAAGCTATTCGCCGTCACAGCCGCCGTGGCGGCATTGTCTCTCTACTTAATGCCGTCGCTCATTGCCCAGGAGCCGGCTGCCCCAGGGAAGGGCCGCTTCGATTTCACGAACACCGACAACTGCATCCTCTGCCACAGCGACACTGCCCGCCTCAAGGACCACGCCGATTTCATCGGCGTCGCTCCCGCGGAATTGTGGTCGAAACTCGACAAGCATGGCCAGTCGTTCCAGCTCCTCAAGGAGAAGAGCCGCAAGTTGACGGAGCAAATACTAGGCTTCGATTTGCGAGAAGCCTTCGCGGACGATGAATTGACAAGTCTCTCCGATGACAACAAGCTCGCGAACAAAGTCAGCACGGTGAAATCGTGCCTCCGCTGCCATGCAACCTGGCCCAAGGATGCCGTGCATCCCACCGGAAAGCTGACCGAGCCGGTCGAGCCCCTGAGCCGCGGGGTTTCCTGCCAGGCCTGCCATGGGCCGGCGGGGAATTGGACGGAGGCCCATTCGGGAAAGTGGTGGCGGCGGGTTTCGCACGAGGCGAAAAGCAAGCTTGGCTTCACGAATGTTCGCGACGGAGTGACCCGGACGGAACTTTGTGCCTCGTGCCATGTCGGCAGCGTGGCTGAAGGGAAAATCGTGAAGCACGAGTGGTATGCCGCCGGCCATCCTCCGCTCCCTGGCTTTGAGTACTCCGCCTTCGCCGGCCAGATGCCGGCTCACTGGAGGCCGCTGGCGGACAAGCCGGATTTTGCGGGGCGTACCGCGAGCAGCCCGCCGGTTCCCGATGGCAAAGCAGAGCGGATCGTGCTCCGCCGCCGGAACATCGACATCGCCGATGCCGATATCAAAGCCAATTACCGCGAGGCGAATTTCCCCGAGGCGAAAGAGGGGGACGATCCTTTCACGAATCTGCCGCGGACACAAGAAGTGACAATTTCGGGAGTTGTCGTGCTGAAAGCCTACGCCGCCCTCGCCGGAGATTATGCCCAGGAAGTTGCCCAAGGAAACAAGCGATTCAACTGGCCAGAGTTCGCCCTTTACGACTGCGTCGCTTGCCACCATGAGTTGCGGCGACAAGAGGGATTTTCCGCTCGCCCCGCGGGGAGCAGTCCCCCTGGCCGGCCTCCCATGCCCCGCTGGACAAGTGCATTGCTGGGGCTGGCGACGGAGAAGAAGCCGTGCCTGGACGAAAATCTTCGGGCGCTCGAATTCGCCTTTACGCAGCGTCCCTTCGGCGATCCCAAAAAGATCGCCGCTGCCGCCGAGAAGCTGGGGCCGCAACTGGACCAGCTCTGCCGCGAACTGAGAGCGGCCAGGTTTGACGAGGGGCGGTGCGCCAAGTCGGTGGCGGTGTTGCTTGGCTCCAGCGGCACGGCTGATGTGCGAGATTACTCATCGGCCCGCCAGGTGGCTTGGGCCATTCAAGGACTGCGGCAAGACCAGGAGAAAATACCCTACGGGTTTGAAGCCCGCCTGGACGCCGAGCAGCAGCGGTCTCAAGACCACATTGCCGCATACTTCCGCCGAAACGAGCGGGACGAGTTGCTGTTGACACTCCCCGCCCGGCAGGTACACTCGGTCGCCGGCGAACTGCCGAAGTTTCTGAAGGCGATGGGGGAATACGATTCCGAGTGGTTTGCCGAGAGTTTGCGGCAAATCAAGAGCGAACTGACCAAGAAGGAATAGCGGCTACTTCCGTAGCATGTCATTCAGCGCCTGGGCCACTCCTTGCGGGTCCCTGCCGAGCCAGTAGATGCAAGAGGCCGAAATGAGGAGGCCGAACACGATGAGAATCGTGCCGCAGACGTTGCGGGTTCCTTTCGCCGAGCGGAGGACCGTGGAGAGTTCGGCTTCGAGCAGCCGCCAACCTTGGAAGCTTTGCTCGGTGCCGGCGGCGGTGAGTTGCACGTTTTTCATCATCCCCTGCGATTCCACGGTGAGCTGCACTCCCAGGTTGGGCATCACCAAACTGTCCCCCGCCCAGCGAGATTCGCTGTCGAGTCGCAGCACGATATCGGCCAGCGACGGCCGGAGCTGCTCAAACGTGACGTTGTAAATCACAATCCGGGGCCGCATCAGCAGCACGGCGAGTGAGAGGCACAGGATGTAGAAGGCAATGCAGGTCGGCCAGACCCAAAACCCCATCCGGACCGCAGCCGACTCGGGCAGGAAGAGCTCCATTGGCCCGGCGACGACAAACCCGCCGATGGCAATCCCCAGTGCCGCCGCATCTCTTGTCCCTGATGTGACAAACGGCCGCCGCGAGAGATTGATGCTTCCCAAAAGGAGAAAATAGATCGCTACCGGACCCAAGGCGATGCAAAGGTGAAGGGGGTCCATTAGCTATCTCGAAATGCGATGTAGGTATCGACTTTCTTCATATTATCATGAGAGGGAGAAAACGGATAGCGAGAGCTGCCGGAGTTCAAAGTCGTCCTCGTACTCGTACTCCTACTCCTCTTCCGCCCGGCGGTGGAAATTCGCAGACGAGTAGGAGCAGGAGTACGAGTACGAGTACGAGTAGGAAAGGCCCCTCCCATTTTCATTCGTTTTGCTTTCGCTGGATGGCTTCTCTCCCATCCCGTGATACGATGCCGGTCAAATCCATTGGCAAGTTGGTTGGCCCACTAAAACCTGATGGCGAAAGCAACCAAGGCTCTGTTCACCGCGCGGGGGCTGGCGAAATCCACTCGCCTGGACCGGGTGCTGCGCGATCAGTTTCCGCTGTGGGGACGCCAGGCGGTGCAGCGCTTGATTGCCGCGGGAAAGGTCCAACTCAATGGACGGGTGGTTTGGCTGTCCTCCTGGGAAGTACACAACGGCGATCGTTTGGAGATTGCCAGCCCCCCCAGCCCCAAGACTCCTCCCCCCGCTCTGTTCGACGATGCCTGGGTCGTCGCCGAGGAGACCGATTTAATCGCCATCAACAAGCCGGCCGGTCTGCTCTGCGAGCCCAAACGGTTCTCCCCGACCGCCAATCTGCTGGAGCTAGCGAGCGCCAGATTTGGGCCGCTCGTGCTGTTTCACCGGCTCGATCGGGATACGTCCGGCATCGTGCTGCTAACTCGGCCAGGAGCAATCAACAAGTATTTGGATACGGCCTTTAAGAGCCATACTATTCTCAAGGAGTATCTGGCCGTCGTGGCAACGCCCCATCACCTCGCCCCCAGCGGAGTCATTGATCTCCGGCTGGGGCCCGACCCGGAGCGGCGGGATCGGATGATGGTCGTGCAGCGCGGCGGTCAGCGGGCGGTCACTCGCTATTCCCTCGAGACGGCTGCCGGCGGCAGGCAGCGGGTCCGCCTCTGGCCAGAGACGGGTCGAACGCATCAACTTCGCCTCCATCTGTCCCACCTGGGTGCCCCCATTCTGGGCGACCGGCTCTACGGACCCCGGCCGAGCGAACCTCAGCGACTGCTGCTGCACGCTCTTCGCCTCACCTTGCCCGCGACCGACGAATATCCTCAGAGGATTTTTCTAGCGCCGCTGCCGGTAGGGTTTTAGAGTTCTGATCGGCTAAGGGAGGCAAGTGCTATTATAGGCGCACATTTTGCTCAACGCCTATCGATCACGACTGTTCGTTTCCGACGACCGAGCGATTTTCAAGCGTTGACGTCAACAACCTGTTACACTACGGCTTGATGGAAATTCCGTCCAAATCCTTGCGCACCCTGGCCCAGCGCTTACTGGCGGTGGAAGCAGCGAGTAAGTCCACGGCAAATCCGCCCGTCCATGAAGCGGTGCGGGTGTGCGACAAGCTGCGAATTTCTTTGACGCGATTTGCCGGTGCGGACGGCTTCAACTCGCTGTTGCGACGGTCTTTGACTCTGGCCCGAGTGGATGTCCCTGCGCTGCAGTCGGTCAAGCTTGGTCCCGACGGTTCTTTGGTGGGTCTGGAAAAACTGGCGACGGAGGGGGAGAGCGGCGAGATGGAAGTGGCCCGCGCGGCCATGGCGATTACCACGCATCTGCTCGCGCTGTTGGTCACGTTTGTCGGCGAGGCGATCACGCTCCGCCTGGTGCGCGAGGCCTGGCCGCAGGCGACGTTTGAGAGCGAGAAATAGCCCAAGAGGATGGAGATATCATGAGTTCGCCCGCGGGAAATGAACCAGCCTCAGGACCGAGTCGACAACGAGTCGCAATCCGGCAATTGCCCACCGGCGTGTCGGGGCTGGACGAGATCCTGGGGGGCGGCCTGCCCGAATATTCCTTCAATATCATCGCCGGCGCGCCGGGCTGCGGAAAAACGACTCTCGCGCATCAGATCATGTTCGCCAACGCCACCCCCGAGCGGCCGGCGCTATATTTCACCGTGCTGGGGGAGCCGGCGATCAAAATGCTTCGCTACCAGCAGCAGTTCACATTTTTCGACCAGGCCAAGCTGGATGGATCAATCCGCTTCATCAATCTCAGCCAGGTGGTGCTGGAAAAAGACCTGGGCGCGGTTTTGGACGAGATTATTAAGGAGGTCGAGGAGTCGCAGGCAGGAATCGTGGTGGTGGACTCGTTCCGCACCGTCGTCCGCCGGGCCCAAGGGACCTCCACGAGCGAATTGGAACTACAAGGCTTCGTGCAGCGACTGGCGCTGCACCTCACCAGTTGGCAGGCCACCACATTTCTGATTGGCGAGTACGTTGAAGGGGAGCTGCGCGACAACCCGGTCTTCACGGTCGCCGACGGGTTGTTTTGGCTGTACCAAAACGTCGAGCGTAATTCGATCGTCCGCAAGCTGCAGGTCATGAAGCTCCGGGGACAGGAGTCGGTCCCCGGGCTGCACACCTTTCGTATCACCGAAGGAGGCTTGCAGGCTTTTCCACGCACCTTCGGCCTTTCCGAAGCGTCCGACCGCGTCAAGGGAACGCGCCGACTTTCCACCGGCATTCCCGAATTTGATGCGATCATGGGAGGTGGCATCCCCGAAGGGGATAGCCTGCTGCTGGCCGGGCCTTCCGGATCGGGCAAGTCGGTGCTGGCCTCCCAGTTCGTCGCCGAAGGCCTGCGCCAGGGCGAGCCGGGGGTAATCGCCATCTTCGAGGAGCTTCCTGCCGCCTACGTCCACCGGGCCGCCAAGCTCGGAATCGACTTTGACGCGCCCCAGAAAGATGGTTCTCTCAAGATCATTTATCTCCGCCCGCTGGACCTCTCCGTGGATGAGACGGTGCATGCGGTGATCCATGCGGTCCGAAAGGTCGGAGCCAAGCGAGTGGTTCTGGACTCGCTGGTCGGCTTTGAAATGGCGTTGGCGCCTGAATTCCGCCACGAGTTTCGCGAGTCCCTCTATCGCATGATTGGCGCACTCACGCGGCTGGGGGTGACGGTCGTGAGCACCGTGGAGGTGGAGGAGAACTTCACCTCGATGGGGCTGAGCAACTTCGCCATTTCGTTCCTCGCGGAAGACATCGTCCGCCTGAGATACGTGTCCATTAACGGGCAACTCCGCAAAATGCTCATCGTGGTCAAAATGCGCGGCAGCGAGCACAGCATTGACATGTGGGAATACACGATCACCCCCCGGGGAGTTATCATGGGAGAACCACTCCGAGGATACCGCGGGTTGACCACCGGCATCCCGGCTCCGTGGTCGTTCGATTCGGGAGGGATTCCCGAGCTGCGTGTTGATCCTGCCCCACAGGATAAGGAATCCCCATGACTACCTCTCCCGCTACCGACGACATGACCTTCGGGCAGCAGCTCCGGGAAATAAACGATGCCCTGCTCGTCTCATCGGTCCGGCAGCATGAAATGGTCGACCAGGCGCAGCGGGCGGAGGCCGCGCTGGCGACGACCAACGGACTGCTGGCGGGGGAGTTGTCGGCCACGCGACGCTTGCAGGAGATGAGCAGTCGCATGGTGCGGGCCGGCGATGTCGCTGATTTGTATCAGCACATCGTCGAAGCCGCCGCGGATATCATGGGCTCGGACATGGCGAGCATGCAGATCTTCGACCCCGAACGAAACGCGTTGCGATTGCTGGCCCATCACGGGTTGGACCCCGCCTCCAGCAAGACCTTTGAGTGGGTGGCGAGCGATTCCAACACTTCCTGCGGCATGGCGCTCCGCAGCGGCAGCCGGGTCGTTGTGCCCGACATCGAGACGTTCCCAGGCATCGCGGGAACTCCCACCGGTGAGGCCCAACTGGCAGCGGGGGTTCGCGCCTCTCAATCCACGCCGCTGCTCTCGCGGGACGGAATCATGCTGGGGATGATCACCACGCATTGGCGCAGCCCGCACCTGCCGCCGAAGCGCGAACTGCGCCGGCTGGACATTCTGGTCCGGCAGGCGGCGGACTTGATTGAACGCGCCCTGTCTGAAGCGACCATGCGCTCTTCGGAGGTTCGTTATCGCCGCCTGTTCGAGTCCGCCCAAGACGGCATTCTGATTCTGGATGCCCAGACCGGCAGAATTACCGACGCCAACGCCTTTCTGTGTGGTTTGCTGGAAGTGGAAGCCCACCAGCTCCTGGGGAAGGAGCTCCATGAGATCGGCGTGCTCGAAAACAAGTCGGCCAGTCAGGCCACCGTCCGCGAACTTCAAGAAAAAGGCTATGTGCGCTACGAGAATCTTCCTCTGCAAGCGAAACAGGGAAAGCGAATCGAAGTAGAGGTAATTGCCAACGTCTACCGGGAAGGGGAAGGGGGCCGGAACGTCATCCAGTTCAGCATTCGCGACATTAGCGAGCGCGGCCGTCTGGAGAGGCAGTTGAAGGTGCAGACGGAAGCCCTGGTCGACCTCCACCGCCGCAAGGATGAGTTCCTGGCGATGCTCTCGCACGAACTGCGAAATCCACTCGCCCCCATCTCCAATTCCGTGCAACTCCTCCGTCTTCAGCCGCACGAGGAAGTGCTGCAACAGCAAGCCCGCACCATTATCGAGCGTCAGTTGGCGCAGTTAACCCGTCTCGTGGATGATCTGCTGGAAGTCTCCCGTATTTCCACTGGCCGGATCCACCTGCATCAGGAACGGGTCGCCCTGAACGGCATTGTGGAAAATGCGATCGAAACGGTTGGCCCCTTGATTGGCCAGCACGGGCACTCTCTGGAGGCGACTTTATCGCCAGAGCCCATTTGGCTCTACGCCGACGCCTCCCGGCTGGAGCAGGTGGTCGTCAACCTGCTCACCAATGCCGCCAAATATACGGTCGATGGCGGGAAGATCTGGCTATCCGTCCGGCAAGAAGGGGACGAGGCAGTGCTCAGGGTCAAGGATACGGGCGTCGGTATCGCTCCCGAACTGCTCCCGCACGTCTTCGACCTCTTTACGCAGGCCGAACGTTCATTGGACCGGGCCCAAGGGGGGCTCGGTATCGGACTGAGCCTGGTCCAACGGCTGGTGGAATTGCACCGGGGACGGGTCGAGGCCCATAGCACCTTGGGTCAGGGGAGCGAATTTGTGGTCCACTTGCCGGTTCTGCTGAGCCCCGCGCTCCCCCCGGCAGTCGTGGTGACCGCGGCGGCCAAATCGCCAGGACCAGCGCTGCGGGTGCTGGTGGTGGACGACAACATCGATGCGGCTCAGACACTGGGGATGCTCTTGCGAGCAACTGGGCACGATGTGCGAATGGTTTACAACGGCCCCGCCGCCCTGGAGGCCGCGGTCGACTTCCACCCCGAAGTGGTGCTGCTCGACATTGGGCTGCCGGGACTGGACGGGTTTGAAGTAGCCAGGCGGCTGCGAGTGCAACCCGATACCCAGAGCGCGCTGCTGATCGCCATGACCGGCTATGGACAAGAAGCCGACCGCCAGCGCTCCCTGGCCGCCGGGTTCAACCACCATCTGGTCAAGCCTGTGAGCTTTGAGAAGGTGCGGGAGATACTGGCCAGCGTTGCAGCGAAGATGGCATGATTTCGCACACCAGCCTGAAGCGCAAGCGAAGGAAAGCGTCGATTCCTCAAGGAGGCAGTACTGTCCTTCGCTTGCGCGTCAGGCTGGTGTCAAGCAGCGTGTCTATTGCAGGCGGGGCGCTGGCTCACAACCCCTGGTAGACGGCCCAAAGCCGTGCCCCTGTAAATTGTGGATTCGGACTATTGACTGCGTACATGCACATACGTATAGTTATCGGTATTGCAGTCCTCTGCGAACAGTCTGCTCATTGACAATCCGGTTGAATTCCAGGAAAGAGCGCGGCGGCTATCGGTCGGTCGCTTCGCCTCCCCCCGGTAGAGTGTTTTTTCTCTCGGGCGGTTTGCGGTAGGGAACGAGGGGGTGTGTTGAAATACCCAGGGGGGTCGGTTTTCGCAACCTGCGATTAGACAACAAGTTGTGAGAATTGAGAGGCGAGGTTTATCAACACATTTAAAGTGTGGAGCGAAAGGATGCACGGCGAGAAGTGGGCTGTTGGCCTCTCGCAAGGCATTTGTCAGGTCGACCGAAGACGCGAGAAGTGGAGGTGGATTTTTTAACGCATGGCTCGGGTGTCCAATGGCCTTTTGCGAGGGCGAGGAGAAATTGGCCCCTGGCGGCAAATGCCAAACAGGAGCCCGGCTGCACCATTAGCGCACCGCCCTTCCCGAATATCCCTTGTCAGGTTGCTTCCCAGCAGAGCCTGACTCCGTTTATTCGGGCAGACTCAGAATACCCGAAGCGGCAGCCGCGTTCCAATCACCATTGGACACCGGAGCCATGCCTCAAAAAATCCACGCTGTCCTGTCAACTCGCGGATTCAAAGGGCTCAATCGATAAGGCCCCCACCAATGGCAACATGTCGCCCCCCGGGCTGCGATGCCAATGTCGGACCACTCGTTATTCTCCTACTTTGAGAATCGAACGTGAGATGAGACCACGTCTTCAAGTGTCGAACTTCACGGTTCCAATCGAAGGCAAACGAGCCGGTCAAGTTATATCGAAATATTGTCTCGGAATTGTTCTCAAAGACCTCTTCGAATGGAGTCGGATTATTTGGTCGTGGCGCCACTAAGGTGATAGCCAGCCGCTGGAGCGCAGGTAGCGAGGACACATCGATCAGCATTACGCTGAAGCGGCGAAGTGGGCGAGGTTTTTCCGGATCCCGCTGGGACAAGTTCCAAGGCACTCCCGGTCCACTCGAATCAGTTAACGGCACGGACTCCACAACGATTCTGGGCGCTCGAACCGCGACAACTGCGTCGGCAGGTTTCGTTTCAATCGTCGCGAATTCAACAAGTGGCTCCGGGAACTGAACTCTCAGTTGCACCTGGCGCATATCAAGTCGTGAAGTATTCTCGACGATCAACTCGTGATCGCGGAATTCGTCCGCGTTTTCCTGAGTGATGATACGACCTTGGATAAGGCGCAATCCAGGCAATGTTCGCAAAGTGATTTGTGGCAGACTGGGCGTTGGGGCACCACCACCAACAAATGCCTCCGTCTGGGCCTTCCAGTCTCTCAATAGCGATTCAGAAAACCGGGCATGATCTGAATCGATCTCCCTTGCATGACGGTCACACAGCCAAATGCCGTTTGCCGTGCTCTTCCGGTCCTCAACGGTCTGCGCCGCGTTATATCGCGGTCCACCTGGCGAAGCGGCGCAAATGTGAGCCGCAATTCCCAAGATTAGCGGTTTATTGTCGTCCGAATGTGGTCCACTGGTGAACTCGTGACAAGACGGATTTGAACATAGATAGTTGACTCGCTGACCGAGCGTCGTTTTGACCTTCTGAGAGAATTCTTCTCGCGTTGTTGTCGTATTCACGCAATAATCTCCCTCTTCCTCTTCACATAATCCCACACCACGTACCGATCCAAATCCTTCCCCGCGGTGAAGAAGACGCGGCCTTTGGTCCCTTCGGCGAGGCGGTAGGCGAAGCGGATGTCTTCTTCGGATTGTGACCAACTGGGGACGAGGAAGATGTTGATGGTGATGCCGTCTTTCTGGCAGAGGAGCCCCTCCCGCAGCGTGGCGGCTTCGGTTTTGGGGTGCGGGGGATAGCGGAGGTGGAGGATGGTTCCTTCGAAGTGGGCGGTGGGGAGGCCGTCGGTGATGAGGATGATCTGGCGGTTGGGGGTGGGCTGGACGGAGAGGAATTGCCGGGCCAGTTGCAGGGCCCGCTGGATGTTGGTGAAGTGCTGCGGGATGCGGAGCTCGCTGATGTCATCGCGGCTCATGTCGAGCTCGATCCGGATGAACGGGTCGTAGAGGCTGACTGGCTTGGGCATCAGCTCGATGATTTGGCCCGGCGGGACGACGCGGGGGAAGGTGAACATCTCCAGAAATTGCAGAAAGTCGCCGGGGTATTCGCGGCGGATCAGGCCGTCGAGGGCCAGCCCCATCCGCTTGACGTTGATGTACTGCCCGTCGTACCGCATCGAGCCGCTCATATCCATGATGACGACAGTGGCACACTTGGGGGTGTTCCGCGTCCGGTGGATTTCGATGTCCTCCTGCTTGAGCCGCACGGGGAGGCCGCCGCCGGTGCGGACCATCGCGTTGATGAACGACTGGGGAATGTCCATCTGCGTCAGCGAGTCGCCGAACTCGTACGGCTTGGTCTGCTGAAACTCGACCGCCCCTTCGCCGACGATCGGCCCCTGATGTCGGCCAGTGCGGCTGGCTTGCAGCGAGCTGAAGATTCGCTCGAGGAGGCGACCTTGAAAGAGGCGATAGGCCTGCGGCGTAAGCTTGAAGCCGCCGTCGGCCCCTTTTTCTAATCCCTGGCGCTCGGCCAATTCGCGGACCATGTTCTCGACCATCCGCTGCATCTCTTCAAGCTGTTCCTTGCCGCCGGGCTCGGTGAATTGTTCCAGCAGGTCGAAGTCGATGATGCCGATCTGAGCCGACTTGCGGGCTTCTTCGAGTTGCTTCAGCAGCTCGTCGATCTTCTCCAACTCTTCCTTGATCTCCAGCGCCTCGGGGACGGTCATGCTCGTCCGGCCGGTGAACGTGTACTTCCCCGCCAGCTCATCAATCTGATACTTCTCCCCCAGCCGCTCGACGAGCTGCAGGATCTGATGGCCGAACTTGCTCCGCTCCGCCCCGGCGGCATACCAGAGCATTTCCAGGTCGCGGAGCTGTTCTTCCTTCACCGCCTTGCGGAATCGGCCTTCGATGCCTGCTGGAGGCTTGGCTTTTTCGGCGGCGCGGTTGTATTCGCGGCGAACGGATTTTTGGACCGTCTCCGTCTCGTACTTGGCCAGGATTTTCCGCTTCCGCTCCAGGAGCATCGCCAGCAGAAAATCGAGGCTGGGGCCCAGGTTCCCCATCTGGCTGGGGTCGAGGCGGACTGCTCGGGCCAGTTCTTCCTCGGTCAGCTCCCGCATTTCGCCGTAGGCCAGGAAATGCTCAAACGCCGGCGAGACTACGTCCGGTGGCGGAGCGGTCGGGCTGGGGAATTTCCCGGGGTCGTACTTCTGATAGGTATGAATGATGCCGCCGAGGCGGGTTGGATTGGACATGAAATCATTGTACGCGAGTGGACCTCGGAAGTCCCGCTTAGCCCCCGCGTCCACGCGGGGGAGCGCCGTGAGCGCCGCGTGGACGCGGCGGCTAAGCTACGGCAGCCAGCCCGTTGAGAAATTCGCTGTTTGTGACCATAATGGAAGGCTTGCCCTAAGCTCCCACCTTTCGCCTGCTCTCCTATGTGTCGCACTCAGCTTGGCCCGCTGGCCGCAGTTGCAATTGTCGCTTTGCGGCTGATGATCGGCCTGCACTTCATGATGGAGGGGCTCGACAAGATTCGCGCCCCCAAGCCGTTTTCGTCAGCCGGCTTTTTGCAGAATGCCAAGGGTCCTTTCGCATCCCTGTACAAGGGGACTCTTACGGACCCCGATGGGTATCAACGGCTGAATGCCGAGGCGACACTTGGTTACTGGACGACCTACCGCGACCGAGTCGCCCATCATTACGGATTTGACGAGCAGCAAGTGAGCCAAACCGAAGAGCTGCTGGCTCGGGCCGATCAGCGGCTGCAGGAGTTCTTCGATGAGAACTCGGAAACGCTCGACGAGTATTACAAGCAGCTCGAGCGGCGCGATGCCAACGCGAGCAAACCCGAGCGGGCCGGAATGGAGACCTTGCAAACCCACGATGCCCGAATCACCGGCGAATGGATGAAGCTGAAGGGGCAACTCCTCTCCAAGATGGATGCCTTGTGGAAGAACGTGGAGAACGACTTCAACAACGTCGCCACCCCCGAGCAACGGGCCGCTGCCGGCGGGCCGCTGCCGATTGGCAAGTTCACGAGGAGCGGGCCGTTTGCCGCTGACTTCGCCGATTGGTTCATCCCCTGGTTCGATCTGGTGGTGGGTGCCTGCCTGATTGTCGGCCTCTTCACCCGCACCGCGGCTCTGCTGGCGGGGCTGTTTCTGGCCTCGGTCTGTGCCGCGCAGTGGCCGGGCTATCCGGGGGCGGCGCCCGTTTATTATCAATCCGTTGAAATGCTGGCCCTCTTCGCCCTGGCGGCGGTGGGTGCCGGAAAGATGGCGAGCGTCGATACCCTGCTCTGCGACTGCTGGAAGACGTGCTGTGCTTCCAAGTCCGCTGGCGGCAACTCGGCTCGCGCGATGCAAATTACAGGAGCGAAACGATGAACCTGAATCCCGAAGAAAAGACCGTCGGCAAAGAGAATTACCTTTCCGCCGTGGAAGCTCTCGATAAGAAAAACCAGGGAGACTTTGCCAAGTCAGCGGCCGCTCAAGCGGCGGCGGCCAACGAACCCAACGACGCCAACCGCCGCAAGTTCCTCAAGGACATCGTCGGCCTCGGCATCGTCAGCGGAGCCGGCCTCGGCGCGGCCTACTTCGGCTACGGCGACAGCAGCGGCGGCCTCGCCAAGCCGCTCCGGGTCGCG
The DNA here is from genome assembly GCA_046153945.1 of Pirellulaceae bacterium. Lineage (GTDB taxonomy): Bacteria > Planctomycetota > Planctomycetia > Pirellulales > Pirellulaceae > SXOA01. Next base: position 17,624 of record JBJXFF010000125.1, read on the forward strand.
CTCATCGGGTCTGGCGACGAGGGTGGTGTCCTGATTGGGGCGATGAACCCCAAGTACATCGACTGCGTCGCCATCTGCGATATCCGCCCGTTCAACATCCACCGGGCCTTTGAGGGGGACTACGAAAGCGAGACCGCCACCGGTGCTCGCCCGGGTCTTAATGCTGTCTATGGTTACAAAAGCCGCGAAGAAGCGGAGAAGCATATAAAGGTCTACAGCGATTACAAAAAAGTGCTGGAGGACCCGAACGTCGAAGCGATCATCATCGCCCTGCCACTGTTCCTACATGCCCCGGTCTGCATCGACGCGCTCAAAGCGGGGAAGCACGTCCTGACCGAAAAACTAATGGCCCACAACGTGGCCCAGTGCAAGTTGATGGCCCGCGTGGCCGACAAGCACAATCTCTACCTCGCCGTCGGCCACCAGCGGCATTACAGCGTTCTCTACGACAACGCGGTCAACATGATCCAGTGGGGCCTGCTCGGAGAGCTTCACCACATACGAGCCCAGTGGCACCGGGGGAACCTCCCCGGCGGTGACAGTTGGCAAAAGCCGCTGCCGGTGAAGGTGGAGGCCCGTGACAAAGAGGGCAAAGTGGTGATGCGGAACTTCGTCGAGGAGCAGTACAAAAAGCTCGTCAAAGGTGCGAAGGACGCCAGCGGGGCCGAGAAGAATCAGCTCGACAAGAAAGTCGCTCAGTGGAAGGCCTGGATGGAAGATGCCGGCGTGAAGGCGAACGAATACGGATATCAGGACTTCAAGCTCCCCGGCGACGGCAAGACTCGCACCGCCCTGGAGGAGCTCGTTCGCTGGCGGCTGTTTCAGCGAACCGGCGGCGGACTGATGGCAGAACTCGGCAGCCATCAGCTCGACGCGGCCAGCATCTTTTGCAGCGCCCTGCGACAGGACGGCAAGAAGGCCCACCCCCTATCCGTCCATGCGGTCGGCGGCCGGCACACTTTCCCCTATGACCGCGATGCCGAGGACCATGTCTATTGCATGTTCGAGTTCCCTGGCCCCGGCTATGACCCGACGTTCAAGCCGGGCTACTACGACCCGGAGATGAACTACCCCGATCCAGCCAAGGGAATTCCGGACTATCAGCAGGATCCGCACAAGAAAATCGTCGTCACCTACTCCTCCATCAATGGCAACGGATTTGGCGGCTATGGGGAAGTGGTGATGGGGAGCAAGGGAACGATTGTGCTCGAGCGCGAGCAGGATGTTTTCCTCTACAAGGACTCCGCGACCACGACCAAGGTCGGCGTGAAAGCCGACGGTGGCGGTCCCACTCTCGATACCCAGGCCAGCGGCAAAGGCCCGGCCCTCGCCAAGGCCGCCGAAAACCAGGGTCCCGTCAGCCGCGGCTATCGGGAAGAGATGGAGCATTTCGCCTGGTGCATCCGCAACAGCCGCCCCCGCACCGAGCTCCGTTGCCGCCCCGAAGTCGCCCTCGGCGACGCCGTGATCGCCCTGGCCACCAACGTCGCCATCAAGAACGCCAACAGCGGGAAAGGTGGCTACCTCGCCTTCGAGGAAGCCTGGTACGACATCAACAAGGACGAAACCCCCGACGGCAGCAGCGTCAAGAAAGAGAACGAGGAGCTGGGGGGCGGACTTTCTTAGGAACGGGGCCGGGCCTACTTCGTCAAAATCAATTTGCCGGCCGTCGTAATTCGGAGGCGATAGCGGACGTCGCCATGCTCAATCCAGACTTCGCGGCGACCGCGAAAGAGCTCTTCGCTTTGGTAGATGTGCGGCGGGCCGGTTGAGGGAATGGGGTCTCCAGAGGCCGCTGTCGGCGGCGAGGTTTTGCCCGGCTCACCTGAGGAAAGGTCGTCGGGATCGGTGGAGTGCGGCATGGGCCGGAGTTCCAACGCAATCGTTGTGCCAGCATCGCTAGCACGGTTCTGCTCGCTACGAACTCACGGAGCGAGGGCTCCGCGGCGAATTATTCGCCAGCCTCGGTGATTTTCTGGCCTTACAGCCGGCATCACCGCGCGAAACTGTGCAGCCCGAAAAATCGTTGCTGAGCGCGGCACGCTACTCGGGCCGAACCATTACGTTATCTACATGCTCCCCGCTTCGCGACCAGCCTTGGGCCACGTCGCATGGCGGAGTGCCGGGGGGTTTTCTGACATGTTCCGCGTTACCAAAAGGCTCACAGTTGCCGCTGCGCTAGCGGGTTTCTTTGTTTCTCCATTGCAAGCCGAACCCATCCAAATTACGGACGGCGAACAAGAGGCCCAGGTCGAGCCGACGGCATTTCAACCGGCCGAGAATCAGCCTCCCGTCCTTCCGCCGACAGAGGTGATTGGCAACCTTACGCCGGCAGACGAGATCATCGATGGACCGGGGAACTCCTTGTTTCCCTCGATTGCCGACCAGTATTTCGGAGGGGGCTCGCCACTCGACGCCGGCGGGCTCAACAGCGTCATCAAAGGGGACAAGTCGCTGTTTGACCAGTCGAACTTCGGCTCGATTGTCGATCTGGAAGCGATCCGCGAAAAGCACGCCGGCGATATGTTTCGCGCGCTTCAATATGAAACCGGTGTCCTCATCCAACAGACGGGGAAGGGACAAGCCTCGCCGTTCATTCGCGGCTTGACTGGACAGCAAGTGCTGATTCTGGTGGACGGCATTCGCATGAACAACTCCGTGCTGCGGGCCGGCCCGAATCAATATTTCAACACCGTCGATCCCGGACAGGTCGAGCGGATCGAAGTGATGCGAAGCGGCGGCTCGACGCTCTATGGTAGCGATGCCATTGGTGGCGTGATCAACATTGTGACCCGCTCGGCCAGCCCTTTCGGTGGAGATTACCGCGGAGGCTCGTTCAAACAGTATTACAGCACGGCTGATGGAGCGCCTTATAGCCGGGCCAACGTGGAGGGGTGGGTTGGGCGGAGCGGCGTGTTTGCCGGGGCCAGCTACATGGACGTTCACGACGTGGATATCGGCGGCGGGCGCGGGCGACAGCCGTTCACGAATTACGACCAGTACGCGGCGGACGTGAAATACAACTACATGCTGAGCGAATCACAGTATTTGACGTTCGCCTTCTCGCACTTCGCGCAGCAGGACCTTCCCCGCAGCGACCGTTTTGAGCCGTTCGTCTTCAATCGGCCAGGCAATACAGCGCGGCCTACGTTCTTCGATCCCCAGCAGCGGGATCTGGCTTATGTCCGCTGGCAGGGCTATTCGGACTCGGAAAACCTGCTGTACGACACGTTCAGCACCACTTTTTCGTACCAGCAGACCAAAGAGGCCTCCCGCGAGTTCACCAACTTCAGCGTGCCGCTCAATAACTACACGCGGCGTCAGGAAGGGGTGTTTACCGACGACATGCTGGGCTACCAGTTGACGCTGGCTAAGGACTTAAGCGACGAAGGAGTGGGCATCTTTACCTACGGCGTGGACTACTACCACGAAGACATCGACTCCAGCCGACGGCGGTACAGCGTGCAGACTGGCAATCCCTTGCCCCCCAGCCAGCAGGCGGCAGGCCCGCAGTATCCCGATGATGCGCTTGCCAACCGGGCGGGGGCTTACTTGACCTGGGACGTGAATCTCACGCAGCGTCTCAACGCCGTCGTGGGAACGCGGTACGAAAACTCGAATCTTTCAGGAACACCCCGGTTCACATTCCCGGGCAACGTGCAGCAGGATGTTTTCTTTGAGCGGACGTATCAGGACTGGGTTGGCAGCGTCGGCCTCAACTACAAGCTGACGGACGAAACGGCACTGGTCGGCGGTGTGTATGAAGGATATCGGGCACCGACGATTGACGATCTCACCGCAAACAATACGTTCCAGCAGAACGCGTCGCAATCGCCGCAACTTCTCGCGCTCAACGTGCAGCCCGAACACAGCTACACGTACGAGGTGGGAGTCAAGCACGACGGCGAACGCCTCCGCGTGCAGATCTTCGAGTGGTGGACAAAGATTGACGACTACATCACACGCGACGTCGTGAACAACAACGTGATCCTGGGGAACCACCAGGCGTATCTCAACGGCACCGAATTGTCGGGCGAGTACCTGGTCACCCAGAACTGGGCGGCTTACGGCAACTTCGCCTACACCTTCGGTCGCGACGACACGCTCCAGCAGCCGGTCTCGCGGATTCCGCCGACCCAGGGCGTACTTGGCCTGCGGTGGCGCGACGACCGCCGGCGGTCGTATGTCGACGTCTTTACCTGGCTGGTCAATCGCCAGGACCGCAACAGCGCGGCGGCCTCGACCGACAGCCGATTCTACGTCAACGGCGTGTTCGCCACTCCCGGTTACGGAACGCTTAACGTGCGAACGGGCACCACCTACGGGGAATTCGATCAGCACCGCGTCAGCCTGGTGGTGGAGAACATCACGGACACCTATTACCGGGTGCATGGCAGCGGCGTGGATGGGACGGGCTTCAACGCCATCTTTGGTTATGAATTTCAGCGATAGGCATTTGGCCCAGCGTTTGCTTATCGGCTAGAATGGAGCATCCTTCCTTTGAGCCCAGCCTGAGATCCTTCGCTTGAGCAGCCTCGTGGTTTCCAACGCAGAGCAGATGCCGCTCCGCAATTCCCGATTGCGGAGCGGTTTGGTGGCCAGCCTCGCCGTGCATGGAATCTGCGCGTACTTTACGCTGGGAAACTACACGCTGCCGGAAGCTCAAGACCGCCAGCGCGGGAGCACAGCGATTAACCTGTTATGCGTGGCCTTGCAGCAAGAAACAGAAGCGGCGACGACCGCGGTGATCCAACAGTCGGAGCCGTCCGAGCCTCCTGACCCATTGATCCGCGACGAAAGTCCCGTCCCCACGCACGATTCCCCAGCGCCGTCGGAATCTCCCCCACCCAAACAACTAGCGGAGGCAACGGCGACAAGCAGCGATGTCAGTATTGAACAATCTTCCGCTCCGCAGATCGCAGCCACTTCGAGTCTGAGGCGCGAACCCGAATTGCAGCCTGTTCCTCTGAACCCGACCAATACTGCTCAGCCGTCACGCCATCCGGCACGGCAGGAGACGGCACACCCTGCCAAGGTGGAGACACTCACCGAAAACCAGCGTACGATTGTCTCGCGACAGTCGAGTGGAGCGGAAGTGCCCCCCACCTTCGCACGGCGACCCGAGCCGATTTATCCGCCGGATCTGCTACTGAGCGGGGTTGAGGGGAGCGTGCAATTGCTGGTCCTTGTGGGGTCCAACGGCAAGCCCGTATCCGTCAACATCCACCGCTCTTCCGGCTATCGGCAAATGGATCAATCGGCGCTGGACGCCGTGGCGACCTGGGAGTTTTCACCTGCCCGCAGCGGAGCGACCCCCATTGCCCAGAACGTCATTGTGCCTGTGAACTTTCGAATCGGGCGCTGACGGCTTGAGGAGAACTGTTACAACAGTTGCCTGACCACTTTCCCCGTCGTGATCGCATGGGGCCGGTGAAGCTGGTCATAGATGGGGTTCTGTAAGTTCAGGCCCAGGCAGTGATACATCGTGGCCTGGAGGTCGACGGGATCAATCTTGTCCGACTTCGGGAATGCACCCTGGCGGTCGGATTCGCCCAAGACCTGTCCGCCGCAGATGCCACCGCCGGCGAGGAGAGCGGAAGAGCAATCTCCCCAGTGGTCGCGGCCGGCGTTGGCGTTGATTTTGGGGGTGCGGCCAAACTCTCCCAGGCAGGCAATCAGCGTATCGTCGAGCCGGCCTCGGTCATGCAAGTCTTCGATGAGGGCGGACATTCCCTGGTCCAGATACGGCAAAAGCTCGGTCTGGCAGGCCTCGAAGTTTTTGCTGTGCGTGTCCCAGCCGTCGCAGACAGTCATTTCGTTGAAATGGACGGCGACGAACGGAACGCCGGCTTCGGTAAGGCGGCGCGCGAGGAGCAGCGCCTGGCCGAAGCGATGGCGGCCGTAGCGATCCCGCACTTTGGCCGGCTCTTCTTCCAGCGAGAAAAGCGGAGAGCGGCCGTCGTTGGCGGCACCGGTCAGGAGGATGGCCCGCTTCCGGACCGCCTCGAAGCCGTCGCTGGTGGCGGGCGACTTGCCCTTGTCGAGCTGCGCGAGAAAATCGGCCCGCTCCTCGAATCGGCGGAGCGACATTCCTTCCGGCAGAGCCAGCGCGGGAATGGCCTGCGGCGTCCCCGGCTCGCCGTTCACCGCCAGCGGGTCCAGCCGCGATCCCAGAAAGCCGGCATTGCCGCCGCGAAGAGGGCTGCGGACCCGTTTGTATTCGCCGGAAAGGCTGCTGCGGATGGCGAGTTCGGGAATCGCCACGTAGCCGGGGATGTCCGAGCGGGAGGAGCGAAAGTTCGAGACGACCGAGCCGTGGTGCGGAAAATCCTCCCGCAGCGGTGGACGGATGTCGTTGTCCTGCGCGGGGAGGGCGGTCACGCGGCCGGTGAGCGTGTAATAGATCATCGGCGTGTGATTGCTGTTCGGATGGCTCACGCTCCGTACCAGGGCATAGCGATGGGCCAGATTCGCAAGCTTTGGCAAGTGCTCGCAAATCGAAACGCCGGGGACGCTCGTCGCAATCGGCTGGAACGGCCCGCGAATCTCCGTCGGGGCATCCGGTTTGAGATCGAAGGTATCCAGATGGGGTGGGCCACCGAGCAAGTACACGAAGATGCACGATTTGCCGCTGGCCGGCTTTGCCTCCGCTCCAAACGCGGAAGTCAGAGGCGATATCAGTCCCCCCATCGCTGCCAGCCCCGCCCCGTAGCGCAAAAACTCCCGGCGGGGGCAATGCAAGTGCAACTGGCCGTCGGGGAGGGAGAACATGTCCGTCAGTTTATTCTCTGGCGTGAGCCAAAGGAACAGACGAATCCGATTTTACCTTCCCCGGTTCAGCATGCTCCGCTGATTCAGGTAGTCGATAAACAGCTCGCTCATGCTCCGCCGGGTATCCACCAGCACCCGCTCGCAGCCGTTGCGTTGGGCGATTTCCTGAAAATGGTCGTTGAACTTCTTCACGGCAGCCAGATAGGCCCGCTTCAGGTCGTCGGTCTGCGCCAGCAGTTCCTCGGGGACTTCCAAACCGACGAATTTGACCATGCCGTCCATTTCAAACGCCAACTCGTCGTGGTGCATCACCTGGAACAAGACCACCTCATGCCGGCTGTAGCGGAGCCTTTGCAGGATGGGCTCCAACTCATCGAGGTTGGTGAAGAAGTCGCTGAAGATCATTACGATCTCGCGACGACCCATCCGCCCGGCGATTTCGTTGAGACAGTCGGCCATCGCCGTCTTCTCTTCCGGCTTGATCTCATCCAGGTGGTGCGTCATCCGCACGATCTGGTCCATGGAGTTCGACGGCGGCACAAAGCCCCGCACCTTGCTGTCGAAGGTGGAGAGCGTCACCTTGTCGCTCTGCCGCACGATGGAGTAGCCGAGCATCGTGGCCATCTGAGCCGCGTAGAGGAGCTTCTGCTCGCGAGCCTCGCCGTACCGCATAGAGGCGGATACATCGAGCACGAGGTGGCAGATGAAATTCGTCTCCAGCTCGTACTGTTTGACGAAATACTTGTCGCGCGTGTAGTAAACTCGCCAGTCGATGTGCTTGGGATCGTCCCCCGGCGCATACTCGCGATGTCCGGCAAATTCGACCGCAAAACCAGCTAGCGGCGACTTGTGCGCCCCCGCCAGGTTTCCAATCACCAGCCCGCGCGGATTGAGATGCCGCTCGGCAACATGGCCGAGGACTTCGGGGTCGAGATAGCGGTTGAGGACGGTTTGCATGGGATGGGGCTTGGGACTAGGGGCTGGGGGCTAGGGAAAAACAAAGAACCGGGCTCTTCTCCAACCTCTAGTCCCCAGCCCCTAGCCCCGGCTTTTACGCCGCAGGCTTCTCATACCTCTTATCCGCCGGTATCGCCTGGAACAGCATGTCGATCAGCTTTTCGCTGTTCAGGCCGTTGGCCTGGGCGGCGTAGTTGCCGGCGATGCGGTGGCGGAGGGCGGGCTTGGCGACGGCTTGCACGTCCGCCACGGTCGCGTGATAGCGGCCGTAGAGGATGGCCCGGGCCTTGGCGCAGGAAACGAGCGTGAGGACGCCGCGAGGACCGGCTCCCCAGCTCACCCACTTGTTTACGAACTCGGGGGCTTCCTTGCTGCCGGGACGGGTCGCCCGGACGAGAGCCCAGGCATAGCCGAGAACCTGGTCGCTGACCGGGACGCGGGTGACCAGCTTCTGCATCTCGACGATGTCGTCGCCACTGATGATCGACTGGATGTCCCCGAGTTGGCCGGTGGTGACTCGGCGGGCGACTTCCCATTCCTCGGCCGCACTGGGGTAATCGACCTTGATGTAAAGCAGGAACCGGTCGAGCTGCGCGTCCGGCAGCGGGTAGGTTCCTTCCTGCTCCAGCGGATTCTGCGTGGCGAGGACGAAGAACGGATTGGGCAAGTTGTGCATCTTGCCGCCGGCAGAAACCTGCCGCTCTTGCATCGCTTCGAGCATGGCAGCCTGCGTTTTCGGCGGCGTGCGGTTGATTTCGTCCGCCAGCAGCATGTTGGCGAAGACTGGCCCCGGCAGAAACTTGTACGCCCGCTGGTGGTTTTCCGGATCTTCCTGAATGACCTCCGTCCCCGTAATGTCGCTCGGCATCAAGTCGGGCGTGAACTGGATTCGCTTGAAGGACAAGTGCAGCGACTTGGCCAGCGAGCTGATGAGCAGCGTCTTGGCCAGGCCGGGAACACCTTCCAGCAGCGCGTGGCCGCGGGCGAACATCGCCACCAGCACCTGCTCGATGACTTCGCTCTGCCCGACGATGACCTTTGAAAGTTCATCGCGGAGGCGGTTATAGGCTTTCTCACACCGCTGCACTGCGGCAACGTCGTCTTGCTCTTTGGTATCGGCCATGGGGGAAGTGGGTTCGAGGTTCAAAGTTTAAGGTTCAAGGTTGTGGGCAGAAGAAGCATCTTCATTCTGCCTTCTGCCTTATACAATCTGCCTTTTAATCATTCCACGCTTTCAAAATACCGCTTCAGCCGCTCTTCGTATCCGCGCGGCGTCTTGCCGCGGCTCTTGGACTGGATGGCGCTGCGGAGCGAGGGGGGGAGCTTGGCGAACCAGGGTTCCTTTTCGAACTTCTGGGCCGCGGCAGCCGCGTCCTGGTTTTCCTTCTCTCCCTTGCTGTCGCCTTGCGCGGCGGGAGTGAGTTGCAGCTCGCCCTTTTCCTGTTTCTGGTTTTCCTGCGGCGTACCCTTGTCGGAGGCTCCACCCTTCTTGGCCAATTGGCTCGGGTTACCGGGCTTGGGCTCTCCATCTTTCCCAGGCTCAGTTCCAGGCTCCTTGCCGGGTTCGCCCTTCCCCTTGGCCTGGCCGGGCATCGGTTTCCCCTTGCTGCCGGGCATTGGGGAACCTTGTGCTTCCGCCGCCTCAGCGATTTGGGCTGCCTGCTCCAGGGCTTGCGGACCGGCGATTTGATCGGCGGTCACTTCGGGGGAACTGGGAACGAGGCCCGTCCCCAGGTCGCTCGGCATATCGCCAGGCTGACCTTCGCCCATCGGTTGGCCTTCGCCCATGGGCTGGCCTTCGCCAGCGGGCTTTCCTTCACCAGCAGGTTTTCCCTCGCCGGCGGGTTTGCCTTCCCCTGCGGGTTTGGCTTCACCGGCGGGCTTCGCTTCTCCCGCTGGTTTGGCTTCACCCATGGGAAGTGCTTCCCCCATTGGTTGGCTGAGCTTCGAGGCCGCTTCGAGCCCTTCTTTCACCGGCTTGTTGGCGACTTCTTCCTGGCCGGAAACTTCCGCGGCCCCTTCGCCGGTGGCCCGCTGAGCTTGGGCGAAGTCCTGGGTCGCTTCCTTGAGGGCCTCAGCGGCAGCAACTTGCTCGGCGGAGGGTGCTTTTCCTTCACCCATCGGTTTGCTTTCGCCCGGCTTACCTTCGCTCGGCTTGGATTCTCCGGCAGCCTGTTCGAGTTGTTCGGCTGCTTTAGCGATTGCATCGCGGGCGGCTTGCTGGTCCTTAGCGAGCTGCGCGATGGCTTCGGCGATGTCACGGTCCTTGCGAAGCTGCTGTTCACGAGCGGCAAGATTCGCAGCGGCCCGTTCGAGCTGCCGATCGACTTCCTTTTGAGCTTCCGCAGCCTTGCCGGCATCCTTGGCCGCTTCGGCACCTTCCGCAGCGGCATCTTGAGCCCGCTCCAGAGCCGCTGCAGCCCCGGGATCTACCTGAGCGGCTTGCTCGGCGAGCTGCGCGGCGGCCTTGGCTTCTTCGGCCAGGTTGCCCGCTTCCTGCTTGCCGAGATTTTCAATCGCTTCCTGAATTTTCTTCTCTGCCTTGGCGAGAGCGGCATCCGCTTTCTCCTGCGCACCCTTGGCCGCTTCGGGCTTGCCACCCTCAATTTGCTCCTTAGCCGCGCCAGCTTCCTTGGCAGCTTCGGCAGCAGCTTCACCCGCTTCCTTGGCGGCGGGGTCAGCCGCGGCAGCCTGAGCTTCTCCGGCCAGTTTTTCGGCTTCAGCAGCGGCTGCTTCGGCTTTCGCCTCGGCACCCGCGTCGGGCTTGCCGGCGGGAGCTTTGGCGGCCTCTGCGACAGCCTTTTCAGCGGCCTTCATCGCTTCTGCAAGAGCTTCGCGGGCTTCCTGTCGGGCTGCATCAGCCTTTCCAGCTTCGCCGTTAAGAAGTTCCTTGGCAGCTTCAGCCGCGTTTTCGGCAGCGTTCTTCAGAGCCTCGGCAACTTCCCCCTTAGCTTCCTTGGCAATTTCAGCCGCTTCTTCGGCGACCTTCTGCTCGGCAATCGCCGCGTCGAGCGGGCTGTTGGATTTTCCACGAGCCAATTCTTCGGCCTTGGCGTCGGCTTTGGCCTGGTCCTTGGCGGCGTCCGCGATTTTCTCGGCGAGAGACTGCGCTTCAGCCGCTTCTCCCTTCCCTTCGGCCTTGGCCTGCTCCTTCTGAGCTTCGTTCACCTTGTCCGCCGCTTCGTTGAGCTTGGCGATGGCGTCGGCCTTGGAGTTATCGGGCTTGTTGATTTCATTCTCGACGGCGTTGCGAGCCGCCTCCGCCGCCTTGAGCTGTTCGCCGGCAATCTTGGCGAGCTCCTCGGCCGCCTTGCCGGCTTCCTTGCGTAGCTCCTTCGCGGCATCGGCCAGTTTCTCAGCCGCCATGTCCGCGGCCTGAGCGGCCTTCTCGGCTTCGGCCTTGTTTGCTTCACCCGGTTTCGCTTCCGCAGCGGACAGGTCCTTGCCAACTTCATCCACCGGCTTCTTGGCGTCGTTGATCTTTGCAGAAGCTTCCGGAGCGGTATTCTTCACCCCTTCGGCAATCTTCTCAGCGACTTCCTTGACCGCCATGTTTTCCTTCGCGAGAGCTTCGGCGTCCTTCTTATCGAGCCCCTTATCCTTGGCGGCTTCGGCAGCTTCCTTGGCAATCTGCTTCTCCGCAGCGGCGGCCCGTTCGAGAGCTTCGGCCGCGCGGGCGAGCTCGCCGACTTGCACCGCCTTCTGTTGCCGCTTGGCATCGGCGAGAGCCGCTTCGACTTCGGCCTTGGCCTGATTGATGGCGTCCTTGGCGTCCTCGGCCGCTTCCTTCCGATTTTCGGCTGCGGCGGGAGCGGCGTTCTCGTCCGCCTTGGCAGCTTCGGCGACCGCTTCCTGAGCGTCGTTCACCTTCGATTCCACCGCCGCCGGCAGGTCCTTCATCGCATCAACCTTGGCGAGCTCCGCCGCTGTCTTCTCTTCGGCAGCCTTTGCCTGAGCGGGTGCCTTCTCGGCATTCGCATTCGCCTGGGCCTGCTCTTTCGCGGCTTGTTCCAGCGTTTTCTTGGCCTCTTCAAGCTGCTTTACTTTCGCCGCCAATTCGTCGGCGCTTTTGTTCGTCTGATCGAGGTCAGTCCCCTGCTGAAGTTGCTGTTCGACCTTGGCGAGCGCGCCGATAACTTCATTCTGCGATTCCAGCGCCGCTTCCTTCTTCTGTTCGAACAGCTCCTTCGGCGCTTCATACGCGGCTTGCTTCGCCTGTTCCAGCAGCGGCTGGGTCGTTTCGAATTTCTGCAATGCTTCGGCTACTTTGCCCAGCTCTTCGTGAATCTGCTGCTGCTGCTTGGCGAGTTCATCGGCCTTGGGCGTGGCGAGATCGGTCTTCTTGGTCAATTCGCGAAGGGCTTCCTGCTTCTTGAGCATCTCGCGAACCATGCGAATTGCTGCTTCCCGGTCGCTTTCAATCAGTCCCTGCGTCTCTTCCAGCTTCTCCAGCAGCCGCTTGAGTCCGACGATGACCAGTACCTGGCTCTTCACCGTGGCCGGGAAGTCCCCCTTGGTCAAAAAGCCGGCGGCGTTCTTCAGCTCTTGCGAAACCTGAGCCGCCTTCAGAATCCGCAGGCCGTCCGAAGCACCGGCACCGATTTGCCCGCCCCAAGTGCTGACATCTTCCAGCGTGGCCACAAGCTGGTAATACAGCTTCTGCACATCGGCCTGATCTTCGATTGTGCTGAGCGTCAGGCGTTCCCGTTCCTCGGTCTTCCGTTCGGGAAGGGAGGCGGTGGTTCTCATCGTCTTGGTTTCGATGGCAATCAACTCGCGGACCTGGGCGGCGAGCTTGGCAATTTGCATCCGGCGATAGAGCTTCTGCCGTTCCGCCATCAGCTTGACGACCACTTCGCGTATGACTCCGCGGGCTTCGTTGAATTTGGCGAGGCGGTCCTTCTGCGAGCCTTCCTGGGCGGCGACCAGAATCTGCACCACTTTCTCCATGTCGTCCTTCATCAACTCGCCAATGTTTCCCTTCATCGAGGCGATGTCTTTATAAATCGGCAGACCCTTGAGACCGTTCTCTTCGAGCTGCTTCATTTGGATGTCGAGCACGCTGCCGACCAGTTCGCCGGCCAGTGCCCGGGCCTTTTCCTGGGCCTGGGCCTTGCGGCGGATGTTGTCCCCTTCCGCTCCGCGAGCAATGGGGAGGAGCAGGGCTCCCACGACAAGGACCAGCAGACTCACCACCAGGGGCCGCGAGACAAGCATCCGTTTCATGGGGATTCTCCAATGCCGAGTTGGCGTTTGATGATGTCCGTCAGCCGCTGTTCGGAGCGTTCGTCCGCCTCCGAGATGGCAGCCAGCACACCACTTTCATCCGAGATTTCCAAAACGAGCGGGTCGCTGTAATACGACACGCCCGGCTGTTCGCCACGATAGTCTACCACTTCCAAGACCACTTTAATCCGGTCCCCCTTCGCCAGCTTGGGAGAAAGGGTCAATTTGCCGAGTTGCAGCTTATATTCTCCGGCTGCGGGGAGTTTGGCGGATGTGAGCGGCTTCCCCTTGGGAAGGATTGAAACTTCCGCCCGCTCCGCCGCCACGAGCTTGCCCGGCTGAGAATTGGACTGGTCAATGTCCACCGTGCTGGCGGGGCGGCGCTTCTCATCCTGATGCCGTTCGACTTCGACGAGCAGCTTGAGCTGCGCGATGCCGTAGTCGTCGGTGGCCCGGTAATGCACCACCGGCTCGGCCGCGGGAAGGACCACTTTATGCACCACCTCAGCCGCACCGCTGGGGGAGCGATCGGGGCGGATGCGGATGACGCCGCGCAGCGGAGCTTCCAGCGATAGGCCGTCGGTATCGGTCGCCTGAATTTCGTACTTGAGCTCCTCGGTGACGCGGGCGAATGGATTCCTCTCGCCGCTGCCGGCAGCGAGTTGCCAAACCCGGCCGGCGTTGTCCTGCTTGGCCAGCTCAAATCGTTTGGCCTTGCCGTCCACTTTCGTTACGAGCCAGACGGCGGAGAGGCTCTTTTCATTTTTGCAGACGAGGGCCACATCCACTTGCGAACCTTCGAGGACAGATATCTGCGGGGCGCTCGTCGTCTGGGTGTCCTTCTCGGTGCGTGCATAAGCCGGCGGCAGCGGGGTGAGCTTCCGCTCGACAATCGGCAGCGGGATCATGGCGATGCGGGCCGGATCGGTCCAGGCATCTCCGAGGAAGAGCTTGTATTTGACTCCGTCGGCCAGACGCTGCAACTCTCCTTCATAAATGGCGGTCGGAGCGATAGCGGAGGTCGATTTGTCTTGCCAAGTCTTGATGGTCTCTCCCACGCTCGCGGCTGCGGAATTAAGAGCTGCGGCGTCCTTGGCATTCTGGATATTTTCCACAGACTGCGGAGCATCAAACGCCACCAGCGACAGGACTTCGTCCCGCCACGGCTGACTGATGTCGGTTTCGGGATTCATCGCGGCCTGGCGAAGCTTCTCTTCCCCCTGTTTGAGGCGCAAGAGTCGCTGCTCGTGCGTCAGGGCCTTGAGTTCCACTTCCGTTTTGGCACGCGACGAACCGGTAGAAGTTATGAGTGCCTTCCCATTTTCCGGCAGTTCACCCTTCGTCTGTTTCACTTGAATCAAAAACGAAATGGGCCGCCCCTGGGCACACTTGGCATCTTCGGGTCGGCTGCCGTGCTCATTGGAAACCAGAACTTCGCGGTGGTTGACCAGGATGTAAGCGATCTGCGTTTTGGTGGGATAGTGCATTCCCCCCAGGAACAATCGATTGGCAAAGGCAATCGCGTAACCCGGAAAAATGGCGGCCGCGAGAAGCATCACGACCGCCGTGATGCCGAGCGTGGTTCCGCGGCGAATCATCTGCTCTTTGGAGAAGCCTTGGAACACGTTGATTCCGCGGCCAACATCCGCGACATAATCAATGACTGCCGTTTCCAGTTGGACCGAGCCCCATTTGGCCGCTTCGGGCTTCTCGAACTGCAATGCCGCGACCAGATCGCTATCCAGTTGCTGCTGCCGCTCGACCATCAGGGCGATGTCTTCGTCGGTTTCCTTGACTCCCAGCAGCGGCCGGGTAAAGCGATGACCGGCCCAAGCGACGACGCCGGCTCCGATGAGAATCAGGACCACCCGTTCCGGAATGCCGAACTGGAAGGCGACATCCAGCACGAACACGCCGACGAGCGTCCAGAGTGCCGCCGTCACCATCGTGGACCAGGCCGTGCCGCCGCGCACGAGGGCCCGCGCCCGCCGGAGGCTGGCCAGTTGAGCGCGAAGTGTGGTGAGTTTGGTCATGGTTTAGTGTGGTCCGCTCGCTCCGCGAGCGGAACTTTACTGTTTCGCCTCTGTACCAT
>JBJXFF010000130.1:0-31896 GCA_046153945.1 Pirellulaceae bacterium
CAGGCGGCTGCGGGCCATCGCGCGGGCTGGCGTCGGCACGGACAACATTGATAAGGAAGCGGCGACGCGCCTCGGCATCGTGGTGATGAACACGCCGACCGGCAACACGCTCAGCACGGCCGAGCACACTTTCGCCCTCCTCCTCGCTCTCTCCCGCTCCGTCGCCCCTGCCTATCACAGCCTCCTCGCCGGCAAGTGGGACCGCAAATCGTACATGGGGACGCAGCTTGCCGACAAAACGCTCGGCATCGTCGGCCTCGGCCGCATCGGGCAGGAAGTCGCCAAGCGAGCCATCGCCTTCCAGATGCGGGTCCTCGGCTTTGACCCGTTCCTCTCCACGGAGCAGGCGGCCAAGCTCGGCATCCAGCGGGTGGAAAAAGTGCGGGACATGTTGCCGCACGTCGATTACCTCACCGTCCACACGCCGCTTACGCCGGAAACGACCGACCTCATCGGCCTTCCCGAACTCGACATCGTGAAGCCCGGCATCCGCCTTATCAACTGCGCCCGCGGCGGCATCTACAACGAGGCGGCCCTAGTCGAAGGACTCAAGAGCGGCAAAATCGGCGGCGTGGCCCTGGACGTCTTCGTCGAAGAGCCCTGCACGAAGAGCCCGCTGTTTGGCATGCCGAACGTCGTCTGCACGCCCCACCTGGGGGCCAGCACCGAAGAGGCCCAGACCCAGGTCGCCATTGAGGCGGTGCAGCTTCTGATCAACTTCTTCACTACGGGGGAAGTCCGCCATGCCGTCAACATGGCCGCGGTGGACCCCAAAACCCTCCAAGCCATCAAGGGCTACCTCGACCTGGCCTGGCGTCTGGGGCTTCTCGCCAGCCAGTGGCAAACAGCCGGGGCATCCGCCTGCCATCTCACCTATCGCGGCGAAGTGACCAGCAAGAACACCAAGCTCCTCACCGCTGCCTTCTGTGCGGGCCTACTGGAGCGGGCCTTGGAGGAGGAGGTCAACGTCGTCAACGCGGAAGTTCTGCTCCGCGAGCGGGGGATCAAGCTCACCGAGGAATCCCGCAGCGACATGGGGGCGTTCACCTCCTCCATCACCGCCGAAGTCACCACGGACGGCCAACCGTTCTCGGTCGCGGGGACCCTGTTTGGCAATAACATGCCCCGCCTGATCCGCCTGGGTGATTTTCGCCTGGAAGCTTATTTGGATGGGATCATGCTGGTCTTTACTCACAACGACGTCCCCGGCATTATCGGCGCGGTCGGGACCATTTTTGGCAACCACCGGGTGAACATCGCCCAGATGTCCGTCGGCCGTACCACGCCAGGCGGCCCCGCCATCGGCATCCTCAATCTCGACGGCCACCCCGCCAAAGTTGCCGTGGACGAAGTCCAAAACCACAAAGACATTTCGAGTGTCCGGATTTTGGAACTGCCAGCCACGGGAGAGATGCCGACCTGGCTGAGGTGGTAGGAGCCGATGCCGCAGCAGCTTTCGATGCGCAACGGCAAAACGGAGGACAGCCGCGACTGCGCATACTCCCGCTTCCAGCAAGAGATGGAAGCCGGGTTTTCACATTACCGCCGGTTGAAGAACTTTTTGAGCATATCGGAAGCGGCTTCCTTGGAATCCTTGGCATTAGCCACTGGCCGCGGAGGAAGCTTTCCCGGCCCCTTCTTTTCAGGCTTTTTGGCGGAATCAATAGTTTTCGTATCGCCATCCGCGGTGACGGCGGGAGCTTCTCCTCCCGCGGGAGCGGAAGTGTCGTCCAGGCGGAACTGGCGAGTCTCCGGATCGCTCTGCCGTTTGGCCTGCTCTTCTACATCGGCTTCGGAGAGCCACTGATCGATATTGTCAAGTTCCGTGGTCAGGTTCGAGTCGCCCCCTTCGGCAGTGCGGGCAGCCACTTCCTTGATATCGTGGACCTTCGGCCGTTTGGCCTTGGCGGTCTCGACAATGACCTCAAAAGAGAGCGGGCCAATCTGAAGTTTGTCTCCGGACAGCAGCACCGCTTCTTCCACCACTTTTTCGCCGTTGACGAAAGTACCGTTGCGGCTCTTCAGGTCCCGCACCACCACTTCGTTTTCCGTGGTCATGATCAAGCAATGCCGCCGGCTAATGGCGTCGGTTTGGGGGCGCAGATGACACTCTTCACTGCGACCCACCAAGCACTGCGGCGTGGGAATCTTGATTTCCTTGCCAGTCTTCGATCCCTGTAAGACTTTGAGACGGACCTGCATATTTCGCCTTTCCTTCGCAAATCCCGAGTCAGGCAGATTTGCCCAATGCTTCGAAAAATGATAGTCGACGGGAACTAACTCATTGCAATTACTGGCAAAGCTGGCCAAACCAATTCGGCTTTGATGAAGGGCCGAATCGCAATACAAGTAGCCACGCCCCTTGCGCGACAACTTAACAGCTAGCTTCGCGAAATCAACCAAACTTGCAACTGCCTCAACCCACCGCTTATTATCGCCACAAGCCAAACCACTTTGCAACTGTATTGACGAGGGAATTTTGGAAAAAAAGGGTGATTTTATAAGCCGGTCCATCCTGACCCTCTGCTGCCTTCTTCCCGTTATCTTCGCAAGGACCACGAATCCGTCCCAAATCTGTCTTCCGCCAGCCGCTCGGCGGACAACTGCTCTGTCGGGGTTATGCTGCCGGGTCGAAATCGCAGGTGCAATCGACTTTCCAGCAGTGGCACCCAGACTTCGGCCAGTTTCTCGGCGGTCAGGCTTTGTGCTGACAAGTCCCGGATTCCCAATAATTCAGGCGCAAAAATACTCTTCTGAAGCAGGATGCTCCCATGTTGCAACATGGCTTCCTTTTGCCGTCGCTGGGCACTGCCGCAAATCTTGGCACCTTCGAGAATCACATCCCCGACCGCCCGCCGCTGGAAACAAAGAAAGGGCTCAATTTGTCCAACCTGGAGTAACTGTTCGGCCGTAAAAAGCGATGCTTCAATTCTCAGGCTGGCAAGCGTCAGAATCAACGTTTCGTGAAACGCAAAGTAAAGTGGTTGGGCGGCGGATTTGTCCTGGTGGCAATCGGGGGTGACGAAGCTGTACGTCAACTCATGATCATGCACAATGGCTCCCCCGCCGGTCGACCGCCGAACGATGGGACAATTGGCGCTCGATTCGTGACCAGACCGGTCCGCTGCACTTTGAAAGTATCCGAGCGACAGAGTCGGCACTTCCCACTGATAGAAACGGAGCGTCGGGCCAGAGCACGGGGCGGAGAGCAGCAACGCTTCATCGACCGCCATGTTCATGGGGCCGCTTCGCTTATCAATAATCAGCCGGGCCGTGGACATGACTTAAGGTTGGGTCGGCTTCTAGCCGGCCCAGAACGTAGCGGACGCCCCTAGTTTGCCGGAATGACTCCGTGCCGTAATGTCCGCTCACGAAGTGAGCGGACTACTATCTGCTCTCCAGCGCATCATCGGCTGACGGGCAGCCCGGACTTCGTCGGGCCGGCTGATGATGGTGCTGTGCGGAGCCTCGTGCAGGAGTTCCGGCGACTCTTCCGTGATCCGAAAGAGTATCTCCGCGAAGGCATCCATCGTCTCCTTGCTCTCCGTCTCCGTCGGCTCGATCATCATTGCTTCGGGAACGGTTAATGGAAAATAGACGGTCGGCGCATGAAACCCATAGTCCAGCAGCCGTTTGGCCAGGTCCATCGCGGAGACACCTGTCTTCTTCTTGAGCGCCGCCGCGCTCGCCACGAATTCGTGCATGCAGCGATCCCCCTGCGGCACCGGCAAGATGTGTTTCACCCGGCTGAGGAGATAGTTCGCGTTGAGCACTGCATTCTCGGAGACAGCCCTTAAGCCGTCCGGGCCGTGCGTGCGGATGTAACACCAGGCCCGAACCAACACGCCGACGTTGCCAAAAAAACTTCGGACGCGGCCGATGGACTTGGGGCGGTCGTAAGCCAGGCGGTATTTGCCTTCCACCTTTTCGACAATCGGGGACGGCAGATAGGGGCCAAGCTTCTCCGTCACACAAATGGGTCCCGCACCAGGGCCGCCACCACCATGCGGGCCGCTGAAGGTCTTGTGCGGGTTGTAATGCATCATGTCCGCGCCGAAATCGCCGGGCCGCGTGATGCCGAGAATAGCGTTCATGTTCGCGCCATCCAGATAGATAAGCCCGCCTCGCTGATGAACCAACTCCGCAATCTGCGAAACCTGCTTGTCAAAAATCCCCAGCGTGCTGGGGTTCGTGATCATGAAGACGGCAATCTGATCGTCTAACTTGGCCTTCAAATCTTCCATGTCCACAAAGCCGGCCGCGTTGCTCTTCACCGTTACAAATTCAAAGCCGGCCATCTTCGCACTGGCGGGATTCGTGCCGTGGGCACTATCGGGGGCAAGAACTTTCGTGCGCGCGAGCTTTAGATCCCGAAAGTAGGCCGCCGCCACCATGAGCGCAGCAAGTTCCCCATGAGCACCGGCTGCCGGCTGGAGCGAAACCGCTGGGAGGCCCGAAATTTCCCCCAGCATCTGCTGCAAGTCATGGAGCAGTTCCAGCATTCCCTGAATCGTGTCGTCCGGCTGGTGCGGATGCAGGTCGGCAATGCCCGGAAGGGCGGCCATCCGCTCGTTCCGCTTGCTGTTGTACTTCATCGTGCATGAGCCGAGCGGATAGAAGTGCGTATCCACCGACATATTGAGCGTGGACAGGTTGGTGAAATGCCGCACTACCTCCGGCTCCGCCACTTCCGGCAGCGGCGGCGGACTCTTCGCCAGCGCATCCTTAGGCAACAGCTTGTCGATAACCTCCGCTGGAACATCACACACCGGCAGCGTCGCCGCGCGGCGGCCGGGCTTGGAGAGTTCGAAGAGGAGGGTATTGGTTTTGAGGTTACGCATGGACTTCAGCGGTTAAAAGTTGGAATGGCGATATTGGCAAAATGATGGAAGGCAAAATGATAAAAGCAGAAGGTGGAAGGGAAGCGAGGGATGGACTCGTTGATCCTTTCCTCGGGCAATCATCTCACCCTGCCTCTGTCTTATTATTTTGCCTTTCATCATTTTGCCTTCAGGTTTCTCATTGATTGAAGGCGGCGGAAAGCCCCTCAATCTCTACCTTCGTCCTCTTCTCCGTCACGGTAACGAGGAAGCAATCCTGAAGCTCTGGATACCACCTACCCAGTGGGATGCCCGCGAGGTAGCCGGCGGAGGATGCGGCCTTCAATAGATCAGCCACGCGGTTCTGCTTGTCCCGGACGACGAATTCCTTGAATGTCGGCTGCGAAAATGCAGCGGAGAACCGTGAGCCAGCCGTGACTTGCTGTTTGGCATAGGCTGCTTTCTTCACACATAGTTCCGCTGTTTCTTTGAGCCCTTGCGGCCCCATCTGAGCAAGATAAATGGCGGCCCGCAGGGCGAAGAGACCTTGATTGGTGCAAATGTTGCTCGTGGCTTTCTCGCGGCGGATGTGCTGCTCGCGGGTTTGCAGTGTCAGGACCCAGCAGCGGCGACCACGGCGATCCACGGTCTGGCCGGCGATGCGGCCGGGCATGCGGCGGACGAAGGCTTCTTTGCAGGCCATGATTCCCAGATACGGCCCGCCATAGAGCATGGGCGTTCCCAGCGATTGCCCTTCCGCTACTGCCACGTCCGCACCCAAATCCGCCGGCCGCTTGAGCAGGCCCAGACTGATTGGATCGAACGACTGCACGAGCAGCGCCCCGACGTCATGGGCAATCTTGCTAATGGCGGTCACATCTTCCAAGCAACCAAAGAAATTCGGATGCTGAATCAACACGCAAGCCGTCTCGCCATCTACAGCCGCCGCCACGTCCGCCGGTTTGACCACGCCCGAGGGTGCGAGCACAGTGACAAGATGGGCCCCAATGCACTCGAAATACGTCTCCAGAATCTGCCGATACTCTGGATTCACACTGCCGGCTACGACAACCTTCTTCGGCCGCCCCGTCACGCTCATCGCCAGCAGCACACCCTCCGCTGCCGCACTGCCGCCGTCGTACAGGCTGGCATTCGAGACATCCATACCCGTAAGCTCGCAAATGAGCGTCTGGTACTCAAACATCACCTGCAGATTTCCCTGCGCCACCTCCGGCTGATACGGCGTGTACGACGTATAAAACTCACCGCGTCCCGCAAGGGCATCGACAACCGCCGGTACGAAGTGATCGTAACTGCCGCCGCCGAGGAAACAGACTTTTTTCCCTGCATCATCATTTTTTGCGGCGAGCGCACCTAAATGCTGGGCAAGCTCCATCTCCGAAAGGGCCGGCGGCAATGCCAGCGGCCGCTTCAGCCGATGTTCCGCGGGAATCACGCTGAATAATTCACCGACGCTGCTCGCACCAATGGCGGCAAGCATGGCCTGCTTATCTTCGGGGGTGTTATAGAAATAGGGCATGTAGCGATTGAAATTTCAGATTTGAAATTTGAGGTTTGAGACTATCTGCATTCATTCGTCATTCGGAATTCGTCATTCGAATTTTCGAACGCCCCCCTACCCTTCCGCCGCACACTGCTTTTGATAACCCGCCAGGTCCATGAGCTTGCCAACGCTTCCATCTCCCGAAAGTGCAACCTTGATCATCCAGCCCTCGCCATAGGGATCACTGCCGAGAGTTTCGAGCCGGCCCGGCAGATCCGTGTTCACTGCAATGACTTCCCCATCGACAGGGCTATAGAGAGAACTAACAGCTTTTACGGATTCGACCTCGCCGAATTCCTTCCCTTGTGCCAACTTGGTGCCGACTTTGGGCAGCACCATGTGGACGAGGTCGGTAAGTTGCTCGATGGCGAAAGCCGTGATGCCGATGGTGCCGACCTTGCGGCCCCCTTCGTCACTCACGGCGACCCACTCGTGTGTTTCGGCATAGCGAAGTTGTTCGGGTTTCATGGGAGTCCTCAGAGCGTTCCAATTTCAAAGTTTAAGGTTCTAAGTTACTTCCGTTTGTAAAACGGCAGTGGCGCGACTTTCGCCGGCTCGGCGGTGCCGCGGATATCGATAGAGAGTTCCGTGCCGACTTTTGCGCTCGCCGGCGGCACGTAGGCCATGGCAATCGGCTGTTGCAGGGTCGGAGAAAAAGTACCGCTGGTGATTTCGCCAATTTTCTCGCCGGCGGAGAGGACGCCGTAGTGTTCCCGCGCGGCTCGCTTGCCGGAGAGTGTCAGGCCGACGCGAACGAACTGCGCAGCGTCGTCCTTTTTGGGAGCGATTGCGCTCTTACCCACGAAGTCTCGCCCGTCCAGGTTCACGGCAAAAGCCAGCCCCGCTTGAAACGGATTGATCTGATCGGAAAGCTCGTGCCCATACAGGGGCATTGCCGCTTCTAGCCGGAGGGTGTCTCGCGCACCGAGGCCGACCGCAGCCACGCCGTGGTCCTTTCCTGAGATAAAAATTCGTTCCCAGATCTCCTCGGCCGCATTTGCGGGAACAATGATTTCGCAGCCGTCCTCCCCGGTGTAACCGGTGCGGCTGACGATGCCTGGGTGACGGCATATGGTCGTTTCGCGCCCCGTGTAATAGGCCAGACCGCCAACATCAGCGCCGACCAGCGGCTCCATAATCCGGAGAGCGTTGGGACCTTGGATGGCGATCATCGAGGTCTCGACGGTCTTGTCAGTGAAAGTCACTTCGTCCGTCGACTTTTTCTGTGAAGCGAGCCAGCCCAGAATCTTGTCCCGATTGCTGGCGTTGACCACCAGTAAGTGATATAGCCCGCCACCATGTTCTTGCAGGTGATAAATCAGCACATCGTCCAGAATTCCCCCCGCTTCGTTGCAAACGAGCGAGTAGCGAATCTTCCCCGGACCCATGCCGACGACCTTTCGCGTCAACAGCCGGTCGAGAAAAACAGCGGCACCTGGACCGTCGAACCGAATCCGTCCCATGTGCGAGACATCAAAGACGCCGGCCGCGGTTCGAGTCGCGTTATGCTCATCGACGATGGATTTGTACTGCACCGGCATATGCCAGCCGGCGAAATCGACGAGCCGAGCCCCATGGGCGGCGTGCCAGGCATGCAGCGGCGTATGAAGCAGAGAAGTCATCGAGGACGTACCTGAAAATGCAAATGAAAGTGGTGCTGGAGCACGTCCCCAGGTCGGGCAATCTTATTGCCCGCCTTACGCGGAAGTCTGGATGTCAAGGAGCGAGTGAACGCCCTGCATTGTATCGCCCAGAGGCGCGAATTCCAGGGGACGAAATGGGCCGGAATGTTGCCGGATTACTCCGCACTTTCTGGCCCGACATGTTCGATCGTGCGTACCCATCCGGGTAGGTCGCCTGGCGTAGCTCCGTGCGGAGCAGTGGCTGGCGGCGAGCGGGGGTGAAGCGGAGAGCGAAGGCCCTTAAACTAAGGGCCGATGTCACCATCCATCGCATCAAGCGAAATGGCCGAGGATAGCCGAAGGCGGTGAAGGGCCGGCCATCGAGTGCTATTGAGCGGAATACTTCTTGAACGCGTCCACGATTTTGCCTTCCTTTTCGTCCCCCTTATGGAAGATGACGCGGTAGCGAAGCGTGAACTTTTCCCCCTGCTTCATTTCGTGTGCCCCCGCACCTTCTTTCAGGCTGGGTGAAAAGTCATGCAGGCCGAACGGATTGGCCGCGAAGAGGCCATAGGGCCGGACATGCCAGTGGGAGGGAAATCGAAAGCTCGACGGATGATTCAGAATGGCGATACCGACGTGATCTCCCTGCGCGGGACCGTGATAATCGACCCACGGGGACGCCTTACCCCAGGCTGCTGCGTCTTCAATCCCTTCGGCATTGATGATTTTGCCCCCCATCTTGGCATCCACTTTCAGGGTCTCATCCACACGAAGTCCAAAAGAGCCCTCCTTGGTGTCGTTAAAAGCGACTTTGTCAGCAAGGGCTGTGACCGTGACGTCGAAATCGATCCAGCGAGCGTCGGCATCGCCGCCGAAACGGAGCGTCCGCTCATCAGCACAGATTTTCGCCCCGTCGGGTCCAAGCCAGGTGTTCTTGGTGACAATGGTATTCCCCTCGGCCTTCACAAGCTCATTGTGCTCTATCCGCCCCTGCAGTTCCGGCTTGGCTGTTTCGGCCCAGAAGTCGAGGCCGTTGACGTTGCCGTGCGTAAACCAGAACGACCGCTGATGGATATGGTCAGTCTTCTCCAACTTGTTCCCCTCCCGCATCGGATAGGCGCGAGTCATTTCCTTTCCCGTCGGTCCGATGATCGGCCACAGAATCGGCTTGGCTCCGGACTTGAAGATGTACGTTGTGAACGGCTGGCCGTCGAGTTTCACCACAACGCCGGCGTCCGACTTCTCAAGTTGCACGTCCGCAGCCGAAGAAAAATGGACTGCGGTGAATTGGGCAATGGCAACTAAACTAGCAATCGCCAAGAAGGAGAAGATGCGGCGCATGGGTGGGCTCCAAAGGGAGAGTGGTTTCGCGTTTCCGCCGCATCATAACGGAAGCCACAGCCACATTCCACCAGCGAACTACCGCGGCTTGGTTCCGGCGGCCTTCGTCGCGACCTTCACGGGGGGCATCCCGCGGTGTTCTTCAAAATCGACATCTTTGAATTCTGCCAGATAATTGCCCGCGTCGGTGATGCGCTGATGATCCTGCTTGGAGAGAATCCAGTTAATTAGGTGCCGGCTGCGGACTTCCAGCTTTCGTCCGGGAGTAGAATCGATCCGCTCAACTTCAATCGGCACCAGCCCCCGTTCCGCCAGCACCTGATCCAGCGCCAGCCGGGCGCCGGGAAGCAAGCCTCCTTTACGCACCGCGTTGAAGCGGGAAAAGAAATCGCCGAACTGGCGGTAGGCATGCACCGCCTCCGCGTGCTGCGGCCTTTGGCCTACGACCTTATAGGTGATTTCCTTGCTGGTCATGGTGACGCGGACCCGGGTCTCACCATTGTCCTCGAATTCTTCGACCTTCGTTTCAAAAGTTGGCTTAACAAGCGCTCGCAGGTACGGATTTCCCCCTTTGGCAATGGCCCCCTCCATCCCTTCCACCAGTTCCAGCAAGTTTTGCGTACTGACGCTACTCTTGAGTTTGCGTTCCGTATCGAGCAGCTTAAACTGCCCGCGGGCTGGATCATAAATGGTGATTTCCCGCGAACCGCTCAGGACAAAATCGTAAACTTGTCCATCCGAGAAGAGAGTAAGGTTTTCGGCAACCGGTTCTTTGTCGTTCCCAATGAACACGTCCGTTTCCACTCGAAAATCCAGGGCCAACGTCGTCGCCGCCATTTGGACTCCGGCTGCCAGTACAATGCACGAAAGGATCTGCGGGGCCTTCATCGGATACGCCTCCTGCGTAATCGCTGGATACACCTGCCGCGGGAAATGCGGCCCAAACTAGGGCGAAGAGTATCCAATGACGACAAGCCCGTCCAGAGAAGTTGGATAAGCTCACGCCTCACCACTCACTTCCGCTCGCTCATGAACCGCTCCGACGCCTACGCCCTCGTCTGCCAGTACACGCAAAGCGAATCCCTTCGTCGGCACATGCTAGCAGTGGAAGCAGCGATGCGAGCTTATGCTCGAAAGTTTGGCGAAGACGAGGAGAAATGGGGAATCGTGGGGCTGCTCCATGACTTCGATTATGAAAAATGGCCCGACGCGCCGAACCACCCGCTGGAAGGCGCTAAGATCCTGGCGGAGCAAGGTTATCCCGAGGAAGTCATCTACGCCATCAAGTCCCACGCGGACTATCTAACGGATTGCCCTCGCGTCTCGCGGCTCGACAAGACTCTGTATGCCTGCGACGAGCTCTGCGGCTTCATCACCGCCTGCGCGATGGTCCGGCCGGAGAAACTCGCGGGCCTGGCCGCTCCCAGCGTCAAGAAGAAACTCAAAGCCAAGGGTTTCGCCGCTGCCGTCAACCGGGACGACATCACCCGCGGAGCGGCTGATTTGGGAGTGGAGTTGGACGAGCACATTAATTTCTGCGTGGCGGCCATGCAGGGGATTGCGCCCCAATTGGGACTCGAATCATAAAGGAACACTGCTATGAACGCTGTCCAGTCTGCGGATCAACTGACGCATAAAAAATGTGTGCCGTGCGAAGGGGGCGTCCCCGCTTATTCGCCCGAGGAGGCCAGGACACAAGTCGAGAATCTCCCGGGTTGGAAGCTGACCGAGGATGGCAAGAGAATTCGCCGCGAATGGGTAGTGAAGAACTTTATGGCGGGCATCAATTTCTTTACCGACGTCGCCCAACTCGCGGAAGCCGAAGGGCACCATCCCGATTTGCATCTTGCGGGCTATCGCAACGTAGCGATTGAAATCTGGACCCATGCCATCGGCGGCTTGAGCGAGAACGATTTCATCCTGGCCGCCAAAATCGACAAGCTGCCAGTCGAACTCAAGAAGAAACAGCCGTGATCCGTGAAGCCTAGTGACGCACTCATCATCGGCGGCGGACCAGCAGGCAGCGCGGCGGCGATTCTGCTGGCCAAAGCCGGCTGGGGTGTGACGCTCATCGAACGAAAGGAGTTTCCCCGCCGCAAGGTCTGCGGCGAATACCTATCGGCGACGAACTGGCCGCTGCTCCGCTCGCTGGGGATAGCGGAGGCATTCGCGGATCTCGCGGGACCGCCGGTGCGCGAAACAGCCATCTTCGTCGGCAACCAAATCGCTCGCGCCCCCCTGCCCCGCCCTCGCGACGAGAGCGGCCAGTGGGGACGAGCACTTTCGCGAGAACATCTTGACTCGCTCCTGCTAGAACAAGCGGTGAAATTGGGCGTTCAAATCCGTCAGCCGGCCCGCTGCATTCAGGTGCAACGAGCGGAAGTAGGCTTTCGATGCCAAATTGAATCGCAGCCTGCCCATGCCTTGGAAGTTATTTGTGCCCATGTGGTAATTGCAGCCCATGGTTCTTGGGATCTCGGCGATTTGCCGACCGAGCGGCAGCCGACGTCGTCCCGTGCCGGCGATCTGTTGGCATTCAAGGCCCATTTCCAAAATGCCGCACTGCCGCCAGGTTTAATGCCGCTCCTCAGTTTTGAGGATGGCTACGGCGGGATGGCGCACTGCGACGGGGGCCGCGTTAGTTTCTCCTGCTGCATTCGACGCAGTCGGCTGGAGAAGTTAGCTCGCCAAGAGGGCCAATCGGCTGGAGATGCGGTGCTGTCTCACATTCTGGAGTCCTGCCCGGCGCTGCGGCCGGTGCTGGAGAGTGCAACGCTCGTCGGCCCTTGGCTTTCCGCCGGTCCCATCCGTCCGGGCATTCGCCGCTGCTATGCTGACGGAGTATTCGTCGTCGGCAATGCGGCGGGAGAAGCTCATCCCGTTGTCGCGGAAGGAATCAGCATGGCAATGCAATCGGCCTGGCTGTTGGTGGAGAGGCTTGTTGCGGCGACTGACGAAAAGACGGTTGCCAGCAGCTACACCCGTGCCTGGCGGCGGAACTTTGCTCCTCGAATCCGCGCCGCTGCGGCGATCGCTCACTGGGCCATGCGGCCGCGCCTTGTCGCCGCAACACTTCCGTTCCTTCAAACCTGGCCCAACTTGCTGACCTTCGGCGCCTGGCTCAGCGGCAAATCGAAACTGGTTGTTCAACCCACCTGAGGACTCTCGCATGAAATTCAAGATCCTCGGCCTGGGAACAGCCGTGCCGCCGAATGCGATGAGCCAAACGGAAGCAACCGAACTCGCCCACCGAGTCGTCTGCCAGAACGAACAACAGCGTCGGATGCTCTCTGTTTTGTATCGCAAAGCGGGGGTCGAAAATCGTTACACCGCCCTGCCCCACCGCATTGCCGAGCAGTGGCTGCCAGTTGGCGACAACGACGAGAAGGAATCCCAGCGTCCTCCCACACTCGGTCCCACCACTGCCGAGCGAATGAAGTATTTTGCCGAGCATGCACCGCTGATTGCTCTGAAAGCGTCTGAGCAGGCACTTGCCGACGCAGAAATAGATCACGACGAGATTACGCATCTCGTCACCGTCTCGTGCACCGGCTTCGATGCGCCTGGCGTCGATACGGCTCTCATTCGGGGACTCCACCTAAAGCCGACTACACAGCGGATTCAAGTCGGCTTTATGGGGTGCCACGGCGCGATTAACGGACTGCGAACGGCACAGGCAATTGCCGGCTCGGACCCCAGCGCCAAAGTGCTCCTCTGCGCTGCTGAGCTCTGCAGCTTGCATTATCGATTTGCCTGGGACCCCGAACGAATCATCGCCAACGCGCTCTTCGCCGACGGTGCCGCGGCAGTCGTCGGCTCCGCAGGTTCCACAGAAGAGAAGGAGTCATGGTCCGTCGCTGCGACCGGTTCTTGTCTGATACCGGACTCCGCGGACGCCATGACCTGGCGGATTGGCGATCACGGATTTGAGATGACGCTGCATGCGCGGGTCCCCGATCTCATCCATCAAAATCTCCGCCCCTGGCTGGAAGAATGGCTGCCGCAACATGGCCAGTCGCTCGATTCCATTGCCTCCTGGGCCATTCATCCCGGCGGCCCGCGCATCCTGTCCGCGATTGCCGAGAGTTTGTCCTTGCCCATCGAGACAACCAGCATCTCGCGAGAAATCCTGGCGAGCCACGGCAACATGTCTTCGCCCACGGTCCTCTTTATTGTGAACCGCCTGCGGGAGCTCAACGCACCTCGCCCTTGCCTGGCACTCGGCTTTGGACCTGGATTGTTTGCGGAAGCAGCACTTTTTGTTTAGGTAGCGATTAAGTAGTCTCCGCCGCCAGTGCAGTCTTCCGCCACTCCAGCAGATACCTCGCCGGCCACCGCCTCCGAACAGTTGCCCCTTTCATCCCTGCCTCCTCGGCCATCACGCGCGCTTCCTGCATCGTGAACGCCGCCCGCACGCTTCTCACAGCATCCACTCGCACCACCGGCGACGACGATAAGACATGTCCAGCAAAATAAGCCAGCGTCAACCCATAGCGCCCCCGGCGAAGATCGTTAATCAACACGAGATGCCTGGTCGCTACCGCTGCGGACGCTAAAAGTTGTGCTGCCTGGCCATTGCTCAAATGATGTAGAAACAGCGAGCTGACAATGACGTCAAATCCTTCCGGCAAACCGTCACTCAATATGTCCCGCTGTTCAAATCGGACGTCGCTGCCACAACCCGCACAGTGATTGGAAGCGAATTCCAAGGCCCGCTCGCTGATATCAACCCCCAAGACTTCCACCTTCAATCCCGCCGCCTTCGCTTTATGCCACAGCGCCAGTGGTATATCCCCACCCCCAGTCGCCACATCCAAAATCCGCAGCCGGTCTTGTCTTAAGTCGCGAGCCAAGCGAACCATCGGCTTCCAAACGCTGCCGGCGCTGGCACTCAGAAAGTTGATTCTGCTCAGCCCATGCAGCGCACCAAAGAGCTTTTCCTTTTCCAAGGCTGGATCGTCGATGTCCTCCGGCTCCAAAACTCGCTGGCTAAGGTCACTGACGGTCATAGATTGGAACTCGCCGATAAAGTGCTAAGTCCTTCGCTGGAAGTGACTTCGCCCTCGCCCGCGCATTCAACCTTAACAACTCGTAATCTGAACGCGGGTGGCCCAGAAACTGCTTGCGAGTCAGAATCATAGTGTGGCGCGGCGGACTGTAAACAGCAGATGCGCTTGAGCCTGATTTCGCTTTAGTCTGATTTCATAGACAGCATTTTCAAAGCGACTGACCGTGCACCACACTGACGACCGGATTTCATCTCCCCCCTCAGCGCTCGAGATGCCGCGTCTGGACCGCTTGCGGAATCTCATTACGCAAGCCGGCAATCTGCTCCCTATTTCCGGGCCGATTACGGCCTTTGCGTTCCTCAACACGCTTCAGGCACTCGAAGATTTGCCGTTCGACCAAGGGCTCTGCAAGGGTGCCCGATTATTCGGTTGCCATCCCTATCTCACAGAAGACCGCTATCGCGAGAAGTCGGCCAAGGGCCGCATTCGGGTGACGGACCTGAAAGTTGTCATTAGCCAGGACTTGGGGGAACGCGCGATTGAATCGGTTGCCACGCTGGGGAGCCGCCTCGATATTCGCCTCGCAATGCTTCAATATCCGCTCCGCATGGGGCCGGCCGAAGAGTTGCAGTGGTTCGTCGCGGAGACCGACGCCCTGCAGCGTCTACGGGAGGAGGCTCCGCAAGCTACACGCGAGCGCTTTGTCGACGAGACACGCCACTGGGTGATGCGCGACGTCCGTGACAGCGGAGGCAAGGAATCACGCGTGCTCAAGGATCGGGAACTGTTGATGCAGATCATTCGCCGCTATTGCGAATCTTCTATTGAACGCTGGAGCGCCGCCACGTGGGAAGAATTCACCTTGCAGGTCTTATGGCGGGTCTGCCGGGAAGGTGTCCAACACGCCGAGCCCCCTCGGGCGGAGCCCCACCCCGCCTTTCGCCATCGCGACCTGCTGCTTGACGCCACCGGGGAAGACAGCGACGTCTTGGTTCATGAATTGCTTATCCGCTATTGTGCCGCCTTTACGGACCAAGGACTGGCCCACTGGCAACTCCCCAACCGAGAACTGGGCTTCTTCCGAGCTTTTTGCGAACTCTACCGCCAAGGGGGTGGCCCTCCCAATCGTTGGCAGCGGGGTCTGTCTGAAGAATTGGCCAAGATCGCCGATGCGAACGTCGAACCAATTGACTCCGTGATGGAATCGCTCAGCCTGCTGGGGGTCTCCGAAAGTGAGTGGGACGATTTTATCGCGGCCTCTTTGCTGGCCCTTCGCGGCTGGGCAGGAATGATCTGGCAGATGGAAATCCGCTCTGATCGAGTTCCGCTGCCAGTGTCACCGGGAAGCCTGGTCGAGTTTCTGGCAATTCGCTTGATTCTGGAACGCTATGCATTGGCTCACATCGCTCATGAGCACCTGGGTTTCCATGGCTCGCTGCAACAATTGCGGGATGTTTCCCGCGACCATCTCACCTCTCGCGACAAATCGACCGGCCCCCAGCGCGCCTTTCTCATTTTTCAGCTCGCCCAAGTGCTCGGATGGTCACCGGTCACGCTGCATGATCTTTCCCGCAAGGAATGGGCGACGCTGGTCGCCGAAGTGGAGTCGTTCACGTCGCTCGAGCGGCGGCGGCTGTTTCATCAGGCGTTTGAACGAAGACTTTACACCCAGGCGCTCGACGCTCTGTCGGTTTATGGCAAGCGGGAATCGTCCCCGGTGAAGTCACCACGGTTTCAAGCGGTGTTCTGCATTGACGCCCGCGAGGAATCCTTCCGTCGCCATATTGAGGAGACCGCTCCCGATGCTGAGACCTTTGCGGCAGCCGGCTTCTTCGGCGTCGCCATGTATTACCGCGGCGCGGCCGATGCGCACTTCACAGCGCTTTGTCCCATCGTCATCCGGCCGCAGCACTGGGTGGTGGAAGACGTCGTCTACTCCCTGGAAAACTCCCACATGCGGCGGGCCAAGACACGCCGGGCACTGGGCACCGCTTCGCACCGGGTCCATCTCGGCAGCCGCAGCATAGCCGGGGGTGCGATTTTGACGGCAGGGTTGGGGGTACTCGCCTCGATTCCGCTCGTCGCCCGCGTCCTCTTTCCGCGACTAACATCGCAAATCCGCAAAGCGGTGGGCCAATTTGTGGAGCCTCCACCCGTAACGCGCCTTCGGCTGGAGCGAGTCAGCCCCAAGCCGGGACCGGACGAAGACTCCATCGGGTTCACGGTTGAAGAGATGGCGAATATCGGCGAGCGAATGCTGCGCGAGATTGGTTTTTCGAGCTACTCGCGGATGATCATCTTCCTCGGCCATGGCTCATTCTGTCTCAACAATCCGCACAAGTCTGCTTACGATTGCGGGGCCTGCACCGGCAGCGCCGGCGGCCCCAACGCCCGAGCACTGGCCGCGATTCTCAACGACCGCCGCGTGCGGGAAATCCTGGTTACACGAGGGCTCGTCATTCCGGCGGAAACCATTTTCTTGGGGGGACTCCACAACACTGCCGAGGACTCGCTCACGTTTTACGACCTGGATCTGTTGCCGAAATCGCATCGCGCCGATTTTGAATCCGCTCGCAAGACCCTGGAAGAAGCCTGTGAACGGAATGCTCACGAGCGCTGCCGCCGGTTTCAATCGGCACCCCTCAATCTCACCTTTACTCAAGCCCGACGCCATGTCGAAGCGCGGGCTGAGGATCTCGCGCAGACCCGGCCGGAATTCGGCAACGCCAGCAATGCAATGTGCATCGTCGCCCGCCGCCAGCGTACGCGCGGGCTGTTTCTCGATCGCCGCTCGTTCCTGACTTCTTACGATCCCTTGCAAGACGACGCCAACCATACCGTGCTGGCTCGCATACTCAGCGCCGTCGTGCCGGTCTGCGAAGGGATCAACATGACCTACTTTCTATCGTACGTGGATTCTCCCGGTTGGGGCTGCGGAACAAAGTTGCCGCACAACGTAACCTCCCTGCTTGGCGTGATGGACGGGGCGGCCAGCGATTTGCGAGCGGGTCTTCCCTGGCAAAGTGTCGAAATCCATGAGCCGGTACGCTGCTTGTTCATTATTGAGAATACGCCCGAGGCCATGCTGCAAATCATGGAGCTCAACGAAACCATCGGCCGCATCCTGAAGAACGCCTGGGCCCAACTCGCGGTACTGGATCCCCACTCCAACGAGATTCAGGTTTTCCGCAACGGTGCGTTTCATCTGTATCATCCCGAGGCCAAGGATTTGCCGACCGCTGCTTCATCGACCGATTGGTATCGCGGCTGGCGGGATCACTTGGGATTCGCCGTGATTGACTCCTCCCAGCCCGCGGCAACCATCGGACAATAGCCCAGAAGCAACCATGTTCGATCTCGATTCGATTGCGTATTTCCTGGGAGTGACCGTCGTGGTCTCCCCTGCGCTGCTGCTCTTCTCTCTGGGAATACCGACGCTGCTCGGCCATCCGCTTTCCGAGCGGATTATCGGCAAAGCTGTGCAAACGTCGATTGTAGTGGGATTGGTGGCATCCTTGATCATCCTGGGGATGATGCTCTCACTGGGCACCCACCATGTACCGATTCGCTTGGGAAGTTGGGTGGAGATTGACCACTACCATTTTTCAGTGAAGTTTGTCTTTGACCGGCTCTCAGTCCCCTTCGTAGTTTTGTCTTTTGTGTTGTGCGGCACGATTGGAGCCTTTGCCAACAAGTACATGCATCGCGAGCGGGGCTTCAACCGCTTCTTTGTCCTGTATTCGCTCTTTGTGCTCGGAATGGTGGTCACTTCCCTGGCGGGAACCATCGAGACTCTCTTCGCAGGCTGGGAATTGGTCGGCCTGTCCTCGGCATTGCTCGTGGCCTTCTACCACGAACGTCCTTCGCCAGTGCGCAACGGCTTGCGGGTTTGGGCCGTCTATCGGGTTTCGGACGCGGCGCTGCTCGTCGCTTCGGTAGTGCTGCATCATCTCCAGGGAGGGGGCGATTTCGATCAACTGATGGGTGGAATGGCCGTGACCACGGAACACGCCGGGCATGCCGCGGCCGCCATTCAAGAAGTGGCGTTGACGTGGCCTGAAGGCAAGAGTCTGCTCGACCCCCTGACAAACCAGCCGCTAACGGTCGGGCTGTTGTTCCTTTTGGCCGCGGCGGGCAAATCGGCGCTCGTTCCCTTCTCTGGCTGGCTGCCGCGGGCTATGGAAGGCCCGACGCCTTCCAGCGCCGTGTTCTACGGAGCATTGTCCGTTCACCTGGGGGCTTTCTTGCTGTTGCGAGTCGGCCCGATTCTGGAGCAATCTCTCCTCCTGCAGATTATCGTGATTTCGCTGGGCCTCATCACTGCCGTCTTTGCCGCCATCACTGGGCGAGTGCAGACCGACATCAAATCGGCCTTGTCGTTCGCGTCGCTCACCCAGGTCGGCATCATCGTTATGGAAATCGGCTTTGGCTTGCGGTATGTCGCGCTGGTGCATATTCTCGGACACGCCTGCCTGCGAACGCTGCAATTCATCCGCGCCCCAACGCTCTTGCACGATTATAAGATCATGGAAAACGCCATCGGTGCCGGCCTGCCGCAACAAGCCAGCTTCTGGGACCGGCTGATTCCTGGCCGGCTGCGAGTCTGGTTTTATCAGGTGGCTGTGGAGCGGGGCTTCCTGGACACCTACCTCACCGACTTTCTGGTGGCACCCTTCCTCTGGTTTTTTCGCCTGTGCGATGCCATGGAACGGAGATGGATTAGCCTGCTCTCCGGCGAGCCCTCAACCGAGCCGAAGCCGCACGAAGCAACCCCCGGCACCCTGGACGAGTTGCAATGATCACTGGCGAACTACATTTTCCCTGGATCGAGGCATCCATCCTCATCCCGCTCGCCGGCGCGGCCGCTGTCAGCCGCATCAAGGATGCGGAGACGGCTCAGCGCTGGAGTTCGGTCATCAGTGCCATCGCTCTATTATTCGTGCTGGGGGAGTGGATGGATTATGCCACGCTCACCACTCCCCAAGCCGATGACCACTGGCACCTGATCACTCGAGTTTTTGGCCGTGATCTCTTCGTGCTTGATGAAATCAGCGCTCCGCTGACATCGCTCGCGGCGATTCTGTACTTTTTGACGATTGTCACGACTCTCAAGACCAAAATTCGCCGCTTTTCCTTTGTCGGCACGCTCATTTCCGAGTCCGTGGTCCTCGCCACTTTTAGTTGCAAGAACCAGTGGGGAGTAATCGCCCTGTTGGCCGCGGGGACGATTTATCCCTATTGGGAATTGCGCGACAGACGAAGGCCCACCCGCGTCTACCTCTTGCACATGGCAACCTTCATCGGACTGATGGTCATCGGGGCAACCTTTGCGGAGCGGGAAGGCTTGAACCT
This sequence comes from Pirellulaceae bacterium, assembly GCA_046153945.1. GTDB lineage: Bacteria > Planctomycetota > Planctomycetia > Pirellulales > Pirellulaceae > SXOA01. The sequence continues at coordinate 19,712 of JBJXFF010000130.1, forward strand.
GGCCAAAGAACATTCTCTATGGGCGATTTTCCCAATCCTACTGGCGGTGCTCATCCGCTGCGGAATCGCGCCTTTTCACTGCTGGGTGACCGACCTGTTCGAGAACGCATCGTTCGGCACGGCAGTGTTGTTCGTCACCCCCATCACCGGCGCCTACGCCGCCATCCGCTTGTTGTTGCCCATCGCGCCGGAGTGGGTGCTCTACAGCATGGGTAGAATCTCTCTGATCACCGCGGTCTATGCCGCCGGAATGTCGCTCATTCAAAAGGACGCCCGGCGATTTTTTGTCTATTTGTTCCTCAGCCACTCGGCAATTGTCCTCGTCGGTTTGGAACTTGTCTCCCCCAGCGAACAGACACCCTGGGTCAGCACTATTGGCATCACAGGCGCCCTGTGCGTCTGGCTCTCCTCCGGATTGTCGCTAGCTGGGCTTGGATTGACACTCAGAGCTTTGGAATCCCGTTGCGGGAGGCTATCGCTTACTGATTTTCAGGGACGTTACGAGCACACCCCCAACCTGGCGATGTTTTTCATCCTCACCGGCCTGGCGAGCGTTGGCTTTCCCGGTACGCTCGGTTTTGTGGGGGCGGAATTGTTGGTCGATAGCACCGTCGAGGCCTATCCCTATACCGGTATCGCCGTTGTGATTGCGGCGGCTCTCAACGGGATCGCCGTCGTGCAGACTTACTTTCTGCTGTTCACCGGCAAACAATACACCTCTTCGGTTTCGTTGAAGATCCACGTCCGCGAGCGTTATGCCGTGTTGGGGCTGGCGGCGTTAATTTTGATTGGCGGTCTCATTCCACAGCCGAACATCGCCTACCGCAACAAAGCCGCCTTGGAGTTGCAACGGGAAACGCGGCATCAGGCGGAAGACGACATTAAGTCGGTAAAAGAAGGCAAGAAGGCTCCCGGCCACTAATCTCCTCCCATGTCGCTCCGACTCTTTCGGCGGCTGGTCGTCTATAATCTGGGAGGTAAAGAGCGAATTGTTCCCGCGGAGGATAGAGATTTGAATGCAAAGACCTGGTTTGTGTTAGGTGCATCCCTGGGCGTTTTGGGAGTGGCGGCCGGAACGTTCGGGGCTCATGCTTTGCCAGATTATTTGAAGGCGGCCGGCGCGGAATCTGATCTCCTCCGGCGGCAGAATTGGTGGGAAACCGGCGTCCGCTATCAGATGTACCATGCCCTCGCACTTTTTGCCGTTGCTTGGGTCGCGGAAAGAAGGAAATCTCTCCTTCCGGGACTGGCGGGAATCTCCATGTTCGTGGGAACGCTTATCTTTTCGGGCTGCCTGTTTGCCTTGGCACTGACAGGCCATAAATTCATCGGGGCAATTGTCCCCATCGGCGGCGTGCTGTTCATCGTCGGCTGGTTTTTGCTGGCAATCGCCGGACTTGGGTTGGCCCCGGAACCTCTCGACAAGAATCTCACTGCTCGCGACAAGCTCTTGCTCGCAAATGAGCCCCCGGCAGAAGAGTCCGCTGCGGAAGGCACAACCCAAGAACAGCCAGCAAACAGCGAAGGTTAATTCTCAGCGGCCCAATGCGTCTGCCGCTTGCAATCTGCCCGCGGCAAAGGTCAATTGAATGTCTGGACGCTGAATCCCCGGTTCCCTTCCAAGGAGACAATTATGAAGACATTTCTTACTTTCGCTTGCTCAGCCGCTCTGATTCTCGGAGCGCTCGCATCCACTTCCCTTGCCGCCGATGAACTCAAGGTCGGAGACGATGCGCCGAATTTCGAACTCGTCGGCAGCGACGGCAAAACTCACAAGTCGGCAGACTACAAAGGAAAGCAGGCCGTGGTCATCGCCTGGTTTCCCAAAGCCTTCACCGGTGGCTGCACGAAGGAGTGCGAGTCCTTCCGCGATAACGGCAAGGCCATTCGCGAGTTCGATGTCGCCTACTTCACCGCCAGCACTGACAAAGCCGACCTGAATAAGAAATTTGCCGAGTCGCTCAAGGTCGACTACCCGATCCTCAGCGACCCCGAAGGGAAAACGGCCACCGCCCTGGGCGTGTTTAACGCCGACAAGAAATTTGCCAACCGCTACACCGTTTACATCGGCAAGGACGGCAAGATTCTGTTCATCGACAAATCGGTGAAAGCCGCCAGCCACGGCACCGACGTTGCCGCCAAGCTGAAAGAGTTGGGCGTGGCGAAGAAGTAGCCCGCGCCTTTGCCATTCGTACTCTATAGCGACCCGGCTGCACCACTAGCAGCCGGGTTGTTTTTCGGATTACAAAATCAGCGCGTCAAACTCATCTTCGCTGACGACTTTCACTCCCAATTCCTGAGCCTTCGCCAGCTTGCTCCCCGCATCTTCACCGGCCAGAACGAAGTCCGTCTTCTTCGAGACGCTGCTGCTGGCCTTGCCGCCGTGCAATTCAATCAACTCCTTGATTTCGTCGCGGGAGTATTTCGCGAGCGTGCCAGTGACCACGATGGTCTTTCCTGCGAGTTTTCCGCCCCCAGCGGGGAGCACTTTCTTCGGGGCCTGCATGTCGATCCCCTGCGCCCGCAAATCCGCCACGGTCTGGCTGCCGAAATCGCTGTGCAGGTAGTCATGCACGCTTTGCGCGATGGTCGGACCAACTCCTTCGACCTCCGACAATTGCTCCACGGTCGCGGCTTCCATGGCCTCCATGCTGCCGAAGTGCTGCGCGATGATCTGAGCGACTCGCTGCCCGACATGGGGAATGGCGAGGCCGTTCAAAAGCCGGGCCAGTCCGCGGTTCTTGCTGGCCTGAATTCCTTCCAGCAGATTCTCGGCTGATTTTTTTCCCATCCGTTCCAGGTTCTCCACCTGGTCAAATGTCAGCCGGTAGAGGTCGCCAAAGCGAGTGACGAGCTTGCTGGCGACAAGCTGATCCACCAGCTTGTCTCCCAGCCCTTCAATATCCATCGCATTCCGCGTGGCAAAAAACCGCAGCCGCCCGCGAATCTGGGCGGGACAATCGAGGTTCGGACAGCGGATGTAGACCCCTTCTTCATCTTTCACTGCGGGAGTGCCACATTCGGGACAGGTTTTGGGAAACTCAAACTTCGGCAGGTCCGTCTTTCGCTCGTGCTTCTCAACGCGCACGATGTGCGGGATGACTTTCCCCGCTTTCTCGACGATGACGATGTCCCCTTCCCGCACGTCCTTGCGCTCAATCTCCTCCGAATTGTGCAGGCTGGAGCGGCTGATGGTGGTGCCGGCGATTTCCACAGGTTCGAGTTCGGCGACCGGAGTTAGCGCGCCGGATTTGCCGACGCTGATCCAGATTTGATTTACTTTGGTGCTGGCTTCGTACTTCTCGAATTTGTACGCCACCAGCCAGCGGGGGCTCTTCGATCTTGCCCCCAGCCGTTCCCGCTGGTCAAAGCGATTGACTTTGAGTACAAGGCCGTCCACCTCGAATTCAATCTCGTGAAGCTTTTCGATCAGCTCGTCGCAGTGGACCAAGGCAGCATCAAAACTCGGAAAGCACTCCACCATGGGCGTCGGCGGCAGGCCGTAGGAGCCGACTTCCTTCAGAAACTCCATGTGCGTCTTCGCCTTCACTCCTTCGCAATACCCAACTCCATGCACAAACAGCCTGAGCCGACGCTCCGCGCAAAGCCGCGGGTCGAGGAGCCGAATGCTGCCAGCCGCCACGTTGCGGGTGTTCGCGTAAAGTTGGCCGCCGCTCTGCTTCTGTCTCTCGTTGAGCAGCACTAGATCGGCATTGGTCATGTAGACCTCGCCGCGCAGCTCCAGAACCGGCGGCACGTCGTCGCCGACCAGGCTCAGCGGCACTCCCGCCACCGTCTTGATATTGTGGGTGATGTCGTCCCCTACCTGCCCATTACCGCGAGTAACTGCCCGGACGAGCTGCCCCTGTTCATAAATGACCGAAACCGCCACGCCGTCAATTTTCAGTTCCACCACCCATTCAATCGTCTCCCCCGGCAGTGCTTTTTCCGTGCGAGCCGCGAATTCCTTCAGCTCTTCAGGGCTGTACGAATTGTCGATGGAGAGCATCGGGACTCGGTGGGCAACCTGGATCAATTCTTCAACGGGGGCATCCCCAATCCGCTGTGTCGGACTGTCCGGAGTGATTAGCTTCGGGTGCTTCGCCTCCAGTTCCTTCAATTCGTTCATGAACTGGTCGTACTCCCGGTCCGAGATGACCGGGGCGGCGTCCACATAGTATTTGCGATCATGAATGCGGATTAGCTTCCGCAGCTCGGCAATGCGACTGGCGTCGCTGGTCATGATGATGTCGGCTTTGGCGGTCATTCGCAGCCACACTCCGGGGCGACAGTTACCTTTTTGCCGGTTGCGGAATTGGGAATCAGGCAAAGAAACTTGAGCGGCCCGCTCCCCGTATTCCGGAATTGATGCACCTCATCGGGCTTCACAAAGACCACATCCCCGGCCCGCAGCACATGCGGCTGGTTCCCTTCCACAACTTCTCCGTCCCCTTCCAGCACAAAAACTTCGTGCTCATAAGGATGGCTATGCCGCGGAGTAAAGCCACCGGGAGCAACTTCGAACTGCCGCATGGCAAAGGTCGGCGCGCCGTCCCTTTCTCCGAGGAGCTGCCGCACGGAGCAACCCTGCGATCCTTCCATCTCCACGGGTTGCTGGGTCACGTCCTGGTAGTGGTTGACTTTCATGCTGGATTTCCTTTCTGGGGCAGGCTGAACGCTCACCCCACTTTCTCATTCCCTTCCTTCTTTTCGGCCCCGCGCATCCAATAGTCATCCGTTCCAATGGCGGCGAACGTCAGCAGGGCCAGCGCCGCCAACTCGACGAGCATCAGGGTCAGGCCGTGCTGCTCCATGAAGGACATGATTCCCTCTGATTCCGCGGCCAGCACATCAAGTTTCCGTACCGTCATCGCGCCATACAGCGATGCGGTCAGCGCAAAGGTCACTCCGGCTACTACGAGCACGGCGTAAAACGGATTGACGGACTTTCTGCGCGACACGTTGGATGTGCTCCGTTTCAATTGACTGGCATCGACTTGATTGTAACAAATCAACGAATTTAACAATCTGCGACGGTGCCTAGCGGGTCCGCGGCAACTTAATTCGGTAGAGCACAATTACATCTTCAAAAGGGGCGGCAAGCGGAGGCGGCAGCGGAATTGATGAAGGAGGACCAATTCTGTATCGCGGCAGATTTCCCGCAACTTTTGCCGCGGTTTCGTTGGGCGTCAGCATGTCGAGAAGCGTTATTATGCTCAGATCATTCGGGATGACAGCCACTGCGGTTAAGTTGTGGGCATTATCCACAATTCCCTTCAGAGCAGCACTATCTGGTTGTCCATGGATCCAACTGAAATCGACTAACAAGTAACAATCCCGTTCTTGCGGAATGCCTTCGATCAGGGACAGGAAGGAATGATCTTCCGCCACTAGCGGCAAGCGCGGGCAATACGAAATCATGGCAAGCTGAGTCTGGCAGATAATGACTGCATCTTCATGCGTATGTTCTAGGATCGCTTGCCCGGCGGCTCGATACGAATTCCTGGCGGACCACCGGTTCCAGATTCCTTGGCTGGGACTTGCCAGGCCATAGGGATGGGGACCCATCAGCCAAACGAAGGCCATGATACCGGCAGCTGCGAAAGAAACACCCGCCAAAGTCCGGCAATTGAAATAAACTTTAGTATCGGCGGGCTTCGGTTCAATCTTTCTTTCTCGAGTTAGCCCGGGCCAGGCATCCTTGAGCAACCACAGCAAAAGGCAGATGCACGCTGGCAACGCCGGGAGCATCAACCGTGGATAGGGGTGATACAAGGGAGTCAGCACGACGAAGGTTCCACACCACACGGCTGCCAATAGGCGGGGCCAACTTGGCGAGATTAGTGCCGCCACGATTCCCGCTGTCCCTAGCAATATCAACGCCGCGTCTCCTCCTTGGACCAAAACGACTCCGATAAGTCCCAATGTAAAAGCTAGTTTAGGAGCCAACTTCAGATAGAAGGCTGAATCTCCGCGCGAGTTCGGCTTGAGTGTGGTGACAAGTCGAACGCCAAGCACCACCACAATCGCGAGTGTCGCGATCCAGCCGTAATGGCGCAATGCTGCCAGCGAGGAAATGAGACTCTGTGCGTGATGAGGCCAGGAAATGGGCGAATAGAAATACCGACGATGATTCGCCGTGACAGCGGCGTATCCACCGGGAAAATGGTGCTCCACATAGAGACACCACGGCACGAAACTGACGGCAGCGATGGACGCGGCAACGAATAAGCCGAGAGCCAACATCCCGCTGTTGGTACTGGGGTGAGAAACAGAAAGGGCCGGCCACAGTTTAGCCAGCCAACTTCTCGACAGCCAAAGTCCGGCAGCAAAGGCGGCAATCGCCAGTACTAGCCAGCCATTGTATTTGGTGTTCCAAGCGGCTGCCGCTGATAATCCCGCGGCCAGTCCCCAGCCGACAGTTTCAACCATCGATTGGCGGGCTAACGATTTTGCGATGGATCGAGCCTTTTTCAGCTTCTCTTTCTTAGGGGAAGCTGTCTCGGCGCTGGTTGCTGCTTCCGCTCGCTGCCAAAGGCGAGTAACAAAGTACATTGTCAAGAGGAACCAGAATGTCAGGGGAACATCGGTCAACACCATTCGGGAATAGGCGACATGAAAATCGCTGACCGCAAGCAATGTCGCTCCCCACAGACCAAAGTGGTTTCCTTCCCACCGTCGCGCCACCAAAAAGAACATCGGCACAGACGCAGTTCCCAAAGCGGCCGAAACTAGCGCGCCAAGGATGGGCCACTGTGCCTGTGTCAGCCAGATAATCGCCCCGATCATCCACGGCAACAACGGGGGCGATTGCAGGGGCTGGCCAAAGGGAAATGAATACGCTCCCTCGGTGGCCACTGTCATGGCGCTTGAGATATAGCTCCCTTCGTCGAAATGCGAAATGGAAAGATGTTCCATGCCCGCAAAGCGAAGAGCCGCCGCTAAGGTGATCGCCGCGGCCAGCCACAATCGCTGCCGACGACTTAGTGCTACTGGTCGATCCGGCAACGACATCACCACGGCTCATTGTTGGCTAAAGGGAGCTGCGCCTCCAAGTTAATCCCCTGGTTCTTCCAAATACGTGTAGCCATTCAGGCCATCTTCATAAAACTTGAGGAAGCGACCCGCTTCTTGATAATCAAGGCGGCCTTCGCGGACGGCGACTTCAACAGCAGTCTGCAAACGGGTTGTCAGGTCACTGTGATCAAATTCCACGTAGTCGAGGACTTCGCGAACAGTGTCGCCTTTGACGATTGCTTCGAGAATCACTTCACCCGTGGGTGACTGATCGATGTGGACAGTGTTGGTGTCGCCGAACAGGTTGTGGAGGTCGCCGAGGATTTCTTGATACGCCCCAATCAGAAATGTCCCCATGTAGTACGGCTGCCCATTGGTGTACTGGTGGAGCCTAAGCGTCCGTTTCACGTCGCGGCGGTCGATGAACTGATCAATCTTGCCATCGCTGTCGCAGGTGATGTCCCCCAACACGGCGTGCCGGGTCGGCCGCTCTTCCAGTCGATGGATTGGCATCACGGGAAAGAGCTGCTTGATCGCCCAGCTATCGGGCATCGATTGGAATAGGGAAAAATTGCAGAAGTAAGTATCCGACAGGAGCGTATCGAGCCCTTCCAGTTCCTCGGGAACGTAGTCGAGTTGCTCCGACAGTCGGCGTATCTTTTTGCAGATCGTCCAGAAGAGATTCTCGGCAAGTGCCCGCTGATCAAGCGTCAAATAGCCGCTGGAGAAAAGCGTCATTACCACATCCATCGCCTGCTGAGCGTCGTGGAAGCTCTCCAGTACGTTACGCGCAGTGACGTTTTTGAAAGTGTCGACGAGGTCGTGGAGCGGCTGCTCGGAATCCGGAGGAATATCGAGAAGACCTTCATCGCCATTCCCCTGCCCTGCCACACCGAGAACGCCGAACACCAAAGCGGCATGATAGGCCGCCACCGCCCGGCCGCTCTCCGAAATGATGTGCGGGTGCGCCACGCCGGCTTCGTCGCAAACGGCTTGGGAATGGTGAATGACGTCGGCGGCATACTCCTGCAGCGTGTAATTGACGCTCGACTCAAAGTTCGTCTGCGAGCCGTCGTAGTCCACGCCCAGACCACCGCCGATGTCCAGATACTCAAGCCCTGCCCCGCGCTTCACCAAATCGGCATAGGCCCGGCTGGCCTCCGTAATTGCCCCCTTCACATGGCGGATGTTCGTAATCTGGCTGCCGAGGTGAAAATGCAGCAGCTTGAAGCAGTCGAGCATGTTCCGCTTCTTGAGTTCCTCGACCGCATGCAGAATCTCACCCACGGTCAATCCAAACTTGCTCCGCCAACCGCCAGAAGACTGCCAGCGGCCGCTGCCGCGGGCGGCAAGCTTGATCCGCATGCCGATTTGCGGTCGGACACCGACCTTTTCGGCATACTTCAAAATCAGTTCTAGCTCCGTGTATTTTTCCACCACGGGAATGACGTTGCGGCCGATCTTCTGGGCCAGCATCGCCATTTCGATGAACTCGGCATCCTTGAAACCATTGCAGATGATCGGCGTGTCGGCATCCGTCATGGCGACAACGGCCAACATCTCCGGTTTGCTGCCGGCTTCCAGACCGAAGCCATAGACCTTGCCATACTGCACAATCTGCTCAACCACATGCCGCTGCTGGTTGACCTTAATCGGGTAAACGCAAATGTACTTCCCTTTGTAATCGTGCTCCTTAATGGCTTGTGCAAAGACGTCATGCATCTCCCGCAGCCGGTCCTTTAGAATACCGTTGAAGCGAAGGAGGATCGGCAGATCGAGCCCCCGCAGTTGCAGGCGGTCGATCAAATCCTTCATGTCGATGGCCAGGGCCGGGTCCTTGTTGGGATGGACCGTCAGGTGCCCCTTACTGTTGACGCCAAAATACCCCTTTCCCCAGCGGGGGACATCGTACAGTTCGGCGGCGTCGGTGATGGACCAGCGTTCGACAGAGTCGTTGAGCATCTCGCGAAGGGGCAAAGGTTAGAGGATCAGAATCTCAGCCAAGCTCGTTATTATATGCGCCCCGCGCCGCGCACAAGGGAGTAGGTGCTGCCCGGGTCCGAAAATTAACACTCATTGAGCTAGGCCATTACCCGGTCGAAACCTCCAATTGCCAGGCCGGAACAGGCCGGCGCTTGAATTTTGAAACTGCGCACATCGCGCTTGCGTCCCCGTCGCATGGTGTGGGAGTTTGCTAGCGGGTCCAAATCAGCGTAGGGAACTATTGCCTCATTTGCTACATTGGGCGGCAAGTTAACGCAGGCCAGGAAGTTACGTCGATTCTGAAATCCATGCGAGCTACCATCACCCGTTATGTCGCTTGGGACCTCGTGCGAGTCTTTGGCCAAGCGCTCAGCGGACTGACTCTGTTCATCATGCTGATCCTGATCGGCGCCGAGGCCACGCGGATGAACCTTGGCCCTGGACCGACCGTCCAGATTATGAAGTACATGCTCCCCATGGCGCTGGCCTTCGCCATTCCAGCCGCCAGCTTGTTCGCGGTCTGCTTTGTTTACGGCCGGCTGAGCGCGGATAACGAAATGGTGGCGGTCAAGTCGCTGGGCATTTCGCCGATGTCGCTGCTTTGGCCCGGTTTCTTCTTGGCCTTTGTGCTTAGCCTGGTTGCCGTCTGGATGAACAACGTGGCCTATTCCTGGGGCCAAACGGGAATGCAGCGGGTGGTCATTCAGTCGGTGGAGGAAATCGCCTACCGCCTGCTCCGCTCGCAGAAGTCCTACAGCAACCCGCGGTTTTCGATTGTCGTGCGCGACGTCCAGGGCCGCACGCTAATCCGCCCGATCATTAACTTCCAGCAAAACAACGACATGCCCCCCTGCACCTTGACGGCAGCGGAAGCGGTGTTTCGGTCCAACCTGGAACGGGGGACGCTTGTTCTCAGCCTCACGGACTACGAAATTGACTTTGGTGATGGGAATCAGGTCCGAGACAGTAAAACCCTGGACTACGAAATCCCGCTGGCTTTTGCCTCCGAAAAGGAACAGCGGATCGGCTCTCCCCAGCAATTGCCGCTGAGCGAAATTGACGCGCAGATTGACCTGCAACGGGAGGAAATCGTTCGCCTCCAGCAAGCGCTCGCCGCCGAAGCAGGTTTTGAGCTCCTCGCCGGAGATATGGATGCGCTGAGTTCCGCCGCCTGGCAGGGCAAGCACTCCAGTCTCTTGGCAGCCCAAAATCGGCTCTACCGTCTCCGCACCGAACCCTGGCGGCGATGGGCCAGCGGCTTCAGTTGCCTGGCCTTCGTGCTCCTTGGCGCGCCACTGTCCATCCGCTTTCGCAACTCCGACTATATCAGCACGTTTGGCATCTGCTTCGTCCCGATTCTGGTCGGGTATTATCCGCTGCTGATGTACGGCATCGACCAGGCCAAATCGGGTGTCCTCCCGCCGTACTCCGTCTGGCTGGCCAACGTCATCTGCAGTGGAATCGGCCTGCTCTTCATTCGGCGGGTCATGCGGTATTAGCAGGGCAAAAGTCGGCCCATTTCTCGCTGCTAGCAGGGAACGAATCAGCGTTTGCCTATCGGTGCGGTCTTGGTAGTATCCGCGCCTATGACGAGTCCCGTTTTGCACCTCCGCTGGTTCCTGCTTCTCTCCGCCCTGGCGGCGGGCGGCTGCACCATCAATAAGTCCCGGATGGCGACCGAGCAACTGGTGGTCGCCGATGCCGTGGACAAAGTCGTGGCCCAGGTTGATTTCAGCCCAATCTCCGGTCAGAAGGTCTTTTTCGATACCAAATACCTCGCCGGGGCCAAGCTCTCAGGCAATCCCAATCTCGATTACCTCACCAGTTCCCTGCGTCAGCAATTGCTGGCTTATGACTGTCGCCTGACCGACAAAGTCGAGGAAGCCGATCTGGTGATGGAAGCCCGCGTCGGCGCGCTCGGCAACGATGGCAACGAAGCCACCTACGGTGTGCCCGGCAGCGCAGCCGTGAGTGCGGCGGCGGCGTTTGCCACCGGCTTTCCCACGGGGGGGACGTTTCCTGAACTTTCCCTCGGCCGGCGCAACCATCAATGGGGCGCCGCCAAAGTTGGCCTGTTCGCCTACGACCGCGTTAGCCACCGGCGGGTCTGGCAAGGGGGCGTTTCCACCGGCGCCAGCCAGGCCAGAGAGCTGTGGGTGATGGGCATCGGGCCGTTCCAGCGAGGCCGTGTCTATAAAGAGGCCCAGGCCTCCATGAACAGCGGGCCGCAACTCGTGAAGGACGCCAAGCAACTGAACAAGCTCGACCCCATCGAAGCCTATAGCGCGAGCATCGATTTCCAAGGAGAGCCCCATCGTCTCCCCATTCCGACAGCGCCCGTCCCCCCAATCCCTCCCGGCAATCCTCACAAGTCGCAAGTCCTTCCCGCCGGGGCCACCGCTCCAGAGTAAAAATTCTCTCCGGCGACTTGCCACTTCTTAACTGTGAGCTAACTTGCGCCCCGTTTCCAAGCGAGGGGCACCGGCGGTCCACTTATTCCGGCAATGACTTTCTTGCCGCTTCTTACGCCGCACCACGGGACCAGTCGGCAGAGGCGGAATGTCCGGCCACACCGCTTGCACCGCGGCTGCGGGTTGTGATTGGCCCCCCACTAAGAATCGCGACTCCCACCCTGCTTTCAGCAAGCGAGTGCTGTCACGGCGGCCGATTTTCCCTCTTAGCAACCTCTTGACAAGGCTGACCCCTTTTTCAATTGGCTGCCAGAACACCCGCAACGGATTGACTCCGGGTGTTCGACCCGCGCTGGATGCGCGGCTGCGGCACTGGATGCCATCGCGAGGGGGCAGGATGCCTCCGACCCTATCTATTACACCATTAGACCATCCTCGGCATGCGCGACAAACCGCGTGCCGCGACCATGATGGATCTGTCCAACAAAGGAGTACGCGATGAGATCCTTTTTCGCTCGTGGCATCATTGTTTCCCTCGGCTTGGCGTTGGCGGGAGTTTCGCCCGGCATCTCGGCCGCCCAGGAATACGGCGCACCTTCCCTGTTGCCCATTCCTGCTCAAACTGATTACTACTCGGCCGCTCTGGCCGCCCATCAAGAAAGCGTCATTATCGAAGCCGCCCCCGGAGACAATCCGGCCCCGGTCGACGCCGTTCCCAGCCCCAGCGATGCACCCCTGCAAGCTCCCGAAAGCTACAAGAACGCCATGCAGCAG
>JBJXFF010000138.1:0-48520 GCA_046153945.1 Pirellulaceae bacterium
CCCGCGTTGGGCCAGTCTGTCGGCCCAGAAGTACCAAGTGTGCCTCTGGAAGTTCATTCACCAGAGAGGGTCCATTGCTCCACCGATAACTCGCCAGCTAGCGGCCAGAATTATAGATAGGGCACAGACGTTCGAGTGTTCAGCATTGACGCAGTAACATCGCAAACGAATGCAACGACAACAAGATATCCGGCCACCTTTCATGGCGAAACCTTTGACTCTGGTGTGCGACAGTGGGCCACTCCGGTGAGCGGAATGAAGCGGCTAATCAAGGCTGATAGGATTACCTATCGTGGCAATTCCATTGGATACGTTCGTTATCTCATTGATTACCCCGTAAGGGCGATCTCAAACATTTGGTCGGATATCAGCGGCTCGATTCAAAGCCGAACTGATCCAAAGGTATATGTGGTCCAGTCGTCGACGACTCTAATTCAGCGCTGTATCCTCATGGCGACCGATCCTGGCGATCTCGTGCTCGACCCGACCTGCGGTTCCGGCACGACGGCACACGTTGCTGAGCAATGGGGTCGTCGGTGGATCACGATTGACACCTCGCGAGTGGCGCTTGCCTTGGCTCGTGCCCGGATCATGGGCGCACGCTATCCTTATTACCTGCTTTCCGATTCTAAGGAAGGTCAACAGAAGGAAGCGGAGGTCACGCGCAGCACACCCTCGACGCAGCCGACTCACGGCAATATCCGCCACGGCTTCGTCTACGAGCGTGTCCCACATATCACGCTCAAGAGCATCGCCAATAATACGGAGATTGATGTTATATGGGACAAGTGGCAACAGACGCTTGAGCCCCTGCGCGAGTCGCTGAACAAGTCGCTCAAGAAGCAGTGGGAAGAGTGGGAGATTCCCGGCACGCGGAAGACCCCTGGAGCACAGACGACCAGAAGCTCTTCTACGCCATTCGATCCGATTTGGAAAAAGGCGAGGACGTCGACCCCGCAAAAATCCGCCGCAGTCTTGACACCATCAACAGCAACCTTAAGCGTTCATATAAAGCCGATTCGCTTCCGCAGCGGCCGGCTGATCCTTGGCCAGAGAAGCCGACACAGTTGCACGCCGCCTGGTGGGAAGCTCGCATCGCCCGCCAGAAGGAGATCGACGCCAGCATCGCTGCCAAGGCGGAGTTCGAGTACCTCTACGACAAGCCCTACGAGGACAAGAAGAAGGTCCGCGTGGCGGGACCGTTCACTGTTGAAAGCCTCTCGCCCCACCGGACCTTGGGAGTTGATGAGAACGACGATCTAATCGACCCGCTCCAGCGGCCAATCGAGGAAGGCGCGACGCAGTCGTTTGCCCAGATGATCTTGGAAAACCTTAAAACAGCCGGTGTTCAGCAGGCACACAAAGAGGATCGAATCGCGTTCACGGCGCTCACTCCCTGGCCCGGCGACATGGTTTGTGCGGAAGGGCGCTACTTGGAAGGTGACGCGGAGAAGCGCGCCGCCATTTTCATTGGCCCCGAGTTCGGCACCGTGCAACGGCAAGACCTGGTACTCGCAGCTCGTGAGGCCGGCGACGCCGGCTTCGACGTGCTGATCGCTTGCGCTTTCAACTATGAAGCCCATGCCACGGAGTTCAACAAGCTCGGCCGCATTCCCGTACTCAAGTCCCGCAGGAACGCCGACTTGCACATGGCTGAAGATCTGAAGAACACTGGCAAAGGCAATCTGTTCGTGATCTTCAGTGAGCCGGACATTGCGATTGTGACGGGGAAAGAGGGCAAGTTGCAGGTGAAAGTGAACGGCGTCGACGTGTTCCATCCCAACACCGGCGAGGTCCGTAGCGACGGCCCCGACGGCATCGCCTGCTGGTTTATCGACACTGACTACAACGAAGAGAGTTTTTTCGTCCGCCAGGCCTACTTCCTCGGGCAGAACGATCCCTACAGCGCTCTCAAGACCACGCTCAAAGCCGAGATTAACGCCGACGCCTGGGAAACCCTCCACAGCGATACGTCCCGTCCCTTCGAGAAGCCAAAGTCAGGGCGAATTGCGGTGAAGGTGATCAACCACCTGGGCGACGAGGTGATGAAGGTGTTCCGAGTGCAGTAACCTTTTGGTGAGTTGCCGCGATGAGCGTAATTGCCAATGTTCTGTTCGGCCGGCCCCAGTCGGAGGTTGCCACGCTCATTTCGTCGAAACTCGCTCAATCTGTTGCTACGAGCATCGTTACCGGATTCGCTACTCCTGGAGGCATCTCGGCTATTGGTGGACCGATCAAAGCCCGCCCACAAAGTGTTGATGCAATCGTCGTGGGTGCGTCAACGTATCCCGGCTTTCAAGCCCTCGATGAATTGATTGCCGCGGGAATCCCGATGAACCGCCTGTTTGTGCATCTCGGTCACACTCGGCTGTCTGGGGGACAGAAGAATCCCGTCGTGCGTTATCACCCAATGCTTCACAGCAAGATCTATTACATGGAGTTCACGAACGGCGACGCCTGTGCTTTTATCGGCTCTCACAACGTGACTTCTTTTGCGCTCACCGGCTTGAACGGCGAAGCAGCAGTGTTGCTGGAAGGACCCAAAGGTTCATCTGAATTCGTCAAGGTTCGAGAGCATATCAAAACGTCACAATTGCAGGCGACGCCTTATTCGCAAGACATGAAAGAAGCCTTTGCATGGTGGACTCGCGAGTTCATTGAGGGGATGAAGGCCGAAATCAAGATACCACCTGATTGGATCACAATCCGCACGATTCTAATCTTTGCGACTCATGACCCTGGCAAAGTGCCCTCCATCGGCGATGACATTTACTTCGAGCTGCCGGCGGGGATCGAGCAAATTGAATCTCTTAAGACCGAGGTTCACTTGTTTCTCTTTAGCACACTTCCCAGCGATCCTTGGCAGGCAATCAACCGCACGAACTCGGCAACCGTCAAACTAACCTGTATGACCATTGGCGTTGAGAACAAGCAAGGGAATCGGGAGTTGGACGCCGACTGGCAAGTCCAAGGACGAATAAGTCCGAAGCTCATTCATGAGCCAACCGGGAAACTTCGTCCGAGTACTCCGACCGGAATGCAGCAGGTGAGATGCGAAGTGCAGTCCCTCGAGGTTCCGCCTTTCGATTACCTTTTCGACCGGGAACGGACAGGGTGGGACCCGATTTTCTCGCAGGATAATGATGATGTCCTACAGCCCGTGGGGCCCGCGAGTGACGGTGTCGACGCCGAGGACGTTTGGTTCAGCAAGACAGCCGATATCGGTTGGAAACGTGTCAAAGGACTTGCTCCACGCCGTGGTTCCGCCGTACTTGAAGATGAAGCAGCACTCAAACTTGCTGCTCCGGAATCCGGGTTCTTCATTCTCGTTTCGCTCCGTCGGCGGCGAAAAGACCAGAATCGAAAGCGGGACGGGAAGTACTAATGGAATTTCGCATTGCCGACACGTTTACCGACAGTCTCGCTCGACTGTCCGGTGACGAGCAGAAAGCCGTAAAAACAACTGCGTTCGACTTGCAGCTCAACCCGACCAATCCAGGGATGCAATTTCACAAGCTCGATAAGGCCCGGGACAAGCATTTCTGGTCGGTGCGCGTAAACGCCGACATTCGCCTGATCGTTCACAAAGCTGAGGCAAGTCTGTTGCTTTGCTACGTCGATCATCACGACAAGGCGTATTCCTGGGCGGAGCGACGGAAGTTGCAAACGCATCCCCGGACCGGCGCAGCGCAGCTTGTGGAGATCCGTGAGACAATCCAAGAAATCGTTGTGCCCACGTATGTCGAGGCACCACCGCCGGCCAGGATGTCGCAGCCACTATTCGACCGCTTCTCGGACGATGATCTGCTCGGCTATGGCGTGCCCGCGGAATGGCTAGGCGACGTGCGGTCGGCCACCGAGGAAACGCTTTTCGCTATCGCCGACCATCTGCCGGGCGAAGCAGCTGAAGCGCTGCTGGAACTGGCGACAGGTGGAAAACCGCGGGCGCAGCAGCCAGCGGCGGCGACGAGCGATCCATTTGCGCACCCCGACGCCCAGCGGCGGTTCCGCGTTATGTCGGACGTGGAGGAGCTGGCGCGAGCCCTCGACTATCCGTGGGAGAAGTGGACAGTCTTCCTCCATCCGGAGCAGCGGACACTCGTCGAGCGAGACTATGCGGGGCCCGCACGCGTTTCTGGTTCTGCCGGCACGGGCAAGACCATCGTGGCTTTGCACCGGGCAGCGCATTTGGTTCGCACGAACCCCGATGCCCGAGTGTTGCTAACGACGTTTTCGGACGCACTGGCCGGCGCGTTGCAGACGCGGCTCAACCAATTGCTCAGCAGCGAGCCACGCTTGGCAGAACGGGTCGACGTGCATTCCCTGACGTCAATCGCCCAGCGACTGCACAAGATGCATCTTGGGCCAGCGTCGCTGGCCAGCCGCGAAGTAGTTAAGGAATTGTTGCGCGACGCATCGCAGGCAGTTGCCAGCCACAAGTTCAGTCAGCACTTTCTGCTGACGGAGTGGGAGCACGTGGTGGACGCCTGGCAGATTGCCAGTTGGGAAGCCTACCGCGACGTGGCCCGCCTTGGCCGCAAAACTCGACTGCCGGAGCCGCAACGGCAGTTGCTGTGGTCAATCTTTGAGCAGGTTCGCGCCACTTTGAAAGCCAAGGGCCTGATTACCGAGGCCGCCATGTTCGCTGGAGTTGCCGAGGTGTTTGCCGGAGGCAAGGCCACTCCATTCGACTTCGCGGTCATTGATGAAGCGCAGGATGTGGGAATTCCGCAGATGCGTTTCCTGGCAGCGCTGGGCGGGGGTCGCCCAAATGCATTGTTTTTCGCTGGCGACCTAGGTCAACGCATTTTCCAGCAGCCATATTCCTGGAAGTCGCTCGGCGTCGACATTCGTGGCCGCAGTCGCACGTTGCGAGTGAACTACCGCACTTCGCATCAGATTCGTAGGCAGGCAGATCGCTTGCTTGGACCGTCGGTGATCGACGTGGACGGAAACGCCGAGGACCGCAGCGACACCGTTTCCGTTTTCAACGGTCCGCCGCCAGCCATTCGGCTGCACAAGAGCGAAGACGAAGAGCTTGAAACCGTCGGCTCCTGGCTTGGCGAACAAGGCAAGGCCGGCGTCCTGCCTCACGAGATCGGCTTGTTCGTGCGATCGGCAGCAGAGTTGGATCGTCCTAAGACGGCAGTGCATCGCGCTGGACTATCCTTTCAGGTCCTTGACGAGAGCGGTGACGGGAATATCGGCTTCATCTCGATCAGCACGATGCACTTGGCTAAGGGGCTAGAGTTTCGCGCGGTGGCGGTGATGGCTTGCGACGATGAGATCATTCCTTTGCAAGAGCGAATTGAAACGGTTGGCGACGATGCCGATCTGCAGGAGGTTTACGACACTGAACGTCAGTTGCTTTATGTCGCCTGCACCAGGGCACGAGACAACCTGCTGATTACAGGTGTCGAGCCCGCTTCGGAGTTTTTGGACGATTTGCGTGGTTAGAGCCTGAGGAGCAGCGTTTGATCCCTTCGAACGTCGTCCGATCCATTGAGGCTGATGGGGATCGAACTATGCTTGAACCATAGTCGCATTGCCCTGTTGGGGCGAGGACAGCGTGGCCCCTACAGGACCGTTCCCATGCATTCGAACTCGGCCATAACTCACAAGACGACCACCAAGAGCATTCTGGACTTGCAGAATCTCTACGATTTGGGCCATTTGAATCTCGAACCTGGTTTCCAACGGCAGTCCGTCTGGAACGAGCGCGACAGAGCAAAACTCGTCGACAGCATTTTGCGGAACTATCCGCTGCCAGCCATTTTTCTTTATAAGCGACACGAGAATGGACACCTCGTGTTCGATGTGATCGACGGCAAGCAGCGAATCGAATCTGTTTTCATGTTCACGGGGAAGATTCGCGGACGATTCTTCGCGCGCACACAACTTCCGGGCAGCGATGTCGTCGAGCCCGTCGATTGGCGACATCTCAAACGAAAGGGGTTGCAGCACTTAATTACTGGCTACGAGATTCCGGTAATCGAAGTCGATGGTGAAACCGGCGACATCATCAACGTGTTCGTCCGGATCAATTCCACCGGAAAGGCTTTGACGAGGCAGGAACAGCGTCACGCTAGATACTACAACAGCCCATTTCTGAAAGAAGCCGCGCGACTCGCCAATCGCTTTGAGGAATACTTCGTCGAAAACAGAATCTTCAGCCAGGGCCAGCTCAGCCGTATGAAACACGTGGAGCTGGTGTGTGAGCTCATGCTGTCAATGGTGCAAGGCGACGTCCTCAACAAGAAAACTGCCCTAGACCGCGTCATGGCCACGAAGTCGTTCGATGGACGACAACTGGCAAAGGCATCGCGCATGGTCACGACGACGCTGAACAGGGTAAAGCGGATGTTTCCGCAGCTCAAGACGATTCGGCTGCGCCAGGTTACAGACTTCTATTCACTCGTAGTATTGGTCGGTAAGTTCGAGCAGGAGGGCATGATCCTGACCGACCGAAGGCTGAACCGCTTAGCCTGGGATCTGCTCCAGGCATTCACCGTTCGAGTTGACGAAGTGCGAGAGCTACAGCGGAAGGCAAAGGGGGCTCGCCCTGACCAGGAGTTGTATCGTGATTACTTGATGACCGTCTCGCAGATGACGGATGACGTAGCCCAGCGACGAAAGCGGGAGCAGATACTGCGCGGCATTCTGGGCAGCTTGTTTGCAACCAAGGACTCGCAAAGGGGCTTTAGTCCTGAGCAGCGTCGGATCATCTGGAGCACATCCGCCAATCGGGTCTGTGCCGACTGCGGTTGCAAGCTAACCTGGGAGGATTTTACGATTGATCACATCAACCCGCACAGCAAGGGTGGGCGGAGCTCGCTCGACAACGCAGCACTGATGTGTCACAAGCACAATGCTGCAAAAGGAAATCGAAAGAAACCGCGTCGGAGTCCCTAGAATCAGGGAAAAGAGAGGTCAAGCGCTCAATGCTTACCCCTCGCCCAGTACGCCTTCTCAATGCCGTCGAAGAGGCAATTCATGAGCTGCTTCAGGTGACCGAACTCGACCCACCACTCGCCTCGGCAGGCCAGCTTGTTTGTCAGCAAGACGTCGGAATATCGGAACGAGGTTGATCCCGGATCGATATCGGCAATCTCCTTGAGCCGATCAAGTGCCCACGAGGGAATCTCAAGGCGAAGTTCACGGCGGACGATGTTCTTGAAGGATTTGACCAGTTTCGACAGCGAGTGCGTGGGTTTCGTCGGCCGAACAATGAGCTTCAGATAGAGCTCCAACGCGTGGCGATATAGGAAGAAGGCCGGATACACCCATTCGTAGGAAAGGTCGGCATCCTTAAGCGCCGCGTCGATAACGGCGTCGCCGGCCTGCCGGTAACTCCGGGCGACCTGAAATTCGTCGTAAGCCGCCATGCCACCGAGAAGGAAGCCGTGGTACGACTCCGGACCTAAGTCGTCTGGCGGCTCCTGAAAGAGGGGCCGATTGCCATCAAATTTCTCACCTTCCATATCCCTGCTCCGTGTGAGCCGCCAGCAACGTAGTGACGCGAATCATACGGGATCGGTTCGCGCAGAGCGGCCGACGTGAACTCGAGCGTACAAGAGACCGCGCTTTTGGCCGGAAACCCTCACAGAACGCGGCTTTCACAACCACCAAGCCGGGTTATGAGCATCGAAACAGCGATTTGTCTCTGGTCGCGTTTCGAGGAGGCTTGGGCTCTCACAACTTGATGTGGCATCGCAAGCTCTGCGGTGCCCCCTGTTGACACGAAAAGCTGAGGTTTACCCCTCGGCTTTTTTCGTTGGATCGCGGAGAATCCCAAACCATTGTGAGTCTTATTTTCATCCAGTGGGCTCGGCGGTGACTATTTGTCGCGGGCGAACAGAGACACTTTTCCCGCTCATATCCCGGAGAAGTGCGCACGGGTCAATGCAAAATTCGGGTTATGACCCCGGTATTTGTTCGCAACACCCGGGATATAAGCCGGTAAATTTGGGACGTGTTGGTGCAATGGAATCCGGAAACCGGCTGCCAATATCGCTCAATCCAAGGTTTCTGGCGGTTCGAAATCATCCGGCAGCGACATGATGAATAAAGTCGTCGTTGGGCTTTTCAGCCAGCGGTGCAGTTCTGGGTGCAAGTGCGAACCGATCAGGCTTTCGAAGCGGTGAAGCGGCATCATGAGACCCCGGTTTCCCTCCTTGGGCACAATCGTGGCAATGCCGCGGCAATTCACCACTCCCACAAATTTCGTGTGCCGCACCCCGAACTGCATGAAATCCACGACCGCCGCCATAACGGCTTCCAGATATTCTTGGGAATGGGCTGCTGTTACCTCCTTATCAACATTGAAAGAGAATTCTTGGCTCGGCAAGCTGGGTACCAGGAACCAGGCGTTTAGCCCCACGGTTTGACCAGCATTCTCGATCGGCAACACCCGCTGAAGGATGTGCCGGGGATGCTGCGAGAGCCAGTCATGCAGAGCCTGATCGAGCCAGTGGTACTGCTCATATGCCTGGGGGAGAGGTCCGCTGAAGTGCACAAGCAACCAGCCCGGCTGCACGACCCTGGCCTCGACTTTGACCTCATTTTTCATGGCGGTCACCAACGATTGTGACAGAGCAGGTTGTCCATCACAAACCTTACAGACGCCTAGTGATGTAGCGACGCTTCGGTCCCCAGTTTACGATTGGTTGGGATAATCAACAAACGGTGTTGAGGAATTGTGCTGCCTACTTCACCTCATAACCTCGCCACATCCAAACGAGCGTGTCCGCCAGTGTGTGCTGGAAAACTTTGCCGTCGCAGTGCCCCGTGGCTTTGCTAAAAACGTAGCGGTAGTCATACCCCTTGGCCTTGAGAGCCGCGGCGGTTCGTTCGTTGGCCATCACCCAGTTGTGATAGGTCTCCTCCGGATCCTTGGCCCGAATGTCGTTTTCGGAAACGTGCGTGAAGATGCGCAGCGGCTTCTTTTCGCTGTTTTCGATCAACTTCAAGCTGGAGTGGAATTCCCACGCGCCGAGCGGGTACTTGGCTTCTTCGGGTGCGTCATCATCTTGTTGATCCACGAACGTCCCGGAGTAGGTAATCAAGCGCCGAAACAGGTCCGGACGAAACCACCCCATGGTGAGAACAGCTGCTCCGCCGGAACTGCAACCCATGGCAGCTTTGCCCCAAGGATCCTCCGTGAAGGCGATGTTGGGATACGCCGCTTTGATTTCTTTATTGCTCAGCACTGCCGGCAAGACTTCGTCGTTGATGAAGCGGGCAAAGCGGTCGGACAGCGTGTCATACTCCAGGCCGCGCTCGCTTCCGAAGCTATCATTGCCGCCGTTTTCCACGCCGATGGCGATGAACGCCGGCAGCTTGCGGCTGGGATCCTTGGAGATCGTCAAATTGTCCAGCGCGTTGCGAACCAGGTTCAGATTACTCGGCCCATCCATCGTCACCAAAATCGGCGCCTTGGTCCCATCTTTGTAGGCGGCTGGTACATACACAAAAATCTTCCGTTCTTTGCGGACAGGCTTCTTGGGGTCGAGCGTGGCGTCGTCGCCCCGGAAGATTTTGCTGTCCGCCAGTCGCATCGAGAACTCAAAATACTTCCCCTTGGGATTCCCTTTGTCCGTGAGATCGGGATCTACCCTGTAATCCGGCCCGATGATGACATTGCCGTTCCCTTCGTCGCTGGGTTTCTCGGCAGTCGGCTCGAAAGGATATGCCGGTTCGGCCAACGTTCCAATCAAGACGAAGGATAGAAGGCAACTGGTGCAAACCGGCAGGATTCTTGAGTTCATCAGCATGCGACGGTCACTTGAGCGAAGTGGATGGGTATTATCTGGTGGAGACGGCAAACGGCCTTGGCCGTGCGTGCATTGTACGGCTTTACCCTGGCCGAAATAGCTGGGATGGGTATCGACGGTCTAGCATTCGGCCTGCGCGAGAATCGTTATATTGGCAGTAACTGGCGAGTCGGAAACGACCCTTCAACTCACACGTTCGAGGATTAGTAACCATGCGACATCATTGCTTTCCAAGGCGAATTCTTCTGTTGATCGCCTGCCTCGTGGCGCTATTAACTGCGGGAATTGGGTCGGCTGACGAGGCACAGCCCAATGAGGTCTTCACGGTGGTGTTGCTGCCGGACACGCAGTTCTACAGCGAAAAATATCCGGACACCTATGTCCAGCAGACGCTCTGGATTCGCTCCCGCGTCAAGGAAGACAATCTCAAGTTCAGCATTGGGCTGGGGGATATCGTCCAGAACGCCAAAGAGGAGCAGGAATGGAAGAACGCGAATATTGCCGCCAGCCATCTCGACGGAGTGCTCCCTTACAGCATGGTTCCCGGCAATCATGACCAGGCGAGCAAAGATAAGGTCCTCACGCGAAATACGACGCTTTACAACAAGTACTTCCCGCCTGCCCGCTATGAAGGGCAAAAATGGTATGGCGGCCACATGGGCGATAAGAACGACAATAACTACTGCTACTTCGACGGAGCCGGAAAAAAGTTCCTGGTCCTCAGCTTGGAATTTCATCCCACCGATGAGACATTGGCCTGGGCGGCTGAAGTTTGCAAGCGTCATCCTCGGCACAACGTCACCGTGGCAACCCACAGTTACTTGGGGCTCAAGTCTCGCACTCCGAGCCCTCGCCAGGGATACGGCTTGGAAGGCAATAGCGGCGACGAAATGTGGGACAAGTTCGTCCGCAAGCAGCCCAACATCTTCATGGTCGCCTGCGGCCATGTCGGCGGCGTAAACATGCAGACGAGCAAAAACGATTCTGGCGATCCGGTCATCGAGCTCCTTACCGATTATCAGAATCTGAAAAACGGCGGCGATGGATGGCTCCGGACGATGAGATTTGTCCCCAAGGAGAACAAGATCTACGTCACGGCCTATTCGCCGCTGCTCAAGGAGTTCAACAACGATCCCAAGCATACGCACACGATTGACTTGGACTTTGCCAGGCTGCGGTAGTGGAGAAATGACGAAATTCGAATTCCAAATGGCGAATGGAAGAAGCCTTCTGCCAAATTCGTCATTCGCCATTCGGATTTTGTCATTCGGGTTTCCTCTCCTTTCTCCCCCCGCGCCCCTTTAAGCCCTCTGGCCAATCGCTTATCCTGACGCATCAGCCCAAACGCCTCGATCCGCGGCACCGCCCTCAACTGGAGACCCATGCATGAGTTACGGCGATTCGTCAGGAAATCCAAATCCATTTTCTTCCACTCCCAATCCCTACCAATCCTCAACACCGGGATACATGCCGCCGCCGGAGCAGCAGGGCTCGCCCGTGCTGGCGATCATCTCCCTCGTCTGCGGCGTGGTTGGCATCATCACCACCTGCTGCTGCGGGTTGTTTGGTTTGCCCATTCCACTGGCCGCCATCATCTGCGGCGGCATTGTCTTGGCGCAGCCCAATGGCCAAGGAAAGGGGATGGCGATCGGCGGGGTCGCCTTGGGGGTGCTTTGTTTCATCGCCGGCATCATTCTCTTCATCGTCGTTCTTTCCAACCCGGAATTCATGCAGCAACTGCAGCAAATGAAATAGAAATTTGACTTTCGGACCTCTCTCGCTAGTACTTTAAGGATGCGGCGGTTTTGCAGCCGCATCCTTTTCTGGATTCCAATCATCGATTTCGCCCAGAACGGAATTGGCCACCACTATGCCTACACAAATCGAATCCGCCCGTGCCGGCACCATCACCCCCGAGATGGAGTATGTCGCCAAGCGCGAAGGGCTCACCCCGGAGCTCATCCGCGACGAAGTCGCGATCGGCCGGATGGTCATACCGGCCAACAAGGTCCATCTCGCCGGTGCCTTGGAACCAATGGCCATCGGCATCGCGGCGACTTGCAAGATCAACGCCAACATTGGCAACTCCGCGGTCACCAGCAACGTCGAGGAAGAACTCGACAAACTGCACACGTCGGTCCACTATGGTGCCGACACGGTGATGGACCTCTCCACCGGCAAGGACATCGACCGCATTCGGGCCGCCATCATTGAAAAGTCCCCGGTGCCGATTGGGACGGTGCCGATTTACCAGATGCTGGAGGAGCTCGGCGGCAATATCGAAGACATGAAGGCGCAGCACTTCCTGGACATGGTCGAGCACCAGGCGAAGCAGGGGGTGGACTACATGACCGTCCACTGCGGCGTGCTGCTGGAGCATCTGCATCTCACCACCGGCCGCGTCACCGGCATCGTCAGCCGCGGGGGCTCGCTGATTGCCAAATGGATGATGGTCCACCGCAAACAGAACCCGCTCTACACGCATTTCGAGGACCTCTGCGACATCATGCGGGAGTACGACGTCACCTGGTCCCTAGGCGACGGCCTCCGCCCCGGCAGCATCGCCGACGCCAGCGACGAAGCCCAGTTCGCCGAGCTCAACGCCCTCGGCGGGCTGGTCGAAAAAGGCTGGGCCAAGGGGACGCAGGTCATGGTCGAAGGGCCGGGGCACATCCCCATGGACCAGATCGACATGAACATCAAAAAGCAGATCGAAGTCTGCAAGGGTGCCCCGTTTTATGTTCTCGGCCCCCTCGTCACCGACATCGCCCCCGGCTACGACCATATCACGAGCGCCATCGGCGCGGCCCTCGCCGGATGGAGCGGGGCGGCCATGCTCTGCTATGTCACGCCCAAGGAGCATCTCGGCCTCCCCAACCGCGAGGACGTGAAGCAAGGCGTCATCGCCTACAAAATCGCCGCCCACGCCGCCGACCTCGCCCGCCATCGCAAAGGCAGCCGCGACCGTGACGATGCCCTCAGCCGGGCCCGCTTCGCCTTCGACTGGAACGAGCAATTCCGCCTCTCCCTCGACCCCGAAACGGCCCGCAGCTACCACGACGAAACGCTCCCCCAAGACACCTTCAAATCCGCCCACTTCTGCAGCATGTGCGGCCCGAAGTACTGCTCCATGAAGATCACGGAAGACATCCGCAAAATGGCGGACCAGGGAGAGCTGAGCGAGTTGCTGACGATTGAGCCGGCGGGACAGAAAGCGTAGCCGTGATTGATCAGGGTTACCGCGAATTCTGCGAGTCCCTCTGGCAGGACTGGCTGAAGGACCGCATCGATCTCGGGCCAACTCTCTCGACAGAGTTTCAGCTTGACCACGCGCCAGAGCCCTATCTCTGCTCTGGCGAAGGTAAGTCTCCGTTGTACCTGCTGCTGACAAACCCTGGTGCGGGGATGGATCATCAACGTCGGCAAGATGTCAAACAAGTCCGAGGATGCATTAACGCGCGCATGAGTTACGCCAAGGCGAGCGCGGCACTCGGAGAGTTCTACTACCGCAAAGCCGAGTTTCGCTCCCCCGCTGCTCGTACCCGCAATGAAGCGGCTGTAGATTTGAAGAGACTCCTCGGCAAAGACTGTATCATTCAGTTCGAGTCCATTCCCTTTCACAGCGAGTCGCTCCCGGCCAAGCGGAAATTGCCAGAGCTGATCGATTCTTCGCCTCACTTGAAGCGCTATGCCCAACTTCTGTCAGCAACGTTGCATGGCAAGACCGTCTTTGCCATTTCAGCCGTTGATTCCTCAAAATCAATCAGCGCGAGTTCCGTTGCGAATAGTCACTGGCTCTCATGGCAGGCGACTTCATTGCTAGGAATGGACCTTTCCAAACTGAAGTGCCAACCTCTCGCGATGAGGGACGGAAAGGTATCACGCGCATTTGTCTTTCAAAAGGTTGATGAGCATGCTCGAGGTTTCATCCTAACGATGGGCACGAACTCTTTCCCGGCGGCGAAAGGAAGAGGCATTATCGCCCGTGCGCTCATTGCCGAATGCTTCAATGATGACTTTGCGACTTGGAAGATTCGTTTGCCCAAGAACCATGTTAAGGCGAGCAAGGCAGGAAGAATTTCGAAAAGAGGATGGTCGATTCAATACCTGTTTTCCCCCGAAGATTGCGATCAACCCTATTTGGACTACTATGCGAGCCACCGCATGACAAATGACCGTCATGTGAGAGTTTTCGCGGACGGCAAAAAAGAGTACCTTCCAGTGCTCGACGACTTCCGTTTTTGCTCAGACAATCCCAAGGAAGATGCTGCTCTCCAGAAAGAGCATCAGCAGCGGACGCAGGGAGTTTTGAAAGTGCTACAGGAAAAAGGTTTCGCCGATTGACCGGCATTTTAGGTAGTTGTCTCCAAGCCCCACCGGGGCACCCAGCAAAGCCCAGACTCGCGAGGCTTGGCGAGCGCAGCCTGGGTATCAAACGTCCGATGACCATTTTGGACCCCCGAAGGGGTCACCTAGGTAACCGCTTCGCGGTTCAGGCGGCTCGACTTTGCTCCGCTAACCCAGGGTGCGCTCGCAGACATGCGACCGCTGGGCTTTGCTCGGTTACCGCTTCGCGGTGCAGAAGAGAAAGCACTTCACCCAAGAAATGACGCCGGCGGCTGAATGGCTTGCATTCGGCCGCCGGTGTCGGGCTTTTTGTGCGGTTGCTGCGGGGCGGGTTAGCGCTGCAGTTGGTAGCTTTGATCCACGCGGTACGAGAGGCTCGGCCAGCCGAGGCCGTACCAGTCGTAGCGGTCCTGGCCGCTGCCGACCCAGGAAGGGGAGTACGAACCCATGAACGGGACCGGGTTGGCCTGCGGGCGGGCGTTCGACATTCCGTACCACTTCATGGCGGTGATGCGGGCCTCGCGGGCGGCGGTGCGGGCTTCAGCCTTGCGGCGGATGGCCTGCTTAGGGTCGTCGTGCCGCTGCTGGTCCTGAAGATACAGGTACATCTCCGGAGACATCTGGCTGGGGTTCAGTTCCGGCAGCTTCTCGCCCTTGTTCTCCTTCACCGCTTGCCGGGCGAAGGGCGGGGCGATCTTCGCTTCAGCAGGGGCCTCGATGACAGCTTCCGCGGGAGACGGCTGATAGACTTCGGTTTCTTCCTGGGCGAAGGCCGATGTGGCGAGGACCAGGGATGCGAGAGACGAGAACGCCAAGAGCCGTTTCATGAAGCACCTGTGGTGTGCCAAGGATTGCGCAGTTTCAGCGAGAACGCTACTTTCATCGCTTCGGCATGGCGGCAGGAAGAATTCAGCCTGCCGCGGGGGAGCCGCAAAGTCGTGTGAAGAGTTGCCGGTTAGCGGGAATTGAGCGGCAAGCGGCATTGCTGCCCCCGCATCCAAGCTCGCATCCGTCCCCTGAGCCGCATCCGTCCCATTTGCAAGCCCTGCGGTGGGTTGTCGGGCAGGCTGGAAGCCTACCCCACTTACTTCGCCGCCAGGACGTGCTCGATGCCGTCGGACTTGGCCAGTACGACGATACCCCCGTCGCTGATGGTCAGGCCCCGGCGACGGTCAAGTTCCAGGTCGTAACCGATCTCGACGCCGGGGGGAATGGTGACTCCCTTGTCGATGATGGCCCGGCGGATTTTCGCATGCCGGCCGACATCGACCCCTTCAAATAGAATCGAGTCTTCCACCTTCGAAAAGCTGTTGATGCGGCAGCGGGGGCCCACGACGCAGCGATCGACATGCCCACCAGAAACGATGGTCCCCTGGCAGATGAGACTATCCACAGCTCGCCCCATCCGCCCCTCTTCTCCACGGCTGCCAAAGACGAACTTGGGAGGCGGGAGATTGGGCTGATAAGTTCGGATCGGCCACTGGTCGTCGTACATGTTGAGGAGCGGGTCGATGCCGATGAGATCCATGTTCGCTTCGAAATAGGCGTCCAGCGTGCCGACATCCCGCCAATAGGCATCGCTCTTGCGGTTCTCGTCCCGGAACGGAAACGCAAAGACGCGGTGCGTGTTCACCGTCGAGGGAATGATGTTGCGGCCAAAGTCCCGCCGCGAGCCGGGGATGTTCGCATCGCGGCAAAGCTGTTCGAATAGAAAGCGGGCGGTGAAGACATAAATCCCCATCGACGCCAGGCAATGCTGGTCGTCTCCCGGCATCGTCTTGGGATTGGGGAGCTTCTCTTCAAAGCCGACGATCCGCTGGGTGGAGTCGATTTCCATCACGCCAAATTCCTTGGCGGCTTCCTTGTCCACGCGGAGAGCGCCGACCGTGACATCGGCCTTGTTGTCCTTGTGGAACTGCACCATCGTGCCGTAGTTCATCTTGTAGATGTGATCGCCCGCCAGAATGACGACGTACTCCGGCCGCTCCTTCTCGATCACATAGATGTTTTGATAAACAGCGTCGGCGGTCCCTTGATACCACTGCTCGTCGATCCGCTGCTGGGGCGGGATGATGTCCACGAATTCGCCGAGTTCGTGGTTGAAGTAATCCCGCCAGCCGAGATTGATATGGCGGTCGAGACTGATCGCCTTGTACTGCGTCAGCAGCATGATCCGCCGCATATCGCTGTTGAGGCAATTCGACAGCGTGAAATCGATGATCCGGTACGAACCGCCAAAGGGGACCGCCGGCTTGGCCCGGTCGCGCGTCAGGGGCTCCAGGCGTGAACCCTTGCCCCCAGCCAAAACTACCGCCAGCGTGTCCTTCATTCCCTTGGCTCCTCAAATCACGGTGTCACTCTCGTTGCAATCGATGTGCCGCTGCGAACCCCGCCGCTGCGAAACTACTTCTTCGCGGCACCTTCTTCGCTCACGGTCACGGTTTTCATCACGTCCCCCTGCTTGATTGAATTCACAATGTCCATGCCGCTTTGGACCTTGCCGAAGACCGAGTGCTTGCCGTCCAGCCAGGACGTTTCCACATGCGTGATAAAGAACTGCGAACCATTGGTGTTGGGACCACTGTTGGCCATCGACAGGATGCCGGGACCGCTGTGGCGCAGTTCCTTGTGAAACTCGTCAGCAAATTTGTAGCCCGGTCCACCCGTGCCGCTCCCCTGCGGGCAGCCGGTTTGCACCATGAAGTCGGCGATCACCCGGTGGAACTTGAGACCGTTGTAAAAGCCCTGGCCGGCCAGTTTCTCGAAATTGGCGACGGTTTTGGGAACCTTGTCCTCGTACAGCTCGGCTTTGATGGTTCCCTTGTTGGTTTCAATAGTGACGACTTTCACGGCGGGTCTCCGGGGTGTAAGGGGTCGGGAGGGGGCACACCAACCCGAAGCGCAAGCGAGCGGTAAGGGCCGACGCTTGTTCTCCCTCGCTTGCGCTTCGGGTTAGTGCTCAATCTAGGCTGTCCGCAACGACTGCGGCACCTCGTCATTATGGAGAATTCAGGTGGGAAGACAACCGGCGGGAAATCGGCCGCAGCCGGCGTATTATTTTGAACCCCAGTGGCTCCCCTGCGTACGGAATTGCGGCCAATCGGCCAACCAACGCAGTCGCGTCAACGACAATCGAAAGGACAATCCGCAGGACAAAACTGGACCGCCGCGCCGCAATGTGCATAATACGGGAGAGAGGGTGGCAACTGACGATTTGTGGACGCGGGTAGAGGCATGCTGGAGTTTTTCTCGACAACAGCCGGGCAACTGACGCTCGGGCTTCTGATCCTGGCCTTGCTTGTCGCCGTGGCACTCATGGTGGTGAGAAAGTTGCGCGATCAAACCGTTGGAAACAGACAAACCGCTAGCGACCTGCTGACTAACTTTCAGGAAATGAATCAGCAGGGAGAGTTTAGCGACACAGAATTCCGAAAGATAAAATCGGTGCTGGGGGACCAACTTCAGCGAGACGTAAAGAGCGGTAAGAACAAGTCTTAGCATGAGTTCCGCGGTCACTTTGCCAGAGAGTCCGGTGAAGTCGCCTGGAGCAAGCGGGCCGGTTGTGCCCGACATGCGGAAGACGCCGCTAGCAACAACTCGATGCGGCCTGGGAGGCTGTCAGCACCGATCCTCGTGATACGCAACTTCGGCTCGACTAGCGGATGGGCTTCCCGGCCCATCCACGATCGCGGACATGGATGCCCCACAGGCTAGCGGCGTGCGAGCGCCCAACCAGCCTTCGAGCAGCACCTTTGATGTTAAGCCACTACCTGGTCTGGGCGATCAGGATAGCGGACTGCCAAAAGGAGTGACCATGCCCGCAGGAAAAGATTTGGGTGGAGGACGTCGAGGGGCGAGTACCTCGAAGAAAAACGCCTTCTGCTCATTCTGTCGCAAGAGCTACCGCGATGTTGGACCGCTGGTCGAAGGACCAGGGGATGTTTACATCTGCGGCGAGTGCATCGAACTTTGCCAGAGCATTCTCGAGCAGGAACAGCGCCGCCGCGGCGGCACGAAGCCTCTCTTCAATCGGATTCCCACGCCACGAGAGATCGTGGCTCAGCTTGATCAATACGTGATCGGGCAGACCCATACCAAAAAGGTCCTCTCCGTCGCCGTCCACAACCATTACAAGCGTCTCACGCTTGGTAATGAAGGGGATTGCGAGATCGAGAAGTCCAATATCCTCCTGCTCGGGCCGACTGGCTCGGGCAAGACCCTGCTGGCCCGCACGCTGGCCCGGGTGCTGAACGTTCCCTTCGCCATCGGCGATGCGACGACCCTCACCGAAGCCGGCTATGTCGGCGAAGATGTCGAGAACCTGCTCCTCAAGCTCCTGCATGCCGCCGACTTCGATTTGGAATCGGCTCAGCGGGGAGTTCTCTACATCGACGAGATCGACAAGATCGGCAAGACCAGCCACAACGTCTCGATCACCCGCGACGTTTCGGGTGAAGGGGTGCAGCAAGCCCTTCTCAAAATGCTGGAAGGGACCGTCGCCAATGTTCCGCCGCAAGGGGGCCGCAAGCATCCCGAGCAGCAGTACATCCAGATGGATACCAGCAACATCCTCTTCATCTGCGGCGGCACGTTCGTCGGGATTGAGGACATCGTTCGCAAGCGGCTCGGCAAAAAGACGCTCGGCTTTGGCCAGGTGAGCGGCCAGCGGAACGAGGATGATCTGGCCGAAATCCTGCCGCAGGTGCAGACCGAGGATATTCTGGCTTACGGCATGATCCCCGAGCTCGTCGGCCGCATGCCGGTGATTTCGTCCCTCACGCCGCTGGACTACTCCGGCCTGGTGCGGGTCCTCACCGAGCCCAAGAACGCCCTTCTCCGCCAGTACAAGACGCTCTTCGAGATGGAAGAGTGCACGCTGGAATTCTCGGAGAAGGCGATCGAGGCCATCGCCGGCAAAGCCCTCAACAAGGGAACCGGCGCTCGCGGCCTCCGCTCCGTGGTCGAAGATGTGATGGTCGACATCATGTACGAGCTCCCCGACCAGCCGAAGGGAAGCAAGTACGTCATCGACGACCAAATCGTCCTCGGCAAACGCCGCCTCTTCCCCAGCAGCCAGGAAGTGATCAGCAAGAGCGCCTAAAGTGGGGTAGGCTTCCAGCCTGCCCAGATGACGGGTGGCACGCCCACGGCTTTGCGTGGGCGTGTTCGTTCCTCGCTCCCACGGTCTTGCGTGGGAGCGGGAAAAGCGGCTCAAATAAATCCCGTGGTGCAAAAGTCGCCGAATCACTCTTCGCAAGTTATTCTGTAGTCTCAACTTGCGATTTTCGCACCTTGGAGTTTTGCACCACCCCCCTGCTCAAAAGTGGGGTTTCGCGAAGCTCGCCGGGCCATTTTGGTACGCCCAAAAAAAATGCTGATGCAAAAGTCGGCAATCTCAATTTCTCAAGTGCTTGATAATTCAACACTTGCAACTTTCGACATCCTGACTTTTGCATCACCCCCCTCCTCGCAAGTGGGGATGTGCAAGCACAACCAATTTGCCAAAGACCTGAGGCGATTCCCCGCGAAGGGCCTCGCCTTTAGCCTATTATACAAAATGACATATCGAAACTAAGTGTCCACAAAGAAACCCCCGCTTTTCGCGGGAAAACAGATAGTTCCTCGTTTCCACGGAGACCGTGGGAACACGGATTGGCGGCAACTTCCTACTTCTTGCCAATGCAGTACAGGAACTTGTCCGACCGGAGGTAAATCTGGCCGTCCTGGATGGCGGGGCCGGCGTTGAAGACGCTGGTGTCGTCCATCTTGTTGGTCGCTAGGACATCCAGCTTCTCGTCGGCCGAGATGACGTAGGTTCCCTTGCTCCTCGATACCGCGTAGAGCTTTCCGTCGCCGGCTACGACCGAAGCGTAATATTCTTTGCCACCACCACCACCCATGCCACGTCCTCTGCCGCCGCCGCCGAATCCACCGCCAGGCGGAGCGCCGCCTGGAGCACCTCGGGCCGGCCCGCCGGCGGGAGCGCCACTGGCCAATCGCTTTTCCGCCACCGACTCGCCGTCTTTGAGCTTGAGGCAGCGGGCAATGCCACTATCGTTCACCCAGAACAAGTGGTCTCCCACAACCACGGGGGAAGTCACATAAGAACCCATGTTCTTCGACCAAAGCATATGTGTTTTGGAGACATCGTCCTTTCCACCGGCCTTGATGGCAATCGCGTTGCCACTGCTCCCGGCGGAACCGCCGATGATGTAGATGATGCCGTCTTTGGCCACGGCGCTGGTGCAGAGGGCATTTGTCGAGGCTCCTTCGCAGAACCACAGAAATGCGCCAGTTGCAGGATCAAAGCCCCAAACCTCTCCCGGAACGGAGAGAACCAACTCCTGCTTCCCCCCGGGAGCATCCACAAGAATCGGCGTCCCCCAGCAGCCCTCCAAACTATCGGCCGGGGTTTTCCAGATTTCCTTGCCGGTCTTTTTGTCGAAAGCCACCAAGGTTTTCCCTTCCGCGGCGGCATTTACTATGACCAGATTCTTGTACAAGATCGGGCTGCAAGCCGAGCCCCATCCCATCGGAGCGGAGCCTTTGCCGACCTCCTTGTGCCACAACTCATTCCCTTCCAGGTCGTAGCCATACACTCCTGACTTGCCATACAGCACATACACCCCTTCTCCATCCACGGCCGGTGTGCTGGAGGAATAGCCGTGCGTCATGAGCATGCCGTTGGGACGGTCCTCATCTTTGCCAGCTTTCACCGATTTCTGCCAGAGAATCTTGCCGTCCTTGCGGCTCGCGCAGACCAGAATCCGTTCCAAAGCGGACTGCTCTCCCTTGAAGCAAGTGACAAAAACCTTGTCCCCCGAAATGACGGGCGAAGAAGCGCCCGCACCCGGCAATCCGATCTTCCAAACAAGCCCCTCCTCCGCCGAATCCGACCACTTGGTCGGCAGCCCTTTTTCTTCGCTGAACGCGTTGCCGTTGGGCCCACGGAAGCGGGACCAATCTGCCGCCTCGGTGGTGACCGACGTAACGATGACTAACGCTGCAAAGGCCAGTGAGCTAAGACGCATGAGACGGCTTCCTTGGGGGCATTGAGAATGCGAAGTTAGGGGCGAAAGATTTTCTCACAGAGACACAAAGGCACAGAGGGGAAGGGAGGAGGTGATGGCAAAATGATGGATGGCAAAATGATAAGATTCTTCATCATTGTGCGTCCATAATTCTGCCTCCTCTCCTCTGTGCCTTCGTGGCTCTGTGTGAGAATTGATTTGTTTTGGAGAGAAGATAATTAAATTACCAACCACAGCCGCGCAAAACAGCACGGCTGTGAAGTTGGCCGTGAGATCTCAACTACTAGTCAACCTTCTTCTTCTCTTCTCCCTTGGCGCCTGGACGTCCACCGGGACGACCGCCAGGTCCGCCGCGGCCGCCGCCGAAGAGGCCGGCGGTGTCGAACTTCTTGCCTTTGAGGGCGGTCCACTTTTCCGCTTGTTCCTTGGTGAGGACTTTGTCCAGGGCTTCGGTCTGTTCCGTCCGGAGTTTGGCAAAAGCCTCTGGGCCGCCACCAGCACCGCCGGCAAACGCGGCCGCCATCTTTTCCTGGAAGTCCTTATTCACCGTGGCGATCTTCTCCTCTTGTTCCTTGGTGATCTCCAGAGCCTTGACCACTTCAGGATTGCTGTAAGCTTGCGGGCCGGCGGCCTGGTAGGCAATCTGCTGCAACCGTTCGAGTTGTTCGGGCTTGAGGGTTTCCTTGAGCTTTGGGGTGAATGTTTCGTTGACCTTCTTCATCCCATCGGTCAGCTTGGCAATCTGCTCTTCGGTGGGGCGAGCACCTCCGCCGCCGCCCCCAGTGATGCCGGCATCAGTACGAACCTTGGCCGATGCTTCCTGAAATTCCTTGCCGAGCTCCGTCAACTTGGCCTTCTGGTCATCGGTGACACCGATTTCCTTTTGGACGGCTTCATTGCCGGCGAGCATCAGCGGACTCATTCCCCCGCGGCCCCCGCCACGGCCGCGGCCCTGCGCGGAGAGTGAAGTGGTCAAAACGAGGCCGGCAATGAGCGCGGCGAATCCAAAATAAGAGAGGCGAGACATGAGCGAACTCCTGAAAACGGGAAATAGAGGATTGTGACCGATTGGCCCTAGGGGGAGCCTATTGAAAAAGGGGTCAGGCACGTCGCGGCGACGTTTTTCGCCGCGAAGAATCGCTGCTGGCTCCGAGCCAGACCCCTTTTTCAACAGGCTCCCATTCTTGTGACTCCGGCGATTGTAGTGCTAACTCGCCTGCTGTCAACGATTTAGGGCCGATTGTTAGGTGTTGTAATGTGCCGGTCCACGATGCACCGGGAATTGAACCCCGCCCTGACCCGTTCGGGTCGCAGCGCCTATCCGAAATGCGCCGAAATTTCCTCGCGGGCAACTCAGCGAAACTTTGCTGCGGGGGGAAAGAACTCTCAACCGAAAAAGAGAAGGTTACGACAGCGCTTCCGCCTACCA
Source organism: Pirellulaceae bacterium (assembly GCA_046153945.1). Classification (GTDB taxonomy): domain Bacteria; phylum Planctomycetota; class Planctomycetia; order Pirellulales; family Pirellulaceae; genus SXOA01. The sequence continues at coordinate 22,581 of JBJXFF010000138.1, forward strand.
CCGGAGCTTCCGACCGTATGAGTTCCACCTCCCAGGAACCGGCCGTCATTCTCATCATTGATGACGACGCCATCACGCTCACCGGCATCGCGGCTGTGCTCAATATGTCTGGCCATGAATGTCATTGTGCCCGCGACCGGGCGGCGGCACTCAAGGGTGTCCGGACGTTGATGCTGGACCTGATTATCTGCGACGTGAACCTGGCGGGTGAAAGCGGCCTGGCCCTCTGCCGCGAATTGCGGAGCGAGCCGGGGATGGACGAAGTGCCGGTAATGTTCATGTCGAGCGCCCAGATTCCAGACATCGTCCGCCGCAGCCACGACGCGGGAGGAGCCTATTACCTCCGCAAGCCGTTTGACCCCGAAGTGCTGATTGAACTCGTGGGGAAGGCCCTTTGGATGCCTCACCTGGTTCAGACCCGCATTCGTCACGTCCACGCCGCAGCCGAGACAGTTCCCGCGGCACAAAGAATGGGGCGAGTGGCGGAAGCCATTCAGGGGATCAAGATTCCGTTGGCATAAGCTGGAGTCCCGGCTTTAGCCGGTCTGCTGTCTTTTAAGACCGGCTGAAGCCGGGACTCCAACTTATTTACTGCCCAGCTTCTCCTTGAGCTGTTGAATCAGCCCGCGGAGCTCTTCCGCCGGCTTGTATTCCCCCCGGCGGATTTTTTCGGCTCGCTTGGGGTTCTGCATCAGGCATTCCAGCGTCCGCGGGCTCATCTGCGGTTCAAAGAGCTTCAGCAGCCGCTCCGCGATCTGGAGTGCCCGGCCGTAGTCTTTCAAGTCCAGAAAGACGTCGATCATCCGGTCATAATTCCCCGGGTCCTGCGGGTCGACCTTAATCCCCTCTTCCGCCAGCAGCATGATCTGCTCCGGCGGTGCATTGCTCTCCATCAAATTCAAGATGTAGTTGTTGATGGCAAACGTATTCCCCGGCAGCAGGCGATAGCCGAGGTCCGAGTGCATCAGCATGTTCACGCTCTTATCCGCCGCATGCGGGGCGCACATGTGGGCCTTGCCGTGCCCCGGCGCGAGTTCAATCGCCCGCCGGCAGAATTGCACCGCCTCCGGCTGCGGGCCGCGCGATTCCCAGTAGGCCAGAAACAGCAGAAAGCAGAGCTGGGCGTGGTAGGGATCGCGGCGCAGCCCCTCCAGATAGACCGGCTTGATGTTCGGCAGCTCGTCGTCCAGTTCATTCAGAGCGATGACGAGATTTGGCTCTCGCTGATAGAGGTCCCACGCCAGTCGGCCGCGAGACGATTCTCGTCGATTTTCGCTGGCGCAGATTTCCCCCAGCCGGGCCAGCGCCGCCGCACACGACGGCCGGCCGAAGCGCCACATCTGCCGCGTGGCGTCGGTGACTTCCCCCAGGCAGGTGCGGGCGATGGTTTCCGCCAGGCGAAGCAGAAACGTGGGGAAGTCGCTTTCATGGACCACGGCGGCATACGGATCCTTTCGCGACGGGGCATAAAACTGCAACTCCACCCGGTAAGAGCCGTTGGCCGCGTAAGTTTCGCCACTCACAAAGATGGTGCGATCCTTCTCCTCGCGGAGCAGCGGCACACTTTCCAGGAGCGATTCCGGCGAATCCTCCGGCCCCCGCGTGCTGAGGTTCCGCACCAGCATCAAGTCCCGGATCATCAGCTTGGACAGCCCCACCCCCAGGTGCAGATCGTGCTGGCTGCTGTTCTGCGAAGCGAACGGCAGGATGGTAATCAGCGGCACGTTGCAGAGTCGTTGATATTCGGCGTAATCCAGGAACTGCGAAATCTGCGCAGCCGAAAGCTGCGGATAAAGCCGCGGCAGATGAGGTGGCCAGGAATGCTGGGGGGCGGGATACGACATGACGCAAATATCTTAACGCAGCGTAGGGTGCATGAGCGAAGCGAAATGCACGCGTGAGGTGTACGGCCTATTGAGAAACTATATTCGGACAGCCGAGCGGAATACGCGTGCATTTCGCTGGCGCTGCATGCACCCTACGCTAATAACCCCCGCAGCACCCGCAAGTTCACCGCGTCCCACTCCTCCCCCGCGGCATTCTTTTCCTTGGCCGTTTCCAGATACATGGGGACTTGGCGGAACCGCTGGTCCGCGAGCAGGAGGCGGAATGGTTCCAGGCCCATTTCCCCTTCGCCGATGTGCTCGTGGCGGTCCACCCGGGAGCCGAGTTCCCGTTTGCTGTCGTTGAGGTGGAAGGCTTTGATCAGCCCAGTGCCGACCGCCTTCTCAAACTGCTGCCAACTCGCCTGGTACTCCTCCGCCGTCCCCAGCGGATACCCGGCAGCGAAGGCGTGGCAGGTGTCAAAGCAAACCCCCAGACGGCTTTTGTCCTTCACGCCCCCCAGCATCGCGCCAAGCTGCTCGAACTTCCAGCCCAGGTTGCTCCCCTGGCCGGCGACGTTTTCCAGCAGCGGGATAGCCGCGATCTTGGCCGTGCGAGCGGCGATTTCATCGAGCCCTTTCACGATGAGGGCAATCCCCTCTGCTTCCGTTCCCGTCGTGTGAGACCCCGGATGCACGACGACATACGGAATCCCCAGTTGCTCGGCCCGCTCCAGTTCCACCACCATCGCATCCACGCTCTTCCGCCAGAGCTCCTCATCCGGCGACGCCAGATTGATGAGATACGACGCATGCGACAGCGGGTGCGTGATCTTCTTCTCCGCCAGCGAAGAGCGAAACTGCTCCACCTCGGCTGCCGTAATCTCCTTGGCCCGCCACTGGTTGTTGTTCTTCGTAAAAAGCTGCACACAGTCGCATCCCACAGCGTGGGCAGCGTCCACGGCTTTGTAGTAACCGCCGGCGATGGAGAGATGGGAACCGAGGATGGGCATAGGAGGGAATATGTGAGTTTAGTGCGATGGATGGATGATCTGGTTGGTCATTTTAGCGGCCAGAAGCGATGGTGTGATGATGCAATCACGCGTCGTGGTAAGATGCTCCGCTGACGCCCCGAAACCTTGAGCGTTGATTCGAATCTATCCGAGACATTTTATGCCAATCCCTGACTATCAAGAGTGCATGTTGCCGCTACTTCAGTCGCTCGCAGATGGCGAAGTCCATTCCGCCAAAGAACTTACTCAAAGGGTGTCAGACCATTTCAAGTTGACAGACGAAGACCGGCAAAAACTGCTACCCAGCGGCCATCAAACGTACATCAGTAATCGTGTTGGCTGGGCGAAATCATACCTGAAAAAAGCTGGCCTGGTCGCCAATCCGACACGCGGAAAGATTCAAATCACGGTCGAAGGCCGCGCGGTACTGACCGCCCCGCCAATCGAAATAGACTGTGAGTTCCTGAAAAAATACCCATCATTTGTTGACTTTTGGAATCAGGCTCAAAAAGAAGCCCGGCGACGACGACCAATCGGTGCCATCTAAATCGCCGCCCACAATTGACCAAACTCCGGACGAATCTATCGAGGCTGCTTATGGGGACATTCGCGACACCTTGGCCGACAACCTTTTGGACCAAGTTATGAATTCCGATCCGACCTTTTTTGAGCGGCTGGTGCTCGACTTGCTGAGAGCGATGGGCTACGGCGGAGCATTGCCTGATGCAGCTACCCATGTTGGGCGTACTGGCGACGGGGGCATAGACGGAATTATCAATGAGGATAAGCTTGGCCTAGACATGATTTGCGTCCAGGCTAAACGGTGGAAAGATGGTGTGGGGAGGCCTCAGGTGCAGGCGTTTGCCGGAAGTATGGAGGCGCATCGAGCAAAGAAAGGCGTGATGATCACCACATCCACTTTTTCCCGCGAAGCTAGAGAATTTGTCGAACGCATTGAACGTAAGATTGTTCTGATCGACGGACAACAATTGACCCAACTGATGATCGACTACAACATCGGCGTCGCCGTCGACCGGACGTATGTAATCAAGAAACTCGACAACGACTATTTCATCGATGACTAGTGAAGGGCACATGTCGAAGCAGCACTACTCATCATCCTCATCCCCGCTCGTCCCAATCGCCCACTCCGGGTATTCGGCCCGGCTTCCTTTCATGGCCCGCCAGAGGATGCGGTTGAGGACGTCTTCTGGGGCGCGGTCGATTTGGCGGAAGTTGAGCTTTGAGGAGACGAGGGCGTCGGCTTTCAGGACTTTGTCCTTGATTGCTTCGACCCCCGGATTCATTTTGTCGAGCGGGATGTTGCTGGCCACGGAGGCGAACGGGGTGAGGTCGGGCTTGTCGGTGAAGCAGTCGAACATGGGGGTGGCGCTGGCGTCGAACTGGTTCATGGGGGGGAGGCCGAGGATTTGCTCGATGGTGCGGATGATGCTGGTGGTGTTGTACTGCGTGCTGATGACCTCTCCCCGCTTCGCATAGGGGCTGATGCAGTAGGCCGTGGTGCGATAGCCGCTCACATGGTCCCAGCCGGCCTGGGGGTCGTCTTCGATGGAGAAGATAGCCATCTCCGGCCAGAATTTGGAGCGGCTGAGGGCCTCCACGATCCGCCCGAAGGCGAGGTCGTTATCCGCCATGCAGGAATCGGGGGTGGGGCAGCCGAGACTGGTGCCGCTGGTGTGGTCGTTGGGGAGGCAGATGATGACGAGGTTGGGATATTCTCCCTTGGCTTCGTATTCCTTCAATTCGCGGAGGATGAAGTCTGCCCGGTGCTGATCGGGGACCGACATATTCCAGCCGACATAGGCGGTGGGGGAGAAGGGGCGAATCGACTCGATGGAGGGTTCGCTCTCGAAAATGACGTCGTCGGTTTCTCCCTTCCAGGCGCGGTAACAGGCCAGATAGCCCGGTTCGCCCCCTTTCTTGGGATCGCGCCAGCGGACCTTCGGTCCCATGAATTCGCCGTAGTTGCGGATGGACTTCTTGCCGACCAAGGCGTTGTCCCACAGAAATCCGGCTGGGGAGTAGGCCAGGGCGTCTTTATCATCCTCTCCCATCCCGTCGGGATAACTCCGGGGGAAGCCGGCGAAGCTCTTTTCCATGTAGTCGGTGCTGAAAGCGGTGGTGCTCCATTGGTGGCCGTCGGCACTGAGGATTCCGGCGCAGTAAGTATTGTCGAGCAGCACGAATTCCTTCACGAGCTTGTGCTGGTTCGGAGTCACCTCCTCGCCAAAGATGCAGAGGTCCGCGTGTCCGCGCCCTTTTTTCAGAGCGCCGAAGACCTGATCGTAGGTGCGGTTCTCCTTGAGGATGTAAACGACATGCTTGATCAGGCTGGGCTCCCCGATGCGCTCGGGGATGGCCCGGGGAGATTGATCTTTGCGGGCCGGCAAGGCCGCCTGGGCAATGGTGCCGCGGCGGAGGTTCTTGGCGGCGCGGTCCGAGAGCATCGTCAATTGGACGTCGTTGGGAAGGGGGACGAGCGAGACGGAACCGTGGTAGTGATGGGAATTGAATCCTTCCCCTCCGGTCGGTGACATCTTCTTCGGCTTGATCGGCAGTCCCTTGATATTGGCGGCGCAGATCACTTTCCGTTTGGAGTCGTACGCGACTGCTCCCGGGAACCAGCCGACGGGAATGAGCCCGAGGAGTTTGGAATCTCCCTTGTCCTCGGGCTCGAATTTCAGCACGGCAATGGAATTCTGCGACCCGTTCGCCACGAAGAGCCGCTCGCCGGAAGGATCGAAGGCGAGTGCATTGGGGGATGCTCCGAACAGGTCCGACGGCTTGGATTTGACCCAGACGGTTTCCGTCACCTTTTCGGTGGCGACATTGATGAAACTCAAGTTGTCGCTGCCGGCGTTGGCGCAGACGACGAACTTTTTGTCGGGGGAGACCGCCAAGGCGCTGGCATGGAGCCCCGTGAGGATCTCGACAGTCGGCCTGGCGTTGTCGTCCAGATGGAGAATCGTCACCGAGCCTTCGCTGGCGATGTGCCGCACGGGGTCGACCCGGACTTCCGTCCCTCGACCAGCCGGGCCGGTCAAATCCCCCGCTTGCGGCCGCCGGCCGGCCCAGTTGCTGACGAAAGCAGTCTGGCCGACGAGGACCACGTCGTAAGGGACCGCACCGACCTGAAATGTTCGCAGGACCTTGTTGCTGGCCGTATCAATTTCCAGCAGTCGATTCGACAGGTTGCCGCAGACATAGAGCCGCGAACCATCAGCGCTCACGGCGAGTCCGCTGGGGATTTCCTCCTTGCGGCGCGGGGCATTGGCGGGGGGCAGGGGTATCGAATGCGAAGGGCGCAATGCGCCTTCCTCGCCAATTGCAAACATCTTGATCGAGCCATTCACATTACTAAGATAGAGCCGCTTGCCGTCCGGCGAGAAAACAAGACCAGTGAAACTGACCTGCCCCCGCAGGTCCGGCAGCAGAATGTTCGGGGAGGGCGCAGCCGGAGCAGGCTCCGTGCGGCTGTCGCTGGGGAAGAACAAGCGCTGCTTGACTTCTGCTTTATCGGGATCGAGGACGACGATTTCGCTCGTCTTGCCAGAGACCACCAGCAGGCGGCCATCGGGAGACAAAGCCAGCGCCTGCGGACGCATTCCCGCCAATTCCACCTGCCGCCCGACGGGGGTGAGCAACTGATTGACCGGAGTTACCAAGTATTCTTCTCGTGAGCGTCCGACGAGGTCTTTTGTTGATTCGATGGTGGGGTCTTGGGAGAAGAGATGCGCGACTGGCTCAATGACAAGACTCAGTGCCACAAGGAACAGGGTTGGGACGCGAAGTTTCATGGCAGGTAGATTTTCCACAAGAGGAACTTGGCCAGTATCGACTCGCATTCTAGCGACTATCGCGGCAGTTTGTTTCAGCCGGTTCCCTGCCTGCCCAACTCGAACCGACTCCACTAAAGTGAACAGAGTCTTGCCAAAAACCGATGCGGCCTGGGAGTCCCCGCGTGTACGAACCTTATGACGCCTTTCTGCTCGTTTCATTTGGTGGACCCGAAGGGCCGGCGGATGTGATTCCGTTTCTGGAAAATGTGCTGCGAGGCCGGAATGTTCCCCGGGAACGTATGCTGGAAGTGGCGGAGCATTACCAGCATTTTGGGGGCAGGAGTCCGATTAATGACCAGAATCGCGCCTTGCTGGCCGCCGTCAAACAGGAATTCGCCGCGGCGAGGATTGAACTGCCGGTCTATTGGGGAAACCGCAACTGGCAGCCCCTGCTGCCCGACACGCTGCGGCAGATGAAGGCCGATGGCGTGAAACGGGCGCTCGCGTTTTTCACGTCGGCGTTCAGTTCGTATTCCGGCTGCCGGCAGTATCGGGAAAACATCACGGCGGCTCAGGGGGAGGTCGGCGCAAGTGCTCCTGTGATCGACAAGCTCCGCGTTTTCTTCAACCATCCAGGTTTCATTGAGCCGATGATCGAGAAGACGGCCGCCGCTTTCGCTCAAATTCCCGAAGACCGCCGCCAACAAGCGAAGCTGCTATTTACGGCGCACAGCATTCCACTTGGCATGGCGGCGACATGCAAATACGAAGCTCAACTCCAGGAGGCCGCTCGCCTGATCGCCACCGGCGTAGGTCGCATCGAATGGCGGCTCGTCTACCAAAGCCGCAGTGGACCGCCGACCCAGCCGTGGCTGGAGCCGGACGTCGGAGTTGCCTTGAAGGAGATCGCTCAAGCCGGCGGAAGAGATGTGGTGGTCGTCCCGATTGGCTTTATCTCGGACCACATGGAAGTGCTCTTCGACCTGGACGAGGAGGCGCAGAACATCTCGAAGCAGGTCGGCCTGAATATGGTCCGCGTGGCCACGGTCGGCACGCACCCGCGATTCGTGCGGATGATTCGCGAACTGGTGCAAGAGCGGCTGAGCGAGAATCCAGAGCGATTGTCGCTCGGAACCCTCGGACCGAGTCACGATGTCTGCCCGGTGGACTGCTGCGTGTATCAGTCGAGGAGATCGTAAACAACGGGAAACATCACGCCCACGCAAAGCCGTGGGCGTGGCACCCGTAAGCCTACCCCACTTAGACAATCACCGTCGTCAGCGCCTGAAAATAAGGGTGATTCCGAATCGGGTCGAAATCGTGCTCAAGCTGCACATGCTCGCGGTAATCCGGCTGCAGTTCAAAAGCCTGAGCCAGGAACGAAACGGAAAGCTTGGCATTACCGGCCAGACTCCAGTAGCAGGCCAGGTTGTAATGGACGATAGCGATCTCCGGTTCCGCTTCCAATGCTTCTTCAAGAGTTTCAATCGCCAGATCCAGCCGCCGGCACCGCTTGTAGCACCAGGCCAGGGCCAATCGGATATGTACGTTTTGGGGCTCATACTCAGCCGCTTCCCGCAGGGACGGAACCGCGTCGGTATAGCGTTCCATCGTCCTCAGGGCCTGGCCGCGAAGGAACAGAATCTGGGCCTTCATGCCGCCGGGATTGTCAATTCGCTCCAGCGTTTCCATCGCCCGGGTTGCCAGCGTGTCTCGCACGCTGGCGGCACAGTTCCACCGCTCGCCATAGAGCGAAATAAGCTCCAAGTAACCTTCGGCTTGCCGAAGGAGTTGCTGGCGACGGATTCGATTGGGGTCGGACATTGAAAAATGCACCTGCTCAAAAGGGACAGCTTTTGAACCCCTGGATACTGCGACTTACCGGCTTCCTGCCGCCTCTACCTTAAGTGTAATCGGCGAATTGCAAAACCCAAATTGGCCAGACTGGAAAAATCGCGGGAATCTGGCAGATCGTGCCAATCATACCGTGCGAGTGGACATCTAGCACCGGCGGCGCAAAGCTTACGGGGGCGATAGCATCGTGTCCAGGGCAGGATTTGTTCGCCCGTTGCCGTGGAAACGGGTATGATGGAGTGTGTCCGCCGACAGCGGGGCTGGTTGCCGGCACTTGGGGCTAATTGACAGAGGAACCCTATGAGCACGCTGACTTTGAGTATGCCGCGGCAGTGGAATTCATCGCGACTTTGCCTCCGGCCCTTTCTTTTGGGAATCGCTACTCTGCTCCCCATGCTGGTTCTTGCGCTGAGCGCCGCTCCCGTTCAGGGACAAGGTGCCCGGATGTCGATTCCTAACGTCGGCTATTTTCAAAACGGTGGCTTTGGGTCGTTTAACGACGGCAACTTCAAATCGGCGGGGCAAAGCTTTCGTCAGTCCGCGAATGGCGGCTTCAATAGCACCGAGGGGCGTTGGATCGACTCCATCTGCTTCCACACGATGATCGGCGAATGTTATTACCAGATGGGGGACATGGATAATGCCCTCAAACAGTATAGCGCCGCCGTCCAACTCGCCGTCAACTATCGCGATTGGATGCTGCGAGCCGAGTTTACACCCATCGAGCCCGAAGCGAACGTCAAAAACCAGATTACTTGGGGCACCAGCCAGCGGCGGACGAAGCTCGGTCATTTCCCCGCTCACTTCCAGGTGATGCAGGGAAAAACGCAGGCCGAAAACGCCGCTGCCGCCCAGAATGGCGGAGTGATTGTGCCGCAGGAACTCTACTCCTGCTATGTCGGTGAAATCGTTCGCTGCACGGCGCTCGCCCTTTCCCGCCGAGGGGAAATTTTGGGACCCGCCAGTCCGTATGATCCGCTGACGATGTCAGCCGTGGAAGCGTTTCAGCGCCGGCCCGGCCCGCCGAATCATTGGTCGCAGTGCTGGATCTCGCTGCAGCTCGGCTGTGCTTATGCCGCCGCCGGCAAGCCTCAGGAAGCCGCCTCGGAGCTGACGAAATCCCTGCAAGCCGGCGACACGTACGATCATCCTTACACTTGCCTGGGGCTGCTGGAACTTGGCAAGCTCGCCTTCAAACAGGGGAAGTTCGATGCCGCTCAGGTCTACTTTCAGGAATCGACCTATGCCGCAGCCTACTTCGAGCGTTTCGACGTCATGGAAGAAGCCTTCCGTTATGGGGCACTGACGCATCTCATCAGCGGCCAGGCCGGAGTTTATCCGCCGCTCCTCAAAGCCGGCATCGCCACCAAAAAAATTGACATGGTGTATGCCTCGCTGATGATCAGTTTGGCAGAGCAGTACTCCACGCGCGGCGAAACCCAGCAGGCCGCCGCCGCCCTGAATCAGGCCCGCGCTTCGCTCAATGGCAACGAAATGATGATGGGCCAGATGGGTGCCCGCTTCAACTACGAAAATGCCAAGGTCCAGTTTCAAGCGGGCAATGCCACGGCTGGAAATACTTCGCTCGCCTTGGCCATGGCCTATGAAAAGGTCGGCTCCAAACGGCTGTTTCAGATTGGCTTCATTGACAAGGTCATTATGAACAAGGAACTGACCGAGCGCGTCGCAGATTTGGTCTATGCAGACATGCTTCGCGAACCGACGACCGCCGACTGGATGGTTGATCCGATGGAAACCCTGGCCGTCCTCAGCAATCCCCACCCCCTGCCGTACGAGCATTGGCTGGAGATCGCCCTCGGCCGCAAGGAAGTCGACAAGGCGATCGGCATTGCGGACCGGATCCGCCGCCATCGCTTCCTCTCCACACTGCCCCTCGGCGGCCGGCTGCTGGCGGTGCGATCGGTTTTGGAGGCTCCCAAGGAAACACTCTCGCCGCAGGCCGTCCTGCAACGGCAAGACTTCTCCGTGAAGTACCCCAAGTACAGCGAACTTTCCAAGCAAGCTGCCGCCATCAAGGGGGAGCTTGATGCTCTGCCCCTGGTGCCGGAAAAGGATGCCGACCGGAAGAAACAAGCGGCGCTGTGCAGCGACCTCGCCAAAGTCAGCACGACGCAGGAAGTCATCCTGCAACAGATGGCCCTTCGCCGCGACCCAAGCGACTTCAGCTTTCCCCCGCTGATCGAATTCAAGGATTTGCAGCAAAGGCTCAAACCGGGCGAGCTCATCCTCTCCTATCTCATCACCACGCAAAGCGTGCATGCCTTCGCCATCAGCCGCGAGAACAGCGGCCACTTCCGCGTGTCCGATCCCGCCAAAGTGAAGGGGGGCCTCGTCGAGATGCTCCGCTTGCTCGGCTTGTACGATCGCAATCAGCCCATCGACTCCAAAGACCTGAAAGCGGAGGAGTGGAAAATCCCGGCAGCGGCACTCCTCGGTGAACTGACCAATCAGATGGCCCCCGCCGACTGGGCGAAGTATAAGGAGCTGGTCATCGTGCCGGACGGCGTCCTGTGGTACCTGCCATTTGAGGCCCTGCAGATTCCGGGCAAAGACGGCAAGTCCGAATCGCTCAACTCCATCGTCAAGGTTCGCTACTCGCCGACGGTCTCCCTCGCTTTTTCCGACGGGCGCGGCAAAAAACCCCTCATGCGAACCGCGGTGGTCGCCGGCCGGATGATGCCGCGTGATGACGATAAGCCCGCGGCGAGCAATGCCGCCGACATCGCCAAGGCTCTGCCGGGGACCTCCGTCCTCGCGGGACTTCCCGCTTCGTCCTCCATCCTTGGCAGCACGATTGATCGGCTCGTTGTCCTCTCCGATGTGGACGACGTCGATAAGGGAGCCTATGCCTTTGCTCCGCTGCAGATGGACCGTGGCAAAATCGGCAGCACGCTCGCCGACTGGTTCCCGCTCCCGTTCGCCAGTCCCGAGCAGGTCATCCTTCCTGGCTTTCACAGCGCGGCGGAATATTCGCTTAAGCGGGGCGGCACCGGAGAGGAAATCTTCCTCAGCATCTGCGGCCTCATGTCCACCGGCAGCCGCACCATCCTGATCACTCGTTGGCGTCCGGCAGGACAAACGTCTTTCGACCTGGTCCGCGAATTCGTCCAGGAACTCCCCCGCTCCACCGCCACGGACTCCTGGCACCGGTCAGTCCAACTCGCCCGCTCCACAGAGATCGATCCCGACCGCGAATCCCGAGTCAAAATCTCCAAAACCGACACCCTCAAAGCCGACCACCCATTCTTCTGGGCCGGCTACCTCCTCGTCGACCGAGACCAAGGCAGCGCAGTTCCCTTGAAGTCCGGCGAGATTCCCGCCGCGAAGCCAGACGAAAAAAGGGAACCCGTCCCTGCGAAAGAAGCGGCTCCGAAAATCCCCGAAAAGGTGAAAGTACCAGCCGAGCCAGCAAGGGTGGAGGAACCCTCGAAGGAAGCACCGCCCGCTAAAAAGCCCACACCCACCAAGCCAAACGCTAAGAATAAGGAGAAGGCAAAGGCGGAATAGTAAGGAAAGGAATCCACGCTGGCGCATGGAAATCCAAGGCGTGGTGGAAGTGAATCTATTGCTTCCTAATTCCCTCGCATCACCTATGCATCAAACGCCTGTCTCGCAAGAGCCAAAGTCCATTGGCAGCAGTGGTGAAAACGGCGCATCCAAAATCCCACGAACCTTTTCCACCAGCTTTACGTCCCTCTACATGGCGAGGATAATACCCACGCCAGCGATTGCCCGCCCTCGTAGCTCAGCTGGATAGAGCAGCTGACTTCTAATCAGCAGGTCGCAGGTTCGAATCCTGCCGGGGGTACTCAGAATTTGCGAGCGGTTTCCGACTCTAGAAACCATGTTGCTTGAAGTAGTCGGGTGCCGAAAAAGCGAAAGGACATTCGCCCAATCGCCCATACGAAGACCTCTTCCGGCTGCAAGAATTACCCCAATCGCAGCTGCGCTTCCACGCGCCGCAGGGCTTCTTCCACCGTGCACTGGCCGTGCGGCAACGGGAGGGTTTTGCCATTGGCGAGCCATTCGCCGACTTTGTCTTCGGCGGAGAGGACCGTGCTGTGGCTTTTGCGGCCGAAGTAGCGGCTGATTTCGGAGTAGGCGCTGCGGGTGTATTTGCGGGCGAGCCACATGGCGAGCATGCGGGGGTGGCTGACGGCGGGGGATTTGCCGCCGGATTGCATCTGCTCGGTTTCCAGGCCGAACAGATTGCAGACCGCGCCAGCGATTTCCGGCAGGCGGACCGCACGGCGGGTGGCCTGCATCAGGTCGGCCAGCGTGTGCTGCACAAATTCGAGGTTGATCGTGGCCTGATAGGCGGCAGCGGCGGCTTGCAGGCGGTGCATCGCGCCGGCGAGTTGGCGGGCATCGCCCGGAAGCTGCGCGGCAAGGTAGGCGAGGACGTCTTCGGGCAACGCGAGCGATTTCTGAGCAGCGAGGCCCCGGAGGATTTCCAGCCGCGTCGCGTAGTCGGCGGCCTGGATGCCGCAGACGAGGCCGCCGGTGAGACGGGTGACGATTTCGGGGCCGAGCGGGCGAAGTTCGGAAGGCGGGCGATCCGCAGCGAAGATGAGCTGTCGACCTTCGCGCAAAAGCGTGTCGATGGTGTAGAGGACCTCCACGAGCGTGGACTGCTTTCCCGCGAAGAACTGCACATCGTCAATCAGCAGCAGCTCGACTTCGCGGTATTTGCGGCGGAAGCTGGGGAGGCCGGTGCCCCCTTTGATGGCTTCGACAAAGTGGGTGGTGAACTGCTCCGCCGTGAGATAAATTACTCGCTTCACCTGGCTGGACTGTTTGGCCTGGCACCAGATCCCTTCCAGCAGATGCGACTTTCCGCAGCCGGGAGGACCGTAATAAAGGACGGGGGAAACCTGGCCGAGATTCGACAGAGTGGAAATGGCCGCGGCATGGGCGACGCGATTGCCGTCTCCGACGACGAAGGAGTGGAGATTTGCGAAGGGGCGGCGGTAGGGTTTGAAAGTTGGTGGCGGGATTTGTTCCGCGTCAGCAACTGTCGCAAGACCCTCACCCCGGCCCTCTCCCAGGGGGAGAGGGAGCAGAACGGGCTCATCGACAGAAACGGGGAAACCTTCGGTCGGAGCTGTCGACGGGGTCGGAGACCCGCGCCGAACTTCGGGCTCGTTCGGCAGAACACCTGTTTCCAGCTTGTCGAACAGTGGCAACGGTTTGTTGACGGCGAGAACGAGTTCCGGTTCAAAGCCGAGGACTTCGACGGCAGCGGCGAGAATTTCCTTGCGGCCGCGACGGAGCCGTTCGAGCTTGAAGCCGTCGGCGAGGACGATGTGGAGCTTCTGTCCATCGAGGCGAACTTCCGCCCCGACGCCAAGCCACATTTCCAGTCGTTCTTTTCCGACCCTGCCGGCGATTCTGGTGAGAATCAACGACACGATCTCCTTATCGTCCTTGGTCACGCCCGACGCATCCTATGCGCGCACTCCTAGCGGTGAAACCTAAAGGGGAATTCGTTTCCCCGAGTGCGAGAAGCACCCGGATGCACCACCGGCAACACGCGATCTAAAGTGGAAAGCGGAGAGGAAATACCTCGCCACTCAAGACCCGATCGTTCTCAACGGTTGCCGATTCTAGCAACGCTAGCACCATCCACAAGACGCCAGACGAAGGTCTGGCAAAGATTTTTTAAGTAGTCCGCGAAGGGCGCGGAATCGGTCGAAAAATCGATGTGGTTGATGAAGGCTAGGCGTGTGGAAAATGTGTCGGCCCGAATTGGCAGAGTGTTGGAGAGCTGGCAGCAAAGTGTTTGTCAGCCGTGAGTTGCGTTGAAAGCCTGCTGGGGAAGCGACGATCTTAGCCGTCATAAACCCGCTGAAGCGGGGTTACTACGTGAGTTCAAGTCTTTGACCCAAATTGCCCGTTCCTCCCAAGCCCAAAAACCGGCAGATGAATACATCGCAACTGCCGGTCCATTTGCGGCATCGACGGCGAGCACGAGACGCTCGCATTCGTCCTGCGCCGCGAGCCACTGAGCCTGCTGCGTGAGCTTGCGGCCGAGTCCTTGCTGGCGGAATGCGGGTACGACGCCGACGTAAATCAACTCCATAGTGCGATGGGGAAAGTGCCGAGACAGGAGCAAACAGCCGGCGGGGCGAGGGGTGGAAAGCGTTGAACTGCTTTCCAAAATGAGCCATCGGTCAGGGCGGAATTCACCGACGTGCTGATAGCCGTGAACGACATCGAGAGTGCTGCGGAGGCCGTTGAGCGACGGGCAGTCTTGCGTGCTGATGTACGTTTCGTCGATGAGCTGCGCGAGGTCCGCTTCATTCCCCGGCTGGAAGGGGCGGAGTAGAAAGCCGGGGAATTCTGGTGCTAACTTCGGAAATTGCTGCGACTCGCAGGTCATGTAGAGCAAGTCGGCGGGATGTTGATAGCCGGCGGCGGCAAGCGCTGCGCAGGCATGTTCCTGGCCTTTGGCGAGGAGTGCCTGGCAGAGATGCGTCCCCTCTGCTGCCAATTCCCTTTCGACAGCGGACAAAAGTTGCCCCGCGATGCTGGGGTCGGCTTCGCACCCGGCCGTTTGCGGCGGCCAAAGCGTGGCGGCTTTGCCCTCGATTTGCTGGGCGAGAATTGCGCCGGCGAGGTTTTCGCCTCGCCAGACGGAGAGGAGTCGAAAACCGCTGCTGCCGGTGAGCGTAAGCAGTCGCAGCGATTCGAGTTGGGCGGCTCGTTCGGCCTCCGGCCAGCACAGCATGGCGAGAGCGAGCGATGGAGAGCCGATGGTCAGCGGTTCCAACTCGATTCGCAGGGTCTGAAAACTCATGCCGCCAGAATAACGGGAATTCCATCTGCCGCGAAGCGCGAAAGTGCGCCAACCGGTATAATGGCGGGATGCGGTAATCGCTTTTGCCGCTCGAATCTCACGCAGGAGACTCCCATGCGCCGCTCAATTTCTCTCGCCGTGTTTGCGTTATTCGTGGCTGCTGCCTTGCCGGCTCAGGCCCAGTTGTTAAAGAAGCTGGAGGAAACTCTGAAGAAAGCCGTTCCAGCAGTGGGAGCCCCGGCCCCCGCAGCGGCCCCCAAGCCGATGGCGACCCCGGAAGATGGCGAACTGCCGCCACCCGCCCCCGATGCCGGGAAGGATCAGCCGGGTTATCTAGGTATCGAAGGGGACAGCGATCCCGAGGGGGGAGTGCGGGTTGATGGATTCAAAGAGATTGGCAAGGCAAGAACTTCCGGGCTGAAAGTTGGGGACCGGATCATCGCCATCAATGGCAAGAAAGTGCAAGACGCGGACGAATTTGGGATGCTGATGGACGGCAAGAAGACGGGAGAGACGGTGACCCTTAAAGTCAACCGCAACGGCAAAGAGCAGGATTTCAAAGTGACGCTGGTCGATCCTCCAGCCGCCGCCGCTGAGCCAACGGAAGGACCGGACGTACTTCCGCCGGGAGTGGTGGTTCCTCCGGGAGCAGGTGGTCCCCTCGTTGCTCCGCGATCGACACCCGCGCCAGGGCGGGCGTCGCTCGGAATTACAGTCATCACCTTGACCGAAGAACTGCGGGCACGGCTGGGAGTGCCGGTGCGCCGCGGAGCGGTGGTCACGATGGTGCGGCCTGCTTCGCCGGCTGATCGGGCCGGCATTCCCGTGGATGCCGTCGTGGTGTCGATGGACGGAACGATGATCGCAAGTTCCGAAGAATTGGTAGCGCTCATTCGAGACACCAAGCCCGGAACCGAAGCGGAACTGACGTATTACGTGGGAGAAAAGCTCGCGCGCAAATCAGTCAAGCTCGCGCCCGCCACGGTCATCAGCACGCTGCCGCCGGGTTATGGGAGCGAGCCACCTCTAAATCTTGGTGCTCCGGGAGCCGAGCGGCCCCTGCTTAGCAAAGTGGAAAAGGTCATTTCAGGGCTGACGAACACCGTGCCCGCCCCGGCGGCCAATGCCGCGGATATCGTGGCGCTGCAGCAGAGCTACAGCAACATGCAGGCGCAAATGAAGCTTCTCGTGGAGCGAATTGACGAATTGGAAGCTCGCGTAAAATCGCTGGAAGCAGTCGCGGCTCCCAAGCTGAAAGATGACGAGACTCCCAAACCAAAGCTAGGAGCTCCAAAGCCAAAAGTCGAGCCACCTTTTCCCAATGGACCAAACAGTTAGCAATACCGCATGAATAAAGCCTTCGTCCGCGAGCCCGATACGACCGAAACCTTTTGTCCCAAATGCGGGGCGGCGGGAGTGCCGGTGCCGTGGATGACCGTGGAGCACCATCTGCCGGTGGAAAAGCGGCGGGGCCTCACTGCTTCTTCGCTGTTTTGCATGACACCGAGTTGCGAGGTCGGGTATTTTGACGCGATGGAATCCTATGTCCTGGCGGCTGATTTCGAGAAGCCTGTGTATCCCAAGGATTCGACCGCACCGATTTGCCCCTGCTTCGGATTGACGCGGCATGATGTGGAAGATGACGTGGACGCTCCCAGCCCGATCAAGATTCGAGCACTTCTCGCCAAATCCAAATCCCCTGCCGCCCATTGCGAAACCGCTTCCCCCACCGGCCGCTGCTGCATGCCGGAAGTGCAGAAGTACTATTTCAAAGTGAAGGGGGGAACGTAGTGCGACGTCAGCTTCAAGAATTGGGAATGTAGCCAAGCTCGCCAGTGCGTGGATTATCTCGGCGATTGTGCAAAACCCTTTAGAGTTGCCAATGGCGACGCAAAATCATCTCCTTGCTTCTCGCATCAAGTGCGACAGCTGCGAAACGATGACTTTCTCCATCGCCAGCTTCACCGCGGCGGGGCTGCCGGGCATGGTGAGCAGGACTTTGCGGCCGAGGAGCCCGCCAACGGCCCGGCTGAGGATGGCGGCGGGGCCGATCTCCTGATAACTGAGCATGCGGAAGATCTCGCCGTAGCCGGGGAGGGGCTTGGTGAGCAAGGCCGAAACCGTTTCATACGTCTGATCGCGGCTGCTGATGCCGGTGCCGCCGGTCATCAGGATGGCGTCGATGTCGTCGCGAGCTTGCAGCGACAAGAGCAGCGACTGCATATGGGCGGGGTCATCGGGAATGATTTCGCGAGCGGCAATCTTGTGCCCCGCTGCCGTCAGGTGGTGGATGACCGTTTGCCCGCCGGTGTCGGTCTCAAGCGTCCGGGTATCGCTAACAGTGATGACGGCACAGCGGGCGGATTGCGGGCCTTGTTGCTGGTGTTCTTCGTGGATGGCGGGCATGTTTCGTAGCCGCACGCGGCCTCGCGTGCTGGCTCTTTCATAGAGGGTGAATTTACACGCAAAAGCCTACACGCGGGCCGCGTGTGGCTACGTTGTCACTGCCTTTCATCCATTTTAGAATCAATCTTCCCACCTGTGCCCGCCCAGCACGTTAAAATGATGGGGTTGTCCTGACCTCACTCCCTCCCCGGAGCTTGCCGCGATGCGTCTGTTTTCCTGCCTCATTCTCGCCGGTCTGGTATTCGCCGCCCCCGGTGCTGCCGCGGAGAAGAAAATCAGTTTCAGCCAGCATATCAAGCCGATTCTGGCCGGGAAGTGCTATGCCTGCCACGGGCCGGACGAGGCGGAACGGAAGGGTGAATTCCGGCTGGATGTGCGGGAGGTGGCACTTGAGAAACATGTCTTCAAGCCGGGGAACGCGAAGCAGAGCGAACTGATCCTGCGGGTGACCTCCACGGACCCGGAAATCAAAATGCCGCCGGGGGCTTCCAAAAAGCCGGCCCTGACGGCGCAGGAAATTGACCTGATCGGCAAGTGGATCGACCAAGGAGCGGTGTACGACAAGCACTGGTCGTACCAAAGGCCAGTTCGCGCCGCGGTTCCGCCGGTAAAAGATGCGGCTTGGCCCTCCGGCGATATCGACCGTTTCATCTTGGCCCCTATCGAGAAAGCGGGGCTGCACCCCTCCCCCGAGGCCGACAAGCGGACGCTGCTCCGCCGGCTGTCGTTCGACATCACTGGTCTGCCGCCGACGCCGCAGGAACTCGCCGAATTTGAAGCGGACAAGTCGCCGCAGGCTTATGAGAAAGTGGTGGATCGCCTCCTCTCGGAGCCGCAGTACGGCGAGCGTATGGCGATGTATTGGCTGGACGTCGTCCGCTACGCCGACTCCGCCGGCTATCACAGCGACAACCACCGGGACATCGCGCCGTTCCGCGACTACGTCATCAAAGCCTTCAACCAGAACAAGCCCTTCGATCTGTTCACCCAGGAACAACTCGCCGGCGACTTGTTTCCGAATGCGACCACCGACCAGCGAATCGCCAGCGGCTACAACAAGCTCCTTCAGACAACGGAAGAAGGGGGCGCTCAGGCGAAGGAATACACCGCCAAGTACGCCGCCGACCGGGTGCGAAACACATCGGTTATCTGGATGGCGGGAACGATGGGGTGCTGCGAATGCCACAACCACAAATTCGATCCCTACACGCAGAAAGATTTTTACAGCTTTGCCGCGTTTTTTGCCGACGTGAGCGAAGTCGCCGTCGGGCGGCAGGCGCAGACGAAGATTCCCACGGAGGAGCAAGAAAAACGGCTCGCCACGATTGATCTCGAGCTGGCTGCTTTGAAGAGTAAGCTCCAGACGCAAACGCCGGAGCTGGATGCGGCGCTGGCTAAGTGGGAAGCTGCCGCGAAGGCAGAACTGGCCACGAATGTTTCCGCCTGGACGCCGATCAAGCCAGAGAAAGCGGAATCCACCGGCGGTTCCAAGTTGGAAACGAAGGACGATTTGTCCGTCATCTCTACGGGGGCGAATCCGGCTCAGGACACTTACACCGTCACGATTTCTACTGACAAAGAAAAGCTCACCGGTATTCGGCTGGAAGCGCTGACTGACGAGAGCTTTGGCAACAAGAGCCTTTCCCGCGGCAACGGCAACTTTGTGCTGACCGGCTTTGAGGTGCAGGCGGCGTCTCTCGGCGGTGATGTGAAGCCGGTGAAGCTTTCGGCAGCGGAGGCTGATTATTCGCAGCCGACTTTCCCCATCGCCAACGCCATCGACGACAAGACCAACACGGGCTGGGCAGTGAGCGGCCATGAGAAAGCGGCGAATCACGGTGCCGTCTTCACGTTCGCCGCGCCGATTACCGGCGGACCTGGAACGAACATCGTCGTCAAGCTGCAGCATCAATCCACTTTCGCCCAGCACAACATCGGCCGCTTCCGATTGTCGCTCACCACGGTCGCGAAACCGTCGCTCAGCGAAGCGGGGCTGCCCGCCGATATTGCGGAAATCGTTAAAGCGGATACCGCTGGCCGCAATGATGCCCAGAAGCAGAAGCTGGCAGCTTACTATCGAGGCATCGCGCCGGAATTAGCTCCTGCTCGCGAACAACTCGCCAAACTGGAAGCGGAGAAGAAGGCGCTCAACGATGCGGCCCCGCAAACACTCGTCAGCATGGCGTCTGCTCCTCGCACCATGCGAATCTTACCCCGCGGCAATTGGCTTGATGATTCTGGTCAGGAAGTGACTCCCGCCGTCCCCGAGTTCCTAACTTCCGTCGCTGCCGTTCCCAAGCCGGCGGAGAATCAACAGCGCCTGACGCGGCTGGACTTCGCCCGCTGGATGACGAGCCGCGATAACCCGCTGACCGCCCGCGTTTTCGTCAATCGCCTCTGGAAGCTCACCTTCGGCCGCGGCATCAGCCGCTCGCTGGAGGATTTCGGCACGCAGGGACAGTATCCGACCCACCCCGAGCTGCTCGATTGGCTCTCTGTCGACTTTATGGAGAGCGGCTGGGATGTGAAGCGGCTGGTGAAGCTAATGGTGATGTCGAAAGCGTATCGGCAATCGTCGCTCGTTTCCAAAGAGCTGCATGAGAAAGATCCAATGAACGAGTTATTCACCCGGCAAGATCGCTTTCGCCTCGACGCCGAGATGGTGCGAGACAACGCCCTGGCCCTTTCCGGCCTGCTCAGCAAAAAAATCGGCGGCCCGAGCGTGAAGCCGTACCAGCCGGCCGGTTACTGGCAGTATTTGAATTTCCCGACCCGCGATTGGATGAACGACCACGGCGATGACCTCTACCGCCGCGGCCTCTATACCTACTGGCAGCGGACGTTCCTCAACCCCAGCCTCCTCGCCTTCGACGCCCCCAGCCGCGAAGAGTGCACCGTCAACCGCCCTCGCAGCAACACGCCGCAGCAGGCCCTCGTTCTGCTGAACGACCCCACCTACGTCGAAGCGGCCAAGGCCCTCGCCGTCCGAACGGTCAAAGACGGCGGGGGCGAAACCGGCAAGCGGCTGGAGTTCGCCTTCCGCGAAGTTCTCACCCGCTCGCCGCGAGAGAGCGAGTTGAAGGTCCTCCTGCCGCTCTACGAAAAGCATCTGCAGCAATACAAAGCCGACCTCGCCTCCGCCGACAAGCTCCTCGCCGTCGGCGAGTCGAAAGCGCCAGATGGAATGGACAAAGCCGAGCTTGCCGCCTGGACGAGCATTGCCCGGGTGCTGTTGAATTTGCACGAGACAATAACGAGGAACTAAGTGGGGTAGGCTTCCAGCCTGCCCAGGATTTGACTGTCCGCCGCCCTTCATTCCCTTATCACATTATCTCCTCATAAATATGTCGTACCCAGCCATTCCCAAGAGCGTCCCCGCCGCCCTCCCCCGCCGCGCCTTCCTCAGCCGCACCGCGAGCGGCATCGGTGCAACGGCCCTCGCGGCCATGCTCAGCGAAGCGTTGAGTCAGCGGCTGCTTCTAGGGGCGGATGCTGGTGTTGCGGCGCAGTCCCGAGGCATCGTCAACCCGTTCCATCTGGCCCCCAAGGCCAAGCGGGTCATCATCCTCACCATGGCCGGCGGGCCGAGCCACCTGGAAACCTTCGATTACAAGCCCAAGCTGGCCGAGATGCACGGCAAACCGATGCCGGAGTCATTCACCAAGGGGCAGCCGATTGCCCAGTTGCAGGGGGCCAAGCTGAATTGCTTCGGGCCGCAGCATCCGTTCAAGAAATTCGGCAAGTCCGGCCAGCAGATTTCCGAGATCTTTCCCAAAATCGGTGAGATTTCCGACGACATCTGCATCGTCAATTCCCTCCGGACGACCGCCATCAACCACGACCCGGCTCACACCTATTTCAACACGGGAACCACGATTTCCGGCCGTCCGGCATTCGGCTCGTGGCTGAACTATGGTCTCGGAGCGGAGACGGATAATCTTCCCGGCTTTGTCGTCCTCTCCTCCACCGGCAAATTCGGCCAGGCCCAGCCCATCGCCAGCCGCCAGTGGCACAGCGGCTTCCTCCCCAGCCGGTATCAGGGGGTGGAACTGCGGAGTAAAGGAGACCCCGTCCTCTACGTGAACCATCCGCCGGGCGTGTCACTCGACCAGCAAAAGGACGTGGTCGAAAGTGCCGCCACGCTCAACCGTCTGGAGAACGAAGCGGTGGACGACCCGGAAATCGCCACTCGCATCGCCCAGTACGAGCTGGCGTTCAAGATGCAGACCAGCGTCCCCGACCTGATGGACGTCTCCGCCGAGCCGCAAAACGTGCTCGACCTGTACGGCACCAAGGGCTCGGACGGCACCTTCGCCGCCAACTGCCTCCTCGCCCGCCGCCTGGCGGAGCGGGGGGTCCGGTTCATTCAGCTTTACCACCGCGACTGGGACCACCACGGCAGCATCAAGGACCACGTTGCCGGCACCGCCAAGGAAGTGGACCAGGGATGCCACGCCCTGATCACCGACCTCAAGAACCGCGACATGCTCAAGGACACGCTCATCCTCTGGCACGGCGAATTCGGCCGCACGCCGATGGCCCAGGGGAACGGCCGCGACCATCACATCAAGGGCTTCTCCTGCTGGCTTTGCGGCGGCGGCATCAAGGGGGGCCAGACCTGGGGCGCGACCGACGACCTCGGCTACAACGCGGTCGAAAAAATCGTCGAAATCAACGACCTCCACGCCACCATGCTCCAGCTTCTCGGCATCGACCACGAGCGCCTCACCTACCGCTACCAAGGCCGCGACTTCCGGCTGACGGACGTGGCGGGGAAGGTGGTGAAGGAACTGCTGGCGTAGGCTCGAACTCCTAAATCGTTGTGTCCAGGACGGTTACTATTGGTACTCAGGTAAGTTTGTCGCCTCTTCAAATTTGGATGGCGGTTAGATGGGTCTCACTCTTCACTACACCCTATATTCTCCTGGTCGAACTTCCCGCGACGAAGCTCGCTACCTCGTCGAACAACTCCGCGCCAAAGCCCAAGAACTCCCGTTCCGGCTGGTGACGAAGGTGTTTGAGTTGGAAGGGGAAGCCTGCGAGTTTGAGCATGGCAGGAAGGACGTGCCGCTGCCGGTGCTGCTGGCCGGCGGGCGATACTTGGAGCAGGGGGAAGAGAACTGGGTTTCCGTTCCGCCGACGGGAATGGTCGCCTTCCTGATCTCAGTCGGAGAAGGGTGCGAACCGGCGGTCTTGGGGCTGGCTAGGTATCCAGACTTCGTCGTCGCCCCCAATGGAGAGCGGATGGAAACCGATCTCGCCGGCTGGTCTTGGCAGTCGTTTTGCAAAACACAGTACGCCAGCAATCCCAAGATCGGCGGGCAAGAGAACTTCCTCCGCTGTCATTTGAATCTCATCAAACTGCTCGATTTCGGCCAGTCCCTGGGTCTCGTCGACGAAGTCCGTGATGAAGGGGAGTATTGGGAACATCGCGACCTGACGCGGCTTTGTGACAAGCTCCACGAGTACAACGCTTTAATCGCCGGCTTTGCGGGGAAACTCAAGGACCAGATGCAGATCGAAGCCCCCATCACTGCTTTCCCCAACTTCGAGCACCTGGAAGCCAAAGGGCAGGCGATGTGGGGAGACCGGGAAGAAGACTTCAATGAGTCGGATGAGCCAGGAATATCTTCGTAAGTCCAGCTCGGCAATTCCGCCTCGCGGCATGAACGGCGTCTTTTTCTTTCGGTTTGACCTATTTAGGTCATTGCAATTCGTGATGTGATTTTGTCACAATCTTCTCCCGGTCTCGATTCTCGTTTCTCATCTTTGCAAGGGAGAGGTCCATGAGCGTCATGTTCTCGGCGGCGTCCAAGTCTCAAATCGCCGATCTCGCCGCCGCCAAAGCGGAAATGTCCAGCAGATATCTCACCGCCGGCGGGGGAATGCCGCTGGCAGCGTTTGGTTTCCGGGCCACCGCCTTGTCGGCATCGGAAAACAGCAACATCGTGGGGGTGGGAATCGACGAGAAGCATGTGGATGGAATTCCCACCGGCATTCAGGCGGTGAAGTTCCTGGTGAAGTCCAAGGTCGCCCCTGCAAGTCTGTCGAAAGCCCAGACGATCCCCAAAGAAGTGAACGGCATTCCGACCGATGTGGAAGAGGTTGGCAACATTGTTCCGCAAGGGAAGAAAAAGGCCAAGCCGCGCCCGTCTGCCGCGTTGGCTCAAGCTGCGGCCATGCCAAACCCTCGCCAGAAAATCCGCCCCGCACAGCCGGGAAGCTCCGTCGGCTTTGAAATCCCCGGCGGGCAATTTGTCATGGCAGGTACGTTTGGCCTGCTGGTCAAGGATGCGCAAGGGAACAAGTATGTCCTTAGCAACAACCACGTTATCGCCAACGAAAGTGGCATGGACGCCGCGGGCACCACCAAGGTCGGCATTCCCGCCGGCTCCCCCATTTTTCAGCCGGGCTTTCTCGATGGTGGCAAGCTGGCGACCGACCAGATTGCCAGCCTGACCCGTTGGATCAATCTGCGGGCGGACCGGACGGACAATCTGGTGGACGGTGCCATCGCCAAGCTGAAGAGTGCCGGCATCGCCGTGCGCGAGATTCTGTTCATCGGCGCACCGCAAGGAGTTGCCCCCGCCGCCGTGGACACCGTGGTGCATAAATTTGGGCGGACGACTTCCTATCGCGCCGGCCGTGTCTCCAGCGTCTCGTTCGACGTCACGATTCCCTACGACGTCGGCAGCGTGGTGTTCCAGGACCAGATTGCCATTCGGGGACTCAGCGGCAAGCGGTTCAGCGATTCCGGAGATTCCGGTTCCGCCATTCTGGAGCGGGCCACCAACAAAGTGGTCGGCTTGCTCTTCGCCGGTGCCACCAACGGCAGCCTGACGTTTGCCAATCACATCAAGGATGTGTTCACTCAGCTCAAGGTCAGCCTCGCCTGAAATAGGCTTTCGGGGTAAAATGCACGGGGCGAGGAGATTCTCATCGCCCTCGCGCGGACTTACCTCAGATTCTTCCCGAGGGAGCCGCCGCGAAGGCTCTCTTAGAGGAGGCTTCCACCATGGCTACCGTCGACAAGCTTCGTGAAATCAAACGCCGTCACTCCGCCTCGCTGCTGCAAAAGCCGGGGGTATGCGGTGTCGACATCGATGAATCCGCTCCCGGGGGGCCGGCGATTACGATTCATCTGGAGACGGACACGCCGAAAGTTCGCAGCAGCCTTCCCAAAGACCTGGAAGGGGAGCCGCTGCGGGTGCAAATCACCGGCCCGATCCGGAAACAGTAGGCTTCGTCGTAAGAAAGATCGAGCGCGAGTCGGCTATTCCCCAACGGCCAGGTCCCGCAGTTTCCGCAGGAAGCCGGGTGCCTGCGTCGGACCAGCGTGGCTGGAATCCGAGCGGGCGATTTGGGTGTGGGGAAGCTGGGTGATCGCCAGCATCTCTTCCGGCGTGGCGCTGCGGCGGAGTTCTTCGACCCCTTGGCGGCGAATCATCTGGATGCCGGCGGTCTGCTGCCGCTGGGCTGATTCCTGCAAGGCAGCGGCCCAGCGCGTCAGCCGCTCCATCAAACCTGTGGCTGGTTTGGGCTCGGACTGAGCACGGGCCATGATGAGCTTTTCGTCGTTACGCATTTCCCAGAGCCGGCGGATGTCTGAGATGCTGATGTCGGCTTGGTCCTCTTGCACGAAGACGATGTCGCCGCAGGAGCGGGCCATGCCGGTCTGCACGGCCGCGGCCATTCCCCGTTGCCAGGCGTGGCGGGCGATTTTGATCTGCGGATACTGCTGCCGCAATTCGTGGGCGATCTCCCCCGTGTGATCCGTGGAGCCGTCGTCGACCACCAGGATTTCAAACCCAGGGGTCAAATCGGGGAGCACATCCAGAAGCTGGCCGATGTGCCGGGCGAGCGTCGCTTCGGCATTGTAAATGGGAAGTATGACGCTGAGAGACGGATTCAAGGGAGCCCCTTCCGCCGAAATCGCACAAGGATGCGGAGCCCCTTCCAGGAAGTTGACGCAATCGGCTGTTGCTCGCTATGTTCGCGAGGTCGAGCCGCCATCAAACATCCGGAAGAGCTGCGCGTATCAGGATAGTGTTAGCATCGGCGTGCTATCGGCGGGACTCAACCCAAGCCGCCGATAGTCCGCGTGCAAGCATCCTGCGGCGCAGGCGGGTGGTTCGCGATGTGCGGATGCTTCCGTGGGGTAGGCTTCCAGCCTGCCCAAGAATGGAACTTGATGGTTGCTGGGCAGGCTGGAAGCCTACCCCAC
>JBJXFF010000163.1:0-31910 GCA_046153945.1 Pirellulaceae bacterium
CGAGGACTTTGTCTCCGCCCGCTACGAAGGTTTTGGCCCCGGGGGCTCCTTGGTCATCGTCGATTGTCTAACGGATAACAACCAGCGCACGATTTCCGAGGTTCGCAATTGCTTTACGAAGTCCAGTTCCAAATTGGGGGCAACCGGTTCTGTCGCATTGTGGTTTGACAACCTGGCGATTCTGTCGTTCAAAGGGGAAAATGAAGAGCAAGTGCTGGAGTCATTGCTCGGCGCGGAGGTCAATGTCGACGAAATCGAATCCAAGGATGGCAACCTGACGATCTTTGCGCCCCCCAGCGAGTTTTACAAAGCCAAGACGGCGCTCTTGCAAGCATTTCCAAAAACCGAGCTGGAAGTCCAAGAAATCACTTTCCTGCCTCAGACGAGCAAGACGCTTGGGCCGGAGGACCTGGTGATGTTTCAAAAGCTCCTGAGCATGCTCAGCGACTGCGATGATGTGCAGAACGTCTATCACAACGTTGACTTGCCTGCCTAGTGCTCTCGGTCCTGCGGTCTCGGCCCAGTATCGGAAATATTTGGCGCGAAGCTACCAGTCGATAGTCAGTTTCGTCCAGCGAATGCCGCAAACACCTTGCTCGACGCACCAATGCGTGGCCAGGAAGGTTCCGTCGAGCAGGCGAATCGCCGTGGGAAAGCCGAACTGAAAGCTGGCGAGCTCATCGACTCCCGTGGCAGCGGCGGCGGGACCGTCGCGAAATCCCCGAGCGTCGTAGAGGAGTCCTTCCGCGATTACGGTCCAACGGGTTTCTGTCCATGTGACCAGCGCCATCACCACACCTTGCTCGCCGTACCGCCGGTTGTAGAGGACCAGCAGCCGGTCGGTGCCCAACGGGAGCACGGAAAGGGTTTGCCCGCGGATGCCGGTCTCTTGGTGCGGCCCCCAGGTCCAGCCGTCATCGTGAGAAAGGCAGAAATGGTTGCACTGGTCGCGATAATCGCCGAGGGTCACGGTCCAGGCGACGGCCATCACCTTGCCCGGCGCGACTTCGGCAAGTTTTTGTTCCCAGAAGCCGAGCTTTCCCTGGGGATCGCGAAACACGGTGCGACGCTGAGGCCAGGTGCGGCCGTTGTCGTCGGAAATGGCAACCAGCACTTCTTCCCCCAGCCGGTCCTTATCGGCCAGCAGCGCTCCCGGTGCGAGCAGCCGGCCTGAGGAGAGCGGCCGGAGGGAATGTGATACCTCGATGGGACAATCCGCCATCGGCACAGTTTGGGGAACTGACCAAGTCTGGCCATCGTCGACAGAGCGGCAAAAGACTGTTTCGCCCTGCCGCTCGCCGAACCGCTCATTCTGGTTGGCCCAATAGCGAGTGCCGTAGGCATAGACCGTCTTCCCATCGGGGGAAAGGCTGAGTTTTAGGGCGTTGGCTGACGGGGGATCGAGCGTGGGAGGCAGAATCTGTCCTTCCAATCGCCAAGTTTGGCCGCCATCGGTCGAGCGAGCCCAGTCCGTTCCCCCATGCACATATTGTCCTCCGCCGACACTGAAGGAACACAAGATGTTGCCACTGGGAAGCTGTACTGCCTGGGGAAACGCCGATTCGCGATCGTCGATCCGGCCGGTACTGATAATCGTCAAAGAGGGCACCGAAATCTCCTCGGATTCTGGAAAGAGGAATTCTTTTAAGACACAGGAATCGAATCAGCCTTTGCCGGTTGCGGCCTGGCGGGCAATATCGTCGCTGCCAGTACAATTCCGCTCAGGATGAAGAGGCCGCACACCAAAAAGCTTAGCCGAAAACCTAACGTGGCGCTGTTCATGTCTCCCAAGGTCCAGTCCGCCTGTTTGACTCCATCGACAATCGCGCCATACAGATAACCGGCTGGCGCGGCCGGGACCATGAGCATCGTCACGAAGGCCATGTTTTGCCGGAGTTGGTCCCGTCTGGAAGCCGAGACGATATAGTTCGGTGCATACACTCCGACCAATTCTCCCGCTCCATGCAGGCCGAAGGCCACGAGATACCACGGCCCCGTGACCAGCATGGCCCAGACCAGGGCGGTCAAAAAAATCGTCGCGGTTGCCAGGATGCCGACTCTCGGATTCGTACGGGTCAGCACCCAGCCGAGCAAGGAGCCTGCAATCACTTTGAAGCTGAAACGGAGCATGTTCTGCGGGCCGGCGAAGTTCTCGGGAAGATCCCCCAGCGCCTCGGCCGAATACAAGTTCATGTTGGAGGGGATGACATTTCCCGCGTACACCAGAATCGTCACCACCGTCGCCAGCAGGAGCACTCGCTGCTGCAGAATAACGCGAAAATGGTAAATGAAAGCTGCTGCCGCGGCGAATGCGCAGAGGTAACCCAGGGAGCGAAGCAACAATGCCTGTTGAGCGGCTTCGCCATCCGTCTGTTGACCGGCGAAGTGCATGAGCGCGACCGATGCGAACATGAGCGGAAGGCCGACCAGCAGGCCGACCACCTCGGCGACGGGTGCCCGCGGGGATTCGTGTTCGACTGGTACGATGTGGAAAAACTGCGAGAACAATGCCGCCAATCCCATGATCGGCGCACCAGCTGCGAACAAGACGATGAAGCTGGTCGGATAAGGGAGACCAGTGAAGTGCAGCCCAAATAGGTCCCCTCCCAGCAGCGCCGTCTGGCCAAAGGAGCCGAGCACGGCCAGTAGAGGACCGGCTCCAAAAGCCATGCTCAGCGCCAGGCCGCGGCGGGATTCGTCGGAACCGCGTCCAATCACTTCCCAGAGCAAAGCGATGGCAGCTGGCATCACGGCGCCCGAAATGCCACCTTGTAGCACAATCATCGCCAGCTTGACTTCTTTGGAAACGGGAGACGCCAAAGTCACCGCCAGAGTTGCCAGCATCAACGCGGAAGCTCCGTAGCACAGACTGAGATTCCGTTTGAGGGACGCGACTCGTGGCGATAGCCAGGCCAGCAAGGCGGGCATGGCAGTCATGGCGAAGAACAGCGTCCCCGGCAGATTGGAAGTGCGGGCGTCGGCTCCGAGGTGATCGGACAACGAGGCCTGGGTAATCCCGACATAGAGCACCGGAGCCGCCAGGTACTGCGTCCCCGTGCAAACGGCAAACAGGATCAAGTTCCAGCGCTGCTGGGGCCAGGAAAGAGGACAGGCCGAAGATGGCTCGACCGCCGGATTGCTCATGAAGTTCTTCCCCGGGCGATTCGTTTCTAAAGCGGCAGCGAGACCGCCTCGCCTCGTTGGGCCGAGAGCAAGCAGGCTTCACAAATCTCCACAGCCGCCCGGCCTTCCGCCCCGCCGACCTTCGGCTGCCGCCCTTCGCGAATGCTGTCGATGAATTCCTGAATCACTCCAATATGAGGAAAAAGTCTGATGGGAGATTTGGGCTCTTTCAGATAGTCAAATCGCTCGGGAGTGTAAACTCGCTCCCACTTCTCCCCTTGGCCCACATCCAGGTACTCGAAGTTCTCCAGATCGATCATGGCGTCGCGGCCGAAAACCTGGAACCGAACCTCGCTGCTGGGAAGACTTGGATTGGGAAGTTCCGCGGTAATCCACATCTGCGCCATGATGTTGCCTTCAAAGACAATCTGGGCCATGACCGAGAGAGGCGGGCCGGGAACGTCGCTATAGGTCGTCGCCTGAGCGAAGACCTTGACGGCGTTTCGACCGGTCAGCCAGCGGAGAAAATCCGTATTGTGCGAGGCCATCCCCATGAACAGGCCCCCCCCCTTCGGATCGGCCATCCACTTCCGCTCGTCAAAAAGTTGCTTGGCCAGCGGCAAAGGAAACGCGGAGACGGTGCGGAGCATCTGCACGGGACCGAGGGTTCCGTTGTCAATCAGCTCCTTGGCCTTCTGCGTGATCTTGCGATAACGCTCTGTCTTGACGACGGCCAGATTGACATGTGCCGCCGCGCACGCCGCAATCATTTGATCGCACTCGGCAACGGTGGGTGCCATGGGCTTCTCGGCCAGCACATGCTTTCCAGCCGCAGCCGCCTTCTGCGTAAGCTCCAGGCGGTTTAAGTCCGGAGTGGCGAGCACCACGGCGTGGACATCAGGTCTGGCGAACAGCGAATCGACCGAAGTCTCCGCAGTGACGCCGTAGTCTTCGGCAAGCTTTCCTGCGCGACTTCCTCCGGCAACCGCCACCAACCGGCAGCCCGCGGCATGCCGCGCGACAACCTCGCTATAGGTCAGCCCCATGAAGCCGCTGCCTATGATCCCGACTCCAACCGTCTGCATGCGGCCTCCGACTTCATTTCGATGGTTTAATTCTCATTTTTAGGCCCACGCAGAATAGCTTTGCCCGTAGGAATTGTCAAAACATATCTCTGGCCGAGTAGAACGGAGTTTCAAGGCTGCTTCCATTTGATTCTGGCGGCAAAGGTGCTGCCATTCGCGCCGCGAGGATGGGCTTTGCCGCCGGTGATGAATTCGGAATCGGTGACCCACCACTCGTTTTCAGTCACGGCAGCCGCGCCGAAGTTGCCGAGCATGACTCCGCGCTCAGGCATCAGCTCTTTCTCGGTCTTTCGCAGGACGTGCATTTTCTCGGCATCCACTTGCGCGAGAAAGAGAGGTGCTCGATTGCGGGGAATATGGTCGTTCTGAGCACCGCGCCTGGTATAGGCGAGGTACAAACCATCGCGATGCACCACCCAGTGCTGCTGGGTGTTGTAGCTTCCCAGATCTTTGCCGTCGTCGAACTGCCAGGCCTTGATCGGCGCGAACTTCAGACCACCGTCGCTGACGGTCACATAGCCCCGGTTGTCATTCCGAAGCGTCAGATAGTATTTCCCCCGAAAGAGAGCCAGTGACGGCTCGCAGAGTCCGCGGACTTCGTTAAGCTCGAGTTCGTCGCCGTGGGCGAGGTATTTGAGCGTTGTGCCGTCAAATGCGGCATGCACCACGGTGACGAAATACGGGCCTCCTTGTGGTGCTTGGCAATAAATGGGAACCAGCAGCGTGCCATCCGACTTCACCAGCCACTGCACGCAGCCGGGAGCGACTTGATAGAAGCGATTCCCCTCCCCCATCGGCATGTCGAGCGTTTTCCAGGTCGTCCAAACATCCGACTTCGGTTCGTAGACGGCATAAGCGAAATCGTACGATCGCGGCTTATCTTGAAGTTGCGCTCCCGCCTGGCTGTACCGCAGCCGGGTGCCGATCGCGATGATCCGCTTCATCCTCTCGTGCCAGCCGGGGGTGACGTCGCAGACGGCAATCGTTTCGCCGTTCTCTCCCTTTTGCCAGTCCAGTTCGCGGGGCAACTTTGGCCCGGTCCAGGCCTTTCCCAAGTCACTGGTGGTCATGTAGTGCAGACCAGAGTAGTGGTCGTCCGCCACCAGATGCTTCTGAATCGTAAGCACGACCAGCGGCCCACCATTTTTCCCCGCGCCGGGAACCGCGGCCACACGGGGATGAAACCAACAATAGTCGGGATGAAGCTCCTGCTTCACAACGTCGAGCTGCACAGAGAAATCGGCGGCATCCTCCGCGAGGAGCGATCCTTGCGGCGCAAACGCACATGCCCAGAAAGTGACAGCGAGGATGATATTGAGAGCGAGAGTAGGTTTCATACGGATACCCAAGAAGCTGCTCGGAACAGACTAGCGGCAGAACCACCGTATTTCATGCCGGCATTCGCTTCGCGAAGGCCGCAGGGTGTAAGGATCGTAAATCAGGCGGGCAACATGACCGTCCGTTCTGGCGACGAGCCAGCCGTAATCCCAATTGCCAGATTCGTATCGCAGCGGAATGGCGGAGCGGACCCGCGCGACTGGATGGGAAGCCGCAATTAGTAGCTGTTGCTCGGAATAAAAGTAGCACGCCCCCGCTTGGATGAATACTTCGTGAGGCGGGCCGGGTTGTCCCGGCAGTGCCAGATCGTCACACAGGCCGCGGATGCCGAGCTTCCACTCGACACCTCGGGCGAAGGCCGCGGCGACTTCGTCGAGCGAGCCGGATAACACCTGCCCGTCCGCTCCGTGATGCAGAACCTGTCTCCAATCGTCCCGCACAAAGTAGCGGAGGGTTTCAAAATCGTAGATGAAGTTGCTGGACGGGGCATTGGTACCATCATCCCACCGGTCCTGCTCGTGGTACTTGGGCATCGCCCGATGATCGGCTGGCGGCGACGGTCCCCGCAGATCCGGCGCGGGAGGACCATCCAAGAAGGGCCGGGCTATCGCCTGGCCTCCATGTTCGTTGTACAGAAAGAGCGATAGCGAAGGCCGCGGCCCAAAACCGACCGGCAATTCCACGGGTTGGCGGAGCGTGCTAATTCCCGCGCACCAGCGACAGTCCACCAGATAGGTCACCCGCATGTCCATCGTCTCTTGGACCAACTCATCACTTTTTGACGCCGTATCGATGTGCTCGTTGTGACGAAACTCCGAGTAAATTCGCAAGTCTGCTCCGCGACCGATGGCTTCTCGCAAAGCGACCGGACTGCCAGCAACGACGCTGCGGGCGGCGTCCAGCGTGAGCAGGTTGTTCCAGCCTTTGGCGTGACTGCCATCCGGTAATCCGCTCATTGGCCCAAATCGTCCTCTCCCTGCTTGAATCCGCAGCAGCCGGGTTTATGCGAGAATCCGGTGCAGAGGCTCGCCCCCGCGGGCAATTGGAAATGGACGTCCGAGGCGATCATGAACGGCGAGGTGCGGATCAATGCCGAGTAGATGATAGACGGTTGCCACCAGGTCGGAGGGATGGACTGGATCGCTGACCGGATAGGCTGCTTCCTTGTCGGTTGCACCATAAACCATACCAGCCTTGATCCCCCCTCCAGTGAGCAGGCTAAAGCCGCATTGCGGCCAGTGGTCGCGCCCCGCTTTGCCGTTGATGCGCGGCGAGCGGCCCATTTCTCCCATCACGATGACGAGGGTCGAATCGAGCAGGCCTCGCTCTTCCAAGTCCTGAATGAGAGCTGGATAAACCTGGTCCAAAATCGGCAGGTTGTGGTTCTTGAGCATGCTGAAGTTGTTTTCGTGCATGTCGTAGGCATGGCCATAATGCCGGAATATTTCCTGATGCACGCTGACGAAGGGGACGCCCGCCTCCACCAGCCGCCGGGCGACTAGCAGGCTGGCTCCGTAGAGGTTGCGGCCATAGCGGTCGCGAACTTTGTCCGGTTCCCGCGACAGATCGAACGCCTCTCGCGTTTTGCCGGAAGTGAGCATGTCGCAGGCCCGCCGCTGAAAGCGGTCCAGGCGGTCTTGCGCCGAGGAATGGCTGGCCGTTTTGAAAACCTCGTCGAGTTGCTGCAGCAGTGTGCGACGACCTGTGAATCGGTCCGCCGTCATCTCCGGCTGGTTTTCGAGACCCGGCAAATAGGGTTCCCCCACCGGCATCACCGGGTCGTAATAGCTGACCTTGGGTTCGCGAGCGAACGTCGGCTTGCAGAGAGAGAAGAGCGGATCGTATTGGCTCCCCAGGAATCCGCCATAAGGACCGCCGCGGCGATAGGTTTCCCCCCAGCCGGGAAAGCAGGGTAGGCAAACCGCCCCCGGGACATCCTCCGGACCCAAGCCCAGGTACTGGCAAATGGCACCGATGTCGGGGGGATCGGTGGTTTGAGCTTGCAACTGGGCATTGCCTCCGGTGAAGCCGGTCATGATCGGCAACGGATCGTGCGAGTTGTAATTGTGCGATATGGTGCGGATTAAACAGGCCTTGTGCATCCACTTAGCCGTGTTGGGAAGGTGTTCGCAAATTTGCAATCCCGGCAGCGACGTGTCGATGGGCCGGAACTCGCCCCGAATTTCAGCCGGGGCGAGCGGCTTCATGTCGAACATGTCCATGTGGCTCGGCCCGCCGAGCAAATTGAACAGGATGACCGACTTGGCCCGCCCCGCACGTCGCCCGCCAGAATCCGGCCCCAGACGGTGGCTCGCCTCCAGAAATCCCGGCAATGAAAGTCCGAGCAGCGACAATCCGCCGGCTCGCAAGATCTCCCGGCGATTGAGACCGTGATTCAGGTTCGTGTCGTGGCCGAAAATGCTGAGCATGGTCTCCCTTTTTTCGCTTCACTTCCCTGTATCCGGATCACGGGCGGCATGATAGCCGCTGGTTTGTCACCGGCCTATTGTACAGCGCCGTGGAAGTAGGTTTATGTCAGATGTGCCCAAACACAACATAGTCGCAGGGGATAATTCTGGCGCTGAGTCGGGATGAGGCGGCGCTGGCTCCCAACTTGACACTTTTCTCTGGGAGGGATATTCTTCTTCTAGGCTGACGGGTATTGCTCGTAAGTCGTGGTAGGTTACAGTTTTCGAGCCATTTTTCGGCGCGAGCTGCTCGTTAGGGTAGGTCGCGTTTTTTGTTGTCTGGATGGTCGGTTCACTAACCCGAAGCGCAAGCGAGGGGAATCGTCAGAGGGGCTCCCTCGCTTGCGCTTCGGGTTAGTGAACAGGTCCCTTCCTCGCTTGAGCTTCGGGTTAGTGAGATGACCTATGGGTGTCGAACTACGCGGGGTTTTCAGGGTCTTTCCGGGAGGTGGCAAAGGAGTGGATGGGCTGGACCTGGTGGTACGGCAGGGCGAATTGATGGTACTGGTTGGACCCAGCGGGTCGGGAAAGACGACCACGCTGCGGGTGATCGCTGGGCTGGAGGAGGCGACGAGCGGGACGGTGTGGATTGATGGGCGGGAGGTGACAGAGCTGCCGCCGCGGGACCGGAATGTGGCGATGGTGTTTCAGGGATTGGGACTGTATGAGCATTTGAGTACTTTTGAGAATTTGGCGTTTGGGTTGAAGGCGAGGGGTCAGGGGTCAGGGGTCAGGAATCAGGTTGAGGAGATAGCTTCGCAGTTGGGAATCCAGCACTTGTTGCAGCGGAGACCTGGCGAATTGTCTGGCGGGGAGCAGCAGCGGGTGGCGCTGGGGCGGGCTTTGGTTCGGCAGCCGGCGGCGATGCTGCTGGATGAACCGTTGTCGAGTTTGGACCCTCCTTTGAGGAGCGAGTTGCGGCGGATACTGAAGGACATTCAGCAGCGATTGAAGGTGACGACGGTGTATGTGACGCACGACCAGGGGGAAGCGATGTCCCTGGGTGAACGGATTGCGGTGATCAAGGATGGGAAGATTGAACAAGTCGGAACGCCGGCAGAGATTTATGATCAGCCGCGGAACCGGTTCGTGGCGGGGTTTTTTGGGGAAGGGATGAATTGGGGTAGGCAGAAGGCAGTAGGCAGTAAGCAGGAGACAGGGGACAGGGGACACGAGACAGTTTTGGGAGTGCGGCCGGAGGATGTGTTGTTGCGGAAGGGAACGGAGAGGACGGAGTCATTAAGTGGAATTGTGAAGGAAGTGCAGTGGCTTGGCCCGCATGCGATGGTGGAAGTGGAATTGGAAGAGAGTGGAGAAGGAACAGAGAGTACAGAGAAGAGTAAATGGCTCAGTCGCGTGAGCGGCCGGGCCGATTATCGAGTGGGTGAATTGGTTTCAATCGAAGTTTCACAAGGTAAGGAGCACTGGTTTGATAGGGAGAGTGGTGAGCGAATTAGCGTAGGCAAAACCTGAACAATCCGACAACTTAAACAGACCCTCACCCCGGCCCTCTTTCCGAGGACGAGGGAGGCAGGAGCAAAACTATGAACCCCAGCGAAATGTTGCGTATCGTCGATTCCGTCCATCGGGATAAAAGCATCGACAAGGAACTTGTCTTCCAGGCGATTGAAACCGCCTTGGTGACTGCCGCCAAGAAGCATTACGGCGAACTGGCCGATGTGCAGATTAACATCGACCGGGAAACGGGCGTGATGTCCGGCACCCACGACGGAACGGTGCTCGACCCGGATGAAATCAGTGGACGCATTGGGGCTCAGACCGCCAAGCAGGTCATCATTCAGAAAATTCGCGAAGCGGAGCGGGATCAGTTGCTCGGAGAATATGGGGAGCAGGTGGGGACGCTGATCAACGGCGTCGTGACGCGGTCGGAAGGCGGGGCGACCATCGTGAATCTGGGGACGCTGGAAGCGATTCTCCCCCGCAGCGAGCAGATTCCCGGCGAGAGCCACCATCCCAACGAGCGGGTGCGGGCCATTATCTTTGAGGTCAAGCCCTCCGGCAGCCGCGTGAAGGTCGTCCTCAGCCGCACCAAGCCGCAGTTCGTGCAGCGGCTGTTCGAGCAGGAGATTCCCGAGATTGCCGACGGCGTGATCATGGTCAACGCCATCGCCCGCGAGCCGGCTCACCGGAGCAAAGTAGCCGTAAGCAGCAGCGACCAGCGGGTAGACTGCGTTGGCGCGTGCGTCGGCGTGCGCGGCAACCGCATCAAGAATATTGTCGATGAACTGGCCGGCGAGCGGATTGACATTGTCCGCTGGAGCGACGACGCCGAGACGCTAATTCGCGCCGCCCTACAGCCTGCCGAAGTAGACCAGGTGCTACTGTGCGACATGATCGGCCGGGCGATTGTGCTCGTCCGCGAGGATCAGTTGTCGCTCGCCATCGGCCGCAAGGGGCAGAACGTTCGTCTCGCCAGCAAGCTGTGCGGCTGGGACATCGAAATCATGACGAACGAGGAATTGGAGGAGCAGATTGACCGCGCGGTTACCGCCTTCAGCCAGATTGAAGGGATGACGGAAGAACTGGCCCAGAAGCTGGTGGAGCAAGGCTATCTTTCCTACGACGATCTCTCCGTCATCGAGCCGGACGCCCTGATGGAAATGGGGAGCCTGACCGAAGAGCAGGTAGACGTCATCACCAACCAGGCCGAAGCACTCGGCCTGGAAGCCGAGAAGGCCGCCGCGGTCGAGAAGGTCCGCAAGAAAGCGGAAGATGCCGCGGAAGCGGTGCAGGCAGCCAAGGACGCGAAGAATGCCGCCGCAGCCGAAGCTCAGGCCGCGAAAGATGCCGCGGCAGCAGCGGCTGCTCCCCCCGCAGCAGCAGCACCGCCGACGGGTAGTGGAGACGAGCCTCCCACCGGCTCAGGCGAAACGCCGCCCGCTTAGTTGTTTCACGATTTCGGTGCCCCGCCCAAATCCAGTGGGCGAAATTCGGTTAGTTGCACATCAATTCTTAACCGCCCCTTCTCTTTCTAGCAGTGGGCGGAATATATTGTTAGTTCGGTCCAGTGGAAACTCAACCGTCGTTCACTTCTTGGCGTTCGCCGAAGTGTTTCAGGCGCACTTACTTCCTCTACTTACGAGGTATCTTGGGATGGACATTATCAAACTTCTTCTTAGCGGAGCTCTGCTGCTAAGCGTTACGGTTGTTTTTGCGCAGGATGGGCAGCCCAAGCGAACTGCCGCGGCTGCTCCCGCGTCATCCGGGCCGGATGACGCGGCGATTGCCCTGGTGCGCAAGAGCTCGGAGCAGTTAACGGCGGGTTTTAATGCGGGCAAAGTCGATGAACTGGCTTCAATGTTCCTGCCCAAGGGGGAGATCATTGACGAAGAAGGGACGGTCTATCAAGGAGAGAAGGAGATCAAAGATCTGCTCACCGCCTTCTTCAAGAAGTTCCCCGGCACCAAACTGACGATGGAGATCGAGTCCGTCCGGATTGTCGGTCCCGTCGCCATCGAGGAGGGGACGCGCACGATGAAGGCCATGGATGGGAGCACCCAATCGAAGTTCCGCTATATCTCCGTGCGGGCCAAGACGGAAGACGGCTGGAGAATTGCCTCGCTCCGCGACTTTAGCGATGATCCCGAACCGAGCGCCAACGAGTACTTGCAGTCGGTGGCCTGGCTGGTCGGGGATTGGATCAATGAAGGAACCGACGGCGTCGTGAAAATGACTTACAAGTGGTCCGAGGACAAGAACTATATTCTCGGCGAATTCCAGTTGCCCGCCGGAACCGGCCCCGCGAGGAAGCTTTCCCAGCGAATTGGCTGGGACGCCGGCGCGAGAAAGATCCGCTCCTGGCTGTTCGAGTCCGACGGCAGCTTTGCGGATGGTCACTGGACCGTGCTGGAAGATGGCATTGTCGCCAAGTATTCGTCCGTGAATGCTGATGGAACAACCGCTACCGCCACGATCACAATCAGTCAGAAGGACAAAGACCATTTCTCCACGAAGGGGACCGACCGGATTGTCGGAGACGGACGCGAACCGGATTTTGAAATCAATGTGGTCCGCCGCCCGCCGGCTGCCGGCAAGTAACTTCCGCACCCATTCCAGGAGATGTCGGCATGAAAACGAACTATCAGCTTAAGCTCGGATTGGTTGCGACTTTGGTGGGCCTCATGGTAATGCCGCTTGATGTGTACGGCAGAGGCGGACGAGGTGGCGGCGGAGGAGGACGTGTGGGGGGTGGAGGAGGAAGGCCCTCCATGGGAGGCATGGGGGGTGGCGGCGGACGACCGTCCATGGGTGGCGGTGCGCGCCCCGCGCCTCGTCCCAGTGCTCCGCGCCCCAGCGGCGGTAGCAGACCCTCTATGGGAAATGCCACCCGTCCCAGTATGCCCAGCCGGCCAAGCACGCCGAGCCGTCCGGGGGGCGGATTTAGCCCGTCGGGTGGCGGTGTTGCGCGGCCTGCACCAAGGCCAGGGGGCTCGGGAATCGCCAATCGGCCGTCGCTGGGCACGCCCGGCGGCGTCGGACCAACTCGTCCGTCATTTCCCAGCAGCGGTCTCGGAGGGGGGGCCACTCGCCCGACTCCCGGAATCAATCGGCCAGCCACAATGCCGGGCAGTCCCGGCCTTGGCGCTAATCGGCCAGGAGGGGACCGGCCCAGTTTTGGCGGCGCTAATCGTCCATCGACCCTGCCCGCTCCGCGTCCCGGAATTGGTGGCGGCGGAAGCCAGCGCCCTGGAATTGGCGGTGGTGGAATTGCCAATCGCCCTGGCGTCGGTGGCGGTGGTAGCAACCGTCCCGGTCGCCCCGGCATCGGCGGGGGGCCCAACCGTCCCGGCATCGGCAATGGTGATATCAACATCGGTAATGGCAATATCAACATCGGCAACGGAAACATTGGCAATGGAAACCGGCCGAACTGGGACCGGCCCAACTGGGACAATCCGGGTTGGGGCTGGGGCGGAGACGGCGGCTGGGCGGGGAACTGGCACGACCACTGCATCAATGGCGATCACGGCTGGTACAACGGCTGTTGGGGGGGCGGGTATTGGGGCAGCGGCTGGTACGCTCCAGGAGCCTGGGTCGGCGCCGCTTGGGGCTTGAGTGCTTTGACCAGTGGATGGGGATACGGCGAGAGCTATTCCAATCCCTATTACACTGAGTCTGTGGCTAGTGAACCGTACGATTACTCGCAGCCGGTTGTTGTAGAAAACTACGCCACCGACACCGCTGCGGAGCCGGCACCTGCACCCGAGGAAGATCCCGCAGCCGCACAAGCGATGAAGCTGTTCAACGGCGGTCTGGCCCAATTTAAATCAGGGGACTACAAAGCCGCCCTTGCCAGCTTCGACGGCGCGCTCCGCAAGCTGCCGAATGATCCCGTCGTCCACGAGGTCCGGGCGCTCACCCTGTTTGCCCTCGGCGACTACAAAACGGCCGCGGCGGCGCTAAATTCTTTCCTGTCATCAGCGCCCGGCATGGACTGGACGACGATGAGCGGCCTCTACGGCAACGCGGACGATTACTCGGCGCAACTTCGCAAGCTCGAGGAACATTGCCGCGCCAACCAGAAAGACTCGGGGGCCGCTTTTGTGCTGGCCTACCACTACCTTGTGCTCGGCTCCAAGGACTCGGCAATCAGTGCTCTGAAGGCCGTTGTTAAGAACCAGCCCAAGGACTTTACCGCCAAGCGGATGCTGGACGCCCTAGTACCGCCTGAACAGCCTTCTCCCGCGCCGGAAAAGACCGTCCCCAGCAGTGACGCGCCCCAAACCGATCTTGTGGGCAAATGGCGGGCGAAGTCAGGAAAGACGACTATTGATCTGGCGATTACCGAAGATTCACAGTTCACCTGGAAGGCCGCCAGTTCGGGCAAGCCCGCGGTAGACCTCCAGGGGGAACTGACGTCGACGGGCAGCGCCATTTCGCTCGATACCAAGGATCAAGGTTCAATGGCTGGCTCGGTCAAATCGGCTGGCCCGGATAAATGGCAATTTGCACTCAGCGGCGCTCCAGCTTCCGATTCGGGGCTGACCTTTGAGCGAGTTTCCAAGTAACAGGGCGTGAGCGAGGCGAAATCTCGACCCATCATCCGCCCGCCACCGAGCAGGCGGATGAAGGTGCGTTGCGCCAAGCTGTAGAAGCGATTTTTCGAGTTTTGAAAAAGAATTCGATTCCTGGACGCGGTTTCCCCCTTCCCCCAATGGCACTGCCAGCCTTGCTGGGGTAAATTAACTCTCCACTCTGGCTCTGGCCGATAGGGATAAGCTTGCGTTCACGGTTAGGGTGTTTCGTTCTTGCCGGACAAGCCTCAGCGGCTGCCGCGGGGTGAAATCGGGCTTGGCTGGCAATTGCTTTTCCTGGTGGGGAAGCTTTGGCTCAGCAAAGGAGACTTCGGTCATGAATTAATAACTAGCCAGCTCGCGCGACAAACAACATCTCCAGTGCGGCGCGCGATTGAAAAGGAGGGCAAGAGTGCCCACGCGGATTTATTCGTTAGCGAAAGATTTGAACATCGATGGTAAGAAGCTCGTGGAGCTCTGCACGAAAGCGGGGATTCAGGGCAAGGGTTCCGCGCTGGCTAGCCTGGAAGATGACGAAGTCGTCAAGCTGAAGGCATTTCTCGATGCCGGGGCCGCCAAGCAGGCCGCTGCTCCCGCGAACCTGGTGAAGACTTCTGACGTTTTGAACCGCCCCGTGAGCGGCACCGTCACGCTCCCCCCTCCCCCGCCCCCGCAACGGGCCGCGCCGCTCCGCACCAAGCCGGCCGCCGAACCGGCTGCTCCCGCCGTCGTCGCGGAACTCGCCCCTGTTGAGCACGCGCCGGTGGTCCATGCTCCCACGGACCATTCTCCCAAAGCCGATCCCGTGGTGGAGACCGCGCCTCCCAAGGTCGCGGCCAAAGCGAAAGCATCGGACCTGGATGATGCAGTTGTCTTGCCCGCCGCTCGCGCACCATCACACGCATCCGCCGAGTCGCCGCCGAAGGTGCGGCAGACAATCACCGTGGGTAACAAGCGCCCGGCGCCTTCGTCGGCTCCCCAGCGCGGCGATTCGCTCAGTCCGGGCCGCGGTCGTGACATTCGGAATCTCGACACCAAAGCCAAGAAAGGGGCGGAAGAAAAGAAACCGGATGGCGATGCCCCCACCAAGCCCGGCCCGCGAAGAGTTTCCGGCGTCCGCTTCGCCGAGATGCCCGAAGTCAAGCAGCCGGCTCCCACCGCCAAGTCGGAGCCGAAGGCTCAGAAGCCGGTGATTCGGCTGCCTTCGGACGTGATCAAAAAGGGAAGCAGCTCGCCGCTTCATAAGATTACGGAGAATCTCAAGAAGCAGCACGAGGCGAAGGTCGATGCGGATAAGAAAAAGGGATTGACCGCGGGTGCGTCGGCTCTCAAGCCAGGAAAGAAGAAGGGGAAGGCGGGCGAAGAAGATCTGGTCGGCATGGCCGATGTCCGCAAGACTCGCAAGTCGAAGCCCCAGGGGAGCGTGCGAACCGGGGAGGAAGAAGAAGGCGGCCGCCGCCGGGCCCGGAGGACGCTCGTTC
Organism: Pirellulaceae bacterium; assembly: GCA_046153945.1. Classification (GTDB taxonomy): domain Bacteria; phylum Planctomycetota; class Planctomycetia; order Pirellulales; family Pirellulaceae; genus SXOA01. Next base: position 15,531 of record JBJXFF010000163.1, read on the forward strand.
GCAGCAAGTTGCACGGCAGCACGGCAGCACCGCGAAAAGACAAAATTTCAATCATCCTGCCGGTCACGCTCCGCTCATTTTCCGAAGCGGCCGGCGTCGGCGCGGGACAGGTCTTGAAGGCGCTCACTGGCTTGGGCGTTGCCCTTCCCACCAACGCCATGAGCTTCAACATTCCCAACGACATGGTGGAACTGGTCGCCGCCGAACTCGGCCTCGACCTCGAATTCAAGCAGCCGGAATCGCTGGAAGAAAAAGTCCTCAACCGCTTTGATCAGGAAGACGCACCGGAGAAGCTCGAACTGCGTCCTCCGATTGTCACGTTCCTGGGGCATGTCGATCACGGGAAAACCTCGCTCCTCGATAAAATCATCGGCATTGACGTCGTCTCCGGCGAAGCCGGCGGCATTACGCAGCACATCCGGGCCTACAACATCACCACCAAGGATGGCCGCAAGGTCGCCTTTGTCGACACGCCGGGCCACGAAGCATTCACGGAGATGCGAGCCCGCGGTGCGAACGTTACGGACATCGCCGTTCTTGTCGTCGCCGCCGATGACGGCGTGATGCCGCAGACGGAAGAAGCCCTCAGCCATGCCAAGGCGGCCGAGGTGCCGATTGTGGTGGCGATGAACAAGATCGATCTTCCCGGCGCGGATGAACAGAAGGTTCTGCAGCAACTGGCGACGGCTGGTTTGCTCCCCAGCGAGTGGGGCGGCGAAGTGGAAGTGATTCGGACCAGCGCCATGACCGGCAGGGGTATCGAAGACCTGCTGGAGACGCTTTTGGTAACCGCGGAACTCCATGAATACAAGTCCAACCCCAAACGCGATGCGATGGGAACCTGTCTGGAAGCCGAGCAAGAGCCGGGGCGCGGCGTCATCGCCAAGTTCATGGTGCAAAACGGCACGCTCAACGACGGAGATATTGTCGTCTGCGGCGCAGCCCACGGCCGCGTCAAGGCGATGTACGACACGCTTCGTCCCCGCGTTAAGGTGAAATCAGCCGGCCCTTCGGTGCCGGTCAACGTCACCGGTCTCGACGTCGCTCCGCAAGCAGGCGAGAAGTTTTACGTGCTGCAAGACATTGTGGAAGCTCGCAATCTCGCCACTCAGCGGGCTGGGGATACTCGCCAGGAAAGCCTGTCGGGAAGCTCCACCAAGGTTTCCTTCGAGGATTTCCAGCAGCGGCTGGCGGAAGGGAAGCTGGCGCCGGACGAGGAAGTCGCCACGCTCAACCTCATTATCCGGTCGGATGTTCGCGGCTCCATCGAAGCGATCGTCAGCGAACTCGGCAAGCTCGAGCATCCCGAAGTGAAGATCAAGGTGCTCCAGGCCAGCGTCGGCGGCATCACGGTCGCGGATGTTACCCTGGCCCATGCTTCCGGGGCGATCATCGTCGGCTTCAATGTCATTCCGGACGAAGCGGCCCGCAACATGGCTGAAGAGCGCAACGTGGAAATCCGCCGCTACGACATCATTTACAAGGTCACGGACGACATCAAAGCCGTTCTGGAGGGGAAGCTCAAGCCCGAGGAGCGGGTCATCGACGTCGGCCGGGCACTGGTCAAGCAGGTTTTCACCATCAGCCGCGTGGGTGCCGTGGCCGGTTGCCAGGTCATTCAAGGGAGCATCGAGCGAGGGTGCCGCATCCGCGTCAACCGCGACAGCCGCACCATTGGCGATTACGCGATGGAGTCGCTCAAGCGGGAAAAAGACGATGCGAAGGAAGTCGCCCGCGGCATGGAATGCGGCATTAAACTGGCCAACTTCAACGACTTGAAGGAAGGGGACGTGCTGGAAGCTTACAAGATCGAGGAAGTGGCCCGTACGTTGTAAGCCGCCAAGTTTGGCTCCGATGAATTGTGTTTCCCGTTTGGATTGAATCGCCTATGTCCTCCCGCCGCGTTTTGAAAGCCGCCGAAGCCATCCGTGAGGTGGTCAGCATGGCCATCCTCACCGAGGTGCGGGATCCGCGCGTGAAAAACGTCACAGTCACGATGGTCGAGCTTGCCCCCGACATGAAGACGGCCAAGATTCACGTCTCCGTCATGGGGGACGCCAAGCAGGAGAAGCTCAGCCTGCTTGGCCTGCAAAACTCCGCCGGATTCCTGCAAAGCCGCATCGCCGACCGGATCGACACCCGGTACACCCCCCGGCTGGCGTTTGAGATCGACAAGGGAGTCAAGAACTCGCTGGAAGTCGCCCGCATCCTGGCCGAAGTCCTCCCCAAGGCCCCTCCCCCGCCGCCGACCGCGGTGGAAATGGAGGATGGCGAGGCCGAAGAGGAAGAAATGATGGATGCGACGACGATGGATGATGAAGAGGAAGAGGAATAAATCAGAGAGGAAGCGCGGAGAAGTAAAAGTGAAATCTCAAATCTCAAACAAATGGGAATGAAGAATACAGAATCGGGAAACAAGAACATCTGTTCCATCCAGTTTATCAATTCTGGATTCTCCCTCTGAATTTGTTTGAGATTTGAGATTTCATTATTGCTCCATCTGTGGCCCAAAAAGTAATCGCCTTACACCCGCAATTGCACCCTGGCATGACGAACACCAATCGCTCCGCACAACTGACCAAAGTCCACAAGGTCCTCAAAAAGCACTACAAGCCGGTCGTTCCGCCGGAGGACCGAACGGCGCTCGAGCACCTGCTCTACGCCTGCTGCCTGGAGAACGCCCGCTACGAAGCGGCGGACGAGGCCTTCGCCCGGCTCAAGGAAATGTACTTTGACTGGAACGAAATCCGGGTGACGACCGTCTCCGAACTGGCCGAAGTGCTGGCCGGCATCCCCGATTCCGCTGGAGCGGGGCAGCGGATCAAAAAGGCCCTGCAATCGGTCTTCGAGGCGGCCTATTCGTTCGACATCGAAGCCCTCCGCAAGCAGAACCTGGGGAAGGCGGAAAAGGACCTCGAAAAAATTCAGGGTGCCAGTCCGTTCGTGCGGGCTTATGTCGCCCAGAACGCTCTCGCCGGCCATTCGATTCCGATCAGCGAAGGGGCGATTGAAGTCCTCTACGCGGTCGGCGTGATCAGCGAGCAAGAAGCCGATAAGAAGCAGGTCCCCGGACTGGAACGGGCCATTCCCAAGAACAAGGGCGTGGAATTCGGCTCGCTCCTGCAGCAAATCGCGGCGGACTTCTACGCTTCGCCCGGCTCCTCCAAGCTCCGCGCCATCCTGGCGGAAATCGACGACGGCTACAAGGAACGGCTGTCGCAGCGGACGGCCAAGTTGGAAGAGGCGGCAGCCAAGGTCGCCGCGGACAAGCAGCGTTCGCAGTCCCGCGGGGCGAAGATGTCCGAGATGCGCCCGTCGCAGCCCTCGAAGGAATCCCACGCCGCCGCTAAGGAAGCGAAGGAACACCCCAAGCCTTCCAAGCCGTCGAGCGAAAGAGGGGCCGACAAGCACGACAAGCATCCCGCCGACGACAGCGGCAAGAAGGCCAAGGACAAGCCCACCCCTCCCCCCGCCCCGAAGAAAACGGACGAACCCGAACGGCTGGAGAAGAAGAGCCCCGCCAAGGGATTCGTCAAAAAGAAGCCGCGCTAGTGGAGTAGGCTTCCAGCCTGCCCGGAAAAGAGAATGCCAGAGGGAACATGACAATGAAATTTCCCTGGTTAGCCGTTCTCCGCTCGCTTTATTTCTCCTTGTGCGTTGTCGTCTGCTGCGTGCCGCTTTACGCCGCCGCACCGAACTCCGACGCTGACATCCCCCGCGAGCCGCTCCCCGAAAAGCTCGTCCCCACCCGGCCCCGCAGTGAAGAGGAGCAGGACCGCGTCACTGCCGCCACCTGGTTCGCCCAGGGGCGAATCCTGGAGCAGCGGGAGGAATATGCCGCCGCACTCCGCTGCTTTCAGCGGGCCTGGCGATGGGATCCGCGGGGAGCATCCCCGCTGCAAGAGATTGTGCCGCTCGCCTTTGAACTGAAACGCCAGGACGAAGCGGCCCGCTACGCGGTCATTGCCGCCTCCAAGACTAAGCTCGATCCTATCCTGCTCCGCCGACTGGCGATTGTGCTCACGGAGGACCGCGAGTGGACGCGAGCCGCGGCTCTTTATGAAGGAGCACTCGCCCAACAAGCGGGCGGGGGCGAGAAGATCGAGGACTTGGGGGGCGCACTCGTTTGCTTCGAACTCGGCCGCCTCTACTTTTTGGCTGGGGACTTTCAAAAATCCTCCGCCTCGTTTGCCCGGGTCCGCGATCTGCTGCTCGATCCGACAGTGCCGCTGGGAGCGCAGGCCACCAAAACAGTCCTCGGCAAGCCCGAGGAAACCTGGCAACTTGTAGCCGAAAGCTTTCTCGCCGCTGGCCGGCATGACGAGGCGGCCTCATTGTTCCTGAAGGCCGACGAAGCCTCTCCGGATAAGCCGCAATTGGCACTTCGACTAGCGCGCGTGGAAGCTGCTAAGAAAAATCGTGACGGGGCGATTAAAAAGCTCGACGAGTACTTCGCGTCGAAGTCCATCGTCGGCGGCACCGAGCCCTATGGCCTCCTTTCCAAGCTAATGACCGACGGAGCCGCCGATCCCAAAACCGCTCGCTCCGCGGTTCTGAAACGGCTGCAGGAATTGCAGGCCGCCGACGAGAAAAACAGTACGCTCCGCTTCTACTTGGCCGAGGAGCTGCTCGATGCGGGCGACCTGGCCGAGGCGGAGAAACTCTACCAGCAAGCTCTCGCGGATCGACCCCGCAGCGAAGTCCGCCAGCGGCTGGTCGAGCTTTACCGCCGTCAGAAGAATGCTCAGAAGCTGCTGGAAACCGCCGGCCCCCTCGTCAGCCGTTCCGTTTCGCTCGAATCGCTCCGTGAAGGGGCGCAGGCCATCGCCGGCGACGCAGAACTGCTCGGCAAGATCATCGCCGCCGCCCGCGGCCTCCTCAAGGAACCAGCAGACAAGCGGCCGCCGGGAGCAATTCTGGCCGCGGCGCTTCTGGCGCTGGAAGGGAAGAAGTACGACGAAGCGGAAGAGTTTTTCACCGCAGAGAGCACAGAGATCGCAGAGAAGAAGGGAGACATACTCTTCGCTTGGGGCCTCGGCCTGCTCGGCGATGACCAGCATGTTCGCGCAGCCAAGGTGCTGCAGAAAATCGCCGACGAGAAGTTGTTGCCGGAACGTGCGGCCCAGGTGCAGTATTTCCTGGCCGGAGCTTTGGCCATGGCCAAGGAAGATGCCCGGGCCTTTCAGGCCGCGAAGAAAGCGGTGGAGATCGACCCGGCCAATCCGCTGTACGAAAGCCGCCTGGCCTGGGTCTATTATCATGCCAGTGATCTGCCGAGCGCCCGGCGGTCCTATCAGGAACTGCTCGCCAAGCTGGGGAACAACTTCAAAAATTCCGCCATCCGGGAGGTCGTTCACGACACGCGGCTGGCGGTGTCAAACGTCGCTCTCAAGCAGGGGGATTTTGCCGCCGCCGTAGAATTCCTGGAGCAGGTGCTGGATGAATTTCCCGAGGATGCGGGGGCCCTGAACGACCTGGGCTATCTCTGGATCGAGCGGGGGTTGCATCTGAAGCGAGGCGTTTCCATGGCCGAGCGGGCGGTCGCCGCGGAGCCGGCCAATCCCTCCTACCGAGACAGCCTGGGGTGGGGATACTATCAACTGGGCCGCTACTCCGACGCCGTCCGCGAGCTGACCCTCGCCGCCGATAAGGACCCCGGCGGCGTCATCCTGGACCACCTGGGAGACGCCCACCTGAAAGCCGGCGACGGAGCAAAAGCCCGCGCAGCCTGGCAAAAGGCAGCAGCGGCGTTTGAGAAAGATGGCGAGAAAGAGAAGCTGGCAGCGGTGCGCGGGAAACTGAAGTAGTTGGTGTTTACAAAAACAAAATAAGAAACCTCAAATCTCAAACAAGTGGGAATTTGGAACTGGGAATGAAGAAAGAGGAGAGGATCATCGAGTCCCCCTTCTTCGTTTCGAATTTCCTGTTTTCCCCTTTCCTCTTTGTTTGAGATTTGAGATTTCGAATTTCCATCTTGGATTCCCATGGCTGGTCATTCACATTCCTCCAACATCGCCCACCGCAAGAACGCGGTGGATAGCAAGCGGGCTAAGCTTTGGAGCAAGCTGGCGCGGGGGATCATCATCGCGGCCAAGATGGGGGGCGGGGACCCGGACTCGAACCTCAAGCTCCGCTACGCCATCGCCGACGCCAAAGCGGTTTCGATGCCCAAGGAAAATATCGAGCGGAACATCAAAAAGGGGACCGGCGAGCTGGAGAGCGAGGCCCTGGACGAGACCATTTATGAGGGATACGGCCCCGGCGGCGTCGCCGTGATGTGCGAAATCCTGACCGACAACCGCAACCGGACCGCCCCGGAAATCCGCAAAATCTTCGAAGGCTGCGGCGGCAAGCTGGGGGCCACCAACTGCGTCGCCTGGCTCTTCGAGCGAAAAGGCATCTTCGTCGTCGGCGTCGCCAAATCGGGCGAAGAAAGGCTCATCGAAATTACCCTCGAAGCGGGAGCCGAGGACATCAAGAGCGAAGGGGACGTGTTCGTGATTACCTGCCCGGTGGACGCCTTCATGGCGGTCGCCGAAGCCCTCACCGCCGCCGGCATCGAGCCGGAATCGAAGCAAATCACCCGCATTCCGACCAACACGGTCGAAGTCACCGACCCAGAAGTGGCCAAAGACGTCCTCCGGCTCGTGGAACTCCTCGACGACCACGACGACGTGCAAAGCGTCTCCGCCAATTTCAGCATTGCGGACGAGGTGATGGCGGTGTTGGGGAAGTAGCGGGTCTGGTGCTCAGCACCATTGCACTCAGACATCCATTCTTCGTTTAGAATCCACTCCTTCGGCATAGAGGACTGTGAGAGAAATCAACTCTCCAATGTGTGCTGCTGAAACTTGCTTTTATGAAGAGTTGAAAAATGCCCCTTTCCTGGAACGAAATACGTCAGCGGGCGACTGCCTTTGCCAGGGAGTGGAAGGACGAGTCGCGAGAGCATGCGGAAGCGAAGTCTTTTTGGGGTGAGTTCTTTGTTGTCTTTGGTCTTCGGCGGCGAGTGGTAGCCAGCTTTGAGGAGCCCGTAAAAACACTCAAAGGAACCTACAGTTACATCGATCTATTCTGGCCAAATGTGGTGCTGGCTGAACATAAATCGCGGGGCAAGAGTTTGGGCCGCGCCCAATCCGAAGCAATGGAATATGTGCGGGAATTGCAGAACTCAGGACGTGAGACCGAGGTTCCCCGCTACCTGCTACTGTCCGACTTCGCTCGGATAGCCCTGCACGACCTCGAGGAAGGGAAAACACTCGAATTTCCGCTCGAGGAACTTCCCCAACACATTTACGCCTTCGCTTTTATACCCGGCTACCAACAGCACACGATTCGGGACCAAGATCCCGTCAACATCAAAGCGGTTGAGATCTTGGGGGATTTGCATGACGCACTGGAACGGGGTGGTTACAAAGGACACGCATTAGAGCGATTTCTAGTCCGGGTGCTCTTCTGCTTGTTTGCCGACGACACAGGCATCTTTGAACGCCATAGTTTTGCATTCTACTTGGAGAACCGAACCGCGGAAGACGGATCCGACCTGGGATTGCACCTCGCAAACTGGTTTGAAGTGCTAAACACTCCCCGCGACGAGCGGCAGCAAAACCTCGACGAACTACTTGGCGAGCTTCCTTACGTCAACGGCGACTTGTTTGCCGAGGATCTCGGATTCGCGCACTTCAACAAAAGCATGCGGAGCGTTCTCATCGGATGCACGCGATTTGACTGGAGCCAGATCTCGCCTGCCGTTTTTGGTTCTCTGTTTCAAGCGGTCATGGAGCCACGGCAAAGAAGGCAGATCGGCGGACACTACACTTCAGAACGGGACATCCTCAAACTGGTTCGGTCGCAGTTTCTCGACGCCTTGCACGACGAGTTGCAGCGCGCCAAGAAAAGCAAACCGGATCTGACTCGACTGCACAAGAGAATTGCCGGTTTGCGTTTCCTTGACCCCGCGTGCGGCTGCGGAAACTTCCTGGTCATCGCTTATCGCGAGCTGCGCTTGCTGGAATTGGAAATATTGCAGTTGCTCTATTCCAACGGGCAAAGAGTATTCGATATCCACCACGTTTGCCAGGTCGATGTGGACGCCATGCACGGCATCGAGATCCAGGAATGGCCGGTTCGCATCGCGGAAGCGGCACTATGGTTGATGGATCACCAAATGAACCTGCGATTGTCACGGGTCTTCGGCCAGTACTACGTTCGCTTGCCTCTCAAAAAATCGCCGAAGATTGTCCAGGGGAATGCAATTCGCCTCGATTGGAATTCGGTAAATCCTGCCGAGAGTTGCAGCTACGTTTTGGGGAATCCGCCATTTGTCGGGGCCAAGCATTTGTCTCCGGAACAACGCGCGGACATGGAAAGTCTGACGGCAGACATGCAAACCGGTGGACTCCTGGATTACGTATGCGCCTGGTATCTCAAGGGAGCAGCATATATCCAGGGAACGAAATGCAGCGTCGCTTTTGTGTCGACAAGCTCGATTGCTCAGGGCGAGCAAGTGGGAGTGCTGTGGAGAGAGTTGTTTTCCAAATATTCAGTTTCCATCCTGTTTGGTCATCGAACCTTTCCCTGGGAAAGCGAAGCCCGTGGCAAAGCGCATGTGCATGTGGTGATCATCGGCCTGGGTTTCAACGGCGGTACTCGCCGGCTGTACGACTATGATCCAGCGTCCAAGGGAGTGATCGCTCACACCGTCAGGAATATCAGCCCTTATTTGACCGAAGGTTCTAACCTCGTCGTCACAAATCGTTCGCACCCGCTGTGCCCCGTGCCCGAAATTGGCATCGGCAACAAGCCCATCGATGACGGCAACTATCTATTTTCCAATGTGGAAAAGAAAGAATTCCTGCGACGTGAGCCGGCCGCAAAAAGCCTGTTTCACCGCTGGGTGGGAGCTGACGAGTTCATCAACGGCGAGTCTAGGTGGTGTCTGTGGTTGGCCGACTGTGCTCCCGCTCAAATCCGCGAGCTCAAAGAGGTTCGCAAACGAATCGAGGCTGTAAAACGTTTCCGCGAGGCGAGCAAAAGCAAGCCGACCAGGGAGTTAGCCAAGACTCCGAGACGCTTCCACGTAGAAAATCGCCCCACAACCAATTACCTATTAATCCCCCGTCATACTTCCGAAACTCGGCGGTATATTCCACTGGCATATTTGACGCCCAAGACGCTGGCTGGCGACAGTTGCCTGTTGATGCCCGGTGCAACGCTGTTCCATTTCGGCGTCATGTCGTCCGCCATGCATATGGCGTGGGTCAGAGCGGTTTGCGGAAGGCTCGAGTCGCGCTATCGCTATTCGGTCAAACTTGTCTACAACAATTTTCCTTGGCCCTCTCAACTTTCCGATAATGCCCGAGACGCCGTTGAGCAAGCAGCCAAGGCAGTCCTCACCGCCCGAAAGGCGTTTCCGAAATCCAGTCTCGCCGATCTCTACGACCCAGCAGCCATGCCGTCGGCACTGGCCAAAGCTCATCAAAGTCTCGATCGGGCAGTAGACCGATGCTATCGAAAGACCTCTTTTAAGTCCGACGATGATCGATTGGCATTTCTCTTTCAGCTTTTTGAAATACTGACTATTCCGCTGGTAGCCCCGTCACAGTAATACCCAGGAAAGAGATCGGCGGGCCGCCGACGCTGGGCTTCAGCAGGCGAGGCGATGTTTGGGAGCGCCGGTTTGCCGTCTGGTCTTCAAACCTTCGCTCTGCCGAGGCAAGCTCGGGCGGGGGCGGAAGAGGCTGAAATTATCAGGGGGCTGACGCCCGCCGCTCGCCAGAGGCTTAGTCTTTCCCTTTGTGCTCGATCTGCTTCCAGTATTTTTCGAAGGTCTTGTCGCTGAAATCGGGGTCGTTGTCGCCGTCGTGGCATTTGGCGCAGTGCCTTTCGGCAATACCACCAGCGAGGGGGAGTTTCATCTCGCTGCGGAGCTTTTGGATTTCGGCTTCGCCAAGTTTCGATTCGCCGGATTCGGCGGCGACGTGGGCGGAGCCGGGGCCGTGGCAGTTTTCGCAGCCGCTCGCGGCGAGGTGGGCCGTTTTTTCCAGGCCGAGGTAGCCCGATTTGTAGGGATAGTACTTTTCCGCGTCCCAGCCGGTGACGTGGCAGGAAAGGCATTCCGGATCGTGATGGCGGGGAATCTTGGTCCGGGCGGAGACGGCTTCCTTGGGCGGTTTTTGCAGGGAGTCGGTGGCGTGGGCGTGGGGAGTTTTTTCCCAGATGGCGAGGGCCTTGGTGTGGCACTCGCCGCACTTGGCGGTGCCGACGAATTTGTGGCCGGAGGAATGGGAGATTTCCGTCGCGCCGAGTTCGGCGAGCCCCATCTGCTCAAGCTGCGTCTGATACTCAGCCAGCAGCTTGATCATCCCCTCGTCGTCCCCGTACTGGCTGCCGAGGGGAATTCGCTGGTAGCGGAGAGGCTGTTTGTCGGCCAGTTTGTTGGCGTCGTCAAATACGCCGACGACGCCGACGTACATTCCCTTGGTGCCGACCTGGGCGAGGAGTGATTTGGTCCCTTCGATTTTCGCCAGCTCGTGCGTCGGCTCGCCGACTCCACCGGCCGTGACGACGAGATCGAAGATGGGGACCGCCTGGGCCAGCTTCTGCGTCTCGTCCATGGAGGCATGGGCCAGCAGGACATACAGGTCGCACTTCTGCCCTTGCACTTCGACTGCTGCCGTCTTCAGGGATTCCAAGGCGGGGGAATGCATGAGCTCGTCCCCCTTGAGCTTCTTCTCCGCTGAATCGCCCAGGACCGCGATGATGCCGATCTTTTTGCCGCCGGCTTCGATGATGCGGAATCGGGGAGTGAGAGTCCGATCGAGCAGCGCGACGTTGACGCTGGTGAAGATGCTCGGCTTATCATCGGGATTCGTCGCCGCCAGCAGATCGCCGGGGGTCAATTTCAGATCGTCGGCTCCGAGCGCGACTGCCTGGTAACCCATTTTTCGCAGGCCGTCGGCCGTCTTTTGGAACTTGATCTCCGACTGCTTTCCGTACCGCATGATCTGACTGCCGACGTCGATGGGGACGACCTCCCATTTCCGCTTCTCGCGGAGTTCCTTGATGAGCGTGGCCCGCCGAGCCAGTCCCCCCTTCTGATTCGCCAGTCCCGTGCAGCCGCAAGGCTCGATGTAGCCCATCTGCTGTCCGGTGAGGAAAAAGACGAACTTGGGCTCTGGCCAATCTTTGAACAGCGGGGGCTCTGTAGCGGCTGTTTTGGGGGGAGCATGTTCCTTAGGCTTGTCGTTGCTAGCAACATCGGAGATCGTTGGCGGAACCAACTTCGGCCCGGGGCCGGGGGGCGTCTTGTCGTCGGTCGGCACGACCACGGTCCCTCCCCCTTTGGGGACCGGCTTAAGTGTGGGAGTAGTTGGCGCTCCGCAGCCGGTGAGCATAAGCGCGAGACTAAAGCTCGCAACAACTGCGAAGATCAGGGGGACGAACGTGCTCGGACGAAAAAGTGCCCGCAGGGATGCGGAGCCGTCCTTCGCTTGCGCGTTAGGCTGGTATGTCACGTCACGCCGGTGTGAAGCAAAGAAAACTTGTCCGGCTGGTCGCGTCGTCATAATTGCCTCGTCCTTGAAGTCCAAATGCCGTTCCTCCACACGCCATTCGCCTTAGCGCACAACGAACAGCACGGGAATGACCATCTGTTTTATTTTGGGATGAGTTGTCTTCAGGAATATCAAACCCGTGGGGGATTTGTTAGATCCGGTGAGAGTAGCGAGCGGTGCGCCCGCGGGAATTTCAATCCTGATGGGAATCCGCTTGACGGTGGGACTGATGGCGACGGCGGGCTCCAGCGTTGCCGTGAGTGAACCGGCCGGTTCGGTTCGTTCGACCTCGAAGTTGGTCAATTCCCGGTGCGGTCCTTTAACATGCAGATAGACTGTGTGGGACATGCCCGCGTTCTGGTCAATGGCACCCAAGGTAACCAGAGTGGCACCTGAAGGAACCTTCGAGCCGTGCAAGGTGATGTCCCCTACGACTTTGACTTCGATGGGAATGACCTGCGGAATGAATCCTTCGTAGTTGGTACTGAGAGTGATCGCCTGGCGAATGATTCCTAGCGGGAGTCCGGGCTTGACCCGCACGCGCATCGTCATTCCCCCCTTAGCCCCATTGGCCCTCGCCTCCGCGGCGGAAATTGGAGAGAATGTCGCTTCAAAATAGTCTTTCAAATCGCCAACTTCCCAGGTGTGTTTGATGATTTTCAGCTCTTGATCGCGGTGCGAGTAAATGGAAATCTCACCGACAGCAGGTTCTTCTGAGGTAACTCCGGAAATTTCTAAAGTCGGAGGATTAATCTCAATAGCGTTGACGGTCTTCCCATGAATGAGCAGCCGCACGATGCCGCGGCGAGGATCGGTGGTCTCAAATTCCGCCGATTGCGAAAAATCCGGCGACGCCTGCTTGATCACCCAATCCAATGTGACCTTAAAGGACTCCCCGGGAAGGATTGTGATCTTCTCTCCTTTGACCAAGGGTTTGCCTCCCGCTGCGGCCGCCGTGCACTTGCATGTTGTCTCCCCCACTTTAATGACAAGCGGCTTGGTGCCGGCATTGCGGAACACGAATGGATGCTCGCCGGTCGAGCCGCGGTCCATCGTACCGAAATCGTGGACTTCGCCCCCATCGACAGTGACCCTGGGGCCGTCGCTGGGGATTTTCGATTCCTGTTCCTCCAGAACGGCCAGCACAAATTTGCTCGGAACCCGCTCGCCGTCGAATTCTCGCGATGTGCAAAAGATGCCTACGGCAATACCGATGACAAGGGCCAAAATAGCCAGGATGATAATTTTCATGGTTCAAGTCCGGGAGAGTTCCGACAGTCTGCCATTTTCCTTCAGGCAAGGTGATTCTGCCAAGGGCGGGAAAATGGTCGCTTCTTACGTCTTTGGCCGCAAGCCTTTACGCAGCTCCAGCATCGTTTGTTCCGCGGTTTCAACTCGGGGGGAGGAGACCACCGTTTTTTCGGCTGCATTCCACTGGTAACTCGTCAGATGCTGGTTGTGCAGCTTGAATTCCTCATGGGGATTGAGTTTGTCCAGCCGCAGGGCCTCCTCGGCTTCCATTTGGGCGGCGGAATCGTCGCCGGAGTGCTTCCAGACAGCGGCCAGTTCGGCGTGGGCCAGGGCGCTGGCGGGGTATCGGGCAACGGCTTCGCGAGCAGCGGCCAGTGCCTCCTCCCGATCGGCTGGTTTTTGGGAACGAGCGTAAAGCTGTAAGTACCACCGAGACCGATTCTGTGCGGCGCGGGGGGAAGGAGCTTCATGGCGGGCGTATTCTGCGGCGGCCCGTTGGAAGTCGGTCAAGTCGTCCGCAAAGCCGTTGCGGAGCCAGGCGGAGAGCCTCGCTTCGGCCAGGCGTTCCCAGGGGGCCGCGGACCAAGGATCCGCGGCGGCAGCGGCAGCATAGTGGCCGGCCATCTGGTCCGTGGATTGAAAGGGAACAAGCTCCGCTGCCGCCATGGGGTGGCTGCTGTTGAGGACCGGAGCATAGCTGGTGAAGTAGCACGCTGCTGCGAGGACGGCACTGGAAGTTGCCGCGACGATGGCAGTCCAGGGAGGTGATTTGAATCCACCCCGCGGTTCCCACAAACTCAGCGCCAGCGGAATCAGAATCCACGCTGTTTGCGCGACGCCCGGAAAGCTGAACGCACCGGCCGCCAGAAGATTCACGCCGAGGACAATTAGTCCGATGACGAGGACGGGCGGCTGCAAATCCCCTCCCCTGACCCAGCCGCTAACCGACCAGAGAAACGCCGCGGCCACGGGCATGCCGAGTAAAATCAGGCCGACCATTCCTCCAGTGCTGGAGGCAAGGACGAAGTAACCGGCCATTGAAGCAAGGGCAATGCCCAGAATAAATCCGACGAGAGCGCCACTGTAAACAAAAGCCGATTCGTTGCTGGGTTGGAATACAAGTTTAGAACGTGATGGCGCGGCTGAGTCTTTCACGGCCAAGTCTTGCTCGGATTCTTTGGTTGATCCGCCACGGAGCCAAAGTTCGGCAGCGAAAGCGGCCAGCATGGCCAGCAGGGCGATCAGCGCCGGCGTTCCCGCAGTGGCCCAGATTTCCAGCAGGAAGTTGTGGGGGTCGGAGACAGTTTCGCTGGCCTCAGGGAGTTTGTATCTGGCGAAGAAGGCTTGAAATCGCCCTGGTCCGACGCCGAACAGCGGATAGTCGGCAATCATCGCCGCGGAAGAGCGCCAATATTGCAAGCGGTATAGAAGCGCCTTCGGGGCTTCGCTCAATACTTCGGCATCGAGTCCGCCGGCGAAGACAACTCCCAGGCCAATGAGCACCAGTAAGCCTGCCCCAATCACCGGAATCTTCCAGCCGACACGGAAGCCCCCTCGCCGACCGTAGAGCATGAGTAGCAAAGCTCCAAAACCAGCGGCAAGCACTGCCGTACGGCTCTTGGTCAGGAGCAGGCAACCCGCCAAAAACAGCGCGGCCAGCAGCGCAGCGAGGAGCACTCTGCGGTCGCCTCCTTTGCGGATTTCACCGAGCCCAATTCCAGCGGCAATGATGAGCCAGGGGGCCAGTAAGCCGGCCAAAGAGTTAGTTAGCGCAAAGGTTGAAAGGGGCGCGCGGTCGTCCATGCGGTCTTCCAGGTGCTTGCGTTCGACAGAGTTTTTTTCAGTGCTGTAGCCTCCTTCTTTCAGGAACTTTTCCGGGTTTGCCTGATAGGCTTTCTGAAAAGCAGGCTGACTGACGAAGTATTGAAAGTAGGCGTGCGTGGAAAGGCAGAGCGAGAGTGCCACCATCACGGCGACGATCGCTCTGCTTTGTACGGCGGAGGTAATGAGTTGTCGCAGCAGAAACGTTCCGATCCCATAGTCCACCCAGATCCAAAGTGTGTTCAGTGCCAGCCGGCCACCGCCATCCGTTTGGCTCATGACAATCGCGCTGAGCGCATGCAGGCCAATCAGGACCAAGCCGGCAATCAACGTCCAATCGAGCCGCAGAGGCGGAACTAGCTGCGCCATTGCCGCCGCGCTCCAGCAGCCGAGAAGCAGGCACCAAAGCATACCGAGCGTTGCGTGCGTTCCTTCGGGCGTCGCGGCTTCGCTGGGGAGAATGGGGGTGGCGACAAAGAGGGCGACGACCGCGGCCAGCAAGATGCCGGGAACATGCTGAGCCAGCGAAGGAGTGGCGGCTAGTTTCTCTTTGGGGCGCTGCTTGGACATTACTTCTTAATTGTCCGTCGGGCGGTGGATTCCAAAATGCCGATGAGCGTCAGGATGCAGCCGACGAGGAGCATGATGATGATGGCTCCGGCCATTTCCACCTGATGCAGTAGCAGGGCCGCCAGCCCGCAGGTGGCGGTGGTGAGATAGACCGTCAAAACCGCCTGCGGCCGCGTCAGCCCTAAATCTACGAGCCGGTGGGAGAAATGGTTCTTATCGGCCTGGAAGGGACTTTTGCCGGCACGAATGCGAATGAGCAGGACCGTGAACATGTCATACAGGGGCACGGCCATGACTACGACAGGGGCGAGGATGGCATGCCGCTTCGGCGTTTGATAGCCGGCATAGGTGGCGAGGAGCGTGGCGACGGCAATGCAGAAGCCAATGAAGTACGCACCAGAGTCCCCCATGAAAATCTTCGCCGGCGGCTTGTTGTGCCAGAGGAAGCCAAGGATGGCTCCGACCAGCACGAGCAGAAAGCCAGCCACAAAGAGTTGCGGGCGATGGGTGCTGGGATCGGGGTTGAGAAGCAGCACTGCGGCGAGCATGGAGGCTGAGATGGCGGCAACACCGCCGGATAGGCCGTCCATGTTGTCGAGCATGTTAAACGAGTTGATGAGTCCGACAATCCACAGCACGCTGAGCAGCCCGGTCAACAGCGGCATGTTCATGAAGGCGGTCAATTGCAGGTTCTTCACGAAGAAGACACAGGCCGCGGCCACGCCGAATTCGACGGCAATGCGAACTTGCCAGGAAAGGCCCTTGCGGTCGTCGAACAGGCCAAGGAACATCAGCGCGGTGCCTGCGGCCAACAAGATCCAGAGCTTTGACGATTGAAGGGCAATACCTAATAAGTGCTCGCGGGCAAAATCAGGCACGAGATTGGCAACCGCTGGAACATTCAGCGCCATGACAAGCATCAGCTCACCGATTGCAAACGTGCCAACAACGCCCAGCCAAATTCCAATGCCCCCGCCAAGCGGCGTTGGCGAAGTATGCACCTTCCGTTGGGCATTCGGCTGATCGATCAGGCCAAGCTTGGGTGCAAAGCCGCGAACGATACGCGTGGCAATTAGCGCGATGAGCAGGCTGGGAAGAATCGAGCCGGCAATGAAGAGGAGAAGTTGGCTCGTAGTCATCGCAGGAAATCATTCCTCAACTTAAGTAGTCTGCACCCGACGGG
>JBJXFF010000168.1:0-86972 GCA_046153945.1 Pirellulaceae bacterium
CTGGGCAGGCTGGAAGCCTACCCCACCGCGCCGCTCGTTATAATTAGACCATGACGAACTCACCCCTCACTGGCCCTGACTTTTCCAAAAACGACGGTTTGCTCCCCGCCATTGCCCAGGATGCACAATCGGGCGAGGTGCTGATGTTGGCCTGGATGAACGCCGAGTCGTTCGCCGAAACCGTCCGGACCGGCCGTGCCGTTTATTACAGCCGCAGCCGGGGCAAGCTCTGGCGGAAAGGGGAAGAAAGCGGGCACATGCAGACGGTGCGGGGAATCTATATCGACTGTGACGCGGACACTATCCTGCTCAAGGTGGACCAACTCGGAGCTGCCTGCCACGAAGGCTATCGGAGCTGCTTTTTCCGAGAGGTGACGCCCGATGGGGTGCAAGTCGTTAGCGAACGGTTGGTCGAGCCGGCCAGCGTGTATAAGAAGACCTGAACAGGCTCTACAAGAACGGATTTCCAGGCTCTATATTGACGCCTCACCCTAAAGGAGCAAAGTCATGTCTGCTGAAGCTAAACTCGTCGAACTCAAGCTGGAACTCCCCCCCGCGCCCAAGCCGATGGGAGTCTACAAGCCGCTCGTGATTGTGGGGAATTTGGCGTATGTCTCGGGTCATGGTCCGCTGAAATCGGACGGTACGCTCTTCACGGGTCGCGTTGGCGATCAAGTGGATTTGGAATTTGGCAAGCAGGCGGCTCGGCAGACGGGGCTGGCGATTCTGGCGTCATTGCGGGCGGGCCTGGGGAGTCTCGACCGGGTGAAACGCGTGATCAAGACACTCGGCATGGTCTACAGCACGCCGGAATTCGACAAGCATCCGGCCGTCATCAACGGCTGCAGCGAATTATGGGCGGACGTCTGGGGGAAGGATCACGGCGTCGGTGCCCGGAGTGCCGTGGGGATGGGGTCGCTTCCCGGCCACATCAGTGTGGAGATTGAGGCGATTTTTGAGTTGGCGTAGCGGCGTGTCCCCGTTTGAAAATGCCACGAATTGTCGCCGGCAGACCTTTCGGTCCGTGCCCGAAGTAGACAGCCGTCCCAAACCCAAGCAGCAGATTGCCCAGGGTTACCAAAAGGATGAGCGTCAAGAACGCGAAGGTGGCCATGTGCAAGAATAGGCCACGGTTAAGGGGTCGGGAAGGAGTGGCGTTAAGTTAAGCCCAAAGCGTTACCGGCCAAGGGTTAAGCATCGCTATCGCATCAGCGCTGTTACAAATGCGCTGGGGGGTCTGCATTGGCATCGCTCGCGTTTTCGCGAAGTTTTAAATCTCGCGCCTTCAGGCGATGCACGATAGCAATGACGCGACAGCGTTGCTTAGCCTCTCACGATCAAGGAGTTACGCTAAAATTAATGCCATTCAAGTCTGCCCCCTATTGTGTTGTTCGTTTCGTCGCTTAATTTCGTTGACGCCCGCCAACTATGCCGCTAGATTGCGGCAATACCGCACTGAAATGGCGGGGCATAACAGATGCTAATCCGTCGTAAAGCTAGAGTTTTCTGCCCACCCCAAAACGCCGCATGGCAACACTAAGCAAATATCAGTTCAGTCTCAAAGCGCTGATGGTGGCGACTTTATGTGCTGCGCTCGTTGTCGCCGCGTTTCCCTTTGCTGGACACTATCTTATTTTTGGCACTGCCGCTTTGGTTCCGTTCGTATGCGTTTCGAAATTAGTTCGGCGAGGGACAACGCTCGTGAATCGCTCGGGCTGGCTCGTTTCATTGGCGTTTTCGATGCTCGTGGCATTCACCCTCTCTATTGGTCCCGCATCGTGGTTTCTTAGCCGATACAACACTCCGGATCATCCGCGACCAAGGACTTGTGCGGCATATCATCGCGCGTATCAACCGATTGCAACCTTCATTATCTACTCGCCGCCTTTGCTGCGTCGGCCTGGCATGTGGTACATTGCGAACGGCATGCCCCGTGGGACGCATTTTCACGATGACTGGCCGACCGGAATGGGTTGGACAACGATGTCACCAAGCGATCCGAGCAAGGGACTGACATTTACAGTGGTGTCGTACTAACAAACACTCGTCCGAACAGTTCGGTCAACCGATGGAAAAAGGTGTCGGGATCGAATGGCGTTAAGCTAAGCCCAAAGCGTTACCGACCAAGGGTTAAGCGTCGCCATCGCATCGAGGCAGTTACAATTGGTCTGGGTGGTCTGCATTCGCATCGCTCGCGTTTTCGCGAAGTTTGGAATCTCGCGCCTTGAGGCGATGCACGACAGCAATGACGCGACCGCGTTGCTTAACCCATCTCGACCCCGTTATTTCCGCCACACTGCCAGGCCATCCATTGTCCAAGCCACGGCTATGTGGAGAGCGGCCCCCAGCCAGATGGACCGCGTTTTCAGGGCCATGAATCCGAGCAGAATCCCCGCCACGATCGCCCCCAGTGTCTCCTGGATCGGCTTGCCGAAATGGATCATGCAGTAGGGAATCGTCATCACAAAAATGACGTACGGCCCCAGCCGTTTCCGCCCAGCCTGAATCATGTAGCCGCGGAAAAAGAACTCCAGCGAGACGAATTGGACGGCGTAGAGCAGTTCCCAAACATAGAACCGTGGTCCGGGGATTTCGCCGTGGTGGATGTGATAGAAGGGATATTTGGACTGGAATGACTGCCACTGCGAAGCCAGCACAACCGCCGGCAGCAGCAGCAGATAGAACGCAAGATAGACCCACCAGTTTTGATGCCAGCCCCGAAGCTTCAGGCCGAATTGTGACAGTGGCTGGCGGAAGATGCCGAGCACCACAATTGCCGGAATGGCGACATAGAGTACGAAGTTTCCAATCGACCAATATCCCAGCCGGCTCAGTTCGGCGTGATCGTCATATCGGAGAGCCGGGAAGTACGCAAAACAGACTTCCAGCCAGCGGCGGATCGGCCCTTCAATGGGGCTGGAGCCGCTGGTGACGTAATAGTCCTGCAGCGTGAGCAGCACAGCCACCGACACCAGCATCACTATTGTCTGGCCGTCGAGCCGCCCTCCTTCCTCGGAATGCAAATGCCGCAACTGCTCCTCGCGGGCTTCGCGGAGCGGCTGGGCAATGAACTCGCACGCGCCAACCCAAATGCTGGTCCACAGGGAATTCATTTCCATCGCCCCGGCGCATCGGGATCAATCTCTCCCAGGATCTGCGCTTCTTCGTCCACGGCCAAAACGCCAAGATGGCCGACGCCGTAGACGAGTCCGCGCAATTCCGTCTTGGACTTGGCTTTCCCAAAAACGAGACTAGCTCCGTAACCGGCAACGAGTGTGAATACCACGCCGAACGTCACCGTCCAAATATCGTGAAACGGCCAGACTTCCGGCGCGACAAAGCCATACTTCTTGAGGAGGCTCAGGGCCGAAATGCCCACCGTCAACATGCTGCCGGTGACCAGTCCAAAGAATGCACCTTTACCCGTGCAGCGGCGAGTGAACATTCCCAGCAGGAACACGGCGAGCAATGGCGCGCCAAAAGTATTCGCAATGGCGATCATGATTTCAAAAATATCCCGGACCTGGGCCACGGCCATGGCAAACAGAGTCGCTCCCACTCCTACCGCCAGTGTCAGCGGCTGGGCCAGCTTCAGTTCATCGGATTCATTGAGCGTTTCGGGCGTTTTTCCGAGCCGTTTGGCCAGCCAGGCCCGACCGATCCCATAGCGCCGATGAAAATCCATCACCAGTAGCGTGCAGATCGAGTTCAGACCCGAATCAATCGACGACATACAAGCCGCTAAAAGCGCCGCTACAATCAACCCGGCGGCTCCCCAGGGAAGATGAGTGGCGATAAAGCGGGGGAGCATCTCTTCCGGCGCGCCTTTGCGGACGACTACTTCGCTCATGTCGAACTCATTCGGCGGCCGGCGGATTAAGAGCTTCTCCACTCGCACTCTCCCCGCATCGCGGTCCACGAGTTCGTCCGATTTGGTGTAGGGCTCGTGCGTATTCGGCTTCAGGATTCGCCCTTCTTTCACAAGCTGATCGATGGTCTCCACGGAAATCTCTTCTTCCGGATGATGCTTGGGGTCGAGCAACAATCGCCCCTTTTCATCGCGCACCACTTCCCGTGTCTTGTTGTCGATGCTGGCAACCCAGTTCGGCTGCATTTCCTCTGGATGGTCCTGGTAAAAAGCCAGCATGCAGAGACCAATGTAAATCAACCCCGGCTGGAGCAGAGTCAGCACGATACAGTTGACGAGGTACGACGTACGGGCCGCATCCACGCTCTTCGCCGACAAGAACCGTTGAGCCGTGATTTGATCGGCGGCATAGAAGGAGAGGTTAGCGAGGAACCAGTGGGGCAATGCGCCCCAAAGAACCCAGGCACCGCCCAAATCCATCGTGAACGTCGCCGGCTGCATGCGGCCGAGATCAATCGCCACATCGGTCACCCGAGCATGGCCACCGGCAGTCTGCCACCAGACGCCGAGAATGACGACGACGACTCCACCGAGCATCGCAATCCCCTGGATGACGTCAGTCCAAATGACCGCCTTCATGCCGCCGAGGAATGTATAGAACGTCGTTACGGCACCAAGAATTGAAATCAGCACCCACTCCGGAATGTCTGTTCCGGACGAGATGACCAGCACTTTGCATGGAGCATAAATCACTCCCCCCAGCCAGAGCATGCGCCAAACCACAAAAATCAGGCCGCCGAGAAGGCGGGTGCGGGAATCGAAACGCAACTCGAGATACTCGTACAGCGAATACAGCCCCAGGCCTCGATAGATCGGCAGCACCACGCCGATCATGATGGGGAGCGCCAGCCATACCGAGAGAGGCAGAATCAAGCAGCGGAGGCCATGCTCATAGGCCTGGCCAGGAAGACCCGTATAGGAAAGGGCGGGAATCAGCGTCGCCATCAGCGACATACCGAGCGGAAACCAACTAAAGGACCGTCCACCAAGGAAGAAATCCTGCGTCGTCCGCTGCTCGTTGGCGAAATAAAAGCCGAGGGCCACCATCGCCAGCATGTAGAAGGCGATGACTCCGTAGTCGATGGAAGTGAGGGTGGCGAGGAGCATGGAATGCACAATCATTGTCGAAGTCAAAACCGGTACTACGCTAACCTGTTACAGCGAAGGACGAAAGTCGTGCAATTGCCGGCCTGCGAGTTAGCGGGTCGCTTTGCCACTTGCTTGCGACCCCCCTCGTACTTATAAATAGTGAACCCGGGTACGTTACCGAATGTCCCTGGAGTAATTGCGGGCGTGGCGGAATTGGCAGACGCGCAAGATTCAGGTTCTTGTGGCCGAAAGGTCGTGGAGGTTCAAGTCCTCTCGCCCGCACTTGACGAAAGACTCGATTCAGCCGATTCCAAGTGGGATCGGCTTTCTTTTTGCTAGCCCCAGTTGTCGCCAATTGCTATCGGGTCGACCGAGCGAGCCCACATTGGACATTGCTCGCCATAAACTGGCACCTTTCGTCGCTTTGCGGACGAAATCCGTCCTTTAGCTTTGCCTAAGGGAGCGACTGTTAGTTCACAATTGCTAATACTGCGCACGTCAACCTGAAGCAGGGTTGATTGACAACGCCCCCCGTCTAGGATATTCTGCGATGCTTGGCGCTAATCCTGGGGGTCAGAACTATCGCCAACTCTAATGAGATTCCATGCACCTAAAGTCCCTTAAAGTGTTTTGCGATGTTGTCTCGCGGCGGAGCTTTTCCCGCGCCGCCGAGGAAAACAACATTTCGCAGTCCGGGGCGAGCCAGATGGTGAACCATCTGGAGGAGCATTTGGGGGTCAAACTCATCGACCGGACGAAGCGACCGTTCGTCCTAACTCCCGAAGGAGAAGCCTATTACGAGGGATGCCGAAAGCTTGTACGGCGGTATTTTGCCTTGGAAGAAGAGGTGAAAACGCTGCACGAAGAAGTGGCGGGGCGAGTGAGCGTGGCCTCGATTTACTCCATCGGTCTCTCGCACATGAACAGCTTTGTGCAGAGCTTTTTGCGGCTACACCCCAAGGCCAATGTCCGGCTGCAATATCAGCATCCGCACCGGGTCTACGAATTAGTCGAGAGCGATCAGGTCGATTTGGGGCTTGTCAGCTACCCACGGTCTTCCCGGACGCTTAAAGCGACTGCTTGGCGCGAAGAGCCGATGGTTGTCGTCTGTTCGCCGCGGCATAAGCTGGCGGGGCGGCGGGAAGTGGCCTTGAATGAACTGCACGGCTGCGACATGGTCGGCTTCGATCCGGACTTGGAAATTCGCCAGGAAATTGACCGTGCAGTGGCCGACAGCGGCGCTGAAGTTCGCGTCGCGATGGAGTTCGACAATACGGAGACCATCAAACGGGCCGTCGAAATCGACGCCGGATTTTCCATCCTCCCCCGGCCGACCGTCGATCGCGAAGTCGAAGCCGGAGCACTCGTGGCTCTGCCGCTCGCTGGAGTGAGCCTGACTCGCCCGATTGGCATCCTGCAACGCCGTGGCAAGGAACTAGGGAGGACTGCAACCCGGTTCATGCAACTCCTAGTTGCTCAACCCGGACTGACAAACGGCATTGCCGAGGAGCATGGTCCTAATTTTGAGATTGGCGATGCAGACGAGTTGGAAACCGCGGAAACTAACGGCGAATCAACGGCAAGCAAACGAGTCCAAGCATAGCGACTGCGGCAGCAGGGCTAATTGGCTCCTAAATGCCGCGACTACCAAGGTAGGTGATTTATGACGATACAATTTGAAAATAACCTTCCCGTGAAGCACGGGCTCTATGACCCCGCCAACGAGAAGGACAGCTGCGGTGTTGGCTTCATCGCCAACGTAAAGGGGGTCCGCAGCCACAGCATCGTTCGGGATGCCGCGCTGGCACTTAGCAACATGGATCATCGCGGCGCTTGCGGCTGCGAAGAGAACACCGGCGACGGAGCCGGCATGCTCACGGCCATTCCCGATGAAATGATGCGATTGGAAGCCAAACGGCTCTTCAATGCGGAACTACCTGAGATCGGGGCCTACGCTGTTGGCCAGATTTTCCTGCCGCAGGACGAAGCGGAGCGGAATCTCTGCAAAAAGTCAGTGGAAAAATTCGTCATCCGCCAGGGGCAAAAGCTGCTAGGCTGGCGGCGGGTGCCGACCGATGCCAAGAAGGCGAACATCGGCCCGACCGCTGCCAAATCCGAACCGATTGTGGAGCAAGTCTTCGTCGTGGCCGGCGAAAACGTGGACCGCACATCCTTCTGCCGCCAACTTTACCTGATCCGCAAACAGGCCTATCACGAAATCCGCGTGCTGGACCTCAAACAGCGGAATATGTACTACGTCTGCAGTTTCTCGTCGCGGGTCATCATCTATAAGGGGCAATTGACAGCGACACAGGTGGTGCCGTATTACCCCGATCTCTCGGACCCTCGGTACACCAGCCATTTGGCGATGGTCCATTCGCGATTTTCCACCAATACTTTTCCCTCCTGGGAACGCGCTCAGCCGATGCGATTCATGTCGCACAACGGCGAAATCAACACGCTCCGCGGCAATGTGAATTGGATGCTGGCTCGCGAAGGGCTGATGAAATCGGAACTGTTCGGCAAGGAATTCAACCGCCTGCTGCCGATTACTGATCTTTCGACGAGCGACTCCGGCATTTTTGATAACGTGATGGAGTTGCTCCTGCTCGCCGGCCGCTCGTTGCCGGAGGCGGTGATGATGATGATTCCGGAAGCGTGGCAGAACCACGAATCGATGCCGGAATGCAAGCAATCGTTCTATGAATATCACTCCTGTCTAATGGAGCCGTGGGACGGCCCGGCCTCGGTGGTCTTCACCGACGGCCGTTATATCGGCGCGGTGCTCGATCGGAACGGCCTCCGCCCCAGCCGTTATTACCTGACGACGGACGACCGGGTGATCATGGCCAGCGAAGTTGGTGTGCTGCCGGTGGATCCGGGAATTGTGAGGGAAAAAGGTCGACTCCAGCCGGGCCGTATGTTCCTCGTCGATTTCGAGCAAGGTCGGCTGATTCCGGATGAGGAAATCAAGACGGACATCGCGACCCGCCGACCCTACGGCGAGTGGATCCGCAATCAGCGGCTGGAAATTCGCGATCTGCCGACTCCCAAGGACGTCCACGGCTTCGAACCGAAGTCCTTGCTGCCGCGGATGCAGGCCTTTGGCTATACCATCGAAACCATGCAGTTCATGCTGCTGCCGCTGGTCTATGAGAAGCGCGATCCCATCGGCTCGATGGGGAACGACTCCGCTCTGGCGGTCCTCAGCGACCAGCCGCGGATGCTCTATGACTACTTCAAGCAACTCTTCGCCCAAGTGACCAATCCGCCGGTCGATTCGATCCGCGAAGAAGTCATCATGTCGCTGGAATGTTATGTCGGCCCGGAAAAGAACCTCCTGGAGTCAACCGAAGAGCATGCTCACCGGTTGCTCCTCTCGCATCCGATTCTCACCAACGAGGAACTGGCGGCCCTCAAGAACATCGATCATCGGGGCTGGAAGGCAAAGACGATTGACATCACCTGGCCGCGAAGCGACGGCGAAAATGGCCTGAAGAAGGCTATCGATCGAATTTCCGCCGAAGCCGAACAAGCCATTGAAGACGGCTATTCGCTGGTCGTGTTGTCGGATCGTTATGTTGGCCCTGATCGTGTTCCGCTTAGTTCACTGCTGGCTTGCGGCGCGGTCCATCATCATCTGATTCGCAAAGCCAAGCGGACCCGCATTGGTATTCTCCTGGAAACTGGCGAAGCCCGCGAGGTGCATCATCATTGTTTGCTCGTTGGCTACGGGGCGGATGCCATCAATCCTTACCTGGCTTTCGAAGCTCTCTGGCAAGCCCAGCGGGACGGACTTCTGCCGAAAGAATACAACGATGAAAAGATTGTGCATGGCTATCAGAAGGCGGTAGCCAAGGGAATGCTCAAAGTGATGAGCAAAATGGGGATTTCCACGCTTCATTCGTACAAGGGTGCGCAGATTTTTGAAGCGGTCGGCTTACAGAGCGACGTCATTGACAGTTGCTTTGCCGGCACGGCCAGCCGCATTCAAGGTGTAAACTTCAACATCTTGGCCCAGGAAGCCCTCCGCCGCCATGAAATCGGCTTCCCCAACCGAGCCGAGCAGCGGCTGCCGGTGCTGCCGAATCTCGGCGAGTTCCATTGGCGAGCGGACGGCGAGCGTCATATGTGGGACCCGGAATCTATTTCTGATATCCAGATGGCGGCGAGGGAAAACAATGCCGATGCTTACTGGCGGTTCAGCAAGCATTCGAACGACGACGCCACCCGCAAGTGCGCGCTCCGCGGTCTGCTGAAGTTCAAGGACGGGACCACCCCCATTCCCCTTTCTGAGGTGGAACCGGCGGCGGTAATAGTCCGCCGCTTCTGCACGGGGGCCATGAGCTTCGGCAGCATAAGCGCGGAAGCTCACGAAACACTGGCCGTTGCCATGAATCGCATCGGCGGCAAGAGCAACACCGGCGAAGGAGGGGAAGATCCGGAGCGCTTCAAGCCGCTCCCCAATGGCGATTCCAAGCGATCGGCCATCAAGCAGGTAGCTTCAGGCCGTTTCGGCGTCACCATCAACTACCTGGCGAATGCCGACGAATTGCAGATCAAAATGGCCCAGGGAGCTAAACCAGGCGAAGGTGGCGAACTGCCGGGGCACAAAGTAGACGAGTTCATCGCCCGCATCCGCTACTCTACACCTGGCGTCGGACTTATCAGCCCACCCCCCCACCATGACATCTATTCCATCGAGGATCTCAAGCAGCTCATACACGATCTGAAAAACAGCAACCCAGCGGCTCGCATCAGCGTGAAGCTGGTCAGCGAAGTCGGCGTCGGCACGATCGCCGCCGGCGTGGCCAAGGCGCATGCCGACCATATCTTGATTTCCGGCGATACGGGCGGAACTGGAGCATCGCCGCTGACGAGCATTAAGCACGCCGGTCTGCCGTGGGAACTTGGCATCAGCGAGACTCACCAGACTCTCGTGATGAACGACCTCCGCAGCCGCGTTGTTTTGCAGACGGATGGCCAGATCAAGACAGGCAAGGATGTTGTTATTGCAGCGCTGTTGGGGGCGGAAGAAATGGGATTTTCCACCGCCCCGCTCGTCACGCTCGGCTGCATCATGATGCGGAAGTGTCATCTCAACACTTGCCCGGTTGGCATTGCGACGCAGGACCCGGTCCTGCGGCAGAAATTCGCCGGCAAACCGGAGCACGTCATCAATTTCCTCTTCATGGTGGCGGAAGAGGCCCGGCAAATCATGGCCCAATTGGGGTTCCGGAAGTTTAATGAAATGATTGGCCGCGTGGACATGCTGGAAACGAACGAGGCCATCAAGCACTGGAAGGCTCAAGGAATTGATCTTTCGCCGGTGCTCATGCCGGCACAGAAACCGGAGTCCGAAGAAGAAGTCGGCGTCTATTGCACCAAGAAGCAAAAGCACGGGTTGGAACTGGCTCTCGACAACACCCTCATCGAAAAGAGCCGGAAGGGAATCGAGAAAAAGCAAAAGGTGAAGTTCGAGGAGAAAATCATCAACACCAACCGGACGGTTGGCACCATGCTGAGTCACGAAATCGCCAAGCGATGGGGAGCCGACCTGCTGCCGGATGAGACGATCCATATCAAGTTCACGGGGAGTGCGGGGCAGAGCTTTGGTGCGTTTTTGGCGAAGGGAGTCACGCTGGAACTGGAAGGGGATGCCAACGACTATGTCGGGAAGGGACTCTCCGGCGGGCGGATCATCGTCTATCCGCCGAAGAAGTCAGTATTCAAACCCGAAGATAACATTATCGTCGGAAACGTGGTGCTCTACGGAGCCACCAGCGGCCACGCGTTCTTCCGCGGGCGAGCGGCTGAAAGGTTCTGCGTCCGGAACAGTGGCGCGCACGCCGTCATTGAAGGGTGCGGCGATCACGGCTGCGAATATATGACCGGGGGAATTACCGTGCTTCTTGGCCCCACGGGGCGCAACTTCGCAGCCGGCATGAGTGGCGGAATCGCCTATGTCTTGGCGAACAAAGACGCCTTTCGGCTGAACTGCAACCTGGGGACGGTGGAACTGGAAGCTGTGGAAGCACCGCAAGACATTGCGGACTTGCTTAACCTGATTGAACTGCACTTCAAGTACACCAAATCCTCTGTCGCCGATCGTATTCTGCAAAGTTGGCCGGAGTCGATCTCGCAGTTTGTGAAAGTGATGCCCACTGACTACAAGCGAGTGCTGCTGGAGCGAGCAAAACATGATGAGGAAGTGGAAGCGGGCGTGCATGGCGTCGATGGACGATAGGGCGGGCGGATTGTTGACTGAAGCCGGAGAATTGGATCATGGGTAAGCCGACTGGTTTTAAGGAATATCCTCGCAAGACCGTTCCGTATCGCGACCCCATCGCGCGGGTCGGGGATTTTCTGGAAATCTTCACGCCTCCGGCGGAAGAGCATCTCAAGAATCAAGGCGCGCGGTGCATGGACTGCGGCGTTCCGTTCTGCCAAAGCGCGACCGGTTGCCCGATTGATAACCTGATTCCGGAATGGAACGATCTGGTCTATCGTGGCCGTTGGCGAGATGCGCTGGACCGGCTGCATAAGACGAATAATTTTCCGGAATTCACCGGCCGAACCTGCCCCGCGCCGTGCGAAGGAGCGTGCGTCCTGGGAATCACTGATCCGGCAGTCACGATCAAAAACATCGAGAACGCGATCATTGACCGGGGATTTGCGGAAGGCTGGATTGTTCCGCAGCCGCCGCCGAAGCGGACCGGCAAGAAAGTCGCCATCATCGGCAGCGGCCCTTCCGGGCTGGCAGCGGCAGCACAACTGAACAAAGTGGGGCACAGTGTCACCGTTTATGAGCGGGCCGACCGCATCGGCGGTCTGCTGATGTACGGCATTCCGAATATGAAGCTCGACAAGGGGGTAGTGCAGCGACGGGTGAACCTGCTCAAGGAAGAGGGAGTTAACTTCGTTACGAGCGCCGACGTGGGAAACAAGCAGTCCCCCGGATATGTCGATCCCAAAAAGCTCCACGAGGAAAATGATGCCGTGCTGCTTTGCACGGGAGCGACCAGGCCCAATGACCTGACCATCCCGGGCCGGGGTCTGGGCGGCATTTACTTCGCCATGCAGTTTCTGACGGCGAACACCAAAAGTCTGCTCGACAGCAAACATGCCGACGGAAAATTCATTTCCGCCAAGGATAAAGACGTAATCGTTATCGGCGGTGGCGACACCGGCACCGACTGCATCGGCACGTCCATGCGGCACGGCTGCAAGAGCCTGGTGAATTTCGAGCTTCTTCCCCAGCCGCCGGAAACACGGGCCCCCGATAATCCCTGGCCGCAGTGGCCGAAGATCTTCCGCACCGATTATGGCCATCAGGAAGTGGCGGCTAAATTCGGAGCCGATCCGCGGACGTACTGCGTGATGAGCAAGGAATTCGTCAGCGACGACCACGGAGGGGTGGCTGGCATTCGAACCGTGCAAGTTGATTGGACCAAGGACGACGCCGGCAAATGGAAGCTCAATGAAATCGCCGGCAGCGACAAGTTCTGGCCCGCGCAGATCGTGTTGCTTGCGATGGGTTTCAAAGGGCCGGAGCAGTATGTTGCGGAAATGCTTGACGTCGCCAGCGATCCACGGACCAACTACCAGGCAACGCACGGCAAATTCGCCACCAACATCCCCAAGGTCTTCGCCGCCGGCGACTGCCGCCGAGGACAATCGCTCGTCGTCTGGGCCATCAACGAAGGGCGCGGCGCGGCTCGCGCCGTGGATGAGTTCCTGATGGGGAGCAGCGATTTGGCGGCACCGGGCGTTACATTGGGGATGTTGCGAGCGTAACTGAGGCAGGCGTTTAGCCTGGCCGGAAAACAAATGAGGATAGGCAGAATGTCGGCCTTCACTATCCGCCCCGCCACGTCAGCCGATTTGCCGGCGATCAATGACATCTACAACTACTATGTCCTGAACTCCACATGCACCTACCAGTTGGAGCCGGAGACGATCGAGGCCCGGCAGGCCTGGTTTGATTCGCACACTCCGGAAAAACTTCCTGTGACCGTGGCGATTCTTGATGGTGCCGTTGTCGGCTGGGGAGCCCTTTCGCAGTTTCGTCCGCGGGCGGCGTATTGCCACTCTGTCGAAGCCTCCGTCTACTTGCGGCACGACGTCCATCGCCGTGGAATCGGCAAAGCGCTGCTCCTCGACCTCATCGCCCGTGCCAAGGCCGCCGGGCATCACACACTGCTTGGCGGCGCTTCTGCTGATCAAACTGCCAGTCTGGCGCTGCAAGAAAGCCTCGGCTTTCAGCGGGTAGCCTATCTCAATGAAGTCGGCTTCAAGTTCGGCCGTTGGCTGGATGTGGTTTACTCGCAGCTCATGCTCTGACTGGCGGGTTATAACGTCTAAACGCTTCGTGAGGGGCGAGGGGATTTTGAAACGGCATCTTGGCCGCTGCAAGCTACATTTGCAGGTGAGACGCGATAGTCTCATTCCTCTCCACAAGCTGAGATAGACCCCTTGTTCAGACTACTTCCAAGTTGCCTGCGGGCAATGTCTCGGAACGACAGCATCCTGGTGGGGATGCGTCGCAGCCTGAAAAACAAAATGCTGTTCGACCAGCCCAATAGCGGAGGACCAAGTCGGTGAAGCCCCAGTTCATGCCCCAGAGGTCCATTCGCACCAAGTTGATGATGCTGGCAACAGCCTCCGGCTGCGTGGCTTTGCTGTTAGCGTGCCTCGGATTCATGTCCAACGACGCACAGTTGATGCACCAGGCGAAACTGCGGGAGATTGCCGCCCAAGCCGAACTACTCGGTTTCAACAGTTCGGTGGTCCTCGCTGCGCGAGACAGTGCAGCCGCGCAAAGGATGCTCGGAGCACTCGCCCGGCATTCGTCCATTGATTCCGCCATCCTGTTCGACTCCAACGGCGATCGCCTGGCGGAATTTCAAAACGGCGGAGACATCTCGACGTTGACCTCCGTTCCGGAGTTGCTCGGGAGCCGATACGATCGGGAAGGACGGCTGGAACTCGTACATCCGGTGATGGATCGGGGACAGCGGGTGGGGACATTGTATCTCCGCTCCAACATGAGCGATCTCAAAGCTCAAATGGAGAATCACCGGTACATTGCGGTCTGGGTGGCACTCTGTTCCCTGGCAGCTTCCATCGTGCTCTCCTTCTTTCTCCAACAGATCATTTCCCGGCCCATCCTCAAACTGGCTGACACCGCCGACCAGATTACTCGCCTGGGAGATTATTCTCTCCGCGTGAAGTCACCAAGCAACGATGAACTGGGGCGATTGTACGACGCCTTCAACAAGATGTTGGACCGAGTGCAAGTCTCCGATCGCGCGATCAAACGGGCTCACGATGAACTCGAAGAGCGAGTCGAGCAGCGGACCGGCGAGTTGGTAAACGAAATTCGCGAACGTGAAAGAATTCAGAGCGATTTAGTTCACGCCAAGGAGGCTGCCGAAGCGGCGAATAGGGCCAAGAGCGAGTTTCTGGCCAACATGAGCCATGAGATCCGAACGCCGCTCAACGCTATCCTGGGCTTTGCCGATCTAGTGCGCCAGGGAACGGACCTGAGCGTTGCCGAGCAGCGCGAATACCTCGACACGATTCACAAGAGTGGCCAGCACTTGCTCTCTTTAATCAGTGACATTCTGGACCTCTCCAAGATAGAAGCGGGCCAACTCACAGTCGAAAATCTCCGCGTTTCACCCCACCAAATCGTGGCTGAAACGGTTTCCGTGCTGCGGGTTCGAGCTCGCGAAAAGGGACTCAAACTGGACTATAACTGGGTGGGCCAGGTTCCTGAAACAATTGAAACCGACCCGGCGCGACTGAGGCAGATGCTGCTCAATGTGGTCGGGAATGCCGTCAAATTCACGGACAATGGCGGTGTGCATATCGTCGCCCAAATTGTGGGCAAACGAGAAGATCCCCGCATGCTGCTGGAGGTAGTCGATACCGGCATCGGCATTCAGACGGATAAGCTGAAAGACATCTTCGATCCGTTCTGCCAGGCAGATTCCTCGGTCACACGGCGATTTGGCGGCACCGGCCTTGGTCTGGCCATTTGTCAACGGCTTGCGCAGGCACTAGGGGGCGGCATCGCAGTACAGAGCCATCCGGGAGAGGGAAGCATCTTCTCGATTTCGGTCGCCACAGGATCGCTGGTCGGAGTGCCGCTTGTGGAAGGCCCCATGGGCGATCTGCCCAGGCCGCAAGACGAACCGCATGCCAAGAAGCGGTTCTCCTTGCCCGGTCGCCGCATCCTCGTGGCCGATGACGGAGACACCAACCGCAAGTTGATCCAAATTGTCCTGCGCCGCGCCGGTGCGACCGTCCTGTGTGCGGAAAATGGCCAGGAAGCTCTCGACATCGCCCTGCGGCAACCGTTGGACGCAGTCCTGATGGATATGCAGATGCCCGTGATGGATGGCTATACGGCAACTTCGCGGATACGCGATGCCGGCCTTGAGACGCCTGTTATTGCCCTCACTGCCCATGCCATGAAGGGTGATGAGGAGCGCTGTCGAGATGCGGGTTGCAGCGGATACCTGACTAAGCCGGTCAATGCGGAGCGGCTGCTGGCCGCGCTTGCGGCGGAGATTGGTGGAGTTGAGATCCCGGACCAGGAAGTCGAAGCCCAGGCCCATGGTGAGGCTGGTACACTCGTTTCCACGCTCCCCCTCGACGATTCCGAGTTTCGCGACATTGTGGACGAGTTCGTGGCCCGGTTCCTAAGTCGCCTGGCCGCGATGCACACTGCCATGGACGCAGGGGACATGATTGAACTCAAGTCGCTGGCCCACTGGCTCAAGGGTGCCGGGGGGACAGCCGGTTTTCAGCCCCTCACCGAAGCCGCCTTTGAACTCGAAATGGCAATGGCCGCTGGGGACTCTCTGGCCTGCTGGCGAATTCTGCAAGAGCTCGATGCATTGAGCAAGCAGATTCTCAGTGGCCTTTGCGGCGTCTGACGATCGGGGCAGCTTCTTAAATGGTGTGATTCCTAGAACCGATAATCAGCCCCCAGGCTCAGTCCCTGAACCCAGTAGTCGGTGCTGTTCAGGAGCGGAGCGGGACGGACGGGACCGACGATCGGACCTGGATTCTGCGAGAGATTGATGGCGCGGTCAATTTGGCCGCCGGCGACGACAACGTCGCTGAAGTAAAGGAAAGAATAACCTACCGTAAGGCTCCATTGATCGTTGACCCGGTAGCCGAGGTTGCAATTGATTTCGGGAATGAAGGCCAAGCGGTTGCGGGAACGGATGCCGCTGTTGGTTCCCTGGGCAAACAACCCACCACCAGTCGTTACCGGGCCCAGGCCTGGCTGTGTGACGGTATTCGATCCGCCGACGTTGACAACTTGGTGCATGTTGCCAATCGCCACCTTGGCCAGCACGTCTATTTCCAGGCCACCATTTCGGTTACAAGCAACCAGGCCGAGCGTTCCGCCGTGGAATTCGCTGCTGGTGCGGAAGTTGTCCGAAGTGCTAATCACAGTGCCGGCCGGAATAGCGCCGCCGGAGACATCCGTCTGGGTGCTGTTCAGAAAGAGCGAATCGTTCATCCGCACGAATTGATAGCCGGCCAGCCAATCCATTTGGAAACAAGCATCGCGGCTGAGGCAGCGGCGGAACCAGGCGTCGGCTCCCATGATCTCGTTGCCCGTCCGGACATTCACGCTGCCGTCGGTAGTTACTCCGGGAAATGCTACGAGCAGTGCGTCTTCACCGGGAAGCTGCGTATTGAAGAAAGGAATTCCCAGGATCGGGTCCCCCGTGCTGGCGCGAGAAAAGTTTGTGCGGGCCTGTTCGAGTCCCCAAAACCGGCCGCCGATCATGTCACCATCCGCCAATTCGTGATTGACCGTAATCCGGAAGCCACTGCGGAGATTCTGCTGAATCCCCTCATCGCCAAATAGTGTGGTGGTGTTGGGAAACCCCAGTACGCCCGCTTCGTTTTGCGGCGTGCCATTGGGGCTGGTGGTGACCAGGGCCGGTATATTCTGCCCCCGGCCCCACCACATCAGATATTCCAGACGCGCTGTGGTCTGCGGGAAGCAGCAGTCTTTGCTACAGCATTCGTCGTTAATCCACCCGCAGTTCCCCTGACATCCAGTACCTCCCGCTGGTTGTGCAGTCGCTTGGGGAGCATCGTCGAAAAACGAGGCCAGATAGTCCAGCGGAGACTCCTGGGCATTGGCGGTCGTCGCCAGGGAAAACAATGGTGCGACCGCAACGAGCACTACTGGTATCCAGGAAAAGTGAGGCTTGTGCATGGCGGACACCTGCGAGTGGAGGAGTAACTATCGTGCCGGTCGTTCGCGACGAATCGAATAGGCACGAAATAACTGATTTACGGATTCCTCCCCTTTTGTCGGCAGTACCGGTTGTAGCGAATCAAAGGGGGCAGATTAGTTCCGGCTGCGGAAGCTTGACAAGTTGGGCAAACGGCCGATATGCCGTGCGGTTGCGAGAACGGGGATTTGACGTAGGTTTTCACTCTATCGCAGTTCAAGGCAACCTATTGCCGCGAGTGCTATCACTTGGCAGCGTTCATCCTATTCGCCGGCTTTCTCAACTTCGCGCTGGGTTACTTCCTGGCAATGGCGTTCGCGAACCCGCCGTTCTTGGGCCTGCTGGGAAGCGACCTCTGGCGAATGCTAGCACAGAAACTTGCTTTCCTTCTCAAGCGAGTGCCGGCGGCGAATGACGAAGTGGACCCGACTGCCGAAACACATGACCCGTGGTCCGCCGCAGTAAATGCCGTTCCCACAGTGGCTCTCGTCCATGAACTTCCTGAATCGTGGCAGCAAACACTGCGCGATGATGGGCTGCAACTAAGAACTCTGGCGACGGGCGTCGTGCATTATTTGCGTCTCGAAGGATCGGTCTATAGGGAACACCTGCTTACGGCGGAATCTCGAGCCCGACAGGCCCTGGCGGTGCAGGATCCGCTGGCCATGGAACAACTTGCGGCCGACTTACGGTTTATCATTGTGGACTGGTCCCGCAAGCAGCACCAAGCGGCCGAGCTTCTTGAGGAGCGGGCGGGCAGGCTGGGACCGGCGGAAGAACCGGCGTTAGAGCTTGCCCTGTCGCTGCGCGACCTGGAGGGTCAGATTGTTCAGATCGACCGGGAGTTCCATGTCCTCAACTTCCGCGCCGACGGATCGGTGGCCTGCCGGCAACTGCAGGGGGAGATTCAGCAATTGGTTCGACTTGCCCATGTGTTGCGTGACGCAACTCAGGTCTCGCTGGCGGCAGTTTATCGACTTGAAGGAATCTTCAGTCAGTTGGACCGCAAACTGCACTATGACGCCAACACGGGACTGCTTGGCAGGCTGGGAATCGAGTCGCTATTTGACGAGACGTTCCCAGCGGGATCGCAGCCCGCCGCAGCGCTGAGAATATCGACGGATCGCATGGGAAAGATCAACCAGCGACTGGGAACGCGGGCAGGGGACCAGATTCTCAAAGCCGTCGCACACTTCGCGGGGGAACTGCTGGCGGCAAAATTCGAGCATAGCCTTTTGGCTCGAGAGGCAGGTTGCGACTTCCTGGTTTTAACCAACACAGCCAACCTGGAGGAGTTGACCTCTCTGGGCGAGCACATCCGCCAGTCCTTTGAAGCTGCCTCCTTCAGCTACGAGGGGACCGATCTTACTCTCAGCATGACGATCAGCGTCACTGCTCTCGCCGCGGATGCTAGTCTAAGCGAGCTCTTGAACCAGTTGGACGCCCTCAAAACGGTTGCGACTAAGGCTGGCCGGAACCGCAGTGCCCGCTGGGAGAACGGCGCGGCTATCCTCACATTGCCTCCGGCCATTCCCGTGCCGGCCAGGTTGATTGTCGTCGATTGTGCCGCGGCATAGCTGCTCGTTCTCGTGGCGAGTGGTAACATGGGGCTGCTTCCGCGCCATCGCATTTTCTTGGAATCCAGCACCATGAAGTTCCCTCTGCCACTTGCCACGGCATTTCTGCTTGTGGCCACTTCGCTCGCCTCCGCCCAGCATCGGCTAATCACTCAGGGGAACGACAAACTCGCCATCGTTGGGAAAGACGGCAAGATCGAATGGGAACTGAAGTGGGGAGGTATCCACGACATCCATTTCCTCCCCAGCGGCAATATCATGGTCCAGCAGGGGGCCAGCAAGATTGTGGAAATCGATGCTAAGTCCAAGCAGGTCGTTTGGACTTACGATTCCGCCACTAGCAACGGCAATGCCAAGAAGCCGGTCGAGGTCCACGCCTTCCAACCGCTGGCGGATGGGACCGTCATGATTGCGGAGAGCGGCCCGGGGCGGATCATTGAAGTCAATCGCGAAGGCAAACTCATTAGGGAAATCAAGCTCAAGGTCAACCATCCCCACCCGCACACCGACACCCGGCTGGCTCGCAAGCTGGAGAGCGGCAACTACCTCGTCTGCCACGAAGGGGACGGAGCGGTCCGCGAATACGACGGCAAATCCGGCGCGGTCGCTTGGGAATATGAAGTCCCCATGTTCGGCCAAGAGGCCCGAGTGGGGCATGGCCCCGAAGCTTTTGGCAACAAGTGCTTTGCCGCTGTCCGCCTGAAGAATGGCCATACCCTCATCGCCACCGGCAACGGG
Organism: Pirellulaceae bacterium; assembly: GCA_046153945.1. Classification (GTDB taxonomy): domain Bacteria; phylum Planctomycetota; class Planctomycetia; order Pirellulales; family Pirellulaceae; genus SXOA01. The sequence continues at coordinate 19,605 of JBJXFF010000168.1, forward strand.
CACAGCGTCCTGGAAGTGACGCCGGAGAAGAAAATCGTGTGGGAGATCCATCAAACAGACCTCCCCGGCATCACGATCGCCTGGGTCACCACACTCGAAGTCCTCCCCAGCGGCAACTACATCCTCGGCAACTGCCACGCCGGCGAAGGCCAGCCTCTGTTGGTGGAGGTGGAGCCCAAGGGCAAGAAAGTGGTCTGGCAATTCGACCAGTTCAGCCGGTTTGGAAATTCTGTCTCGAACTCCCAAATCCTAGACGCCGAAGGAGTCCTGCGCTAACGCACAATTTGCCCCGCTCAACAAATAATCCGAAGCACAAGCAAGTGAAGAACCCGCGTCAACGGTCGGTAGCAAGGAGCGCAAAGTGTCCCGGCATCTCTTTTTGGCCAGGACATTTACACTCTGTCTCACGAAACTGAGCGCATCTTCTTACCCGAACTGACCTATCCTACTTTACTTGACCCAGTCGAAGCCGCCACGGCGCGCGGATCGCGAAGAATGCGGGTGAGTTTGTCAACGCCGTCCTGTTCTTCTTCCAGGATACCTTCCAGGAATAGAACCAAGGGGCGGTCTCCTTCGGCCATTGTCAGTGCTTCGCTGTAAAGCTTGACGGCTTTGGACTCGAATTCCATGGCGTGGTTCAGGAGTTCCTGCAAGTCGTCGGTCTGTTTGACCGGGTTTCGTTCGACCGTGGGAACGCCGCCCAGGGCGACGATCTTCTCCCCGACCTGCTTGGCGTGGCCGAAGGACTCCTTGGCACTGTCAAAGAACATGCCGGAATAGACCTCCCGCCAAAGGCCGGCGACAACGAAGCCAGCCTGAGCATATTGAGCGACGCCGGTCCATTCGTGACGAAGGCAGTCGTTGAGTTTGTCAAGGATTTTGTTTTTGTCCATGGCGATGTCCTTTGCGTGAGAATTGGCTTTTCAACTGGAATCATAGGGGGCCATCGGCAGATCGTCTAGAGCACCCTAACTCATTTTAGGCAAATAGTTTGCGGCAATTCTTAGCGATACAAAATCTCACTCAAAATGCCTCAGGTGGGTGGGTTTCCCTGAGAACGGGTATCAAGTGGAGTGGATGGATTCTGTCGGCGGACAATGGGCTGCGTGGCGACACCAACCGCTGCACGTCCAATACCGAAAAATGCGGTCCGTGATCAAAAAATGAATCAAAACCCCGGATTCCCACTTGATTTGGTTGACAATCCGCTTATCGTCGTTAAACTTTGGTACGGACCATGTTAAGAAATATGAACGAACGTGGATGGATCCGAGTTGACGGCTAATGATCGCCAGTCAATCGGAGTTTCAATCCCTGAAAGGCACCTTTTCTTGCTTGTGGGAGAGAGGCGTTTTTCGCAGCCACGATGGACTGCTCTATGAAACTCTCTCGCACTGTCGCTTACGCCGTCCGGGCCACCCTGCAGCTAGCCCAATTGGAATCCGACGGGCCGGTCCCTTGCAGCAAACTCGCCACGGAAGGGAAAATGCCCGAGCGGTTTCTGCTGCAGATTTTGCGGAATCTGGTGACCCACGGGATCTTGCGGTCCACGCGCGGAGTCGATGGCGGCTATACGTTGACCAAGCCGGCGGACCAGATCTCCCTCTTGGAAGTCATCGAGGCGATTGACGGTCCCTATGACAGCAGCTTGGAAATGGGTGAAGGGCTCGGGATGGATGTGCAGTCCCGGCTGCAGCAAGAACTGAAAGATGTGGCCAGCTCCAGTCGCCGTCGATTGGAAGCGATCAAGCTCTCGCAGTTGCTCAAAGCGCCGCCGATTCCACAAGACTAGCCGAGTCATTGTTAGGGTGAAATGAAACCCCTAGTGTCAGCGCCCTCGCGTGCATTTCGTGGAACTCATGCACCCTACTGAACCGTCTCCGCAAAACCTTGCTTCTCGTTTGGAGCTAGCTCTCTCTGCCGGCAAAGAAGCGGGTCGCCTGACGCTGAAATATTTTCAGCAGGATAACTACGCTGTCGAAAGGAAAGCGGACGAGTCACCGGTCACGATCGCCGATCGTGGTGCCGAAGAACTTCTCCGCAGTCGCATCGCTGCGGCATTTCCCGCGGACGGAATCATCGGGGAGGAATTCGGCCGCTCGGAGGGTTCGTCCGGCTTCACTTGGATTCTCGATCCGATTGACGGGACGAAGAGCTTTATCAGCGGCGTCCCCCTGTATGGGACGATGGTGGGAGTTGAGTTTGATGGGCGAAGCCTGATTGGCTTTGTATTCATGCCTGGGCTGAATGAAGGGGTTTATGCCTCCGTCGGCGGCGGAGCCTGGCACTTTCGTGGCGAGGAACCGCCGCGGCGTGCTCGAGTTTCTCAGCGGCCCCTCGGTGGCGGACTTTTTCTTACTTCGCAGGTTGATTCGTATGCCAAGCGCGGAGCGATGGACGTCTTCCATCGGCTGGAAAAGGCGACTTACGTGACGCGGACCTGGGGAGACTGCTACGGCTATCTGCTCGTTGCGACCGGGCGAGCGGAATTGATGGTGGACCCCATTCTGAATGTCTGGGATGCCGCAGCCGTGCAGCCGATTGTGGAAGAAGCCGGCGGAACATTCACCGACTGGAAAGGAAACCCCACTATTCATGCGGGCGAAGCAATCGCGACGAACGGATTGGTGCTGGCAGAAGTGCTTGGGATTACAAAGCAATCGCCACTGCCGTAGTTGGCTCTGTCCGTCTGCACCGCATCCTTTCTCACGGAGTCAGCAGGCCATCAGATTTCCCAGTCCAGCGCCACGTCTAAGCTCACCGCGGAATGCGTCAGAGCGCCCACGCTGATCCGTTCCACGCCGGTTTCCGCGATAGAGCGGACGGTTCCCAGGTTTACGCCGCCACTGGCTTCCAGTTCGGTCGGCACTGAAGAGAGATTGCGCCGAAAGACCGCTTCGCGGAGCTGTTTGAGATTCATATTGTCGAGCAAGATGATGTCCGGAGCGGTGGGAAGAACCGCGTCGAGTTGGATGAGCGAATCGACTTCCACTTCCAGCATCATAGCGGCATTTTTGGGGTCGTCCGCGAAGTATACAGCGAGAAACTGCCTAGCTTTCTGGACGGCTTCGGCTGGCTTGTAGCGGGGGCCTTTCTTTCGTTGGCGGCCGAGTGCCAAGTGGTTGTCTTTTATGAGGATGCCGTCATACAGGCCGCCGCGGTGGTTGTTGCCTCCGCCGCAGCGGACTGCATACTTTTCCAGTCGCCGCCATCCGGGAGTCGTCTTGCGAGTATCGTAAATGCGGGCCGACGTTCCGGCGACTGCCGTGACATATTGCCGAGTCAGAGTCGCTACTCCCGAGAGCCGGCCAATGAAATTGAGCAAAACCCGCTCCGCAGTCAGCAGGTCTCGGGCCGAGCCGATCAGGCGTGCCGCCAGATCGCCCGCTTTGAGCTCATCTCCATCCTTCGCCAGCGGTTGCCAATCGGCTTGAACGGACATTTCATGGAGCGTGGTCCTGGCTGCCTCCAGCCCGCAGATGACACCTCCCTTGCGGACGACTACATGCGCGGAAGCGGTCGCATCTTCCGGTGCCAGGGCGAGTGTCGTCCAGTCATGCCCTCGGTCCAAATCCTCGGCCACCGCGAGCCGCACCAACTGGCGGCAGTCTGCCTCGACCTGGGGTGTCCACTCGAACTGGGTGTACTCTTTTTTCATGAGAAGGCGGGAAAGGAGAGGGCGGGCACAATCCATGCTAGCAAGAATGCTGGGGCATCGGGAATGTATTGACCCGGAATGACTCGTCGGCGTACCATCCCGCGCCGATACTGCGCGCCAATTGTGGCGCGCCTGGCCAGATCAATGACGAAAACACGCAGCAATTCATGGTGGATATGGGTGGGGATTTTGGCCCTGGCGCTCGGGGTGCGCATCGGCTCTGGCATTTGGTGGCAAAGCCGGCTGCCGCAGGAGGTGAAGTTTCGGTTTGGTGATAGTGATTCGTATTGGGAGATGGGCAAAGGACTGGCTCAGGGGGAGGGGCTTCATTACGGGAGAGCCCGCATCTTTCGGACCCCGGGTTATCCGCTGCTGCTCGCCGGGCTCTTCAAGGTCTGCGGCGACGGCCGCGATGCCGCTCATGAGCCGCATGTCCTGTGTGGTCGCGTGCTGAGCGCAATTCTAGGGACCATCGCCGTGGGAGGCGTCGGAATTCTTGGATACTTGCTGTTTGGGACGCGAACGGCGGTTGTCGCGGGAGTGATGGCAGCGGTCAATCCGGAAGCAATCGCGCTCTCCACATTCGTGTTAAGCGAAGCACCGTTCTGTCCGCTGATGGTGCTGCATGTGGTTGCTTGGACCTTTGCCTGGAAATCGAAGGATGTAAAACAGCAAATCAGTTGGAGTCTTGCCGGCGGCATCGCGGCCGGACTGGCGACTTTGATGCGGCCAAGTTGGCTGTTGTTTCTGCCGTTCGCCGTGCCGATTGGTCTTGTCTTTTATCGCGAGCGACCCAAGCAGCTCATGATCGCCGCAGTCATGCTCGGTGGACTTTGCGTCACAATGCTTCCCTGGTGGGTCCGCAACTATCAAATTGCCGCCCGGTTCGTGCCGACGACGTTGCAAGTCGGCGCGAGCCTGTACGACGGCATTAGCCCCGATGCTACGGGCGTCAGCGAGATGAGTTTTGTCCCCCGATTCCGGCGAGAGCAGATTGCCGCCGATGAAAGGGCCGCAGTCTCCGGCGAGACGCTTGTTGGAATTTTCGAGGATCGTTTGGATCAACGCATGCAGCGAACTGCGGTCGCGTGGGCCGGGAAAAACCCTGGCCGAGTTGTGGAACTTGGCGGGATCAAGTTTCTACGCATGTGGAACCCGCTCCCTAACGCGGCCGAATTTCAAAGCACACTCCTTCGTGTGGCGCTGGCCATCAGTTACACACCGGTGATTTTGTTGGCCCTTGTCGGCCTGTGGCGGTTTGCACCGCGCGGCTGGCCCTATCTACTCTGCTTTCTTCCGGCAGTCTACTTCACCTGCTTGCACTGTGTATTCGTCAGTTCGCTCCGTTATCGCCAGCCGGCAATGCTGGTGCTGATTGTGCTTGCTGCTGCGGTAATAACGAGTTTTGTTCCAGGGTTGCAAGAGAAGGCTGGAGGAAAACACACCGCATGACGTCTCCCAAGCCCTCACTTGCTGTCCGCCTGCAACGCGCCATCACGCGTTTGGCAACGCTTGCGCTATTGGTGGCGGCTGGTGTGATTGCGGCCAAGTATGTCTTCAGCGAGCGACTCGATGAAGGAATTCGCTCGCGAGTCGAGGCGGAGTTGCGGCGGAACTATCCTGGGTTGGAGGTGCATGTAAAGGCAGCCCGCCGCATTCAGGGAAAGGGGATTGAAATCCGCGGCCTCGTCATTTCCCAACCGGCCGCCCAAGGCGGAGAGATACTGCTGCAAGTGAGCGAAGTGCTGGCGGAGTGCGATACTGGCTTCCCAGATTTTGTGGCGCAGGATCCTAAATTCCGCCACTTGCACGTTCGCGGCATGAAGGTGAGGGCCAAGCGGACGGCAAACGGAACTTGGAACGTGGCTGGCCTCCTGCCACTTCCCAAACAGAACGGACCTTCGCCACCAGCGGAAATCAAAGAGGCAACGCTGGAACTGGTCGATGAACACGCCGGCGGCAGTGGAAGCTTTGTCCTCCGCGACATTGAATTGTCCGTCAATCCTCAGCCGCAATTCAAACAGCCGGGAAATTCGCTGCTCAGCATTAAGGGCTCGCTGGGGGGCGATCATCTTGAACGAATTGAAATTGATGCCCTGCTCGATCCTGTTTCCGGCCAATGGAGCTTGAAGGGGCGAGTCGAGGGGCTGGAATTCAACCCCCGCATGCGGGCCGCGCTCCCCAGCGAACTGAGTTCAATCCTGCAGCCGCTGGCTTCGGTGCGGGGACGGACTCAGTTTGGCTTCCAGGTGACGCGTGGTGCAATCAACAAACGCGCCGCTGATCCACCGCCAGTTCAATTCTCCATCGACGGTCAGATTGCGGAAGGTCGAATTGACGACTCGCGTCTCCCCGAACCGTTGACGGATGTCACGGCCTCCATCCATTGCGACAACACCCTCATTCGCATCGACGATCTCTCCGCCCGCTGCGGTCAAACGATTGTCGAAAATCTCAGCGCCGAACTGCGCGGCTATGCGGCCAATAGTCCCCTGAGCATCCGCTTGATCGCCAAAAACATCGACCTGAGCCGCGTTCCTATCTCCTCTTTGCCCGCCGTAGTACGAGACGCCTGGGCCAGATTTGGGCCGCAGGGAAGGATCAACCTTTCGGGAAGCATCACGTTCGACGGGCGAGATTGGCAGCCCTCGCTAACCGCGGAGTGCCTGAATCTGTCGCTGCTCTACAATCAGTTTCCCTATCGCGTAGGCGAGGGGGTTGGTACCATCCGCTTGGCGAAAAACCATCTCTCCGTAAATTTGCGCCTGGTTGGAGGGGGACAAAAGCTGTTCTGCACGGCCGAAATCGATAATCCTGGCCCCAACTATCTAGGCTGGCTGGAGCTCAAGTCCGCGGGACCGCTGGTGCTCGAGGACGGAATCATCCTGGCGATGGAGGAGAATGCACAGAACATCGTGCGGGACTTCAACCCTCGGGGCCATATTTCTTTTTCTGGCCGCGTGGAGCGGAATCTCGAGCGAGGGACGAACTTGCCGCGAGCCGTCGAGCATCGGCACCTCAACGTGCAACTGCACGACATGACGATTCAGCACGAGAGGTTCACCTATCCCATCGACAAGGTCACCGGCAAGCTGGAGTACCGCGACGGCGACTGGGTCTTTACCAACCTGGCCGGTCGCAATGACAGCGCCAGCATTACCGGCAGCGGATACTGGGTTGGCAAAGCAACCGACGGCAACCAACTCTCTCTCACTTTCCGGGCGCACAACGTGGCGATTGAGGAAGAACTGCGTCTGGCTCTCTCCTCAAGCGTGCAGAATCTCTGGACCAACCTGCGGCCGCGCGGTACGGTCGATCAACTTGATGTCAGGATGAAATTCAATCCGGCCACCGCGAAGTTCGGGGTGGAACTGGATGCCCATAAGCGGCCCGACGCCCCAGGCGGCCCCGTTTCGATCGAGCCGGCTTGGTTCCGTTATCGATTGGATGATTTGAGCGGTGACTTTTACTATCGCGACGGCGTCGTCACGCTGGCGAACATGGAAGCGGTGCATGGCAAGACCAAGTTCGCAGCCGACGGGACCTGTCGAATGGCCGGCGGCACTTCCAGCCTGCAACTCAAGCGACTGATTGCGTATCACATCGAATTTGACCAGGAACTCCTGTCGGCGCTCCCACGTTCGCTCGGAAGCACGCTTGCAAAACTCAGTCCCGCGGGACAAGTCAACATGGACGGAAGTCTCGGTTTCGCGCTCCCGAGCGAAGAGGGTGCCAGTCCGCAACTAGACTGGAACTTGCTGTTTGTCTTTTCGGAAGGGAGCTTGCAAGCCGGCTTGAAAGTGGAGCACATGGATGGCGAAGTCCGCTTCATCGGGCATAGTGACAGCCGGAACTTGCTCTGCCGCGGCGAGCTGGATATTGCGTCCGCCATGATGAACGAGATTCAGGTTACCAGCATTAAAGGGCCGCTGCTCATTGATTCAGAGCAACTATTGGCGGGAGTGAAGGTGGAACGTGGTGCGCGAACCAAGGCTCCGCGATTCATAACTGCCAAAGTGTTTGGTGACGGTGAACTCTCTCTCGACGGTCAATTGAAATTCAGTCCGGCCGGAGACTTTCAAATCCAAGCCAGCTTGGACCATGCCGATCTGGCGACCATCGTGGCGGACCTGCAACCGAGTGTGCGAGGAGTCACGGGAAAGGTCTATGGAACGGTCAACTTCGGCGGCACGACCGAAGGAGTGCATACTTGGCGAGGCGAAGGCCAGGTGAAACTTCAGGATGCCAATATCTACGAACTGCCGACGATGATGTCGGTATTGCAGGTGCTCAGTATCCAACGGCCGGACCGGAATGCCTTCACCGACAGCAACATGGAATTCAAAATCGAAGGGGACGATTTGGAATTTACCCACCTGGATTTGAACGGCGACGTAATCAGTCTGAAGGGGAAGGGACATGTGATCGGAGGTCGCGAATTGCAGCTACAGTTCTATACACAGATCGGCCGGGACGAATTCCAGATTTTCCGGCCGCTGGTGGGAGAAATGAACCGACAGTTCATGCTTATCGAAGTGACGGGACCGCTCGAGCACCCCATCTCGCGAAAGACGGCTTTCCCCAAGCTCAATGAGAACTTGCAGCAAATATTCCCCGAACTGGCCCGCGATGAACGTCCGGCACCGGCACCACGGAGCATGTTCACGGCGCCGCGCGAAGCACTAGAGCGGCGCGGGCTGATTCCCAAACGAAAATAGCGCCCGAGGTGTGTGATGAGCATTGGCTCTTTAGGAATTATCGGCAGCATGGCCGGGACTTCGCTGGCTCAAAAGTCCGCCGAAGTGGACAAGACGCACCGGGACGCAGCGGATGCCTCCCGCCAGAACGATGCCACAGCCCGCGCCGAGAGCGCGGAAGGGATTGGCCAGACGGAAGAGGATTCACAAGCGGGGGAACGGGACGCCGATGGGAGGCGGCTGTGGGAGCGAAATGCCAAGACAAAGACGATGGAAGAGGCAGCTAGCACGTCCACAGCGGCCGTAACGAAAGACCCTGACGGCATATCGGGGGGGATACTCGACCTGACCGGATAATTATTAGGCAAATGTCTTAAGTTTTGAGACAAGTCTGCCGATAATCCGGCCTGTAGCGAATAGATAAACTGCGAAAACTTTGCCGGTTAGTTGGATTAGGAACTGAAATATGCGATTTCATTCTACCGCTCTTTCCATGTGCCTCGTCGCCGCTGCCATGACCGGCTGTGCTGGTCTCGGGACGCCGAAGCCGGATTTGACGGCAGACCTTTCGAAGACGGGAACTCCCGGCACCGAAGCCGCAAATGCGAATACAGACAAAGTGGAAGTCATTTTCCAGCCTGACCGCGGACAGGCCGAGCGCCTGGAACGTCCTCTCACGGAGGCCACCACCGTTCAGCAAATGTTGGTGCAAACCGGAGCTCTCAAAAAGTATCGTCGAATCGAGGTCGAAGTGATGCGACCGCTTCCCAATGGTGGTGCCCACAAGATCCCTTGCGAATATGACCGCGAGACGCGGCAAATTAATCCCGAGAGTGATTACGCTCTTATGCCTGGTGACCGAGTCATCATCAAGGAAGATGCTTCCACCATCGTTGATGACATTATGCAGTCGGCGGGCGGTAATCTGGGCAAACGCTTTACCACGGGTGGCAAGCATAAGACGAAGAACCGATATCGCGTGGAAGGGTAGTCTTTGGCGGCATGGCCGCGCTCCCTGCTCACCAGTGCCATGTCGAATTACGGACATGCTCCGGCACAAAATTGTCGCGAAAGCTGCGACGGCTCAAGAGTTCTTCCGTGATACTCACGAAAGTGATCGCCCGCATCAGCAGGTTGTAAAAGGGAATGAGCGGGATGCAGAGGCCAATGAGGACGTCGCGACGGCGGTCGTTGGAGTAGTACAACACGACGCCGAGGTTGACAACGTCCATGGCGACATAGATCAGATAGTACAACAGCCACTGCTTCCAGGTATTTTCTGTGATGTGGAACAGCGTCCAAAAGGCATAGCCCCAGAGCAGGTACGTGAAGGCGACGCTGTAGATGTATCGCTCCAGCAGGACCACTAAGTTCACCATTCGAAAATTGCGGCTCAGGGGGTTTGCCAGGTCCACATGCTTGCGGCATTCGAACGTGATGACCGCCCATTCCCAGCGGCGGCGCTGTTTGATGAGCCGCCACCAGGACGAAGGAAGGTTCGTGAGGCACTGGGCATAAGGGGCAAAGGCGATTCTGTGACCGCACTTGCGGAGACGGAGCGTTAAGTCGCCATCCTCACCGGGGCCGACGTCCCATCCCATCAGCCGCTGAATGGCGGTGCGGCGGTAGGCACCAAAGGCCCCCGAAATGATGCCGAGCACATTCAGCCTCGCTGCAATCATGCGGCCGATGAAAATGCAGCGGAGGTATTCAAAAGCTTGCAGCCAGGTGGCCAGGTTGGTGAACGGGTTTCGGGCGATGACCGTACCGGAAACCGCCCCGACCGCGGGATTACGGAACGGCTGAACAATCTCCCAGATGGCGGCGGGACAAAGATGCGAGTCACCGTCAACGCACACGATGATTTCCGCTTGCGTGAACGGCAGAGCAAAGTTGAGTGCCGATGATTTGCCGCCGCGACGCGGCTTGCGTAGGACAGTTACTCCGGTGTGCTTGGTCGCGAAGTCGCTGGCGATGAGGGCCATGCCGTCGCTGGAGCCGTCATCGACGACGATGATCTCCATCTTTGGGTAGCTGCCGTGGACGGAATGCAAAGTTGAGGCGAGCGTGTCCGCCTCGTTCAGCCCCGCGATGATGACGCAGACATCCGGACAATGCGTGTAACTCGGCTCGTTGGCGAGCAGCTTGCCGCTCAACCACCGCCAGATCATTGCTGCATAGTCATGGAGGAGCAGGCACACGAAACCGAGTGAGTAACGCGTGACATCCAGAAAAAGCATCGGGGCGAGCAACCACTGCAGCTCGTCAGTGCTTAGTGACGAGAGCCAACGGGTCCAGTCGTTGAACATGATAGCCGATCAAGTCCTCTTCAATGGCTTGCTGAATGGGAAAGCGAAGTTCGCAGGCCAGGCATTGCCCGACAAGTTCCAACTGCGTATCTGACCAATTGCAGTCCAGGCATTGATACGGCCCGCTGAGATATTCATAATCAGCACCGATCACGAGCTTTCGTTGTCGGCACTTGGGGCAGACAAGCTCACCCCCTTGGTCGAATTCTTGCACCATCCCCACATGGGCGCACGGGAAGTGATGGATGAGCTGACTGCTGGCAGTCCTCACCGAGCCGCAAGCCCGGCACCCGCGGCGGAGCGTGGGAACGGCTCGACAATCGGGGCAGGCCAGGATTCGGTCCATCAGAATGGGTCGGCAGATGCCGAGTTCCGCCCACTTGTAGAGTGCGGCGGTGGAGAGCCCGGTCTCATATCGATGAGACTTGGGGTTCAAGTGCGGCAGCATGTTTTCCGGACGAAGCACATCCCGATCGATGGAGGAAAACTGTCCCCCAACCTGCAGTCCACCGGGAACGGGCACCGATCTGCGGACATCCACGGTGGCAAAGTGTAACTGGCCATCCTCTCCTTCCACACCCACCACCAGGCGATGGGTCGGCAGTCGATCGAGTCCTAAAATCTGGAAGCAAATTCCTTCCGCGCTGAAGTCAATCGATATTCCATCGGCCTGAAAGGCATTGACAGGTTGGTAGTCGGGCAATAGTGGAATGATAATGAGTGATCGCGCCAGCAGGTATCGCGGATGCAACCGGCGGTCGTTGGGCTGAATCGGCTGCGTCGTTGCTCGCCGGGTCAATTCCGCCGAAAGGCGCGCCCTCTCCTGGCTGAAATCCGATTTGCTCCTTTGATGCCGAACAATGGCCATGCCTACCGAGCGGGCCAAATCTCCGGCGTCCCGTTCCTGCTTGGCGTGGCAGTCCTGTGCACCATGTTTTACGATTTCCAGGGCTTCGGTTTCGTTGGCGTCTTCGGACACGACCACGATTGGTGCATGCTGAGCATACGGCCGCAGCCATTCCATCGTGGCCACTCCGCGCGAGTCAGGAAGTTCGTTTTCCACCACGATCGCATCGAACGCCTCTCCCACCAGTCGCTGGAGAGCGTCGGAGAGCCGGGCTACCCGCTTCACATCGCACTGCGCTTGCATCGTCGCCGACAAACTGGATTGTATGAGCCCGACATATTCGCAATCGTCACCGACATGCAGAATGCTGAGCGACTGGCTGCCACGACGAGAGCGGAATTCGGGTGCGGCAAGGAATTCGGAATCCAGAAGGCTGTTGGAAGTGAGTGGTGACGAAGCGGAAGCAGTTGCGGTGCCATCCGAACCAACACCAACTAAGAAAGGTGATTCGCATACAATTCTCTGCCTGGAGGCATGGGGAGGAACTCGGACGGAACCCCGAGAGGCTTGGAACTTGCCACGCTCAATGGCAATGCGAACTCGTTGCAGCAACTGGGCAGCGGTAAACCGCCCTTTAATCAGCACGTCCGCGGCGATGCCGGCTAACTCTTCGAAACTGTGCTCGCCGGAAGTTTCCCGCACGAGAACAATCAATCGCAAATCCGGTGAAACCGCCGCAAGCTCTTCACAGGCAGCAAGCATCGGCTTCTCCTCGGTGGGCAGGCCCAGCAGCACTGCGGAAAAATCGAGCCGCGAAGCCAGATAGGCTCCTTCTTCCAAGGTGGCCAGGTGCGTGAGCTTGCAGCCCAGGCTTGTATCCTGCCGGATCATTAACGAAAGACGTTGGCCAAATTCCACGTCCTGGTCGATAAGAAGAATCTTCATGGTCAATCTGCCTGAGGTGGAAGCGGAAGTGACAGTTCGCGAGTAGGCGGTACTGTGGCAATCGGCCTCTCGTCGGCTCGATAGAACCAGCGATTCCAACTCGCCGGCAATGCAATTTCGCAGCCTAGCTTGACCCGATCATTGGCCAATAGGTCAGCCTCAAAGCGGACATACATAGGGAGTACTTGCTCGCTCTGGCGGTAGTACCGCTGCAAGTTGTCCGGGATTGTGATATACCGCTCACCGAATCGGCGGACCTGGCAAGGGACTGCTCCGCCATGCGGCCCGGAACAGATAACGGTCGCTTGTCCCTTCTTGAAGCTGCTCGCCTGCTCTTGAGAGAGGTAGATGATTCCCCCCACGGAGTTGTCCTCCAGGATCTCCAGCAGCACGCTTGCCGCATCGACTTGCTCGCCGCTGAAGTAGTTGGACCGGATGACTTGCCCTCCCACCGGAGCCCGAATCAACCCTTCTTCGATCAGCGTCCGCAAACGGGAGAGTTCTGATTGCAAGTACTCGATGCGAAGCATGAGCGGCTTTAATTGAGCGGAGTCGTTTTCCAGAATGGAGGCGTCCGCCAGCTTTTTGCGCTCCGCAACGGCAACTTTGACCTTTTCGAGCCTGTCCTTCTGGCCTTGGAAGGCGAATTGCGTCTCTTCCAACATTTCCAGGCTGATTGCCCCTCGTTCCTGCAGCACTTTGTCGCGTCCGTAGCGGGACTCTAGTTCGGCGAGTTTGGCCTGTTGCTCGGCCATGTCTCCCCAAAGCTCGAAATAATCCGCGGCGGCGCGCTGAGCCAGATCCGCCTGTTGACGGGCCTGCCACTGCAACTTGGAAACCTCCGCATCGAGCGTCCCTTGGGCAATGCGTAATTCGTCCCCCGCTCGTGCCAAACGCTGCGTAAGTTCCAGATTCTCCACGGTCATTAACAATTGGCCCTGGGCGACGTGGTCCCCTTCGCGGATATGAAGGGCGCGCACATTGCCTCCCTGTGGAGCCGGCACATGGATCACGCGGCCGGTAATGTGTCCGTAGGCATCGTAACGAAGGAACGAGTTCCAAATGCCGTAAGCGCCCGCGCCGAAAATGCACAGAAGTATGCCACCTACGAAGAATCGCCCTTTGGGACGTTTGGCGGCGGGAGTGGATCGTCCCAACATGGGGGCCGGCAGAACCGCACCCGCAGCCGCGGGCAAGACGGCATTGGGCAGCAAGGCCGCGGAACTTTCGGGAAACCAGCGGGAGGGCTTGCGCGTGGGTGTATGTGGGGCAGGCGCTTCGGCTGTCGAACCGGCATCGACCGGCGTGCCAGTGAAACCGCGCATGCGACGAGCGGGTGCTGGGTCGCCTGGAGGATTGTTGGCCGGGGGCGTCATCGCTAATCGCAATCGACGAGTACGCGGAACGTGTCTTTCGCTACCCAGGCGCAGACACCTACAACCCCCTAATATTCATTCGGAGTGGGTGTCAAGGAACTCCAATCGATAGTCAGTTTCCCCCTTAAGGAATGGGATTCCGGTCTTGGAGTCTGTGACTCGCAGGAATCATGACGAAACAATCAATTGCCAAGTGAATAGTGCCCAAAGATTCGCCGCCCGCATGTCTAGAGGGCGAGAGCGTTCTCATCGATTGTCGCAATTATTCCGACGACTTCAGTTTCAGGGGTAACGCGGAAAGTGGCGGTTTGTCCTTCGTAACTTTGGGGCGATAACTTTCGTAGGAGTGGATGGCCAAGCCGCGATAGGTCTTAAACCGGACAAAATCTTGCTCGGCTAAACCCGATTGCAGTCGAAGTTCCGAGGGTGTTTCTTCTGCGAAGGTGCATTTTGAAGGCATCACCGCCGCGGCACTGAATCCGGGAATGATGCGATCCTCCGCCAGTAGTTTGACATCCTGGACTGCGAATGCTCGCCATTCTCCGCTCTTGCTAATTGCAGCGGCAACCTGAGCCTGAACCTTTTCGATTTGTTCCTGCGGCCCAGAATTCCCGGAATTGCCAAAGTGCTTTGCAATTTCCGCCAACGCCATTGCGGCTGCGGCGCGCTGCTCCGGAGTGCTGTTCCTCGGGCGCTCGATGCCCACATGAATGTTCACTCCATCATCAAGACGATTCAGCCTCAGCCCCTGGAGGCGGCGGAGGTTGGCAAAGTGTTTGGCATTGCCCCGCAGAGCCGTGCGGAATTGCTCTCGGGGGAGTCCCACGATGAACTGCACTTCGGCCGGTTCTGCCGCCAATGTCTCAATTCCCATGAAGACTTCAGCCTGTGTATCTCCACTGCCGCGATGTTCCAGAATTCCGCGTCCGTGATAAATCATCCCATCGGGCCCGTCCGCGCTATCGCGGTAGTTCATAATCCCTACCACGTCCAATAGATCCAGGCAATGAAAGCTCGCCGGCTGGCGAATGTTTTGAAAGGTGACCTCGCCAGGATAGCTGGCGGATGGGACTTCCCTCTCCTGCCACCAGAAAGGAATGTCCACGCCAAAGCGAAACTCCGCTCGACTCCTGCGAGCAGCGGTGACCCGCCGCTGACATTCCGCATTGAGCTGCAAAAACTCTTCCAGGATTCTTTCCCGCAGTTCCTGCTCTTCCCATCCAAGCAGAAGATACGGCTCGTTGTCGAAATGAATGCCATCAAATCGCTGATCCGGCGGCGAAGCAGCGTTGAACTTGATAACGCCGTCGACCACGGCCAGAGGTATGTGATGATTTTCCTTAACGGCATATTCCGGCGCTCCGTCCAGCGCATCGACTCGAATCTTGCGTGAATGAGCCGATCGAATGAAATTGCCCCACTGCTCTTCGTTCGCGATGATGCAGCGTGGCTCGCCACTTCCGGTCCCCAGTCCTCCCGGCTCGATCTTGTAATCAAGCTGCATCCAAAGTTGGTTGATCTGTTCCTCCTCGCAAAAATCCAATAGCTCACCGCACTGCCGCGGATCGGCGAGGATGGACTTGGCCGTCCACACCCAAAGCGCGCGGGGTAGGACGCTTTCTTGCGAGGTTCTCGTCACTTTCTCGGATGGAAAGGTAGCTTGCTCGGGAGAAATCTCAGCACGCTCCAAATTCGCCCGACGCTTGAAGCTCACGTCATCGACAAAGACCACCGCTTTACCCGGCGAGCGGAAGTTAAGCGTCAGGCCTCCTAACTCTCGCCGATTTAATCCTTCGAGCGAGCCCAGCGGCACTACGACTTCCTGCCATTTGGTAGTCACGCCGCCGGGCAAGTAGTCGGATACTTCTCCCAGCCGCACGCTGTCTTGCTTGCCAATCCACGTCTTGTCGGCCAGTTGCACATCAAAAGACTCATTCCCTTTCTCCCCTCGGACCCAAATTGACAAGTACGCAAAGCCGCTTGCGTCGAAGTACTTGGGCTCCGCCGAGTGCATGTCAAAAAAGTGAATCCACGCGCCGCAAAATCCGATTTCCTGGCGGTTCACTTCCAAGCGGAGGCTCTTGCCAGTCTTTCCATGAAAGGCTTGAGCCGTGCGCAGCGACTTGGCAAGCGACGGTGCTGCCTCAAACGTACTGCGATAGCCGCCCAGCGAATTCTGAATGTCGCCGTCGAAGCTATCAACCAGCAACACGTCCGCTGCGGTGGATGACTTCTCCACCGGCTCCGAGGCGAGCGCACATGTCGCAGCGCCGCAGAGCAGCAGAAGGCACAGTGGTGCGGGAGCGAGCTTGTGCATTCGATCTTGCATGCCTATTTCCCGTCTTTTCCTTCGGGGCGTTCCAATGTCACAAGCACTTCCTTGCTCCTGGGTATTCCAGGAGGAAGGCCTTCAAACGAGATTCCCGTGACGAACCTTTCAGCCGCCTTGGCGCTAGAAAACGTCAGGACTGCCACACGGAATTTTGTCCCACTTGGCGTCTTTTCATTGCCAAAGCGGGCAGTGCTGGTGAAGGCTCCTTCTTCGCCAAACTTGGCCTGACCCTGGACCCACCACTCGTCGTTCTGATTGTCACAACGAACTATGACTACCGGCCAACCTTCGCTGGTCATTTTGCCGGTGACTTCCGTGACGGTCTTTACCTTGGCGTCCGGCGTCGGATACGTCACTGCCCCAACCGCGGGCGTCTTGTCCGCCGCCTTGGCCGTGGTTGCTTTACCGAGCACAACAGGAATGACCTCGGAATGAGCGACGCTTTCGGGGACGACCGCCAGCGATTCCTTGCCGCGGAAAATGTCCACTTCTTCGTCACTGGTAAGTACGACGATCGCAATATGGAATTTCGTTCCGCTGGCCGTCTTGTCATTCCCGAAGCGAAGTTTGGCTTTGAACAGACCGCGATCATTGGGTTCCACCGGTGGCTGTGGATACCATTCGCCTCCTGGAACATCCGGCCGGATGAGGACCACGGGCTGGCCAGGAATGCTGATTCTGCCGACGACTTCCTGCATCGGCTCGACGACTTCGTCCCTTTTGGGACTGACAATACTGGCCGGTGCCTTTTCAGCGGCAGAGATAGGATGGCTCCATGCTAAGAGCCAGGCGGCGGCGACGGCCCCGCCAATTCTTACAGAATCTGTGATTCTCATTTCTAGACCTCCACGAGTTTTGCCCCCTCGGGTTTGGTCACGCACAAGGGAGCTTAACCCCCCCCTCATGGCGAGTCCAAGAGACATGCCGCAATTGCGAGTGTTTTTTCCGAAAAGCCTGTCTCGCATTAGGTTTACGGAAGAATATCCCGTCGCGCAAAGGTGCGAGGATAGTGAAAGAAGACCGCGCAGGAAGGGTTCGGGGGCGGCCCGTGCTACCGTTCAGTCGCGCGCGACCCTAATAACCGGACTTATCCGGCCAGAATAGCCGTTACGGCACACATAAACCGAACCTAGAGGAGGAGTCCCACTCTTCCAGAGGATTATTGCGTGCTTGGCAACGGCACAACGAAAGGTCAGTCTCATAATCCGAGCGCCGTTGCGCTCAAGGCTGCGCTTGGAAAGAAGATGCTAGCGTGGTTGTTGTGCATTTTGGCCGCTGCCGGCTGCCGCACATCTCGCGAGGAATACATTCAAAATGGATACAAAGTTGGGCCAAACTATAGCACCCCGGAGGCAGAGGTTGCTTCTCAATGGATTGACTACCGGGACCAGCGAGTGAGCACCGCGGAACCTGCCGGTTGGGACTGGTGGAAGGTCTTCAACGACCCAGCATTGGACTCGCTGATTCGCATCGCCAGCGAGCAAAATCTGACCATGCAAGAAGCCAGCTTCCGCATCCTGGAGGCACGAGCCCGGCGGGACATGATTGCCGGATACCAATTGCCGCAGACCCAAACCCTCTCCGGCAACATGCAGAACCAGCAGCTAAGCCTGGCGGCTGGCTTTCCTTCGGGGGGACTTGGGGGTCTGCCGGCAGGAACCCCCCGCCAGTTCAATGTTTGGACTTCCGGTCCGCAAGTGGCTTGGGAACTCGATTTCTGGGGCCGCTTTCGCCGCGCCGTGGAATCCGCCGATGCCGACCTGGGGGCTGCGGTTGGCAATTTCGATCATGTGCTTGTGATTCTCTACAGCGATGTCGCCTCCGCGTATGTGCAAATTCGCATCGCGGAACAGCGCCTCCAGTATGCGAAGTCCAACGTGGAATTTCAGAAACGGTCGCTGGAACTCACCCAAATCCGGGAGGAGGAAGGGAAGGCCTGTACGCTCGACATTTCACAGGCGACCACTAATCTGGCCTCCACCGAGGCCCTCATTCCCGACCTGGAAGTGCAATTGCGGCAGGGACAGAACCGGCTCTGCGTGCTGCTGGGCCGTCCGCCGACAGACATCGACTCGCTGGTGGAAGAGTCCATGCAAATTCCCAAGGTGCCGCCACAAGTCGCCCTGGGAATTCCGGCGGAACTTTTGCGACGAAGGCCCGACGTGCGGCAAGCAGAGCGAGAGTTAGCGGCTCAAAGTGCCCGCATCGGCATCGCGGAATCGGAGTTGTATCCGGCCCTTCGCATCAACGGCGCGGTCTTTGTGCAAGCGAATCAATTCAACAACCTGTTCACGGGAAGTGCCCTCGCTGGCAGCGTGGGCCCGTCGTTTAGCTGGAATATCTTCAACTACGGGCGCCTGGGAAAGGGAGTCGACGTGGAGGAAGCGAAGTACATGCAGAAGGCCATCCATTACCAAAACACCGTGCTGAATGCCAACCGGGAGGCGGAAGATGCCATGGTCACGTTTCTGAGGGCTCAGGACCGAGCGCGCGTGCTGCGAAAAGGAGTCGACGCGGCCATCGTATCGCGTAACCTGACCAGCGATCTTTACGAGGCGGGCAAGGCTGACTTCGGCCGCGTCTTTTTCGCAGAGTATTTTTTGGTGTTGCAGCAGGACGAACTAGCTCAGGCCGAAGGGGCCATTGCCCTGAGCTTGATTGACTTGTACCGCGCCCTTGGCGGCGGGTGGCAGGCTGCGCCAGAAGAGATTTCCGTGCGTCCCTTTGAGCCCGCCGATTCCGAGGCGGAGGAAGTTCCACCACCCGCTTCTGCCGTAGGCAATGCCAATGCGAAGGCTATTGGCCCCCAGGCTGCTCCCTACTTTGGATCGACACGGCACGCGGAATATGCTTGGAGAGATCCGTCGTCCCTAATGCCTGCAACGAAGCTGGAACCTGTCGACGCAGTAAACGCTCGTAACGAAAAGTCGCTTACTTGCCGTCTACCCGTCCCAACATCGGAGTGATAGCGACCAGCGTACCAAGCAAGACTACTCGTCTTCCGTCACTTCCGCTTGCAACTCGCACCATCGCTCTTCCGCTGTGGTCAGTTCTGTTCCAAGAGCGGTAACTTCATTGTGCAGGCGAAGCGCCTCCGCAGGGTCCGTTGCCGACATGAGCCGGGTGTTGGCTTGCTTCCTTTCGCCATCCAGCCGGGCAATCGTCCTCTCCAGGTTGGTCATCTCTTTGCGGATTTCCCGCTCGCTTCGCCGGGCGGCGCGATGGTCCGGCTTGGCGGGTTTCGACGTTTTCAGAGCACTCGCCGGCGGCTTCGCCATTCCCTTGGCTAGTTCGCGCTCGCCATCGTCAATTTCTTTATTGACGGAATAGAGGTAGGAGTCGTAATCCCCGCGATAGTTCGTGACATGGCCGTCGCGGACTTCGATGATGCAAGTAGCTACGCGCTTCATAAAATGGCGGTCGTGGCTGGTGAAGATAACAGTCCCTTGATAAGCCAGGAGCGCTTCGGCGAGAGCCTCCACGGTATCCACATCCAAGTGGTTGCCCGGTTCGTCCAGCACCAGCACGTTGTAATTGCTGAGCAAGAGCCCCGCCAGGCAGAGTCGGGCGCGTTCACCGCCGGAAAGGACGCTGATTTTCTTCTTCACGGCATCGCCACGAAACAGCAGTGCGCCGGCCAGGTCAAGAATCTGCTGCGTCTTGGTCCCAGTGGCTGCGTTGTATTCGAGGTATTCGAGCACCGTCTGTTTGTCTGGCAAACTGGTGTAAACATGTTGGGCATAAATTCCCACATTGCAGCCATGCCCCCAGCGGATTTCGCCCGCGAGCGGCTCTAGTGAATCAACAACGGTTCGGAGAAACGTCGTTTTTCCTTGGCCGTTGTCACCGACGATGGCGGCGCGCGAGCCGTGGTCGATTTCCAGATTGATGTCGTCAGCGATTTGCCGGTCCTCATATCCCATGGCCAAATCGTTGCAGCGGAGGGCAGCGCCTTTGCGAGGTTCCACCCGGGGTGCTTGGATATTTGCCGTTGGCTCATCGCTAGCGATCTCGATAACCTCGAGCTTTTCGAGTTGCTTGCTCTTGGAACGGGCGCGAGTGGCGGTGCTGGCCCGAGCCTTGTTTTTGGCGATGAATTCTTCAAGATGCCGGCGTTTTGCCAGCACGCCGGCATTGGCTCGCTCTTCATGCAGGCGGCGGTCAGCTTGGAACTCGAGGAAACCGTCAATCTTGCCGGGGAACATTGTCAGCTTTCCGCGGGAAAGATCGAGCGTGGCACTACAGGTTGCGCCGAGAAACGCCCGGTCGTGTGAAACGATTAAGCAGGCCTGATCGTAGTGGCGGAGGAAGTGCTCGAGCAGGATCTGCGTGCGGAGATCCAGGAAGTTTGTCGGTTCGTCAAGCAGAAGAAGATTCGGTTCGTGCAATAGCAAAGCCGCCAGTTTCACGCGCGTTTGCCAACCGCCAGAGAGTTTGGCGAGCGGCCCTTCCAAATAGGCGCCTTTGAGTTCAAACTCACCCGCCACTTCTCCACATTTCCAGTCCGGCTGGCCACTGTCGCGCATTAGGAATTCCAGCGCCGTCTCCCCCGGCTGAAAGGGATCGTGTTGCCGCAAGTAGCCGATTTGCAATTTGGGGTGACGAACGACTTCGCCGCGGTCGAGTTCTTCCTCGCCGAGCAGCACCTTCAGCAGCGTGCTCTTTCCAGCCCCATTCCGGCCGACGAAGCCGACTTTTACATCATCTGTAATTGTCGCTTCCGCGCCGTCGAGCAGAATCTGATCGCCGTAGCGCTTATAAGCGTTTTTGATTTGCAGTAATACAGCCATGCCAATCGATCCTCACTCGTCGTCCTATAAAACACTAACTACTTGTGTCGCCGTTACTTTGCCAATTCTTCGAGCGCCATCCAGCGCTCGAGCGCTCCCGCCAACTCTTCTTCCAACTTTCTAAGCCGGCGACTCTCCTCGGCGATTTTCTCTTTCGACTGCTGGTAGAAAGTGGGTTCCGCCATTTCGCGGTGGAGCGCCTGAATGTCCGCCTCAGACTTCTCAATGGCAGCGGGGAGCGATTCAAGTTCCTGCCGCTCTTTGAAAGTGAGTTTGCGGGTGCCGGAAATAGAGGGCCTGGCAGACGAATCGGACCGTTTGCTCTCACTGGCGCGGCGGGCAGTCGCTGTCGAGGCCGAAAAATTTCTCGTTCCTCGCTGCCGCTGCCAGTCGTCGTAGCCGCCGACGTATTCCCGGATGCCGCCGTCTTCAAACACAATGGTGCTGGTGGCGACGTTATTGAGAAATGCCCGGTCGTGACTCACCAGAATCACCGTCCCCTCAAACTGCACGAGCCGGTCTTCCAGCAGTTCCAGCGTTTCGGTATCCAGATCGTTCGTCGGCTCGTCGAGCACAATCACGTTTGCCGGCTTGGCGAAGAGCTTGGCCAGCAGGATGCGGTTGCGTTCGCCGCCTGAGAGAAATTGAACCTTCGTTCGGGCTCTTTCGGCGCTGAACAAGAAATCCCGCAGGTAGCCGATGATGTGCCGCGAGCTGCCGCCGACGTTCACCGTGTCGTAGCCGTCACCAACATTATCCTGGACCGATTTCTCCTCATCGAGCTGCTGCCGGAGTTGATCGAAGTAGGCGACTTGCAGCTTGGTCCCTAGGCGAATTGTCCCCTCCGTTGGCTGCAAATTACCGAGCAACACGCGGAGCAGGGTTGTCTTGCCCGCGCCGTTGGGGCCGATGATGCCGATCTTGTCCCCCCGCATGATGCTGGTGGAGAAGTTCTCGAAGATGGGGCGCTCGCCATAGGAGAACGAGACCTCCTTCACCTCGGTGACCAGCATCCCGCTCCGTTCCGCTTCTTGAATGGAGAGGTTTACCTTGCCGGTCGCTTCCCGCCGCTCGCTCCGCACCAGCCGCAATTTTTCCAGGGCTCGCACGCGCCCTTCGTTGCGAGTCCTTCTCGCTTTGATGCCGGTCCTGACCCAAACCTCCTCCTCTGCCAGTTTTTTGTCGAACAGCGCGTTCTGCGTTTCTTCCGCGGCGAGGGCGGCTTCCTTGCGCTTAAGGAAGGTGTCGTAATCGCACGACCAGTCGAACAGCCGCCCCCGGTCGATTTCGAAAATACGGGTTGCGAGCTTGCGGAGGAACATCCGGTCGTGGGTGACGAACATCAGCGTCGTCCCCCAGCGGGCGAGAAACGCTTCCAGCCACTCGATAGCTGCCAGGTCCAAGTGGTTCGTCGGTTCGTCCAGCAGGAGCAAATCGGGGGCGGCAACGACCGCCTGGGCGATGAGGACGCGGCGCTTCATTCCGGATGACAGCGATTGACACTCTGCTTCTCGTGGGAGTTCCATGTCGGCCAGCACCCGCTCCACCCGCTGTTCGCCCTGCCAGGCCGTCTCGTGGTCAGCACTCAAATGGGGTATTCCGGCTGCCACGACCTCGCTCACCGTCCCCGCCATCTCCCGGGGCACATCCTGCGGCAACAGCGAAAGCCTCGTTCCAGGGGCGAAAACCACCTGCCCCCCGTCGGGCTGCACCTGGCCGCAGATAATCCGCATGAAGGTCGTCTTCCCTGACCCATTTCGCCCCAAAAGGCCAATCCGCTGCCCCGGCTCAATCTGGCACGAAACCCCATCGAGCAAAGGGGGCCCGCGATAACCAATCCGCAAATCCTTGACGCTGACGAGAGGCATGAAGCAAGCGGCGGGAAAGGATTGGGGCAGGCGGAGGAAAGGCAGGCTCGGACAAGGCCAACACAAACAGCCCTCCATTATGGCTGAGAACCCCCTTTTTCGTCAGGCCGCCTTTTCTTGGGTGAATTCCTGAAGTTTTTGCAGTACTACATTCTGAAAACCCCTCTGCTTTGGCAAGATGCGTAAGCTATACTGGCTGGTGGCTCGCTTATTCCCCGCTCCTTTTTCCCCTCATCCCCGTGCATCAAGCCCTTGGCATCCTGGAAGTTACCGGCTTTACGCCGGCCATGGTCGCGTTGGACTGCATGGATAAGGCTGGGGATATCACGCTGCTGCAGACGGAGTCCAATGACTTCTATGGGGTAGTACTCAAGGTGCAGGGGAGCGTGGCCAACGTGACCGCAGCCATCGAGGCGGGCAAGGCTGCTGCCGAGAGGATGCAAGGGAAGCCGGTTGCCACGATCATCAACCGCCCGGATGACCGGGCCTGGGCCGCCCTCAAAAGTCCGCCTGAAACCAGTCCACTTATTCAACAAGCCGTGGTCAAAACGCCGGGCGAAAACCTCCCCGACATCTCGAATTCCAGCCCATCCAGTCGTAAGGAACCTCCCGTGGCCGATACCAACTCCTTTGCCCTTGGCTTCATCGAAACGCAAGGCTTCACCGCTGTCTTCGAAGCCATCGACAGCGCCTGCAAAGCCGCCAACGTGGAAGTGATGGGCAAAGAAAAGCTCGGTGGCGGCTACATCACGGTAATCGTGAAGGGGGACGTCGCCGCCGTGAAAGCCGCCATTGAAGCCGGCACGGCCAAGGTGCAAGGTCTGGGCAAACTCATCGCCAGCCACGTCATCCCCCGTCCCAGCGCCGCGGTGCTGGCTCTGCTGCCGAAGTAGTCAGTACATCTCGCCCTTCACTCCGAAGGAACTGACTTCGATTCACGATTCACAGGCGGTATTCTGCGCGACTTACGTCACAACGCCTTGCCGCAAACCTCTCAAAAGTCACGGCTTGCGACAAATCAACTCGGCAAAAGTTGATTCAAGGTGCCGTTTCTTGATTCATTCTGATTAATAATTTTTCTTCACTTATAACGTTACAAGAATGTTACTTATAAGGTACTTATTTCATAACGGTGATAAGATACTTCTGACTTACCGGGCGACTCCCAAATTCTAAACTTCCTCTCGCCCCAAGCCCGCGCGAACCTTTTCCGCGCTTTTGCCCATCGACATTCTGCAAATTGTCAAAGATCACGCCCTCTCCCTCACGGCTACTCATTAATTGAACCTGCATAGGACTTGGTCCGTAGGAGGTTCAACGGAGTCTTTTTCCGTTACTCATGGAGGTGTTGTGGTGAACACGGTCGCCGCTGGGGATTTGCTAGCCGTGCTGGCAAAGATCCCCGATCCACGCGGGCGACAGGGACGACGCTTTGGTCTGTCGGCCATGCTGGCCACGGTGGTGTGCGGAATCCTGACGGGAGCGCGGGGCTACACCGCGATTGCCGAATGGATTCACCGTCAAGAGGTTCCAGTTTGGCACTGGCTGGGTTACACGCGCAAACCCCCGTGCCCCAATGCGTTCCGCGATTTGCTCATGGCACTGGACTCCGCTGCTTTGGAGTCTGTGCTGCGGGAATGGGCCGAGATATTACTCGGCGAGACAATGCCGCCCGGCGAGACAATGCCGCCGGAGTTACAGGCGGTCGCGATGGACGGTAAGACGCTCTGCAGTACGCTGGCCAGCCACGGTCGCAGCGTGCATCTGCTGTCGGTGATCGATCAGCGGACTGGTTTCGTCCTCAGCCAGCAGGAAGTTGATGGCAAGACCAACGAGCACAAAGGAGCGCTGCAACTCCTCAAAACCATCGTCCTCAAGGGCCGCCTGGTGACCGGCGACGCCCTGTTCTGCCAGCGCGACTTGTGCCAGCAGATCGTGGACGATGGCGGACATTACTTCTTCGTGGTGAAGGATAATCAACCGAGCCTGAAAGAAGCCCTTGCGGCTGATTTTCGGCCCGGTTTTTCCCCCCTCCACAGAACGCGAGCGGCAGCAGCATCTTTCTCAGGTTGAAACCTGCCACAAGGGACATGGACGCTGGGAGCGGAGGCAACTCTCTGCCAGCACCCGCCTGGCCGGGAATTATGATTGGCCAAGGCTCGCTCAAACCTGCCAACTCACACGCACGACGAAAAGCGGTACCAAGGAAACCGTCGAGGTGGTCCACGCAATTACCAGCCTCCCGCGTCCTCTGGCGGACGCTGCTGCGCTGCTCCACTTCAATCGCGAGCACTGGGGCATCGAAACCCTGCACTGGCATCGCGACGTGACCTTCGGCGAAGATCATTGCCTCGTCCGACACCCCGCCGGCGGCCACGCCCTCGCCTGTTTCCGCAACACCGCCCTTAACCTCTTGCGGCGAAATCAGGTTAATGGCGTAATCAACGCCGTTAGGGCCTTTGCGTCCAGTTCCGCAAAACTGCTCAAATTCCTATGCATCTTGAAACAGTGAGTAGCCGTGACGACGACCCACGTCTGTTCCTATTCTCGCCCCAGCGTGTTAGCATCAATTCCTCAGCCTGGACTGTTGAGTTGCGAGCAGGACTTTTGAGGCTTTGCGTTAACGGCACATTCTCATGTTGAATCTCCTCTCCACCGACCCCAAGGACATCCATCGCCGGGAGTTTCTGCGCCTGGGTTCACTGGTTGCCGGCGGAGTGAGTCTGGCCGAAATGTTGCGGCAGAGGGCGAGGGGGCAAGACGCTCGCAACGATACCGCAGTCATCCAGGTCTTTCTGTGCGGTGGTCCCAGTCAACACGATACGTTTGATCCCAAGCCGCTCGCTCCAGCGGAATGCCGCCCTTTCGATTCCATCCAGACAGCGATGCCGGGCGTGCGGGTCACGGAATTCTTCCCGCGAGTGGCGGCCATCCTGGATGAGTTCTCGGTGGTCCGTTCCGTCGCACACGGCGACGGCAGCCACAATCACAGCGTCCACTGGCTGCAAACAGGCCGTTATCCCAGCAATATTGTCTTTGGCGCCAATCAATATCCCGCCACCGGGACGGTGATCGCCAGATATCGGGGAGCCAACGAACGGGGGATTCCGCCGAATGTCGCGATACCGGAAGGATTCTACTACAGCACGGCCTCCTATCTGGGGTCACGCTATAACCCCATGGAAGTCGGCGATCCGAACAAACCTGACTTCAGCGTCTCGAATCTCAAGCTGATTGACGGCATCACCACAAATCGCCTCGAAGATCGGCTCAAGATTCTGCAGGGTCTGGATCGTTTTCGTCGCAACGTCGACACGCACGGCCAGTTCACGACAATGGATGCCTTTCAGGCGTCGGCGTACGACATGCTTTCCGGACCTGCCGTGCGGCGCGCGTTCGATATTTCGCGCGAAGATCCGCGGCTGCGCGATCGCTACGGACGAACGCGACTGGGGCAGGGGTGTCTCCTCGCCAGACGGCTGGTGGAAGCCGGCGTCACGTTTGTCAATGTGAAAGACTATGAGTTTTTTGAATGGGATCTGCATGGAACAGTCGGTGGGCCTGGCATCGAAGGGACGAAAACCAAAGGCCCGCATCTCGACATGGCGTTATCGAGTTTAATTATTGATCTGAAAGAACGCGGTCTTTTGGACCGCGTCCTGGTGCAAGTGTTTGGCGAGTTCGGGCGCACGCCGAACATCAATACGACAGCCGGCCGCGACCATTGGGGAAATGTTTTTACGGCCCTGTTCGCCGGCGGCGGGCTGCGCCACGGCCAGGTCATCGGTTCCAGCGATGCCAAGGGGGCCGTGCCACAGGATCGCCCGCTCGGCCCAACCGATTTGCTGGCGACGATGTACCGTTTCCTGGGCATTTCGACCGATCTGTCCCCAACCGATTTCTCTGGCAGACCGATTCCCTTGCTCCCCAGCGGCGAGCCAATCCGCGAGATGTTCGGCTGAGCGGATGCATGAACGATGGCCCGTCTGGCCGGCGGGACGTTGCGGTATAGTAGGGTTTTGCACTCGTCGTCCGGGCCAGTGCTCTATCTCGACTAGCCCTGAGTTGAATTCCAATGCCCAACCGCCTCTCCCGCGAAACCAGTCCGTACCTGTTGCAGCACCAGAACAACCCGGTGGACTGGTTCCCTTGGGGACCGGAGGCGCTGGATCGCTCTAAAAAAGAGCAGCGGCCGATTTTTCTCTCAATCGGCTATTCGGCGTGCCACTGGTGCCATGTGATGGAGCATGAGAGTTTTGAGAATCAGGGGATAGCGGACTATCTCAACCAGCACTTCGTCTGCATCAAGGTGGATAGGGAGGAGCGGCCGGACCTCGACCAGATTTACATGAATGCCGTGCAGCTCATGACCGGCCGCGGCGGGTGGCCGATGTCGGTGTTTCTGACCCCCGATTTGCAGCCGTTCTTTGGGGGGACGTATTGGCCCCCGACCTCGGGGCGGGGGATGCCCGGCTTTGATCAGATTTTGGCGGCAGTAGTTGACGCCTGGCAGAACCGGCGGGAAGCGGCGGTGGCACAGGCGGCTGAGATGACGGCTCACTTGCAAGAGGCGAGCGGGGGGCGTGAGCCCCCTGATACTAAGCAGCAACTATCGCTGGCCCTCCTCAAAACTGCTGAGCAGAAATTGCAGCGGGCTTTTGACATGACTCACGGCGGCTTTGGAACCGCGCCGAAATTTCCGCACTCGATGGACCTGCAAGTTCTGCTCCGAATGTGGCAGCGCCATCCGGGGCCGGAATTGCTCCACATGGTCACGCTCACGCTCGACAAGATGGCCAGCGGCGGCATCTACGACCATCTCGCCGGCGGCTTTGCCCGGTATAGCGTGGACGAGCGGTGGCTCGTGCCGCATTTCGAGAAGATGCTCTACGACAACGGTCTTCTGATGTCAGCTTACTTGGAAGCGTTCACCGCCACGCACGACGAACGGTTCGCGAAGACCGTCCGCGAAACGGCGGACTATATGCTCAAGTACATGACCGATGCCGAAGGGGGCTTTCACAGCACGGAAGACGCCGACAGCGAAGGGGAAGAAGGAAAGTTCTACGTCTGGACGCCGCCGGAGATTGAAGCGGTCCTCGGCAAAGAGCGGGCGGCGATCTTTTGCTATGTCTACGACGTGACGGCGGAGGGAAACTTTGAGCATGGTCACAGCATTCTCAACCTGCCCAAAACAGTCGCTCAATGTGCTTCCATCAAGGGAATCGACGCGAAGAAGTTGGCACAAGACCTGACGCAGATGCGGCAGGAACTCTTGGCGGTGCGGGACAAGCGGGTTCGCCCCGGCAAGGATGACAAGATCCTGGTGAGTTGGAATGCCTTGATGAATGATGCCCTGGCAAAGGCCGGCGTCATTTTGTCTCGACCAGACTACCTTTCAGCCGCCTCAAGAGCCGCGGCATTCATTCTCACGAAGATGTCTCGCTCCGATGGCCGGCTGCTCCACACCTATCGGCATGGTGAAGCGAAGCTCGATGCATACCTGGACGACTATGCTTATCTCGTCAACGCGCTCGTTACGCTCTACGAATGCTCCTTCGACGAAAAATGGGTTGACGAAGCGGTTCGTCTGGCCGATATCCTGCTCGCGCGGTTCATCGACAAGGACCGTGGCGGCTTCTATTTCACGGCTGACGACCACGAACAGCTCATTGCCCGGAACAAGGACCTGCACGACAGCAGCGTTCCCAGCGGCAACGCGATGGCAGCCACCGCCTTGTTGCGGCTCGGAAAGCTTTGCGGGCGCAATGACTATCTCACCGCGGCCGAAGGGGCGCTGCTCGCTGGCCTCAGTGTGATGGAGCGTTCTCCAACCGCTGCCGGCCAACTGCTGATTGCCCTCGACATGTATCTTGGCCCAATGCCGGAGATTGTCGTCGTTGGTCCGAACAACGCAGAGATGGCGAGCACTTTGGTCGATCTCCAGCAGCGGTTCATTCCCCGCTGCGTCATCGGCCGCGGAACGCCCGGCCAGCAGCATTCGCAGCATCTTGCTCCCCTCTTTGCCGGCCGCACCTCGGCAGGCGAATATCCGAGCGTATTCATCTGCGAAAACTTTGCCTGCCAGGCTCCGGTCAGCGGATTGGAAGAAATCCGAAAGCAGTGGGATAAGCTGGGAGCGACTTAGCCAAATCTCCCGCCGCGGCTGCACTCAGCCGCTATAATGGTGTGGTGAATTCCTGCTTCTGCGATTGCCCCTACTTAAGAGGTTGCGGATGTTGCTTCGATTTGGCTCGCTGGTCTTGGTTCTGGCGATGTTGGCATTAACGTGCCGTCCAGCGGCAGCGGAACAGCCTGACGCAAAGGACCTGGAAAAGACCTATGGCGGCGAAATTCGACCGCTTCTGGCGACCTATTGCCTGAAGTGTCATTCCGGTGACCGGATCGAGGCAGAGATCGACCTGGGAGCCATCGGCAGTTGGGCCGACGTCCGCAAACATCCCGAAACCTGGCAAAAAGTCGGCCAGATGCTGGATACCAACCAGATGCCCCCCAAAGATGAAAAACTGCCTTCGCCCGCAGAAAAGGAGAAGCTGGAAAAATGGGTCCACGGCTACCTGATAATGGAAGCACGGACGCGGGCGGGAGACCCAGGAAAAGTGGTGCTTCGCCGGCTGAACAATGCAGAATATACCTACACCTTGCGCGATCTGACCGGTGTCGACTCGCTCGATCCCGCCAAAGAATTTCCGGTCGATGGTGCCGCGGGCGAAGGATTCACAAACACGGGCAATGCCCTCGTGATGTCTCCGGCACTCGTGACCAAATATCTGGATGCCGCCAAGGAAATCGCCGACCACGCAATTTTGTTGCCGGATGGTTTTGTTCTTTCGCCGCATGCCACGCGGCGGGACTGGACGAACGACAAACTCGCCGAGATTCGCAACTTCTATCGCCCGTTTTCCGACGCCGGCGGCGGCGAGAAGGTGAATCTGCAAGGCATCGTCTTTGACACTAACGAAGGAGGCCGGCTGCCGCTGGAGAAGTATTTGCTCGCCACGGTGGCGGAGCGCGAGCGGCTGACGAAAGACGTTAAGAATATCGAAGTGGTGGCTCGCGAGCGAAAGCTGAATGCAAAATATCTTGGCCTGCTTTGGAAAAGCCTCACGAGCAAAGAGCCATCGCTGCTCTTGTCACCGCTGCGAAGCCACTGGCAAACAGCCAAGCCGGAAAACGCCCCGGCTCTTGCTGCCGAGATTTCCGCCTGGCAGAAATCGCTGTTCCGATTCGGCAGCGTTGGGCATATTGGCAAAGTTGGCGGGCCGCAGCGGTGGCTGGAGCCGGTTAGCCCGCTCGTGACGCAGCAGGACATCCGTTTCAAATTTCCGCCGCAGTTGCCGACCGGAGAAATCACCATCACGCTGGTGACTTCCGATGCAGGCGACGGGCACGAGCACGACCTCGCGCTGTGGCAAAACCCGCGCATTGTCGCTCCCGGCTGGCCCGACTTGCCGCTGAAGAATGTGCGGCACGTCATGCGGGAATTGACCGCTCGCCGTGAAATGCTTTTCGCCGCAACCGCAAAGTACCTCGTCGCTGCCGACGAAGCCGCTGCATCGCAGGGAAAAAGTTCAACGGGCGAACTTGCCAAAAAGCACGGCTTGGAGGCCGACTCGCTGGCGGCGTGGCTCAATTATCTGGGGATCGGTGCCGGCGGAAATGTCGAGTTGACCGGACACTTCACGAACAAGATCAATAACTCTGGAGCCTACGACTTCATCAAAGGCTGGGGAAGCGATGCCACTCCGCTGCTGCTCGCCAATTCGTCCGACAAGCACGTCCGAGTTCCCGGCAACATGAAGCCGCATGGCGTGGCGGTCCATCCTTCGCCCACGCTGCGGGCCGCCGCCGGGTGGAAAAGTCCCGTCACCGGCAAGGTTCGGATCGAAGGAGCCGTGACACATGCTCATCCCGAATGTGGCAACGGCGTCACCTGGCTTGTGGAGTTGCGCCGCGGTTCGACCCGGCAAAGACTTGCCACCGGCACCGCGCAGGGGAACAAGGAGTTCAAATTCGGCCCGCTGGAGAACGTCTCGATTCAAGCCGGCGATCTGGTTTCGCTCCTCATCGGCCCGCGCGACGGAAGTCATTCCTGCGACCTCACCGCCATCGATCTCAAACTTTCCACGGCGGACGACAAGGACATCAAGGGGAAGACCTGGGATCTGGCCGCGGATGTTTCGGGGGACATTCTCGCTGGCAACCCGCACGCGGACCGGCTTGGGAACCAAGGCGTGTGGCATTTCTATACGGAGCCGGAACAGCAAACCGCCACTTCGCCCGTCATTCCAGCGGGGTCGCTCCTTTCCAAGTGGCAAGACGCCAAAGGGGCCGACGCCAGGAAGGCTGCAGCCGAAGTGGTTCAAAAGCTGCTCTCGGGAAAAATGCCGGAAGCGAGCGGTACACCGAATGCCGCCCTGTATCAGCAGTTGCGGGCTGGCGGCGGGCCGCTCCTTGGTGGGATCCTGCGAAATCTTTCGGCAGCCAAGGTTGAACCCGCAGATGGAACTATTAAGAAGGATGCGATACCAAGTGATTGGGGCCTCGACCCGGCACTTTTTGGCAAGCATCCAAGCGGCGGGGAAGTGGATTCCGCCAGTATCTGCGTTCAAGCCCCTTCGGTTCTTGAGATTCGGCTTCCCGCCGATTTGGTGGAAGGCTGCGAACTTGTCGCAACCGGCGGGCTCGATCCGAAGGCCGGCGCGGAGGGAGGCGTTCAGTTGCACGTCCTCAGCGGCAAGGCACCGGCGGATAGCGGCCTTCAACCCGCCGAGGTAAAGGTGACGCAAGCCGGCGGTCAGTGGACTGCCGATAATCGCCGGACGTCGTTTGCATCGCCGATTCTGGTGAACGAAGGGAGCCAGGCTCGCAAGCGGATCGAAGCCGGGTTTGAAGAGTTCCGGCAGTTGTTCCCAGCCGCACTTTGTTACACCAAGATTGTCCCCGTGGATGAAGTTGTCACTCTGACTCTTTTTTATCGCGAGGACGATCACCTATCGCGGCTGATGCTCGATGAGGCCCAGGCGAAGCAACTCGACAAGCTTTGGGACGAACTGCATTACATCAGCCAGGATTACCTGACACTGGTCGATGCCTTGGAACAGCTTATTCAGTATGCCACGCAGGACGCCGACCCCAAGGTCTTTGAGCCACTCCGCAAGCCCTATGCCGAGCGGGCCGCCGCTTATCGCCACCGGCTTATCGACACCCAGCCGCAGCAATTGACATCGCTGATTGCCTTTGCCGGCCAGGCGTATCGCCGGCCGCTGACGGAAGCGGAAGCCAAAGAACTCCGGGCGCTCTATGCGCGACTGCGAGTCCAAGAGATTCCGCACGAGGATGCCTTTCGGCTCACGCTCGCGAGAGTTCTGGTCTCGCCGGCATTCCTTTATCGCATCGAAATGCCGGGTCCCGGCGCGGGACAAGGCTCCGTCTCCGATTTTGAACTCGCCAGCCGGCTCAGTTACTTTCTCTGGTCATCCCAGCCGGACGGTGAGTTGCGACAACTCGCGGCGGCGGGAAAGTTGAGTGACCCCAGTATCCTAAAGGCGCAAACTCGGCGGATGCTTAAAAGCGAAAAGACTCGCCGACTGGCAACGGAGTTCGCCTGCCAATGGCTGCACATTCATGATTTCGACCATCTCGACGAAAAGAGCGAGCGGCATTTTCCCACCTTCGTTGGTCTGCGCGGCGCGATGTATGAGGAATCGATCCAATTCTTCACCGACCTATTTCAAAACGACGGCTCAGTGACCGGCATCCTCGACGCCGACCATACGTTCCTCAATGAAGACCTGGCGAAGCACTATGGCATCGCCGGAGTCACGGGAGCCGACTGGCGGCGCGTCGAGGGAGTCAAGAAATCCGGCCGCGGCGGGATTCTCGCCCAGGCGACCACGCTGGCAACGCAATCGGGTGCCTCGCGAACCAGCCCCATCCTGCGCGGCAATTGGATCAGCGAGGTACTCCTCGGCGAACGCCTGCCGCGTCCACCCAAGGGTGTCCCCGTCATTCCCGACGATGAAACAGCCATCGCGGGCCTCACCGTGCGGCAACTCGTTGAAAAACACACGACGGACGAAAAATGCTCCGGCTGTCACAAACGGATTGATCCCTTTGGGTTTTCGCTGGAAGCCTACGACGCCATCGGCCGCCTGCGCGAAAAGGATTTTGGCGACCGACCCATCGATGTCCATGTGAAAGCCATGGATGGAGCCGAATTTGCGGGGCTCGACGGTCTTCGCAAGTATCTGCTAACCACGCGCCGCGACGCCTTTGTCCGGCAGTTTTGCAAGAAGCTCCTTGGCTACTCGCTGGGGCGCAGCGTCCAACTTTCTGATGAGCCTCTGCTGACCGAAATGCAGGCGGAACTAAAGGCTAAAAACTACAGTGGCCTCGCCGCCTTCGACCTGATAATCCAAAGCCGCCAGTTCCGCGAGATTCGGGGGCGGGAGACGGCGTATAATGATTAAATTCGACCTTGGAGCGCAAAATGAGTTACCCTTTTCCATCCGACGTTGGCCAGCGAGTGAAGAACCAACTTGCCAATGGGCCGTATCGATCCGAGGACGAGGTTCTTCGCGCGGCTATGACGGCATTGGAGCGCGAGCGGGATGACCTGGCCGCGATCCAGGCAGGAATTGAAGACATGGAGGCGGGGCGTTATCGTCTTCTCGCGGAAGTCGATGCGGAAGTTCGCCAAAAACACAATATCCCGTGACAAGTATGAATCGTGTTGTTGGCATTACTGATCAAGCCCGAAATCAGTTGGAGGCGGCCTTTTGCTGGTGGAAGGAAAATCGTTCGGAAGCACAAGCGGTAAAATGGTACAACCAATTTGTAGAAGCGATTGGGACCATCACGAATAGCCCAGAGAAATATCCCCTGTCTTTGGAAAACAATTCGTTCCCTTACGAGATTCGCGAGCTTAGATTTGGTGTTGGCCGACGCAAGACCCATCGGGCAGTCTTTACCATTCGCCCCGAAATGGTTTTGGTCATTGCCGTACGACACCTAGCTCAGCAACCGATATCTCTCGACGACGTGTAGGAACAATGGTCTTAACATGAGCAACACAGCCACCCACTCATTCTCCCGTCGCACCTTGCTTCGCGGCCTTGGCGTTACCATGGCTTTGCCGTGGCTGGAATCGTTGCCTGTCTGGGGTGATGAGCCGGCCAAGAATGGCAAAGCCAGCGAAGCCCCCGTCCGCCTGGCGGTTCTGTTCTCCGGCAACGGCTATCACAGCAAGGAGTGGTGGGCTAAAGGCGAGGGGAAAGGAATGGAACTGGGGCAAGTGCTTGCTCCCCTCAAGGATGTGCGTGAAAAACTGCTCTTCATCAGCGGCCTCTACAACGAGCAGGCCCTGAAGGGGAACATCCATAGTTCGCAGACGGGCAATTTGCTTTCCGGCGCTCCGCTGGCATCCGGAGGCGACATCCGCTCGGGCACCAGCGTGGATCAGTTCCTCGCGCAGACGTACGGCCGTTCCACGAAAGTGCCGAGCCTGGTGCTGGGCTGCGAGAAATCGAATCCGTCAGTCCACAAGAATTATTCGATGCTCTACAGCTCGCATATTTCGTGGACTTCTCCTACAACTCCGACGCCACTGGAACTTTATCCGGCTCTCGCTTTCGACCGCCTGTTCAAGGATGAAGTGCAGAAGGGGGACAAAAGCGTTCTCGATGCCGTACTGGCCGACGCCAGCGATTTGCGCCGCCAGATCAGCGCCACCGACCAGCGCAAGCTCGACGAATATCTCGATAGCGTGCGGGACGTGGAGCAGCGGATCGAAAACGCCGGCAAAAAGGGTGAGCTGCAAGGGTGGCGGCCCACGCTCGACAAGCCGAATAGGGAGCGTCCCGCGGATGGGATCCCTCAAGACATCGCCGACCACATGCGGCTGATGTGCGATATTTTGGTGCTCGGTTTCCAGACCGATACCACGCGGATCACGACGCTCAAGCTCAACAACGATCATTCGTCGCTTCGCTTCCCGCATCTGGGGGTGGATTACATGATCCACCACCTGCTGTCCCATTCGGATACGGCGGACTGGCTGAAGGTGAATCAGTTCTTTGTGGAGCAACTCGCCTACATCGCCCGCAAGCTCGATGCGATTCAGGAAGGTGAGCGAACTCTGCTCGATAACTCCATGCTCATGTTCTGCTCCAGCATGATGACCGGCGGCCACGACGCCACGCAACTGCCAATCGTGATGATCGGCCGCGGCGGCGGACGGATTGCGACGGGGAAGTCCCTCAATTACCGCGACAAGGCCAATCGCCAGGCCTGCCGCCTTTATCTCTCCATGATGGACAAGATGCAGCTTCGCCCCGGCAAATTCGGGGACGCCACGGAGCCGCTGGACGAGGTCTAACGGCCAGTTTCAGCAAGTGTCTCGCTCCCCCACCGACGCCGTTTGCCGGTTTGGCAAACTTGCGCGATTATTCCGCGCATTTCCGACTTGCGGGTTCTCGCGTTCATGCCGGTTCTCGGAGTGGTGCGGGTTTTCCCGTGCGCACCGCTTATGGGGCGCATCCGGATTTTTTTCGTGGTGCCGCGTGAGGCGAACGATATTACGGAGGGATATGCCGTTTATAAGGAACTAATCATGAAATGCTTTTGGCGCGGATTGTTTGTGTCACTGGTTTATCTGGCCTATGCTGGCACGGCTCGCTGCGAGGAATTCGCGCAAGCAGGTCCGGCAGCTTTGGCGGGCGATGCAGCCTGGCAAACGGAGCAGCCTCGCCGGCTCGCGGCCGCTGCCGAGCCGTTCCGCGGCGAGTTTCAACTCGTCAGCGGCGAAACGGAAGTAAGTGCCGACGCCCCGGTGCAGTCCCCCTTGGATGCACCGATCCAGGTCGGCAAAGTCGACTTGAACGCTTGCGAAGAATGCTGCTCCCCGGTTTGGGCGCATCGCAGCGGCATTTTTGGCGAGTTGTTGATTCTGCGAGCCCGCAACGCGGAAGTCGCGTATGCCGTGGCCATTGATGGAGCGATCGTTCCTCCCCCAGTCCCGCCGATTCAGGTGGGCCCGGTTGCCGTCGCGGATCCCGATTTCTCCGCTGGATTCCGCGTGGGCGGCGTGTATGCGATGGACGACTGCTCCAGCGTTTCCCTCACGTATAGCGGTTTCCAGAGCAGCGGCACCAGCGCCGTGAGCACCACCGCTCCGCTGGTCTTGCGGAGCACCGTGCTCCATCCCGGGACCGCAAATGCGGGTTCGGACTTCCTGGATGCGACCGGGTTCAATAACATCCGCTTTGACCTGGTGGATGCCGACTATCGGGCCGTTTTGGCCTCCGATGACTTGTGGGTCGTCAACTACCTGGTGGGCGCTCGCTACGCCGGACTCAATCAGCAGTTCGTCGGCGTCTATTCCGGCACCGGAACGACCGACACCTTGGCCAGCAACATGGATTTTGACGGTGGCGGCTTCCGCGTCGGCCTCGATGGCGAACGCCACGCTTGCAACAGCGGGTTCATGGTTTATGGCAAGACTTCCGCCAGCTTTGTTGCCGGTGAATTCCGCGGCCGCTACGTCCAGGGCAGCGATGTGGACCCGATTATCGTGGACACCTCCTGGAAGGCTGGCCGCATTGTCAGCATCCTGGACATGGAACTGGGAGCCGGCTGGCAGAGTGCTTGCGGCCGCTGGCGGCTCACCAGTGGTTACATGGTAAGCGGCTGGTTCAACGCGATTCCCAACAACCAGTGGATCCAGTCGGTTCAGACCAACAACTTTGTCGGCCTGGGCAGCAACATCAACGCCATCACTTTTGATGGCTTCACGACCCGCTTGGACTTCCGCTGGTAAGCCAGTAAATACCTGCAAATTCGGCTTCCTAAAGGCCGAGTCAGCCCCCGCTGACTCGGCCTTTTTTTTGCGCGCTCCGAGAATACCGTCAAAATGCGAAAAAACCGCGAAATCATCAAATCCGACAAACGTGTGCTAAACATGATTGACAACCCATTCTTCCCAAGTTAACCTGCTTTCCGCAGCTCAATCGCTAGTCCTTTTGTCGGGTTTCGCCCACCGGCAATCACAATTCGACTCTTTTCATTTGGGCCGTCGCCACGTCGATTCAGCTTTGGAGTAACCCCATGTCGTTCACCAATGGTTCCGAACCCACTGTTTCTCGCACTGGTTCTTCACGCAAGCGGCGGCCGGCTTCGCGCCTGACGACTCGCGGCAGCAAGTGGAAGACTCGCCGCCTATTTTTGGAGCCCCTCGAAGCGCGCGTGGTTTTGGCGGCAGATTTTTTTGCTGGTCCTCTCACTGTCCCGGCAACCAATCATGCAGACGTTGGACTTGGCCGAATCAGCAACTTTGGATTTCCCGAGCCCAATCTCACTATTAGCAATCGTGGAAACACCGGCAACATTGTCGTGCAGGCGCACGAGCGCTCTGCAGTCTCGAGCGACGCATTCGTCAATATCAACACGGGAGTCTACGGCGTCCCGACCAATGGCGACACCTGGGCCGACTCCGATTCAACCGGCCGTGTCTGGTGGACAAACCTGGACGCTGCGACAGGCGGCGTGCGCGTAGTGGAGATGGATCCCGTTACCGGTGCTCCCATTGGGTTGGGGGTCGTTGTCAACGATCCGCCTGGTACGCAGTCGGACGACCGCCAGGCCCTGGCCGCAGACAGCTTTCCAGAAAGCCCGTGGCACGACAACATCTACGTTGTTTGGACACGATTCGGCTTGGGAGGTGGCGATAGCACGCGAGTGTTCGTGGCGAGGTCCGCCGACCATGGAGTGACATGGTTGTCCCAGGACATCGGTGCCGCGGGTTTTGACCAGCAGGTTCACATCGCTGTCGGCAGCAACGGTGATGTCTATGCCGCTTACCATCTTCAGCCGGGGTTCGTCGCCGGACAGACGTCTCTGCCGGACGGCACAAGCGGACAGGTCATCGTGTTCCGCTCCACGGACGGAGGAACAACCTGGAGCCAGACGGGAACAAATCCATTCACCGCGGGCCAAGCCGACATATCCTTCAATCGCCAGGAAAACGCCGTTGGAAATTTCGCGGGAACAGACTTTCTGACGCAAGGTTCCGTCCATCCGTATGTTTTGCCGGATCCCATCAGAAACGGGCAAGTCTATGTCATCGCCGC
Source organism: Pirellulaceae bacterium (assembly GCA_046153945.1). Lineage (GTDB taxonomy): Bacteria > Planctomycetota > Planctomycetia > Pirellulales > Pirellulaceae > SXOA01. The sequence continues at coordinate 57,576 of JBJXFF010000168.1, forward strand.
GGATGATACCGACAATAATCACGGTGCGGGAGACGACTCGGACCTCTACATTTCGCGATCGGATAACAACGGAGCCACCTGGACGCGAACCTTGTTGCCGACTGGCGGCGGCACTTCCTTCCAACTCTTTCCCACAGGGGTCATCGATCAATTCGGCAATCTGGTCGTCACCTGGTACGACAACCGCCGTGGCTTGGTGAATGACGGTGCGGATAACATTGCCGGCAACGGCGATGACAATTTCCTGCTCGACTGGATGGGGATGTACAGCGTAGACGGCGGCGTTAACTGGTCCGCCCCGTTCCGCATCAACGACGCGGCATTTGATCCGGACGAAGCACCTACAACTTCCTTCCAGGGTGGCCCAACCACGCGGATCGGCGAGTATTTCGGCCTCGATCTTTTTGGCGGCACGGCATACGTCGCATTTAATGGCAACACTCCCGCCACCCCCGGGGTCGCTCAACAGGTGTTCTTCGATGCCTTTGCCATCAACGGAACACTGCAAATCACGGGCGACGACAATGGCCCCACGAACGACGAATTTCTTATCCGCCGGCTGGCGGCGGATACCGACTATGTCGAAATCTTTGTGAATGGCGTTCAGCAGTATTTTGGCCTGTTTGAGGCGCTGACCCGCGTGGACTTTGCGGGCATGGCGGGCAACGACCGACTGGTGGTTGACAGCAGCAACGGACTTCTGAATTTCGCCGCCGGGATCAACTTCAACGGCGGCACTGGCTTTGATCGACTCGACCTTACGCAAACGGGCGGTCCGACGCGCAACAGCAGCCGCGTGAATGTGGGCGCAAACCCAGGTGATGGCCAGAGCATCATCGACACTCAGGTCGTCAACTTCCAGAATATCGCGCCCCTCACCGACAATGTGCCGGCCACGACGTTCACCCTCTCCAGTGCGCCGGGCATCGCCAGCTTGCTCGATGCAGATAACGCGATCAATTACACCGCTGCCCAGATTCTGACCACCGCGGGCCGCATCACCGTCGATAACTTCGAGCCAGTGGAGTTCGACAACAAGACCAATGTCGTAATCAACGCCGGTGCCGGCAGCGACACGATCAACCTCAACAATCAAACGACTCCTTCCGGCCTGACCGGCACCATTACGGTCGCCGGCGGCGATCCAACCGGCAGCGATACCCTCATCCTCAACGGGATCAGCGGGCTGCTCGACAACCTCCGCTATCTCCCCACCAATGTAGGCGCCGGCACTGTCGTCAATGACGGAGCTTCCCAGCCGAACGTCTTGTTCACGGGTACGGAACACCTGACGCTGGTCATTCAGCAAGCGGATGGCGACGGAGTCCGCGTGGACGGCACTACGGGGAACGACGCCGTCGAATACTCCCACGGCGCAACTAGCGGCAGCGGGTCGTTCGCGGGGACGATGGATCAAACCGGAGTCGGCGTCGGCCCCTTCACGATGACGCCGATGAGCTACAGCGGAGCTTCTCCGGCGGCCAATGACAGCGACGTCAACTTCTTCAATCCAGGGGGGACCGACTCCTTCGTGTTCAACGGCACCTCGGCCGATGACACCATCGACATTCGCACGGGCGAAGCGGGCGGCACCGAATTCCAAAACACGCTCAACGGCATCGTAGTTTCACGCCTCGAGGTTTTCAACGTCGCCAGCACCCTGGCCCGCGGCTTGGCCGGGAACGACGCTTTCAACGTCACCCCTCCCGCCGGCCCAGCCGCGGTCACCCTCCGCGTTGAAGGGGGAGACTCCGACTCCAGCAGCGACACGATCAACTACAGGCCCGTCGCGAACGCCAACACGACCATCAATCTGGTTGCCTCGACGATTACCTCGAGCACCGCAAACCCGCTGAGCTTCAGCGGAATTGAGCACATCGTCGAAACCTCTAGTGGTGCCTCCTCTTCATTGACGATCAACGCGACTACCGGCAATGACACGTTCTATATTTCTTCGGTAGCCGGAACGGGGAGCTTGTATGCTGAGTTCGGCCCGAATGTCGATTTTAGTGGGGTGCTAAGTTCAATCACATTCAACGGCAACGATCCAACCGCCAGCGACACCCTCATCCTCAACGGCGTTGCCGGCACGACAGACCATTTCATCCTTATAGATTCGGCCAAGGGGGCTGGGAGCATTTCAAACTTTGCGGTGGCCCCCAATTTGGACTTTACCGGCATTGAGCACCTGACCATCGTCGGCCAACCAGCGGACAACGACGGTCTGGCCATAACGGGCACACTCGGCAACGACACCTTCATCGTTAGTCCGGGGGCGGACCCCACCGCCGGACAGGTGACCGGCTTCGCGCCGGGATTTGCCTTTGTGCCCATTGAGTATTTCGGGCTCAGTGGTTACCTCGCGCCGTCGACGGCGCTTCTGGACAAAAATACTTTCAACACGCTAATAACAGGCACCGTGGGCGGAAGTGACACCATCATTTTGAATGGAACCTCGGCGGATGATACGTTTGATTGGGACGCAACCCTAACATTTGCCGCTCAGGTCCGGGTCAACACCGGCGCCAATATTCACACGCCGGTAATTCTCTCCGGCAACGGACAGTTCGGTGCCCTGGCGCAGGCGACTCTCCGCGGACTGTCGGGCAACGACACGTTTAACCTGGCAAATCCGCCTACCGGCGGCCTTAATGCGTATATCCTTCGAGTGGAAGGTGGTGACTCGGACGCCAACACCGATACACTGAACCACACTGGCGCTGGCGGCACCACTTCGGTCGATTTGGCGACGAGCACGATTACTGCGACCGCCGGCATCCCCGTGACTTACTCGGGCTTGGAGCGCGTCAATCTGTCGAATGCGACCGGCGCTTTGGCCATCAGCGGGACCACTGGCGAGGACAGCATCAATTTCATTCCCACGGGAATTGGTGCCGGCAGCTTCACGGCAGCATCGACTGGCGCGACGGTAGCCACCTATCCCCAGTTCACTTATGCGATGTCTGGCGCCAGCACCATCACGGTCGATTCGCTGGCCAGCTTTGACACTGTCGGCTTGACCGCAACGTCCGGCAACGACGTCGTCAATGCCGTGCAGTCCGGTGCCAGCGCCCTGAGCTACACCCAGAACGCCTTTACGCAGCTCTTCAGCGTGACCAATCTCGAAAAAGTCAAGCTCTCCACTCTCGGTGGCGACGACCTGATTCGCGTCAGCGTGGCCGATGCCTTGGCCGGAAGTTTGGGTTTCGACATCGACGGCGGCTCACCGAATGCCAGCGACCGGCTGATTGTGGATGATGCCGGACTTGGTGACTTGACGATTCTCCGCCAGGCCCCCGACCAAAGGAGCGGCTCCGTCACGGTCGGCGCGCTCAATCCGGTCTTCTACACAGACATTGAGCGACTCGACATCACGCCGGTCAACTCCGTCACCGGCGGCGTCGGAACCGACGGCGCTGGCCGCATCAAGGTCTTCCACTCGGATCCGTTTGAGTACAACGAAACACGCCTGACGGCCGCGACTCTCTCCCGCGTGGGTGAATCCGCGAATCGACCCACGATTGATCCAGGTGCGGTGATCGCGCCGTTCGCAGTCCCCGGCGACGAGGATTGGTACGATTTCCGTCCGCAGGCCACCGGGACATTTTCCGTTAAGATCCTGTTTGACACACAAGGGCCTCTGGCCAACGGCCGCGCGGGCTTGCCTGGCACTGGTGACCTGAACCTTGATATTTACGATGCCAACGGGGTGCTGATCGTTTCGGGGGTCGTCGCTCCTGGCGGCAAAGCAGCCGTGTTTGGCGCAACCAATGATCCGGCCTTTCCCCAATTCAACCGCATCTTTGTGCGGGTTCGGGGCGCTTCGGCGGATTCCATCAACCATTATGAGTTCGACAATCTGGATGCCGTCGGTACCGGTAATCCGGGGGTCGGCAACGTGGACGTGTTCGGTCCGCAAGTTACCAACGTCCAGGTCAACAACGTGCCGTCCGCGACCTACAACTTGTTTAACTCCAAGACGACCAACAATTCGTTGATTCCCACCCCGCTCGCCAACAGCCTGACGATCAGCTTCCGGGATCTGCCGGCGCGGGCCCCGGGATTCTTGTATGCGTCCCTGGATCCGAATAGCGCGATCTCGCCCGGCACCTATGTCGTCAGGGGCGACGCCACCGGGATTGCGGCGATTTCATCAATCATTCTGGTGAACAACCCGGTTGTGGTCGGCGGGGTACCCACCGCCACGGTCCAGATCGTGTTCGCTAAGCCGCTGCCGGACGATCGGTTTACGCTGACCATCAACGACAACCTGCAGGATCCCGCGGGCAATGCACTCGATGGCGAAAGCAACGCCGCCGAGCCCAACGGTGCTCCCACGTTCCCCAGCGGTGACACTCATGCGGGAGGCGATTTCATCGCTCGCTTCACGATCGATACCCGTGCCGAACTCGGGGCTTGGGCTTCCGGGAGCGTGTACGTCGATACCAACGGAAACTACTCCTTTGATCCCACGAATTTGGACGCCTCAAACCGTGACATCACTTACCTGATGGGCTTCACCAGCGACAATATCTTTGCGGGAAACTTCGTGGCGGCTGTGGCGGGTGTCGCCGACGGCTTTGACAAGCTGGCCGCGTACGGCAAGGTCGGCACCAGCTACCGCTGGCTGATCGACACGAATAACGACGGCGTGCCGGAAATCAATGTGGTCCAGCCGCTGTTTGCCGGCGTCACCAACATTGGCGGCACCCCAGTGGCGGGCAACTTTGACAACAACGCCGCCAATGGCGACGAAGTCGCGCTGAAGGTGGGCAACACCTGGCTGCTCGATACCAACCACGACTTCAAGGTCGATTTGAAGCTCCCCGGCACGAACATGTCCGGCCTGCCGATTACCGGCGACTTTGACGGTGACGGCAAGGAAGACCTTGGAGCTTGGGCCGACGACAAGTTCTCCATTGACTTCGGTTCGAATGGACTCTCCGGCACCACCGAGTTCAGCTTCACCTTTGGCTTTGCCAGCGTACGTGAGCGGCCGGTCGCTTCGGACTTCGACGGAGACGGCATCACCGACCTGGGTCTGTGGGTTCCCGATCGAGCCGGCGTCGCCCCGTTTGAGAGCGCCGAATGGTATCTGTTCATTTCCAACAATCAATCCATCCTGACCCGTAACGCTGCTAACGGCGGCATGTTCTTCAAGCCCGCTCCGTTCGGCAGTGACCGCTTCGCCCAGTACGGCGACGAATGGGGGCTGCCGATTGCCGGCAACTTCGATCCGCCCGTGACTTCCGCGCAGCCCGCCGGCAGCTTCACCAACAGCCGCGACCGCGAGGACGTGGACAATGACGGCTTTGTCTCGCCGATTGACGCCCTGATGATCATCAACAGGATCAACAGCGGCGACACGAGCCTGGATTCCACGCCATTCGCCCGTGCTCCGTATGTGGACGTGAATGGAGACGGTACGCTGGCTCCCGTGGACGCTCTCTTGGTCATCAACCGATTGAACGCTCCCGCGGGCGGCGACTCGTCGGGCGAAGGCGAAGGTGAGGCCGCCGATGCCTTCTTCGGCAGTCTCGGCAGCCGTCCCGCCAGCGACAGCAGCCTGTCGGCACTGCTGGCGGTGGACGATTATTTCAACAACCGTAAGAAGTAGGCCGGAGACTAACCTGTCATCAACACGCCGCCGTCGATATTGAGGGCCTGGCCCACGACGGCGGCTGCGGCATTGGAGGCGAGGTAGACGGCGAGCGGCGCAATCTCCTCGGGCTCCAGGCGGCGGCCGATGGGAGTGAGGCCGGTGGCTTGTTCGTCGAAGGCCACGCCGCGTCTTTTGGCGTCATATTCGACGCGGAGGTCGTTCATGACGGTGTGAACGGGTCCGGGGCAGATGGCGTTCACCGTGATGCCTTGGGAAGCCACCTCCATCGCCAACGTGCGGGTGAATCCGAGCAGCCCATGCTTGCTGGCGGCATAGGCCGCGCCGTGCAGCGCTCCGATCTTGCCGTTGATCGAGGCAATCATGATGATCCGCCCCCATTTCTTGGCGAACATTCCCGGCAGCACCGCTTTGGAAAGCAGGTAGGGAGCGGTCAAGTTGACCATGAGCGTTTGCTCCCAGAACTCGTCGCTAAACTGGGCAACCGGACTCGGGCCGGCGCTGCTGCCGATGCCGGCGTTGTTGACGAGGATTTCAATCGGGCCGAGCGACTTTTCCACGTCCGCGACGAGCCTGCCGGGAACCGCGCGGTCCGCCAGATCGGCTGGCAGTGCCCGTGCCGTTCCACCGGTTGAGCGAATGGTCGCGACAAGATCATCCAGTTCGCTCACGGTTCGAGCGGTTAGAGCGAGTTTGGCGCCTTCCGCGGCGAATGCCAAAGCGATGGCCCGGCCAATGCCGCGGCCGGCTCCGGTAACGAGCGCGACGCGATCTTGAAGCAGCTTCATGGTGACCCTTTATGGAGAAGTGTTGAACCTCAGCCGAACAAACAGAGCAGCGGCTTGGCCGTGGCCAGCGGCAGCGGGCGTCCCGAATGATCAATCAGTTCGGTCCGCAGGGGAATGCCCAGGGCGTGATAGATGGTCGCGGCGATTTCCTCGGGACTGACGGGGTCACGAGAGGGATAAGCCGCTATCTTGTCGGAGGCCCCATGCACCAGTCCGCCACGAATGCCGGCTCCGGCGAGAGTGATGGAGAAACAGCCGGGCCAATGGTCCCGCCCCGCTCCTTTGTTGATCTTGGGCGTACGGCCGAACTCGCCAAGGACAACAACGAGCGTTTCATCGAGCAGTCCCCGCTCTTCCAAATCCGTGAGCAGCGCCGAGTACGCCAAATCAAACGGCGGCAGCAGACGCTCTTTGTGGTTCTTGAAGTTCTGGGCGTGCGTGTCCCAAAGGTCGTCCGTTCCGGCTTTGTAGTCGCGGGCCCAGTTGACCGTAACCAGGCGCACGCCGGACTCGACGAGCCTTCGTGCAAGTAAACAGCCTTGTCCGAAGGTGGACATGCCGTAGGCGTCTCGCTGTGTCTGCTTCTCCTGGGTGAGGTCAAAGGCCTTGACGGCCTCCGGCGAGCGGATGATGCTCAGCGCCTTGTCCTGAAATGTCGCGGCGGAACGGACGCTGTCGTCGACGGACAGCCGCGCCCGCAGGCCGTCCAGTTGGCGGGCCAGATCCTCCCGCTCTCGTACGCGCTCCTTCGCCGCCCCACCGGCTGTCGGGAACGGATCGAACTTTCCATCCGCCGGATTGCTCGCAATAAACATCGGGTCATAGCCATGCCCGAGAAAGCCGGCGAAGAACCCAGGAAAGATATGGTTGGACGGAATCTCATTCCCCGGCGAGTTCAGGCTGATCCCCGCAGGAAGCGGCGACTTGCTCGGACTGAGCCGATTCACTGCCGCCCCATAGCAGGGAAAGTCGTCCGGCAGGTTGGTCGGATTCGTCGCCGGCCGCCGATGCCGCTGGCCGGTGAGCATGTAGTGCATGGCCACGGTGTGCGTTGCGTCCGGATGAGTCATGCTGCGGATCAAGGCGAACTTGTGAGCCAGCTTCGCCGTCCGGGGAATATGCTCGCCGAAAAATGTGCCGGGCACGCTTGTGGATATCGGCTCGAACTCGCCGCGAATATCGTCGGATGCGTCGGGCTTCAAGTCCCAGATATCTTGATGAGCCGGTGCCCCGAACAGGAAGCAAACGATGCAAGACTTCGCGTTGCCGAAAGTGCCACTGAGTCCCCTTTCCTTCCCGGCACCCTGTGACCGCGCCGCTAGGAGTTGCGGCAGCATCAGGCCCATCGAGGAGAGCCCCCCAACGCGGAGCCACTCCCGGCGGGTTGTTCCTTCGCAGAGTTTCGTGCTGTTAGAGCCGAAGGAAAACATGGCTTACTTATTCCACGGATTTACATCAGTGAGCTTGACAGTCATAACCTGCTCCTCTTCGATCTGGATGCCGGCCAGATCGGTGGCAATTTCCCCTTTCACCCGGAAGCGGTCCTCCGCCTGCCGCACCCGCTTGGCCTTTTGGTCAAACCAGATGCTGCCGCCGGCGATATCGGGGCGAAGATCGGCACCTTTGATGGCGAAGGGCAAGTCGCCCGCGGGGGCGTCCTTGGCGGGACCGCGGTAGGCCAGCTTGTGGGCGTAATCGATTCGGAGCAGTCCCTGCTCTTTCCCTCTGGGAAGGAAGCTGGTCTCCCCGACGAAGCTGCCGAGCGGGCCGAGGTCATGCGTCATCTGCCGGAGCTGCCGTTTGTTGCCGCTGGCTTGCTCGTCCGGCGCATAGAACGACATCTGGGCCAGTTCTTTCCAGCCGGCTTCGTCCATGACAGACGTGACGAGAAATCCCTTCCCTCCCATCGGCTCGATCTTGGCGGCCATCGGAGCATCCGCGGGGCCGGCGATCATCTTCAGCACCTCGCCGTCCTTGCTGAGCGCGTAGCTGAATTGCCAGCCTTTGATTTTCTTGAGCGAGGCGTCGTAGTTCGCCTGCGAAAGTGCGTCCGCCTTGAGAAGCCGCGTGTCGAGGACGCTTTGCCCCACGGTGCGAATTCCCTCCGCGTCCGGATCGCCGACCTTGAGTTCCGAAAGCATTTGGTAGTGCAGTTCCTGGGCGTTCACGACGCCAAGGATCGCCATCTTGGGTGCTCGCTGCACGTCGATTTCCTGGTACAGCGTCAGCGTCGGCGGCAGTTGCGACCTTGAGGGCTGCGATGTCGAAAGGCTGCCGGCAGGTGTGGACGGGAGCGTCGCGGCAGGAACTGCCATTGGCGGCGGGGTCGTAGTCGTGCTTGGTCCGACTTCGGCGGGAGGCGATAGTGGGGCGGGCGAAGGTTCGGCTTGAAGCGTTGCCGCAGGAGAAGGAGCGATTGGCGTTGTTGGAGCAGATGATGTTGGCGATGCGGACGGAGGAGGAGCGAGGGGCGTTTCAGGCTTCGCCGCCGCAGCGGGAGGCATTTTCTGGGGGACCTCGTTGTTTGTCCCTTTCACCGGCCGTGGTGCCGGAACGACTTTCGGAACTGGCGTCGGCACCGCTGCGATCTGCTTCTCCCGCGGCTGAGCCAACATCGCATGTGCCAGCCAGCCAATCGCCAGACCCGCCACGAGTGCGATGCCGGCAGCAATAAAGATCCCTGTCTGCTGCGTGGACTGTGGAACGGGCCGACTGACGGGCCGGGGACGAGGACTAGTCAGCCAAGCAGGGGGAGGTGGAAGAGCCGCAGCCGCCTGGGAAACCGGAGGCGGTGCGGGAGGGGGGGACTTAGGGGGTGGCGGCGGCTTCAGGGGAGGGGGGCCGCCGCTGAGCCCAAAGTTGCTGGCCAGGGCCCAGTCCTCCATCCCGTCCTTCCAAACCAGCGTCGTGCTCTTGAGTGTACCCGCCTGAGCCAGCCCCTTGAGCTCACTCGCGGAGTGAGGCCCGCGCGTCTCGCTTCCATCTACGTAAAACCACTGGTCGCTCACGGCATACCTCGCTGTTTGGGCCCGTTTCGATTGTCCTCCATCCTAGCACGGCTGACAAGTGAAACTGAACACACGCGTCAGCGAAGGGGATTACGTGTGGCACCGGAGAAAATGACCGCTTACAGTAATCATGCTCAAACCCCTCGCTGGGGCTTCGGGCGAGGCTTCACAGACGCAAATTTTTTTCCCGTGGTGCAAAAGTCGGCCCCTCCGACTTTGTAAGTGCATAACACATCATCACTTGCAAAAATCAATCTCCAGACTATTGCACCACCCCCCTCCTCGGTTGAGGGGATTCGCATGTTCCTGCTGTTCGACTCAAGTCCCCTTGCTCACTACCGCGCACCCCCCACCGCAGCCGTTTCGAGATTCACAACCGTGTTGCCAAAGATCCACTCCCCAACCTCCGCTTTTGATGCGCAGCGATTCGGCTTAGTAGTGTAATAAAGTATACACGTTCGTCATGCCACTATCAAGGGGTGGGAAAGCGAATTACCAGAGATTCTTTGCTTCGTTGGACGCTGGTCTGCTGGCAAGCTCAAACCGGGAGGCTGTGGGATGCATGACCAGCTACGGGCAACCCTTGCCCGCCGAAAGCGCTCCCAAGAAAAACGCAAAGCCGCAACTCGTTGAAGAGAAACGGCTTGTGTTAAGTGGTCAGGGCCGGGATCGAACCGGCGACACATGGATTTTCAGACGGACCTGACCACACCCGAAACGTAGCGTAAACGTCTTGCAGCTAAAGAGTTTCGCAAACTGAATGCGGCCTTGCAAGCCGTTGCAGCTCGTTTTATGTAAATGCAAGCCGTATCAGTATTTACCACTTTTGACGTTTCCGGCGGTGAGTGCCAAAGTGGTAGAAAGTGGTAATTCAAAACAGGCGATCAAGTCGATCACCGCCTGGTCCCTTCGGAAAATTCTTTGCACTTAATTCTGGTGCTGAGGGGACTCCCATGAGATTGCCAATTGGTGGTCACGCGTCTGACTGGAAGGTTTGCGGCAAACTCCGGCCGCTCTCCCGGGAAGCATGAACTAGCGACAGAGCCCTCCCCCATAGGAACTAGATGCGGCAAGTTGCAAGTTACTTCCAGAGCGAGACTTACAACTATTTTCTCCTGAGCAAGAGAAATCGCCCACACTTCGGTAGAGACCCATCTTGATGAGAACGGTACTCATCCGCACCTAGAGCCTTTAGGGAGGTCTTGATCCATGTTTGAACACGTCAACCGCTGCGACCACGCGTCACCAATTCCACTCACTGAGGACATTCTATCGCTTTCCGAAGCGGCCACAATACTGCCGCGGCGGCGTGGCAAAAAGACAAATACCTGCACGCTGTACCGCTGGACAAAACGCGGTTTGCGAGGGGTCGTTCTTGAATCCATTCAAATTGGTGGGACTCGATGCACAAGCCGTCAGGCATTGGAACGGTTCTTCGGCGAACTCGACATGCGGTCCACTCAGTTCCATGTAAAGCACACCGTCGTAATTCGGCCCAAAAATCAAGCACGAACGGAGCAGCGCCTCGACGAGCTTCGCATCTGACATTGGTCTTCATCAGACTTTGCACGGCTACAGCGGCGGCAATCAATCTGCCGCCAACTGATGCACCCGTATTGCATCACATGTAGCCGAATGAATCTAACCACAATAGGAACCTGTTGATGCATGTCACATTTGATCGTGAAGAGTTTCGTCCCATTGTTCGCGAGCTCCTCAACGAAATTCTGGTTGTGATGGGTTGGCCGGTGGGCCGGATTGCACTCGATGAGGCTGAAGCTGCCAATGCCTGCGGCGTGCAGCGGCATGTGCTTCGAGACCTTCGCTTGACGGGAAAAATCCAAGGCAGGCGGCTGGGGCGAAAGATCGTTTACCTGCCAAGCGACTTGATCGCCGGCCTCGACTCGCTTCCCAGGTCTGGCAATCCACCGCTAGCGAACACAGCCAACGTCCTGGCTGCAAGAACAGACGCTGAAACTACAAGGACATACACGACGCTGCCCCAACCGTGACCGCTTCTGTAGCCGCTCAGGTTAACCGTAATGCCGTTTCGTTCATTCTCCTACTATTCCGAAATACAAGGATATTCACATGCCATTGTCCGAAACCAACACTGACCCAGTAAGGCTGGGCGACCGCTACCTCATGCAAGACGGAAGCTTCTACTTGATCCAGAAAACACTCAAAGGAGAGGAGGCGTATAAGCCATTGACAAATTGGACGGCGAAGATCGTGGGTGATCGTATACGCGATGATGGATTGAGCCAGGAGCGGGAGATCGTTATTCAGGCGACCCTCAGCGGAAAAGTCGTCGAGTTCGCCGAATCACCCGAAGAATTTGAAGCGATGAAATGGGTCACTCGGAAGCTTGGTCCCAAGGCTCGGATCGAGCCGGGCTACAATTATCGGGACCACATTCGCTGCGCGATCCAGCATAACTCCGATGGCATAGTGGAACGACGGCTGTTTGGGCATACAGGGTGGGTCAACTGGAACGGCAATTGGATCTACCTTCACGCCGGCGGATACATCGATGGCAACGCTGGGCCAACTGGGCCGGTTGGGCCGGTTGGGCCGCAGAGTGCAACGACGATTCCCGAAGTTGAGCTTGGAGAATTGAGAGCCTTCTCCCTTCCGGCTGCAGCAACCACCAGGGAGCAGCTGGAATCCGCAGTAGACTCCGTATGGGATTTTTTGGATGCCGCCAAACCGCAGTTAACCTACACCTTGCTGGCGGCGGTCCTGAGGGCGGTGATCGGCGAGAACCATCTGACGATCTTGTTGGAGGGAGATTCTGGGCGGCTCAAGTCCGCCATCGCTGTCGTGGCACAGCAGTTCTTCGGTGCTGAGTTGAACGAGGAACACGTCCCCGGTGCCTGGTCGGGGACCGGCAATGCACTGGAAGGCATGGCTTTCGTATTGAAGGACAGCTTGTTGCTGATCGATGATTTCTCGCCCACAGGAACGTCAGCAGAAGTTTCCCGCCTGCATAAAGAAGCCGAGCGGGTCATTCGTGCCAAGGGCAATTTGCAGGGCCGGGCACGTTGCACGAGCAATGGTGGCTTGCGAGCTACTAGAGTGCCGAGGGCTCTTTTGCTGATGACAGGGGAAGATATTCCTAATGGCAAGTCACTGCGAGCAAGGATGATGACGATTGAGGTTCGTGAAGGCGACATTGATGGCCGACAACTAAAAATCTGTCAGAGGGCGGGTAAAGAAGGCTTGCTGGCAACTTTCCTGGCAACGTGGATCCAATGGCTTGCCCCTCAGCGTGATCAAGTATTAGTGGAACTTGCTGCGTGCCAGGAAAGCTGGAAAGATTCCCCAGGCCCTGACGGTATGCATCGGCGGACGTACATGGCCAAGCGAGAGCTTGGTTTCGCCTTCAGTAAATTCATGGATTTCCTGCGGGACGAGCAGTTGGCAAATCAGAGCCAGATGCTTCTCCTTGAAAACAACTCTGGATTTTCCTTGGAAGAAGTGGCATTTGGTCAACAACAGCACGTCGCGGATGTAGACGTTATCGAGCAGTTCGTTTCGCTGTTAAGTGCCGCATTTGTCGCCCGGCTGATTCACTTGGAGGATTGTAATGTACCTGGGCCACCTGAACAGGATCCTCGGCTTTGGGGCTTTACCCTGCGCATCGTGCGTGGTGAAGACAACAAGGAAATTGAGGTGTGGACCCCAAACGGGCGGCGTGTGGGATGGGTTGACGACGACTACGTCTATTTCGATCCCGTGCTAATGTATGGCGTGCTGAAGAAGATCTCCCTAGAGGCTGGCAAGAGCTTTCCTTTCACCGAGCACATTCTCCGAAAACGGCTCGTGGAACGGGGATTTGCCATTCCCGATGTTGGTAGGCAGAAGAATCTTCAGCGAATTACGGTTGATGGTGAGCGACGTGAAGTGCTTAAGATTGACATCACCAAGTTGCGGAACCTCATCCGCTTTCCTGGCTCGCATGCCGACGAAAGTAACGGATCAATGGATGATTTGCTGATCGCCTAGCGTTCGTCGAGGACTTACTTTTCACCCAAATTGACCGTGATTAACGCCATTTGTTACTATTCGCTCCTGCCTGAATGAGAACAATGGCACACTGACCCCATTTTCGGTCGGGACACGTAAGTGTATCTATCTTTTTTTGTTTCCTCTACTCGCTGAAGGCGAAACAACACCACGGCGATCGTTGAATGGGGGGGCAGGAGGGAAATAGGACGAGGTCGACACCAATATCCGGAGGTCGGACAAGCGCCATCTAGATATCGGGATTGCGTGAGAGAAGAGTTCATTGTGACCCAAAAATCACGAGGACTCTATGGCACCGATGACCCTGCCTATCACCCCAATTCCAACCCCTCCCAGGCGTCCACGCGTCAGCACTGGCCCCCGCGTTAAGACCAGGAAGCGTTCCACCCGGCAGGAAAAGCTCGCTGTCCTGGCTCCCGGACTCCTGGTCGATGATGCTGAGGAGAGGCTGCGAGAGTTCTGCAACATCTTCTGCTTTCGCTGGAGCGGGGCCATCGTGACCCGCGTTGGCCAAGGTCCCCGAGCATGGACTACGAAACCTGGACCCCTGACACTGAACGAAGTGGCCCGTCACCTGCTCGGTGATGCGATACCCCACCTGGAACCAGTGTGGGTGGGGGCACGCAGCTTCGGCACGAGCTACTTCTTCTGTCTCGATGTCGACTGTGATCGAGGTGCACGGGTCTCCCATCCTGGACAGGAGCCCCAAACATCGTCGCCGCCAAGTTTCGAAGCACGGATCGAGCAAGTCTTCCAGGCCCTTCGGCGCCTCGGCATTGAACCCACTGACAGGCGGCAGGTGTTAATCACGCCTACCCCCTCCGGGGGCCGGCACGTCTACGTCTTCTTCGACCGCCCCTATTTCCTGGATCAGTACCAGGCCCTGCTCAGTTCGGCCCGGCTCAAGTTCGCGAAAGGACGGATCGAATTCTTTCCCTCCACACGCCAGGGCCTACGATTGCCCTTTGGCCACATTCCTGGCGCACCGGACGATCCCACGACATGGCTGCGATTTGTCCGTGATTTCCGGTTCGGTCGGATCAAACGGTTTCAACTTGAGGACCTGAGCCAAACACTTGAGCGGTCGCTGCTCACACGGCAAAAGCACCGAACAGGCTGTGAACGAAGTCGGCCCCGTCGCCAAACAGTTCCTCCCCGAAGTCCCAGATTGGCGAACACCTTCACCGTTGAGTCGCTCCCCCCCCACTTACCAGCAACGACAGCAGGTGGCCAGTCGGTCGCACCCAAGAGCCTCCAAGACATTGAGCGGCTCCTAGCCGACGGCATCACGGTCCCCGGTACGCGTAATGCAGTGCTGCTGGCCCTGGCTGAACATTTCATCTTCATCCGCGGTCAGACTGCCGCAGTCACGGCCGAGTTTCTCACCCGCTGGGCTCTGAACCCTCGTCACGTAAGCAAAGACATCCACAACGACCTTGTGCGCGGCACCGATGTGGTTGCCAAAGAAATCCATCGGATGTGCGCATGGTTTGCAGCCAAACGGGACCCGCAAAAGAGACCTCGTACAGCCGAAGATTCTTCATGCAGGTTGTTTGCTGCAGATGAAATCACCTGCCTCCAGGAAAAGCTCCGTTCTGTCCCCCAAACCGAACGAGTTTCCCTTGCCGACTTCTTGTTGAGTTTCCTGATATTCGCCAAACGACACGGACAACCCACCAAAGACGGCACGGCCCGACATGCCGCACCTGCTGTGAATGCCGTGATCCGCAAATGGCCAGGCTGCCACCACATGCACTACAAGGAACGAATTCAGTTAGCAACCGAGCTAGGGATTATCCGACTACAGCGTGAAAAGTGGCAGAATCCCAGCGGCCCAGGTAGGGCACGCACCTATGAACTGCTGGTCAAAGTAAGTTGCCAGGCGGAGACCTTGGATTTTGACGAGGCCCGTCGCCAACTCATTGACCCATCAATCGATCCTGCAGGGGAACAGGCCAACGAGAAAGCCAATATCTCAACCGGAAGTGATTCTCAGAAGGAACCGAACCATGAACACCATCAAAGGATCGACCCAACATCGGCCACTATCAAACCGAGGACATACGCGTCCGCTGTACATCAAGGCCGTACCCGAGGCCGTCTGGCTCCGCGTCCACGACAACGCCCACCGCAGCCGTATGCGCCTAAAGGATTACGTCGCCGCTGTACTCCTGTCATGCGAGCCGTTTCATCCTGCATCGGAATATTCAACTCCTCCTTCTTCCACATCCACCTAAACCGAGTCCGGCAGGGTGCCCACAGTCAGTTGAAGCGGGGACCGCCGGTGGCATCGAGTCTCAATCCCGCAGGAAGCAATTAACCCGAGCTAGATATCCGAATATTTACCTAGTAGTGACTATAGACGATGAGTGTTCTTGACGACTTCCTATAAAAGAGGTGCAGAAATGTTTGAGAACTTAGGTTGTGCAGAATTGGCTCCGGACGGCTCCTTAGTGTTTTCAATGGACGCTGAACTCTTAAAGCAGCTATACGCTTGGGTCCGCCGCCTTCAGTGGGAGACCGATGTGCCAGTGGAACTGGAGCACGTTGCGCTCGCCTTCCTTATGACGATGAAGGCTCAGACTGAGTCAGTTGACAACGGTGACATTGCAACTATGCCGAAAGAAGGAGTTTACGAAGACGTTAAACGCAATCTGCCGCGAGCAATGTATCTAATGGAAAAGCATGGATCGCAAGGCCCGTCGTCGGATGCGGACTAGTACTTCCGTATAAGCCGTCGGATCGTGATGCAATGTGCCACACGCTTATGCCGCGGCACTCAACTGTAACTGTTCGGATCGACTCGCGAGACTC
Source organism: Pirellulaceae bacterium (assembly GCA_046153945.1). Taxonomy (GTDB): domain Bacteria; phylum Planctomycetota; class Planctomycetia; order Pirellulales; family Pirellulaceae; genus SXOA01. The sequence continues at coordinate 73,835 of JBJXFF010000168.1, forward strand.
AAGCATGAATGTTACTAGACCGAGTGCCAGCACCTTCAACAGTAGCGGACCGGATGCTCCCGTCGCCTGGTACGGAGGGAAGTACTATCTGGCCCGCTGGATCATCGAGCACCTGCCCACTCATCGAGTTTACGTTGAACCGTTCGGTGGCATGGCGAATGTGCTGCTCAAGAAACAGCCCAGCGAAGTGGAAGTGTTCAACGACCTTGATGGTCGAGTGGTCAACTTGTTCCGAGTACTGAGAGATCGGCAGCAATTCGAGGAACTCAAACGGCTGGCGGAACTGACTCCCTACAGCCGTGAGCAGTTCGCAGAACTGTGCGCGATGCCAGAACCGGCTACCCCGATTGAGAAAGCGTTCTGGTTTTTCGTTCGTTGCCGGCAGGCCCGAGGTGGCATCGGCATGTCCAATATCACGGCAAATGCTTGGGCAACCAGTACACGAACTCGCCGAAGCATGCCGGAGCCAATCTCCAAGTACCTGTCTGCCCTGGATGGGCTCGACGCGGTTGCCGAGCGGTTCCGTGGAGTCATGGTGGAGGCGGTACCTGCGATCGAACTGATCAAAAAGTACGACGGGCCGGACGTGCTGTTCTACTGCGATCCTCCCTACCTCGGGTCTACCCGGCACGGCGGCAAAGCGGCCACCTACCACGTGGAAATGACCGATTCAGATCATGAACTGCTGCTTGAACAATTGAGGCAGTGCGTGGGCAAGGTGGTACTCAGCGGCTATCCGTCGCCCCTCTACGACCGATTGCTGAGCGGTTGGCAACGCATCGAGAGGCCCACGAAAGTACAGTTTTCGAATTCCGGCGGCGATCGCACCGAGGTGCTCTGGCAGAAGCCATAACCCGAAGCAGAGCCAGGCACGTGTGACTAATAGGCGATTGATGCAATGCCGATCAACGACTCTCGCCTTTAACTCCCTTCGTTCGTCGCCGCCGACTCGAACTGTTCGACGGGCTGGCCTTTCGGTGCTGAATGAGACCGGGCAAATTCTTCTGCAGGTATCGGTGAACGGCGCTTCGCGTCCAGGCCTTACCACGCGGATCTGGAATCCCTCGTGCATTCAAACCATCAGCCACCTTTGCATAGGAAGCCCGGTAGCGAGGAGCGCGTTTTCCTGTATTTGACGGTGAACGGCGAGGGCGCCGTGCCAGGGATCGCATGGCCCGATTCAGTTCTTCTTGATACTTGGCGTCTACCTCCACCGGCTGTTTCCCGACAGCTGTGCCCCGAATTTTCCGAGTGACTGCTGCCTTCAGCCGCCCGAGCATTTGTTTGGTCGTTCCGTAGGCGGCGGTACCGTCAACCAGTGTCCGCTCAACTCCGGGGGCGTTAAGACGTAGCCTTCCATTCTCGCAGGAAGCGTCGAGTACAAGGATGTTGTAGGAATGAAAAAACTCGACGACGGCTCGCTGGTCGTATTTCCCGAATGCATCGTCGTAATTCCCAACGACACAAACGCCAAGTTTTCCCCACTGCTCCCCTTTTAGTAGGCCGACCAAATGCGCGACAAGGTCGCGTAACCCTGTCCGTTGGTGAAGGTCAAGGCGCACGTATTTCTTGGTCAAGTTCTTGCCCGGGACACAAAGCCACATCCAATCTCTGAACGAAACCAGCTTGGGCAAATGGCCAACTGAGGCGGCCAGACGACCGGCACGGCTACGCATTCTTTTGTAGCGATCCGAACTCTCACGGGCGAAGACATAGATCGCTGGCACTGCGAACTTAGAACGCAGGGATTCAACGCTCTCGTCCCACTTCTCCATGGACCCTGCCAAAAACAGTCGATGTTCGATGCGACAATTGCGGACATTATTTGCCGCAAGTGATTGTACTGCAGGTACTTGTGACTTGCAAAGTTTCTAGAGCGATTCGGCGATCTTAGCGGTACTTAAAACGTGTTTTTCCACGTTTTTCTAGACCTAGTGAGGTGCAAAATGACCGAAAGTTCAAAGTTTCCAGAACGGAGCAAAGACGAGTTTCCCAATGCTCCCCGGCTTCCAGATGAAGTCAACGCCTTGCGGAGCAAGCCGAATCAGGCCTACGCAATTCACGCAATCCTCCGGACAACCCTTAATCCCGAGGGCGGCGACAAATTCACCCAGGCCATCGGCGACGCATTCATTGATCGTGGAGAAGCCTTTCAAACGAGTGGGCAAGACATGGAGGCGATGCGAGACTTTGCGACCGCCTTGCAGTTTTCGTCAACGGTCCCTTGGGATGAACTGCGATACCCGCGAGCTGTGAATGGTTTGAACGCTTCGCGAAAGCGCCTAGGTGAATTTTTAATCGGCAAGCCTTGCAAACCTCCAGTTCGTCTGAATCCTGGTTACCTGGTGGTCGCCGAAGGTGCAATTATCCAAACTTTTCCGTACGAGGCACGAGGCAAGAGCGAGGCAATCGCGACGGCTGACGGGGTAGCCGCGGACAGTTTGTTGAAGCTGCGCTTCTTCAACGATTATCTGGTCACCAATTACGACTTTCAACTCCAAGTCTACGAATACAATGGCGTTGCGTCACCACGCTCCGTCCATACAACGCATTCCGTGTCGACTGGGGGGGACATCGGCCAGGCGGTCCCCCCAAACATTGTCCATGACCCTGAGGCTCTTGTACAAATGAGTGTCTGGCGCAAGCTGCGTTGGGAGAAGAAGAGTTCGACGTTCTACATGGTCAATTTGGACGGGCGGTATCACTTGGCCGTGTTTAATGAGCTAGGCAATTGGAAGTGGCGTATGGCACGTGTCCGCTCGACCAACTACATCTTTAGCCCCGGCATTTATGGGTCAAAGACGGAGGCACAGAACGCGGCATTTGAGGCGCTCTATGAACTGCAGCAGGTAGAAAAAGCCACCGATTGAGGCAGATGTCCACCAGGACGACACTCATTTCGGCTCAAGCCAGCAGCGACCAGCCGAAGACTCAAGTTGATGTCTATTTACTTGGTGCCGATTCAGCAGCACGTCCACATGCGGGGCGTGCTGCTGTGGCAAATGGGCAGTCGTCGTCAATTCAAGATCGGTGCGGCGGCCTTCCATCGACTACTCACAAGGTGAGTTGTCCGCCGATTGCAGCCGGAATCTCATTCATTGAGAGATTCAAACACCACAACGCGCCCGGCAGCCGGGTAGCCGCTGAAGAGTTAACCGGTTTGAGTTATAATTGATCGCCGCGGCCTGGCCGACGCAGTTCAGTTCCCGCTTGGAAAACAGGAGACCGAATTATGGAGTCTATTCAGCAGCGCTACGGAATTCCTCCGAGCGTCGCGGAATTCCTAACAAATGGTTTTCTCGAGGTGGTTTCCGAGGAACCAGACCGCAAGACGGTTGAATTCCACATCCCCGCATTACGGCGAACCGATGAAAGAGGGCGAATTCGGACTTATTCATTGGTCTGGATACATCCGGACTTCAATGCGCAGTTCTGTCACTACTACGAGTCGGTGCCTGGCGACGCTGCGAACTTTTATGTTGACGAGGACGAGACCGATGTCGGAGGTACGGGGTTGGATTTGGCTTCGGTCGATGAATTGGTGGCTTGGCTGGAAGGCATGAAAGAGACGGCTGACGCGGGTTAGGCACCTGCATGCTGATTTGCGAGTTGCCGGGTTATCGCAGGCGACAACGGTGCATTCCCTTGTCGAGGAGGAAGTTAAAGAATGAGCGAGAGGTTTCGACAAGACTTGATTCGCTGGTTAACGCAAATGGATGGTAATGGCGTTTGGTCGGATGAAGACACTGCTCGCGAAGGCCTCAGCAAAACGACGACGGAAAATGTCGTTCCAATTGTGGTCCGCTGGGCCTGCGATGAAGTCAGCGGAGATACCAATACTGGCTTGGTTCCGGAGACGGTGCGGAATTTTTCGGAACTCCATGACTATGTGGACGCCAATAAATATGGCGGTGCCTTCTCCTGGCCTGAAATGACTGGCGACATGGATGATCGGCGCTATGTGGCAGCGCACTGCGACTTTTGGAATCAGGTGCAGGACCGCGTTGACGTATGGTTAAGAGCAGGACGGCCGAATTGATTCAGCGGGAAATGATGTTTTTGAGCTTTTGAATAGACGCACTTTGTTCTAGCGTTTTCAAATGATGCAGCGACCTTCGCGAATGCGTCGGAAAGCCGGACATCGACGATGGGCGGCAGGAAATAAACCTGTCTCTGGCAGTCATCGGGGTGACGTTATGTCGGCTGAAGCGCGCAGCCGAGTCATGTCGCGGATTCGAGGTAAAGATACAGTACCCGAGTTGACGATCCAGGCTGGACTTAAAAGAAAGCGAGTTCGCATGGAACGTCACGCAAACGACTTGCCAGGTCGTCCGGACTTCGTCTCCCGACGATACAAATTGGCGGTATTCATCGATGGCAGTTTCTGGCACGGCTGGCGTTTTCCCCTTTGGGAACATAAGTTGTCCCCAAAGTGGCAAGAAAAGATACGGGCAAACCGGGTCCGTGACCGCCGCAATTTCGACCGATTGCGACGCATTGGTTGGCATGTCCTGAGAATCTGGGAACACCAGGTCGAAAGAGATTCAGACATTTGTGTGTTACGGATTGTTGCTGCGCGTGACTTGTGCCGGCGGCGAGTTGCAGACGCGGTCAAGTGTCGCGAGTAAGCGCATCCACCGCGGCCTTCATTACCGGCGGGCACACGGCGTTTCCAATCAATCTGATTTTCTCGCGGCGAATGGACGCCGGCCACCAATAATCGGCGGGGAAACCCATCGCGACAGCCAGTTCCAGGGGCTGAAGCATGCGCATAGTGTGCCCCTTGCCGTTGGGCGAGATGAGAGTCCGCAGCCCGCGATGCATCGCGGTATTGAGATCGTTCCAACACGATTCTCTTACCTGGAGCTGACAAAAATGGCACACGAGATCAATGTGGTGAATGGCCGGGCGTCGATGGCTTACTTCGGTGACATGCCTTGGCATGGACTGGGGCAAAAACTCGACAATCCCGCCACTGCGGCAGAAGCAATTCAGGCTGCTGGACTCGACTTCGGTGTTGACCTCCGATCACTGAAGACGACCGATGACCTGACGGTTCCCCAACGGAAGGGCGTGGTTCGCACCGATACGAATCAGGTGCTGGGCGTGGTGGGGAATTCCTACGTCCCCATTCAGAACGCTGAGGCGTTTCAGTTCCTGGATACCGTCGTTTCTGACGGCGAGCTCAGGTATCACACCGCTGGAGCGTTGGGACGAGGTGAACGAATCTGGATGTTGGCGAAGCTACCGGGCCAAATCCGGGTGAACAACACGGATGACATCACGGAACAATTCCTACTCCTCAGCAACTCTCACGATGCAACTTCCGCCCTTCGGGTGTACTTCACACCGATCAGAGTGGTCTGTGCGAACACCTTGGGTGCAGCCGAACGCCGGTCCCGAGGTCAGGGTGTCTCCATCATCCACAAAGGAGACCTGGGGGCCAAAGTACGTGAAGCCCAGAAGATATTGGGACTGGCGACACGTTTCTATGAGGACGTGCAAATCGGTGTGAACCGTCTGGCAGATTACCAGCCAACACGAGAACAACTCGATCGATACTTCCGGGAACTCTATCCCAACCCCACCGAGGGCAACAAAACCCGAGCGGAGAATGTTCGCCAGGAATTGTTCCGTCTCTTCGAGTCCGGAAAAGGGCAAGACATTCCTGGAGTAAGAGGAACGGCTTGGGCTGCCTTCAATTCCATCACGGAATATGTAGATCATGTGCGTCCCGCTCGGGGACGGAATACCGAGGACCGTCGCAGTCGGCGATTGGAGTCTAGCTGGTTCGGGAGCGGAGCCTTGCTCAAGGCCAAAGCTTGGACCTTAGCTCTCGATATGGTGACGGCCGTGTGAGAGACGGTTGTCCTTGACTTACGTTGCTGCGACTTGCGATAACGATTGACACCCCGAACGGGTGTCTGAGGTTCGACAGGCGGCAACAGCGTTCACTTCCGTTCGGGATGACCAAGAAGCGTGGGCCTTCCATTTACGGCTCGCCTGAGGTACCGTTGCAAGCGAATCCGAAAGATTGCATTTTGGGAGAATGAAAATGCTTATTTTCAGCGAAGAAATCCGAGATCTAGAATCAGCGGAGCAGTTCATCAGATCGTGCGTGGCCGAGATGAGACCGGAGTTTCGTCCTGGACACGGCGTTTTCAGATTACATCTCCATGCCGACGTGAGTAACGCTGTTCACCCGGAATGAAGTGAATCGACTGAACTCACATATTCTGTTCCCCGTGCGAAATTGGTCTCGGTGCGCTTCGGGAATATTTCCCGTCGAATGAAGCCGCCGTTAGCCTGGCGGAATCAAGCGTTTTAGCTAGAATCACACTTGGTCGAATATTTGGCGACAATGACACCTGCCATCGCTGGATCAGTGGATGATGACATCGGTAAGCAAGGCGAAACTGCGAGCGGTCGACCTTTTCTGCGGCGCTGGCGGAAGCTCGCGGGGGGCCGTAATGGCCGGAGCTACTCCCGTAGCCGCCTTGGATATGTGGGAGCTTGCAACCCAAACGTACAAGCTCAATTTCCCTGATGCCGTCATCTATGGAATGAGAGCCGATTCTCTCTCTCCACACCAGCTTCAGAGAGATGTCGGACAATTTGACCTGTTACTCGCCTCGCCAGAATGCACAAATCACAGTATCGCCCGTGGCAATAAGCCAAGATGCGACGTCAGCCGGAACACGGCATTCGAAGTCATTCGCTTTGCGAAGGTTCTCAGGCCTCGGTGGGTCGTCGTCGAGAATGTTCTGCAGATGAAGAGCTGGGAGCGATTTCGGGAGTGGGTGAACAAACTCGAGTCCATCGGGTACAAGACCGAAATTGGGATGCTGGACGCACAGTTCCACGGTACGCCCCAGTCCCGCCGCCGCCTCTTCGTGGTCGGCGACCTCGATGCGAAGCCATCGCTACCGGTACCGGGAAAGAAAACATCGAGGACTGTAGCAAGCGTCCTCGGCCGGGGCGAGCCGAAAGGGCATCCTTGGGCGTTCACTCCAGTTGCAACCCCCAATCGCGCCGAGGCAACCTTGCAGCGGGCAGAGAAAGCCATGGAGGCCCTGGGCGACAATGCGGAGTTCATTATGGTCTACTACGGTACTGACGCGGCCGGCGGTTTTCAGACTCTCGACCGCCCGCTTCGAACAATCACAACGCTGGATCGCTTCGCCTACGTTCGGCGTAATGGCTGTGGACTCGAGATGCGTATGCTGCAACCGTCGGAACTTGCGGCTGCCATGGGTTTTCCACGTGACCACCTTTGGGCAGAGTCAACCCGTCGGGAACGGATCAAGATGATTGGTAATGCAGTCTGCCCGCTTGTTATGCGCGATGTCGTCCAGGCGTTAGTTGGAGAGTAAGACAGGGAACTCGCTTATTCCACGGTTACACACGTCCGCCGTTCCCGCATGCCCAACCGGCTCAGCTTACGAAAATTCTTCCGATCTCACTTGCGCGTGGCTGTAGTCTAGTCTCGCCATTTTGGGGATAACTTGTGTTGCCAGAGCGGAAAACGCCAACCATGCCAAAACTCTCCGTCAACAAACACGGCAAGCTTGATTTTTCGCAAGACAATATCGGGGCGACCCGACAGTTCCCTTGCATGGGTTGCAAAAAGTGATCTTGCGCCGACGCAATTCCGGCATCACCGCCAACTCAGGCTTCGTATTTTTGCCTTTGATCCGTGACGTCACGCGACTGCGTGTCTACGAGGACATGATGTCACCGTTGTACTCTCCCGTGACGCGCCCGCCGTCCAGCTTCCAGGAGCGATGCCCGAGATTATTCATTGCTTTACGCGGCATGTAGCATGCTAATATTCTTGGCGTTAAAGATCGCCGTTCTTCTACGAGGCGTTTGTCTTATCGCACATAATCAAGTCGGAAAAGAATCCGAGATGGGGGTTGGTTGGTGTGCCGACCAGAACACCGCGATCGAGATAACGGTTCCCTTCTTCGCAACTCGTTTCTGGAAGCAGAGCGCAAGCGTGGCACGCGGCGCGGTTGAGTGAGCCAATTCCCTGGCCGCTGCTTTCGATACAAAGCGGATCGGATGAACACCATCGTGCATCTTGAATCGCTGCAAGAAACAATGATTCAAGACGTCCCGGCTTCCCTTGCTGGACTAGCCCTCCCATCGTGCCTTCAGCGTCGCCGGCGGCCGTGTAGATAAGGATGCCCATCATTTCTTTGCCGGGTTCGTCCCAGCAATAGAGCCGTTCACGCAATGAAGAACTTCCGTAGCCACATTCAAAGCTGAGTCTTCGGATCAAGATGTGGGCTAGCGTGTGCAGCAGAAAGAAGCGAGGCGGAAAGCTTCTAGGAGTTCGATGCAACTGTTTAGATACCTGTCGGTGGTTATTAACCATCGACTGTACACGATCGCGGACTGCATCGCAGACCCATGCGTCAAGAATATCTCGCTTCAGACGGAAGAATAATCCCTCGCCATACACTCGCATTGCCGGCAGCCAGTTGCGGCGTTTGAGACTGAGTTGGTTTTGGTCGTCAGTATCGAACTCGCGATAAGGCGGCGGGTCGATGCGTGAGAACCCGGTAAGAACACGCGTCTCGGCGAGCTTTTCCACCAAAACGACCTTTTCCAGAAAGTCTTGAATGAACGATTCGTACTGCCTCATGTCCTGGGGTCTGGTCACAAACTCACTTTCGTCGTCCTCGGATGGCTGCGAGAGCGCGGTGTACTCAGAATACCGGAACTCTTCCTCTGTCATGGCCTCGCCGCTCGGTTCAAGCCCAGTCATTTTCTGAGAAACAACGTCATACAATCGATCAGCTGCTAGGCAGAACATTGTCGCGAAGTTGTTGACGTTTTGACGATTTGGCGACCCGTCGGCATTCGGGTTTTGAGACAGGACTGACCAATATCTAGGTTCGTCGATGATTTTACGAAGTGGATCGCTGAATGGCGGAATCAGTATCGCACTCGCGACTTTGGGGAAATACAGATTTGTTGCACCACGTTGCAGCATTCTCGGTGTGGCCGAACAATCATCTTGCCTGCCATGCGGACCAAGCCAGGGTCGATTGCCATAACATTTCCAACCTTCCAGTGACGTCGGCCCAGCCGACCCACTCATCGATCTTACAGATTCACAGCTTTCGCAAACGACTTTTAGCCCGCCCAAACCGGAAAAACGTCCATAATTAAGACGCAACTTCGGATTTCCGCATGGAAGGGACTCGCTAAGCGACTGGCCGCTTTTGCGATGTGCCCACGCGACCCAAGGAAAATCGTCAATATGTCCGTGTTCGCAAGCGATTATGAAACGCACTGGCACCATACGCCAGCGTTTTTTCTCCGGAAGTGCAGAGCATGACGGCTGTTGTTTCTGACCAGGTTTCGGTTTGAACCGACTACCCAGATCACTATCGCAGCGTGGCGGGAAAGGCTCGTTCCATTTGCTGGGAAGTAACGCGCGACATCGGGGGCAGAAATGCCATAGAGGAAATCGAACGAACGGCAAGTAGTTGCCCTGATGTCCCTGACTCGGAGCCGGCGGTGGTGCTCGAAAGTAGGTGATTCCAAGTCGTCTTGCGAGTCGATCGTCGTTGATCCCGCATTTCGGCTGATCAGCCCAGGCATCCAAGCCTGCACTCATCAGACTTTGCCCAGGCAAATCAAAAATTGCTCCTACACCAAACGGGACCACTGCTTGAGAACGACGAATCGACTTTCTAGCCATCTGTTGCTTCCTTTTGCTACTCGTAGTTCTCGTAAGTTGATACCACCTGAGCTTGGCACTCAACGTCTACGTTTCGCATTGAGGTAGGGGTCGACCATGCGGACTCGCCCCACTCGGGACGCGGCTCACTTCCGGCGGGGTACATCAGCGGTCGAAGTTCAGGTGGCGTACCGAAGCCTCCCCATTCGCTTGGCAACACGTTTCCCCAATGCGAGATAAGAGATCGCAACCTGTTTTGTAGACTTTCGGCATGCTCAGGATCAACGTGCTGACATCGTGTTTGCACGAGGTTGCATAGCTCGGTCAGCGATAACGCCGATGGATCGAAGTTATCGGGCGCCGCTACACCGCAGAGATGTCTCGAAAGCACAACCAATACGGCGTGCAAAGCCCTTTCCATAACGGGCAAGGAAAATGGAGTGACGCTGGTTGGTTCAACATGCTTGTAAAATGATTCGCGGTAGGCGCGGAAATGTTCGTAGTGCGATCGGTCTCTCGGCTTGCCGGGGTTGTACATCGCGATAATTAAACCCGGCGCTTTCTGAGATCGTCCTACACGGCTACTAGCTTGGATATACTCGGACGTTGTCTTTGGTTGCCCGACCATCAGCATCAAACCCAGGCGATCAATATCGACGCCAACCGAGATCATGTTCGTCGCAAGTAGTGTATCTAGAGGCCGGTCTTTTGGTTCTTTGGAGATCCTTGGATACCGTACTTCAAGTCGCTCAAGAATCTCCGGAATTTCATCGGCAGTACGACGACTGGTCAATTCAACGGGCGACCCAAGACTTCGGCACAGCTCCTTCGGCAGGTTTGTACGGGTAGCGATTGACCACATATACTCGGGAATATCTGCTTCAACCAGCGTTGCTGCATGCCCGAGTTCACGGAGGCTGCTGAAGTACTGGAGAATGGTCCAATAGGGATCGCGTGTATCTTCGGTAGCGCCGCTGGGAAGTTTGATCGAGTTGCAAGACTGAAACAGGCCGCCAAGCGTCCGAACCATCGCGGTTACGAACGACGGCGAGGCGGTTGCGAAAACTCCAACGTAGATGCGGCCTGGCGTCTCGGGGTTTTCTTTTGCGAAAAAGGAATCGGATATGTCGAGGCCCTGCGGCGGAAACTGGGAAGTAGGGCGATCGTATAATGCCTTACATTGGTGCCAAGAACGTCGGATCGTAGCTGTCGACGCGACGATCTTTGGTTTGCGTCCCTTCCACGAACAGAGCAAGTCGATTGCGGATTCATAAAGGCCGACAACCGAACCGAGCGGACCAGAAATCAGGTGCAATTCGTCTTGGATGATGAGGTCCGGCGGATCGTGACCGCCAGCAGTCCCAATACCGAAGATTCGACCGGACAGTTCACGCCATGCCAGCATCGCAAACTTATCGACAGTACCAATAATCAGCGTCGGCGGATTCTCGTAAACGTCATCATCAATGACGACTACGGGCAGCCGCTTTTTTGCAGTTGAAAACTCACAAGCAGTCTCTGGGCAGACAAAAATCACGGTCTTGGGTCGACCATAGGGTTGGTAGCCGAGGTTGTCATGCTCGTCGAGTGCCGTGCCACACCACGGACACTTTAAGAGCTGAAATTCATTTGCCTCTTCGCTATTTGGACTCGCTAAGTTGTTGAGCGACTTGACGGCGGGTTCACGGTAAAGCGGTGTGAGAGAGCCTCCGACCCACAGACCAATTGTGATTGGCTCTTCGCCAAGTTCGGCCGGCCGCTTTCGCCGGATCAATTCACATGCACAGATCATGGAACTCGCGCGTTGAAATTGCTGTGATGTCAACAATCGCAGCGTGTACCGCATCAGTACCGTGCATCCGGCATTGCTGGGACGGATCAATCGGCGCAGAAAAATATCGGTCGCGGCTAAGCCAAGGTACGCTTCCGTCTTACCGCCACCGGTTGGAAACCAGATCAAGTCAACCAAGTCACGTTCACAATGTTCCTTGCCATTGCTGCAAGACTTGAGCGACGCCAGATTCATCAAGATAAACGCAAGTTGGAATGATCGCCATCGACCGCTTTTTTCATCGACTGGCTTGTAGCTCTTTGGAAATTCCTGAAACTCCTCCTTCGTAGGGCGTTTTGATCGTCGTGAATGACACTGCTGCATCAGGATTGCTCGATTCGCAAGCATAAACGCTTCGAGAAGTGTTGCATCACTAGCAAGCAACTTGATACCGTCACGCATTCTTCTCAAGCATGTGCGACAATGTTGGATATTGGCTGTCGCGGGTATCTTAAGACGGCCGGGCAAGTCAATGATTTGCTTGTCCTGCTCCGCGATCCACTGCTCGTAATCTCTCGCAATAGCTTCAAGCGTCACAGGAATGTGTTCGGGCAGCACGGTGTTGTCTGCGCCGGACAAGTAGCACATATCCAGCTCTTCGCCGCCGGTACTTCGTGGTTCAACCGGCGGCACTTTGACGCGCGGAATGACAGTCGTGGCGATGTTGCTAACCTTACCGTCGGATTCATCACCCCAGTCAACGGAGCAGCCATGCCCGACCGCGAAAGCCTTGCGCTTCCGATAAAGAAGTTCCAGGGCGGCTTCTTCTTGGACGTTCGGGTCATCGCTTTCATTCGGATTGCGATCCGGGAGCACTTTGTATTCGCGAAACACGGAACTGCCGTCAGCCGATTCTACTTTCAATGAAACCTGGAAGAAGCAGTCAGCGGCTCGAATGCGAGCGTCGGCTCCGCCTTGGTGCAGGTTAAGCAAGGACAAGGTTAGTAATATGCTGGAATCCGCTCGATGCCGGTAAAGCGCTTTGATTTGCAGACAATCGACCAGTTTCCGCTCCCATGGTTCGGACTGAGAGCTCGAAGGTATTATCAGTGTCTGATCTGGGATCTCTAGTTTAATACGTCGCCATTCCGGGCGCTCGCGAACCTCGGCACCACTGTCTGTTTGAATATCGTACGAAACGCTTCGTGACTCATAACGAGCGGCCGAAACTCGAATCGTCAGTTTTCCGGCGTCCCTCTCGCAAAGACATGACAGCCCGATGGCCGAGGGATAGAATTCGTTTGCCAATCGCACAGTCTGGTCGTACGCATCTGTCAGCGAGTCGCCAGAAGCGCCGTCTCGCTTTACATCCACAGACTGATCGCCCTGGATGGTGTTGATAGGCTCTCCGTCGCCGGCCGGCTCAATCTCAGATTCCGACTCTGGTGAGTTACCGTTTTCGTTAATCGTCTGCCGCTGCGGAAACAGCACACCGGCAGAGTAACGTTGCGTCGGCGACTCTTCGAGAAGTTCAATATACGGCTGGCGTGAGCGCCCAGCTCCGCCATTTAGTTTGGCGTAGGCGAGCTAGCGGCTGAGCATCGATCCGTAGGCTATTTCCGCGAGGAGCGCTGGCGCTCGAGAAGTCGGCGGCGGGAGCGGCGAGTGGCTTT
>JBJXFF010000175.1:0-13552 GCA_046153945.1 Pirellulaceae bacterium
GCAGGTGCTCGAGCCGCATCCGCAATTCAGCGAGTCGTTTGCTTGTCTTGGCTTCTTCGATCAGCTTCCGCCAGGGCTCCACAATCGTCGGCCCGACGATTTTCATGATGTCCACGGGGCTCGTGAAATGAGCCCCGAAGGCGTGCCGTTCTTTCTCTTCCATCGAGTGCTGGAAGATTGTGCCGAAAATCTCCGGCTGCACCTTCGACCAGTCGGATTTAGCCGCCTGCTTAAGCTGATTCAGCTCATCGTCGTGGAGCTCGATCCGGGCAGGTTCTATGAACAGTCCCCCATTGAAATAATCGACCCCCTTGAATCGCCCCCCCCTCATTCCCCCTTTGGTATTCATCGCGGTAAAGAGCCCGCCGAGGAGGTCGTAACTGTCCCGCGGCGACTTGCACTCTTCGAGCAACTGGATGACGAGATACCGATCCAGGAGGCCGATGTCTTCGGCAAACAGCGCCACCAGCATCTGCAGGATGAATCGGCGGGCGGTCTCGCGGTCCACATCTTTGCGGCGCGCCAACTTGTGAAAGCAGCGGGCGAGCAGGTCGGCTGCGTCGCGCGTCACTGCTTCGTGGTCGTTGCCGAAGACAGGGCGCTCGGGAATTGGGAAGAGAAAAGCCAGCGGCCCGTAGCGGGTGCTGAGTTCCTCGATTTTGACGGTATCGACCGGCGAGTCAATCTGCGACTCGAAGTCGTAGATCCAGAATTCGTCGAAGTTGCAAAGAATCACGTATCGCGGCCGGCCGGGGACCAGGCGAGTCCAGTAATCGAAAGCCTGGCGGAAGTGCCGCGACAGGTCTTCCCCGCGCTTCTTCATTTCGATCAGAACCACCGGTTTCCAGACGTAATCGGCGAAAGCGGTCCCGCCGCCATCTTCCTGCGATTTGCGAATGCGAAACTCAGGGGTTCCACCGACGTCGAGGCAGCCGGGCTGTCCAAAGCCTCGAAAGAGGCGGTCGAGAAAGATTTGCGCCTGCCCTTTTTCGTCGCCAGTGATATTTTTCGCCGCCCAAGCGATGAACTCGTTCAGGCGTTCCGCTCTCAAACCGGCCATGCTCGGTGATCCTTCATCCCAAGAAATTGGATCCTGCCAAACGGGGCATTTTAGCAGAAGTTCCCAGCTCCGCGCTCCCCACGAGACGGAAGGGGCAACCTCACGCCATTCCTAGAAGTAACCGGGGTCATCCGCCGATGCCCCAATCTTGGAGGCGAGGAATTCCCTAGCTTCGACAATCATTCCTGTTGCTGTTTGATGCGGGCAATCGATGGTTCCGTCCGTAGCTCCACACTTGCAAGGCTGCCATCCAAAGCTTGAAGCAACTCCGGGAAAATCATAGTCCGTTTGGATGAGGATGCTGCGGTCGTCTGCTGCCTTCAAAAGAAAAGTTGAAAACGGCCCATCCTCGAGTGTGATCGTCATGGCGTCTCGATTTGGCGAAGAAAATGACAGAACGTAATATCGCGACCTCTTGGTGCAAAATCGGCGGCCCTAAACAATCGGCTGGAAGAAGATAGACGCTCGAGGATCAAGCGGTCCGTTTTCGGTTGTCGCTGCGCGACCGTGGATTCAACGGGAAAGAGAGTTTTCTTTACAGCCATATTTCGAGTGGCGTCTTCGCGGGTTGCGTCCCCGATGCATCGAGCATCCGATTCGCCTGCCACTCTATCCCCGAGCAAGAAGGCAAGCCAGCCCACGGACCCTTGAACCGACTTGGCAGAAGTGCTGCGCGGAATTCCCTCGCCTAGCGCGTCGGGCTAGTATTGGAGTTACGAGTCCAGGTGAGACGCTGAGTAGCCCTGGGTTTCGGCCTTTCAGGGTTGACTCTTACCCGCTGCGGGCTTAACCTATCAACTAGCTCTGATGCGTGGCGTGTTCGGCTGCCGAAGTAGATGGTAGCTGACTTGCCGCGGTCAGATTCCCGCCTGAATTTCCTGCCTAATCCTTAATCCCACCTGGTTTCCGCCGACTTTGGCGGCCTCACCTATTCCTACCCTCCAGACCAAGGCGGCCCCGTGGTCTTGCTGCGAGCTAGTACGATGCATTTTGTAGGGCGGAGCAATGCTCCGTCCTACTTGATTCTGGCGGCGCTGTTGGCAGGTCTTTCGCAAAATCTCTTCGCCCAGGCTCCGCCGCTAAATGTGCGGGTTGATGCCCTGGTAACGCAGGCCCATGTGGGGCCGCTCGCTCCGCCGGCCAGTGACGCCGAGTTTGCCCGCCGCCTGTATCTGGATCTGACCGGCATGGTTCCCTCTTCCGCGGAGCTGGCGGCTTTTGTAGCCGATGCTTCCGCCGACAAGCGGACGAAATTGATCGATCAGCTCTTGGCGAGTCCGCGGTATGTCCGCCACATGGCCAATGTGTTCGATGTGATGTGGATGGAGCGGCGGCCGGATAAGAATGTGCCGGCTGCGGAGTGGCAGCAGTATTTGTTCGACTCATTCGCGGCGAATAAGCCGTATGACCAACTGGCCCGCGAGGTTCTTTCGTCCGACGGCAACGATCCGGCGACCCGGCCGGCAGCCAAGTTTTTTCTCGACCGGGACGCGGAGCCGAACCTGATGACGCGGGACATCGGGCGGATCTTTTTTGGCCGCGATTACCAGTGCAACCAGTGCCACAACCATCCGCTCATTGACGACTATTTACAGCCGGACTACTACGGCATTTTTGCCTTCGTGAACCGGACCGACCTGTTCACCGGCAAGGACAAAAAAGTGGTGCTGATGGACAAGGCGGACGGCGAGGTCTCCTACCAGTCGGTCTTCGACAAGGCTGCGATCGGAATCACCTGGCCCCGCGTCCCCGGCGGCAAGCAGGTGGAGGAGCCGAAGTTCAATCCCGGCGAGGAATATGTCGTCGCCCCCGCCAAGGAAGTCCGGCACGTTCCCAAATACAGCCGGCGGCTGCAACTGGCGGCGCAGATTGTTCCCACGAACAAGCCCTTCAACCGCAACATCGCCAATCGGCTCTGGGGGCAGATGCTGGGGCGGGCGCTGGTGGAGCCCGTGGAGTTTCAGTATGCGGGGAATCCGCCGAGCAATCCGCAGCTTCTGGAAATGCTGGCGGACGACTTTGCGGCGATGAAGTACGACATCAAGGGCTTCCTGCGGGAGATTGCCCTGACGCAGGCCTATCAGCGGGCGATGGACATGCCGGCAGACATCGCGGCCCAGGCGGCAGCGGCTCAGGCTCGGCTCGCGGCGCTCGAAGCAGAGCAGAAGACGCTGACCGATGCGGCAGCGGCTGCCAATGCGGCGGCTGGGAAGATTGATACGGATTTGGCTGCCGCCCGAAAGACGATTCCGGCGATTACCGAAGAGTTCGTCAAAGCGTCGGCTCCGATTCCCGATACGAAGAAGGCGTCCGATGCCGCCGCGAAAGCCGTCGTCGATGCGACCGCCCCCATTGCTCCCAAGCAAGACATTTTGAAGGCCCTGGCCGAAGCAGCCGCGAAAGCCAAAGAAGCAGCCGCCAAACTGCCGGCGGAAAAGGACCTGGCGGAGGCCGCGGCGAAGTTTCAAACCCGTGCGGATCAAGTGACGGGGGAAGTGGCGGCTCTGGCCAAAGTCGTGGAGCAGAAGACAGCCGAGGCCAAGGCGGCGAGCGAGAAACTGGCGGCGGCTCAAGCGGCGGCGGCGGCAATTACCCCACGGCTCGATGCGGCGAGAAAACAAGTGATCGCTCTCGAAGAGCAGCAGGACGCCGCGGGAACGAAGTATCGGCTGGACCTGGCGGCCAAGAAGCTGGCGGAGCGGAAAGTGGCGTCCGCCAAAGACCTGGCACAATACGCGGCGCTGGCTACCGCAGTCCAAGCGTCTCAAGCCAACGTCACCAAGCTGACTGCGGATCTGGCAACGGCGAAGGCGACGGCTGCGAAGCTCACCGCCGATCTGCCCGCGTTGCAAGCAGCACAAGTCGCCGCTCAAAAGTTGAACACAGACGCCACTGCCGCCCAAGTAGCCGCAAAGCAAGCAGTCGATGCCAAGCAAGCCGCGATGAAAGAGTTCGTCGAGGTTCTTGCCAAAGCGCAAGCCGCCAGTGCTAAGCTGCCGCAAGATGCCGAACTCGCGGCAACGACGCTCAAGCTGAAAACTCGCGGCGACCAGCTTACCGCTGAAGTTGGCGAGGCTCAAAAAGTCATGACCGCGAAAGACGAAACCCTGAAATTGGCCACGGCGCAGCTCGCAACCGCGACTGCCGCTGTCACCGCCAACACGACCCAGGCCGTAGCCCTCGCCCAGCAGATTCCCGCTCTCGAAGCTCAGCAAGCACCGGCCGCCGAGAAAGCAAAAGCCGACTCCGTCGCCTTCGAGGCTCTCGCCAAAAAGATTCCCGACGATCTCACTACCGACTATGCCGTTCGCCCCCTCCGGCAGCTTTCCCCCGAGCAATTTGGCTGGAGTGTGCTGCAAGTGACGGGGGTCTATCGCAATTACACCATCGCCACGGTTCCCGAACTCGACAAAGCGAAGCCGATGACCGACGCCGACAAGGCGGACCCGGCCAAGATGGCGGAGCGGCGGAAGGAACTGGAAAAAGCAGTTCACGCCAAGCTGGCTCCCAGCGTGACGGTGTTCGTGCAACTGATGGGGAACAGCGCGGGAGCGCCGCAAAACGATTTCTTTGCGACGGTCGATCAGGCCTTGTTCATCGCCAACGCGGGAACGGTGAAGTCCTGGCTCGCGCCGAGCGGCGAAAACCTGACCGCCCGGCTGATGGCTCTGCCTGATAACAAAGCGCTCGCCGATGAGCTCTATTTAAGCGTTCTCTCTCGCAAAGCAACCGATGCCGAGATTGCGGAAGTAAACGCGTACCTGGCGGCCCGGCTCACCGACAAGCCGGTCGCCGTGCAAGAGATGGCTTGGGGACTGATAAGTTCGACGGAGTTTCGGTTTAATCACTAAGTAGCCTGCACACTCCGTGTGCAGGCATGTCCGCTCACGGAGTGAGCGGACCACCAAGGAGACCATCATGCGTTGCGAATACTCCTGCAAATCGAGTGAACATACGATTGCCCGGCGGTCCTTTCTCGGCGGCATGGCTGCGGGAATGGGGGCGGTCGTCGGCGGACTTGGGGCGCTCGCGCGGCCGAGCGCGGCCGCGGAACTTTCCAAGACGCAGAAGCGGGTGGTCGTCTTCAACATGGCCGGCGGGCTCTCGCAGCTCGAAAGCTGGGATCCGAAGCCGGGGACGAACACCGGCGGCCCATTCCTGACAATTCCGACCAGTGTTCCGGGCGTACACATCAGCGAGTTGCTGCCGCACACCGCCAAGCAGATGCATCACCTGGCCATCGTCCGGAGCATCAACACCAAGGAAGGGGATCACGGTCGCGGCCATCATGCCATGTTCACCGGCCGCAAGCAGACACCCGGCGCGGATTACCCCGTCATCGGCGCGGTGATGGCGAAGAACCTGGAATCGACCGGCAATTCTCTTCCCGGTCACATCGTTGTCTCTCCCGGCGGCGGTGGCGGCCGCGGCAACGACGCGGCCTATCTCGGCCCCCGTTATTCCAGCATCACGCTCGACAGCGGAAAGCCGCCGCAAAATTCCGCCCGCCCCGCCGACATCCCGGAGGCGGCCGACAACGCTCGGCAGGCGTTTCGCCGGAGCACGAACGATCATTTCGCTCAGCGCCGCCGGACTGCTCAGACGGATGCTTATGTGCAGACGTACGAACAGGCTCTGGAACTGATGCGCCGCGGCGAAGTTTTCGACACCACCAAGGAGCCGGAGAAGGACCACGAGCGGTACGGCAAGCATGATTTCGGCCGCCACTGCCTGCTGGCCCGGCGGCTGCTCGAAAGCGGCGTTACGTTCGTGCAGGTGACTCACAGCAACTATGACACCCACAACGAGAACTTTGATTTCCATCTGGAGCAGCTCGGCGAGTGGGACCGGCCGTTCGCCACATTTGTCGAGGACATCGCTGCCCGCGGAATGCTCGACAGCACGCTCATCGTCGTCCTCTCGGAATTCGGCCGGACGCCGAACATCAACCACCTTTATGGCCGGGACCATTGGGGAAACGCCTGGAGCGTTTGCCTCGGCGGAGCCAAGATTGCCCGCGGAGCGGTCATCGGCAAGACCAACGATAACGGCACAGCCGTCTCCGACCGGGAAGTGGACCACGGCCACATGTTCCACACCTACCTGCGGGCCCTCGGGGTCGACTCGTCACAGCCGTTCGACATCGCCGGCCGGCAAGTGCCGATGGCGGACCCGGCTTATGGGCCGATCAAAGAATTGATCACGTAGACGCCGGTTGGAAACGGGTCATCCGCGAGCGGCCAGCATCAGCTCGCCCATTCCGGAAGTCATCCGCACCTCGACGCGCGGATGTTCTCGATGCCACTCCGTCACCTCGCGCGGAGTGATCGAAGTCCCGCTGAGCACAAGGGTTTTCAGTTGCTTGAAGTGGGATGCTTTCTGCAAATGTGCTCGCGTGAATTGTTCGCCGGTAAATTCCACCGATTGCACGCGGCGAAAGAGGCGAATTTCGTGACGGTCCACGAATTCCCGCCACCACTCGAAGCCTTCCGATCGGACCGTCACGCGGACCGGGGCATGACTCCGTCAGAGAAAGATGGGGAGCTTAACCGCCGATGCCGGGGAAACCAAAGCTTCGAACTCGACCAGGTTGGGACTGAGCTTGATCAGCGCGAGTTCATCCGCCCGCCAGGCATGAAACTGACCTGCGATCCAGCCGAGGGGAAGCGATAGCAGGGTAATGGCGACGAAGGCCGTTCTGAGTCGGAATTGCAACCAGCGGCGCATCAGGGTGATTCCTTACGCGAACCATCTTTCTCCACTGCTAGTACGAATGGGTCATTGTGCTGGTTCACCCGGCGTATCGCCAACTCGCGGCTGCGCCGTCAGAGTGACAACGCAATTTCTTGGGCCGGGGAACATTCTTCCGGGGGCGCTTTGTCACAAGTGGTGGCTCCCAGAAGAGTTGCGGCAGGCAAACGTCCGCTTGGCACACCCGCTGCATTTAGTCTCTGGCAAGCCAGTCCAAGAGAGGCTGGAAAAATCTCACCCCCGGTTTGGCAAAGGAGACAGGTATGAAACGGTTCTTATTGGCACTGGTTGCGGTTGCGGCGGTTACGGTTGGGTCCTCGCTCACGAACTCGGCCCTGGCGGATGGGCCAGGCAATGGCCGTGGTGGTCATGGACATCATCATCACAATCATTGTGGTCCGGGATACGGCGGCGGCTATGGCGGTGGCTACCGTGGAGGTTACGGAGGTGGATACAGCACTTTCCGCCCAAGCTATGGTTACGGCGGCTATGCTCCGCGGTATGGCTACGGTTACCCCGGCAACTTTGGCTACGGCAACCACGGAGTGATCCAAATCTATGGCTCGCGCGGCGGATTCACCTTCGGCTACTAAGAGAAGAAGTGTGCTCAGTTCGCTCCGAGAGGGCTCCTCATGCTTAGCGTGAGGAGCTCTTAGTCTTCGTGGATCACTACGGTCGGGCTGCGTCCACCGGAGCGGATTCCCCCGCGACGGCTTCTGCGGATGGGGCCTTCCCCTTCCTTGAAGTAGTATCCGCCAAGGAGCTTGTAGAAGAAGAGGATGATGAACGCGCCGCCAGTGGCGACGCAGAACCCGGCGGCACTGATGGGGGTGATGAGCGTTTTTCCCTGCGAGAAAAACGACAGCACGCCGCAGCCGATGACGGTGCCGCCGATTCCCATCGCCATCGTGGCAATCGCGCCGCCCGGGTCTTTACCAGGCATAATGGCTTTTGCTAGCAGTCCGGTGAGAGTCCCGAAGCCGACCCATTCCAGGCCGACTTTGGCCCATTCAGTGAGCTGTTGCAGTATTTCGGGCGAGTCCGCTTCCATGGGGTGCTCCGTCTTCTCGAGCCGCGAATCAAGGTCAAAGTTTCGCCGGCAAAGGTGCGCGATGAGTAATCCGCGCCTTCGTATATCGGCAGGTTTCAGCCATGACTTCGCTTGATTCTGAGGGTTAGGCAAAATAATGGAAGGCAAAATGATAGGAGTCCACTCTCTTTGGCCTTTATCAATTTGCCTTCCATCATTTTGCCTTCGCCATTCGGCTTACTTCCGGCGTTTGATGACCAGCACCGTCATGTCTTCCGCTTGGCTTTGCTGGCCGCGGTCGATAAGCCGACGAATCTTGGCCAGCATTCCGTCGGCGGAGTCGCGGAGGTTTTTCGCGGCCATGAATCCAATTTCGAGTTCGCCGATCCGCAGGCCCCCTGCATCGACGGCGTTCTGCGCCCCTTCGCTCAGGAGAATCAAGAACTCGCCGGGGTGAAGATGACGCGAAAGAGTTTCAAACCGCGTCTCGGGATCGGTCCCCAGCGGGATCGTCTTCGACTTCAAAACGTCCCGGCCGCTGCGGCCGACTTGAATCGCCAGTGCGGCTCCGGAGAGAGAGAGTTCTAATTCTCCGCTGGCGGGGTCGATAAGGCCGTAGGCCAGAGAGGAATACTGATCGCCTGCGGAGGTGGTCCAGAGTGTTTCATTCACTCGCGTGAGCAACTCGGCAGCAGTATGGGGATATGTAGAGTGGGACTTGAGGGCCGCCTGCACCGCGGCAGCTCCCAAGCCAGCTTCAATGAGTTTGCCCTGGGCATCCCCCAGCGAAATCGAAAGCCGGCCGTCGGCCAGGACCGACCAGTCGTAGAAATCGCCGCCGATGCCGTCCGCCTGCAACGTCCAACCGGCGACTTCGTAGTCCTCCAGCATCGGGGCAACGCTCGGCAGCCGAGAAGATTGCCAGCGGGCAGCCGCGTCCAGATGTTTTTCGCGCCCTTTCGTCTTCGCTCCTTCAGTCAGCAGCATCTCACGCTCCAGATCGGCGGCAATCCGACCGGCGATGATTTCCACCAGATTGGTTTGCTCGCTGGTGAAATCCCGGTTCTGATCGGCGAACAGCCAGAGCGTCCCCAGCGGGGCACTGCTGCCGGAAACCGGCACGCAGATGGCCGACGGGAAATTCTCGGGGCACTTCCAGTGCGAGAGAATCGTCGTATCTTCCAGCACGACCGCGTGGCCAACGAGCGCTTCCAAATCGGCCATCGCTCCTCGGAGCGGCCGGGCTGGTTCGAGCAGTCGCTCGTGCGGCAGATTGTGGGCAGCTCGCAGCTTGAGGGTCGTGGTCGTTTCGTCGAGCAGGTACAAGCCGGCGGACTGACAGCCGACCGCATCCGCGCCCCCTTTGAGAATGGCGGCCAGGCGATGAGCCAGATGCTCGCCATCCTCGGGCCGCGCCGCCACGGGAACACCCGCGGCGAGTTCGGCTTCCCGCTCCCAAATGCCGCGTCGCAGCCGGGCTTGTTCGGCGAGTAGATTCGCGATGGCCAGCGCCAGCGGACGAACCCGCTCCAGCGGCAAACGAGTTGATTGCGGTTCCGCGGAGGCGAGTAGAGATAGCTGCGACTGCGGCTCGCTCGCGCCGTCGTCAATGGGTGCCGACCAGACTTCGCCGGCCGCAGCCACTGCGCTGCCAAGTTTCAATTCCCAGCCGCTCGTTTGGGCAAAGGCGCGGGCCAGTTGCTCAAACGGTCCGGCACTTTCCAGAGCTGGAACGACCTCGGGAGATGTCGGCAGGCTATCGGCCAGCAGATTGAGATGGCGGGATTTGTTGCTCACGGCTCATTCGCGGAAAGAGGAGGTGGCCTCTCGTCCTTGAGAACTCGTGACAGCCGCAAAGCTTTCCCTGGGGAAACACCCTGCACAGCCGCGTCGCCTTCCGTGACCGGCATAGCTTCTCTTCGGCGGTCTGGCAAACGGCCGTGCAGCAGGAATGCGAACTTCTGCCGCTTGGGAAAAGATGGCGGGCGGCAGAACCGGAATCTCCGGAACAGCCGGCACGCCCTACAGAATTGATTGGCGACCTACGCCACCAGATCGTCCAGCGGTGGACGGTGCCAGGGAAGTTGCGGAAAGAGCCCTTCCGCGACCCGCTCGGCGCGGCTCGTGGAGGCTCGGATGTGTCCCGAGGCGATCGCATCCTTCCATTGCCAGTGACCCAGCAGGAGCGGCGTGAGATCTCGCCGCCGCAAAGCCAGATAATTTCGCCCGCGATTGCCCGGCACCAGCCGCACTTTGCGATTGGTGATGATGAGTTGATAAGAACGAGCGTCCTCGTGCGTGGCTCGGCGGAGGTCGGCGTCAAAATTGAAGACTTCCAGCCCCAGCACTTGGGGACCAAGTCCGGCGGCGCGAGCCCGCGTCAGCATTTCGCCCGACATGTCCCGCAGGGTCTGAAGCGGATTGAAGAGCCGGGCCATGTTGACCTCGCCATCGTGCTCTTCCGCCGAATGGTAATTGCCGCCGGCAGCGCGGAAAATCGAATGGACCGGATGCTGCGGCGGGCCGTCAAACCGCACGTCGTACTGGCTCCGCTCCACGGCATCGGCACAAACGCGGGCTAGCAACGCCAGACTGAGGGCCGGCGTCGCTCCGGGGCGAGACAAGAGTTCGACAATCCTCCCCCCCGAAACAAACACGCAGCCGGCCACCGCGGCCAGCATTTCCGGCAACTCCAGATTGTTGTCCCCCAGGATGGCGACGTAGGCCCGCTCATAGGCATGGCGGGACATGAGCCAGTCCCAATAGACCTCATTGCGAACGGTCGCCCCATGCGCTCCGGCGGCACACTGCTCGTAAAGACCGACAATGGCGGGCAACTCCATCCGCCGCAGTGGCCGCACAAACAGCGGCTGGCGCGGTACGCGGCGGGAGAGCAGTGCGTCCGCGGCGTTCTGGTCTTCGCTGGCGGTCAGAACGTCCGGCGGAGCGATGGCGCGCAGATGGGCCAAGACTTGCCTCGCCCCGGCGACGGAATACGTTTGCCGTCCGCAAGGTGTCCAGCCGTGGCGGGCGAACAATTCGGGGGCGGTCGTTACGGTCAGGCCGACGGCGGCGCCATCCGCGGAAGCTTGGCGCTCTCCCGCGCCGATGAGGGCGGAGGCGAAACCGCGGCGCTGCCAGGGGGTGGCCGTCGCCAAATCCATGAAGCCGGCTGACGGAATTTTGAGCGGGCCGAATTGCAGCACGCGCTTCGTGAGCCGCAGGTGGGCAACCACGTCGTCCCGATTCTTGACCAGCAGCCGGTCGGTCGGTTCATAGAGCGGCTCATCGAGCTGCGCCTGAAACTCCAGCGCGGACGGCCCGCGAAACTGGTTCAGCAGCAGTTGATGCACAGCCGCGTGATCGCCCGCCCTGGCGGGAACCAATCGCGGTGCCGTGGACAGACGGGGATAGGCCGTCGCGGCAGAATGTCCGTTGGACCCCGCCGCTACTAGCGGCTGTGCCGCCGATCCATTTTTAGAAGCCGCCGGGGAAACTCCACCGATAGCGGTTGCCTTACGCCTGACGCGCCTGCGAGAAATGACTGCGGGCTTCATGACCACGATTCCTTCCGGGCGAGAATTCGCTCCCTCGTGTGCAGCTCGTCTTGACCGCACGCTCTTCGGCCGCCCTCGCGGGCTGCCCCTGTTTCATTTGTTAGGTTAAGGCTCCGTGAAGAGCAATGCCAGTAGGGAGGGGCGTCTCCTGCCAGAAATCGAAACGCAAGTCGCGCAATGACTGACGGCAGTGCTTGCGAGCTACTTCTTGTGCCGCGCGTAGACCTTATCCAGCCCCACCAGTTCTGCCTTGTCGCCAGCTTCCTTGGCTAACTTGCAGATGAGCTTCAGCGATTCCATCTTGGGGTCTTCGACAACCAGGCAGGAAGGATGAGCCAGGAAGTCGAAGAGTTGCCCGCCGGCGATGGCGCATTCCACCGCCAGGTGAATCGCTTTCAGGAACCAAGCGAGCTTCCAGTAGTTCGTGCGGAACGCGCCGACGTCGCTGATGGGGGACATGGGTATTTCGACCAGGCCGTTTTCATAAACGGAGGGCTGAGCGGTGCCGAGGGCGCGGACGATGTCGGCGTAGACTTCGGCGGTCGGCTCTTCCTTCGGTTTGCCGGTAGCGTGGGCTGGGTATTTGCTGCTGACCCACTTAAAGCCGAGATCGACGAGCATTTGCTGAAGGTCAGGCCGGCCATCCAGGCCATTGGCAAAGCCGCCCGGAGTCCGAAAGCCGTTGGGCTCGATTCCGGCTCGCGATTTCATCGCTTCCGTGCAGAGACGAACATTTTCGCGGATGACCTCCTCGGGTTTGCGTCCCGCAATCAGCCAGGGGGAGCGTTGAAAACGAAATTGAATCTCTTCCGGCTTCTTCGCCAGGAGATAGACGTGGTCATAGGTGTGATTCCCGATGGGACACCCTAAGGCGGCGATTTCCTTGAGCCAATCCGCGCTCGGCTGTTCGAGGACGCGGCCAACGCAGAAGAAGTGGATGACGCCGCCGAGGTCCTTGACGAGTTTCGCGGCCCGAACCGCGTAATCCTTAGTCGCCTCGTCGAGATTTCCTTTCTCATAGTTCCACTCGGTGATGTCCCGGCGGGGATACTGCGCACTCATCTCCAGATCGAGGGTAATGGCAATCTGCGCCTTGGGCTTCTGTGGCTCTGCGGCAATGAGAGAAGAAGCAGCAACGAGTCCCGTTCCTGCCGCGACAGATTGAGCGAGAAACTGACGGCGAGTCGGAAGCATCATGGCAGGCCCTTTGGCTGCTACGCGCGCTTCGCCCGGGGATGAGCCCGCTCGTAGACGGCCCGGAGGCCGGCGGTGGAGATGTGCGTGTAGATCTGGGTGGTGACGAGGCTCTTGTGTCCCAGCAGTTCCTGCACGCTGCGAATATCCGCCCCCCGGTCGAGCAAATGCGTGGCAAAGCTGTGCCGCAACGTGTGGGGAGTGGTCCGCAAGTCCAGGCCGCTGGTCTTAAGATACTTCTCCAGCATCCGCGCGACGCTCCGCGTCGTCAAGCGCCGGCCAAAACGATTGGTGAAAATCGGCGCGAGTTCGTTCGTCGGCTCCTTCGGCGAAAGGGTCCGTTTCGCCAGCCAGCGCGTGAGCGCTTTGAGAGCAAACGAGCCCAGCGGAGAAAATCGTTCGCGCCTTCCTTTGCCACGGATGCGAACGAGCCCATCGTCCAAATCGAGATCGCCGTCGTTCATCCCCACGACTTCGCTGACGCGGAGGCCGGCGGAGTACATCGTCTCCAGGATCGCCCGGTCCCGCAGCCCTTGATTGCTGGTGGCCGGCGGCGCGGTGAGGAGCAGGCCGATTTCATCCGTCGAAAGGAAGTGCGGCAGCTTCAGGTCTTTACGCGGGTTGCGGAGCGGCTTGGCGGGGTTGCTGTCGGCCAGCCCTTCCCGCTGGGCGAACTTGTAGAAGGTCCGGAGCGAAGCGAGCCGGCGGGAGACCGAGGTCTTGGCATATCCCGCTTCGTGCATTGCCGAGACATACCCGCGCAAATCGAGCGGCGTAATCTCCCCCGGCGCCGGCAGCCGGCCGTAGGCCTGCTGGAGATAGTCGACGAGGGCGGTAAGATCCTCGCGGTAAGACTTGATGGTGAGCGAAGCGGCATTCCGCTCGACGCTCAGGAACCGCAGAAATCGCGTGACAGCGGCTTGCATAGAAGTGGGGTAGGCTTCCAGCCTGCCCTGGTCT
>JBJXFF010000198.1:0-6044 GCA_046153945.1 Pirellulaceae bacterium
CGCCGTGAGCAGACATGCCGGCACACGGAGTGTGCCGGCTACAATGCGGACCACAACGTCAGTCACCTCGAAGCTTGAGGTTCATCTGGGTCAGCTTCTCGCGGACTTCGTTCAGGCTGGTGACGCCGAAGTTTTTGCACTCCAGCAGGTCGTCCCCTGATTTCCGCAGCAGTTCGCCCATAAGGGTGAGGCCGAGGCGGGCCATGCATTTGCGGGCTCGAACCGAAAGATTGAGGTCCGAAATGGGCCGCTCGAGCATCGCCTGCTCGTCGGGGGACATCGAGGAGAGGTCCATGACCGGCTCGGGTGCGCCCCCACCTTTGTCCTGGGCGAATTGGCCCAGTTCCAGCCCCTTGCTGGCGAGCATGTCCCGAATTTCCACGAGCGAGGTCTCGCCAAAATTCTTGCTGGCGAGCAGGTCCGCTTCCGAAGTGCGGGTGAGATCGCCGAGCGTTCGGACCCCCATCTTTTGCAGGCAATTGCGGCTGCGGACGGAGAGTTCGAAATCGCTGACCGAGATGCTGAGCACCTGAGCCAGCCGGTCGCTGCGGCGCTGGGCCTCTTCATCAATCCAGCCGCTGCCGGAGGCGGAGGCGTCCTTGATGTAGAGCCGGGCCCGCGGGTGATCGGGATAGACTTCCAGCACCCGCTGGTAGCACATCTGGGCCCGGTCAAACTGCTGGCGGTCCTCGTAGAGGATCCCCAGGTTGATCAGCGTTCCCACGTTGGCGGGAAAAGTCGCAGCCGCCCGCTGATAGAATTGCAGGGCCAGTTCGTCGTTGCCGCGGCGGTCGTTTTCAGTGGCCAGGCTGAACAGGGCACCGGGATGCTTGCCGTCGGCTTCCACGGCCCGTTCATACAGGGCACAAACTTCCGGCGTCCCGCCGCCAAGAGCGGCGACCGTGGCCCCGCGCTGGTAGAGGTATTCCGCCGTCTGCTCCACTGCGCCGGAAAGCTTGTCCAGTGTTTCCAGGGCTTTTTTGGGGTCCTTGTTGTAACGGAGGGCTTCCGAAACGGCCAGCGCACAGTCATCACCGTTGTATCCCGCGGTCTTCGCCGCCTGATAGGCTTTGATCGCGTCGGCATAATCGCCGAGCGAGAAGCGGGTCTTGCCGATGTAAAAGTTGGCCAGCGCCCCGCCATCCGCGGCACCAAGCGTTTCCAGGGCCATGCGATACCGGCCCAGGAGGAAGTAGCAGACCCCCAGGCGGACCGCCGAGGCGGGGGTGCGGTCTTCCCGCGTTTCGAGCTCGGCCACGGAGTCCCGCAGGGTGCCGAACTGGGCATAATCTTCGGTGATCGACTGCGAAAGCTGCGTGATTTCGCGGGGACCGAAGGAGCTATTGGAAAGGACGATATCGTGGACGTCAACGAGAACGGCAGTGGGCATGTAACGGAGGCTCCTGTGCAGAATCTTAGACCAGGGCCAGCAGTGGGAGTCGAACCCACAACCCCCGCTTTACGAAAGCGGTGCTCTGCCAATTGAAGCTATGCTGGCGCGCAAAAATCCCGGTGAACCCCTTACCGTACGGTATCCAGGCGGGAGGCGTCAAGCCGTGGTAGCGCCAAGACTTGGGGCGAGAGACGCCGTTTGCAGACCACGGTCGGCCAGTAGAATGAAGGGCTGCCCGCAATGGCGGGTTCGCGAGGAAAAAAGTTGGGGGCTCTGACGTCCCAAATACGATTTGGTGAGCGGTGATGGCCAGGGGCAAGGCAACCACGCCGCAAATTCCGTCAGAGCCCCCACGGTCCTCTGTTCCGTGGCCACACTTGCGTGTGACCGGTCCCCTCTAAAGCACGAAGTGCGCCAAGT
Organism: Pirellulaceae bacterium; assembly: GCA_046153945.1. Lineage (GTDB taxonomy): Bacteria > Planctomycetota > Planctomycetia > Pirellulales > Pirellulaceae > SXOA01. Next base: position 1,814 of record JBJXFF010000198.1, read on the forward strand.
GAATGAGTTTTTTTTCTCCCTCGCGCGCTTGCTCTTTAACTGCCGGTTGATTAAGGGCTTGCGCCACGAAAAATCTTTTTTCGGCTACAACTAAGAAACGGGGCTGAAATTCGCCCTTTTTGGCGTCTGTTTTGTTTTGCAACGAATGGCCGGAAAACCGTGGTGACTCCTGCCGCACGGTGTTCCATTTTGAATAGGCGCTAGTTCGCCTGTTGAAAAAGAGGTCAGGCATGTCGCCACAGAGTGTTTTAGTTGGCAATCATCGAACCTGGCTCCGAGCCAGACCCCTTTTTCTACGGCAGACATGAGCCCTGTTTTCCGCTATCTCCCGAGCCAATGCACCGATGTGCTGATTTTGGTCAACCCGAAGGCCGGCAGCGGCGCGCGGGGGGGGATGGTCGATGCGCTCGTTGAATCCCTGCGGGAAAGCTGGCTAAATGTGGAGGTGCTGACGGACATTCAGGAGGTGGAAGCCGCGGCCAAGGCTAAATCCGAGCAGGGGCGCTTGCGGGCGGTGGTGGCAGCGGGGGGTGACGGCACTTTTCGGCTCATTTCCCAGCACACCACGCCGGAAATGCCCCTGGCGATCTTGCCGCTGGGGACGGAAAACCTGCTTTCCAAGTATCTGGAGATCCCCGCGGAATCGGCTGACATTGCCGCCGTCATTGTGGGGGGCTGCTATATCCAGCTCGATGCCGGGGAGGCCAACGGCCGACTCTTCACGCTCATGGCGAGCTGCGGCTTTGACGCCGATGTTGTGCGGCGGCTGCATGGGGAGCGGCGGGGGCACATCAATCACCTCTCGTATGCCAAACCAATCATTGATTCCATCCGTAATTACGAGTACCCCCTGGTCCGCATAGACTATGTGGTTAGGGGTGAGCAGCCTGATTTGCAGCGCGCCAGCGTCGAAGGGCGGTGGGTGTTCATCGTCAATCTGCCGCGGTATGCGGGGGGGCTGAACCTGGCTCCCGGAGCCTCGGGTAGCGACGGCCTGCTTGATGTTTGCACATTTAAGGAGGGCTCGCTTTGGAACAGCCTCATGTACCTGGGGGAAGTGATTTTTGGCCAGCATGAGCTGCTGGAGGACTTCACTCGGGTGGAGGCAGCTGAGATGCGGGTGGAATCGGAGTCGCCGGTTCCCTACCAGCTTGATGGGGACCCTGGGGGCGAACTGCCGATGACGGTTCGCTCCCTCCCCGGCCGGCTGCGAGTGATCGTCAGCCGCGAGTGGGCGGAGAAGAATGGGTATGTGGAAGGACACTAGCCCGACGCGCAAGCGAGGGACAGCATTGCCAATGTGTGACGTAAATACTGCCGAAACACCCAAGCCACGGTTTCCTTCGCTTGCGCGTCAGGCTGGTGTGAGTGCATGACGATTCAACCCAACAATCCCGCTCACATCGGCCCCTACGCCTGCGGTCCCGGCCAGCCGCTGCTGCTTATCGCCGGCCCCTGCGTGATTGAAAGCGAAGAGCTGTGCCTTTCCATTGCTCGGCGTCTGAAGGAAATCGTCTCCGGCCATCGAGTAAACCTGGTCTTTAAAGCCTCCTTCGACAAAGCCAACCGGACCAGCGTCTCCGCTTTCCGCGGCGCGGGGCTCGAAGCTGGTCTAAAAGTCCTCGCCAGAGTCAAGCAGGAAACCGGCTTGCCGGTGACGACCGACATCCACGAATCCGACCAGGCCGCACCGGTTGCCCAGATTTGTGACCTGCTGCAAATCCCCGCGTTCCTCGCCCGCCAGACCGATCTGCTCGTCGCCGCCGCGGAAACCGGCCGAGCGGTCAACGTGAAAAAGGGGCAATTCATGGCCCCCTGGGACATGCAGCACGTCGTCAACAAGCTCGGCTCCGCCGGCTGCAAGAATATTCTGCTCTGCGAACGAGGGACATTCTTCGGTTACGGACGACTTGTGAACGACATGCGGGCCCTGATCCAAATGCGAGCACTCGGCGTGCCGGTCGTCTTCGACGCCACGCACAGTGTGCAAGAACCGGGCGGCCTTGGCAGCGCCACCGGCGGCAACCGGGCGATGGTCGAGCCTTTGGCCCGCGCCGCCACGGCCATCGGCATCGATGGCCTCTTTTTTGAAACTCATCCCGATCCGGACAAGGCCCCCAGCGACGGACCCAACATGCTGCGGCTGGATGATTTTCCCGGGGTCCTCAAACGCATCCTGCAAATTCGCCAAACCGTGGAGAGCCTCGCGTGAAATTCCGATTGTTTGTGTCTGGACTCCTGGTCATCGCGTTGCTCTTCGTCGTCGCGCTGTCTTTCAATAGCTGCGGCAGCGATCCGCGCGAAAACACCGCCGGCAGCAACGCTCCCAAGGAAGAAAGTCAGACCGTCGGCAATTTGGATCAGGCGCTGCTAGCAATTGCGGCCTTGCCGGTTTCCAAGGACAACGAAAGCCACGCACGGGCGTTGTTTCATCTCAATCAATGGCTTGCCGAACTCGATCCTTCCGCACAGAAATTTGAAAAGGACCCGCTGCTGGACCATACTCCCAGATCCTATGAAAACGCCCCGCCGCTGAAGAACCTCGACCGCCGGCAATTTGACATCGGCGACCTCTTTTATCTGCAGGAGTGCACCTGGCTTCGCGACATCGCTCGTCGCGTCGCTCCTCGCCCCGCACCCCCGGAACTGCAACCCTGGTTCAAGGACTTGGAGAAGCAAATTGGCATCACCGATTCGGAGCGGGTCCGTTCGGCGGAACGGCTGTTTGATTGGACGATTTGCAACATCCAACTCGACAAGCTTCCTCCCCCCCCCAAAGCCGCCGCAGCCGGGGTCGGCACGTTTGACATGTCATCACTTCCCGGGCCTGTCCGCGGTGAGAAAGGACCCGGCTACTGGCAGCTTCCCTGGCAAGCACTGCTTTACGGGCATGGCGATAGCTGGCAGCGCTCTCGCATCTTTATCCTGATGTGCCGCCAGGCAGGCATCTCGGCCCACATGCTCGGAGTTCAGGACGCTTCCGGCAGCGGTGCCGTACGTCCGTGGCTATGCGCCGTTCTCATCAAGGGGCAACTCTACCTGTTCGATGCGGAGCTTGGCCTTTCCATTCTGTCTCCGGACGGGCAAGGAATCGCCACGCTCGAACAAGTTGTCGCCGACCCAGGGCTCCTGCGGGCCCTGGATGTTCCCGGCGAAACTCCCTATCCCGTCACCGCCGATGAGCTGAAAGGCGTCCAGGTGATGATCGACGCTTCGCCCGAAGCACTTACGCTGCGCATGCAAATGCTGGAATCCGCCCTGATCGGCAAGAACCGCGTGGTATTATCCTGCCGTCCCAGCAACGAGGAGAAAGAGGTGCGCAAGTGCAAGCACATCAGTGGCGTCTCCATCTGGCGGATCTGCCTGGAGGCGCTGCTCTACCAAAATGCTCTAGCGAGTGTGCGCCAAAAAAACCCGGCGCTTCAGGCGGCTTACCTGCGGGAAACCTATATGTATTTTGCACCCAACCCGTTGGCGGAGGCTAGATACCTGCAATTCATCGGGCAATTCGACGCCCAGGGGGAAGACGGGCAACGCGGGGCTTGCCAGTTGCTGGACCGGTTACGGGTACCCAATTCGGCCATTGAAGCGCTCGATTCCTCGTCCGACGCCCGCAAGATGCTTGGCCTGCCGGACGAAGCGCTGAACAAGGATGCCAAGCTCCGCAATCAGCAAATTAAGGACATGATGCAGGTCGCCCGGACCAACAAGAACAATGGCACTTACTGGATTGGCCTCTGTCACTTCGACGCCGGGGATTACCCAACCGCTGCCGAGTGGTTCCGGGACCGCACGCTGGGGGGCAATCAGGATTCCCCTTGGCTGAACGCCGCCCGCTATAACCTGGCCCGCTGTTACGAAGCGGAAGGAAAATGGGACGAGGCCCGGGAACTCTATATACACGACGAATCGCCGCAAAAAATCGGCAACCTGCTGCGGGCACAGAGGATTGCGGGGAGGAAGTAGGGGGCCGCGGGTAGCATCCAGTACTTAGTACTCAGTACTATGTACTCAGCTAACAGGAGTATCCAAGATGCTGCGCTCCCTCATCATTTCTGCTGTCTGCACTTGCTTAGGCACCGCTGTCCTCGCCGACGACCTCAAATCCGACAAGCCCACCGAGTCCCCTCCCGAAGTCTTCTCCCCTCCCCCCTTCGAAGTTCCGCCAGGCTTCACGGTCGAAGTCGCCGCGTCTACTCCGCTCGTCAAGCATCCGATCATGGCCGGCTTT
>JBJXFF010000199.1:0-13709 GCA_046153945.1 Pirellulaceae bacterium
CGAACACCGCCGACACGCAGGCCGCCACGTTCGACTTCGGCGACCTGAAAGTCACCTGGCAGCACCGCACCTGGGGGAACCCCACCGACCCCGCGTTCCCCTGGGCCGGCTTCATCTACGGCGAAAAAGGGACCCTCAAGCTCGACGTCCACCGCTACGACTTCTTCCCCACCGGCAAAACCGAGCCGACCCTGAGCGGCACAGCCGTCTTCGACCCGCCGGAAAAATACCCCGAAGACAAAACCGAAGAAGACATGGAGCTCCACGCCGCCACCGCCAACCGCGCCCACCAACGGGACTTCTTGAAGGCCATCGCGGGGCGTGGAAAGCCTGTTGCGGATATCGAACAGGGGCACATCTCCACGGCTTCGTGTTTGCTCGCCAATCTCTCCATGCAACTCGGCCGGACCTTAGTTTGGGATCATGAGACGCATCAGGTTGTTGGGGATGTCGAGGCCAACAAGCTGCTGAAGAGGCCGTATCGGAAGCCGTGGGTGAGGCCGGAGGTGGGGTAGACGCGACAGATAGCAAGGGAGATCGCAATATGAGCCAGGATATCGCCAAGGAAAAGGCGCGGTTGAGCCAGAGCACATTTTTTACGCAGATGTCGCGAGAATTGCCGCTGTATGACCTTTTGACTGTATACCTGAAAGACGATTCGGACGATCGCAGGCGCGGTGTATTTTGTGCGTTGATTCCGAATGCCAAAGTTGAGCACAGCCTGGAACGCCCGGAATGGGATTTATGGATTGGTAGTGGTGGCCCGGGTGCGATGCAATATGGCTTTGGTGAAGGCAGTCAAACTGAGTACCTTCGCTACGGAAATGATGAGGGCATTGAACCGCTGATTCTCTGGCGTAATTTCGACGGTCTGCGGGACACTTACGTCGAAATCAGCGAGGAGTTTCGCCTTTTCCATCGCTTGTTTCATGACCGAAAAAGCGACCGGTTCTACAAATTCGACGATGCGGGCAATGAGCAGCTTGTGGCAGTGATTGAATCGTGCGCTGTAAGAATTCGCTTACTCGAGATCAGGCAGTTTCTTGCGGTTCGCGAGATGCATCTCGCAATCTTCTTCGATTCGGTTGAAAGTTCCATCGTGGGATTGGAAGACATGGGACAGGGCGAAGGAGGTGCTGACCGCAACGAAGGTTTAGTCACATTTGGACTTCACTACGGCGACTACTTGGGACTGAACCACAAGAAGTCTTTCAGCCGCCTCCTCGGAAAGCGACTAATACCACCACTTTCCAAGGAGAAAAGCGGCTTTTGGGGTTTTGCAGCCGAAGAACCTGAAAAATGTGTTGACTTTATCTTCAGCGTCGACGAGCACGGCAAAGAAGTTCTGAGCACGTCTGCTGAAAAGGAACTCAGCAACTACTTTGGCGCAAACCCTGGACGGCCTCATTACCTGACGCCAGTGTTCTTTCGCAAGGGCGTTCTCGACAAATACTACCAGCAGCCCGGAAAGTACGCCGTGGAACCTGGGTATTTGCGCTGTGCCGGCCTTTGGGGAATGTCGCTCGACAACCACTTGGATGACCATGTTGTTGCTTGGCTGGGAGACTTAGGCCGCGATCTGCCATACCAGGAGCAACTTCATTGGCGAAGCTTTAATATCGCTCCGACCGGCAAAATGAGCGGAACATTTTTCCGTCAACAGATTTTGGCAGAATGGGCCGAAACCGATCGCCCTGAGCATCTCTTCAAATATGAGTACGGCTCATTATTGAAAGACAGCACACAAGCTCTAGGATGGCCCATTCTCCTTGCTCTTTCGAAGGAAGACGAGCACTACCTTGCCGCTCTTCGCATCCCGGCAAGCGAGGAACAACGTGACTTTGACGAAGTCATTTTGGCGCTGACCAAGGTCTTGGTCGATTCACTGAATGAAAAAGAACTGAACAAGTTAGTTGATCCGGCAGAATTGGAAGGTCTGAAGGGAAGCATTTCGCGGCTTGAGAAGGCGTGTGCAAATCGTGGAGTTGCAGATTATGCGGAACATATCCGCTTTTTGCGCGATCTACAAGATCTGCGATCAAGTGGTGCCGCCCACCGTAAGGGAAGCAACTATCAAAAAATCGCAGAGAAGATGGGATTCGACGCGCAGTCACTGAGAGATGTATTCAGGGGGTTACTCGTCAAGGGACTTTCGTTTGTGCGATTCTTGAAATCACTCGCTGACGGTGGTGCATTCCGGGTTGCAAAGGCTTGATCTCGGAAAGCTCATCCGCGAACTGATCCCCAGCGCAAGCGCGCAAGCTGTGGGTAAACGGAGGCGAGCGAACAAAAAAGCCCCAGCAGGGGCGCTAGAATGGTGAAACCGCGGGCGCACGTCGCCACCACCCGCGACCACGACGACACGGGCGTGACCCTCGGTGACCGTTTTCTCGTGCCGCCCTTCTTTCGCCGCTGCTGCGGCACTTGATCGGTATGGTGCCTCGTCTTGCCACAGCTTGCGCGCTTGCGCTGTGGGCTCGGCTCCGGTCGCCGCTACCGCGGCTGCAAATCTTCACTCACCTACGGCTGTCGCCAATCTTCAATGACCAGACCGGGAATCCATGCGAAATGGACGGAATTGCCGGTGACCAAATTGCGCCCATTTTCGAGCGCCGTGGCGGCGATAAGCAGGTCGGCATCGGCGCGGGGGTGGCCGCCCTGGCCTGCGAGTACCCACAGATGGGCGGCGCGATCAAAAATGGCATCGGTGACGGGCAGTATCAGCGTGTGTCCGCAGAAGGCGATAAATCGCGAAAGCTGCGTCGTGGCGTTCACGTCCTTGTAGCCGCGGATGATCTCAAACCGCGTGACGGCGGAAATTGCGAACTGACTGTGCGAGCGGAGGTATTGCTTCGAATGTTGGCTGACATTTGCGTTCCGCTGCTTCAACACCTCGGACGTCATGTCCGTATCGAGCAGTGCTGCATTCATCGGCCTACGCCCCGGTCCGCGTCAGATCGAGGCGCCGTGAGATGGCCTTTTCCAGCGTCGCGATTTGCTCGTCATTGAGGCCGGCGTAGACGTTGCACCATTCCGGGAGTTGGTCGGGGGAAAAGGCATCCGCGAGGGGTGCGTCGAGATTGACGACTTGAATGACGAGTTGCTGATTTTCGCCCAGAGCATGGCCCACCAACGTTTCCGCAGCGGAGCGACCCGCATCGTTTAGTGCGCCAAAATTGTGGACGATGGTTTCCATAGCTTAATAATAGCTTCCAGTAGGGCCGTCATCAATTCTCCCTCTGCGGCCGCGGCTGCATTCCTGACCTTACGACTGACGGTCCTAAAAAAATCTAAAAAAAATGGCGTCCGCCCCTTGACGGTGACAATAGAACAGTATACAGTTGTGATTGTTTGCGACGGTCCGCCCGCAAGCGGGCTTTGATCTTTGACATTCTGGTTGTGATGGGAATTCGCGAAGCTACTTCGCGGAACGGACGCCCATCCTCGCTGACTATGCTTTCGGGGGGGAAGGATGCCACGGGTGATGAATTGGGGAGGGCCCAATTCATCACAGACCCCTGATTTTCATACCGTAGGGGGTGATGAATCGGGGGGGGCTGAATTCACCACTCGGTTGGCGGGTGGAGTTTTGACTAGTCGTCTGCTCCCCCTGCTGCGCTATGGGCGGAGGTCCCCTTGCTGCCGCGCCAGCAAACTCTAGAGCTGAGCCAGCCTGCACTTCGTTTGACAAAGGCCTGGTAAGACGGTATCTTACCACCATGAAAACCACGCTCTCTTCCAAAGGTCAAATTGTGCTTCCCGCGGAGCTGCGAGCGATTGACCAAATTCGCACCGGGACGGAATTTGATGTGGAGCGGGTGCAGTCAGGCGAGTATTTGCTCAGGCGGGTGCCTGATTCTGGTTCCGGCGGAGTTTTGGACTGGCTGCGGGCCTGCCCCGAACAAGACTGGTTCCAGAGTGTGCCGTCCGAATCAACCGACGAATTGTAGATTCGTGGTCGGACTTCCATAGGAGACTGAAGTGCGATTCCTGGTGGATGCCAATGTGCTGAGCGAAGCGACCAAACCGCAGCCAATTGCGGCGGTCCTCAAGTGGCTCCAGAGGCACGAGAGTCGGATCTCCGTTAATCCGATCATTCTCGGCGAACTCAAATACGGAATTCTGTTGCTGGCGGCCGGCAAGCGGCGAGTGCGGCTGGAGCAATGGTTTGCCGAAGGAGTCGCCAGGCTGCAAGTGCTGGAAATGGACGGCGAGACCGGAAACATTTGGGCCACCTTGCTGGCCGAACTCAAGCGGAAAGGGCGTTCCATGCCGGTCAAGGATAGCCTGATCGCCGCGACGGCCCGACAGCATGGCATGACCGTGGCGACGAGAAACGTGCAGGACTACCGATATGCCGGCGTGAAAGTCGAAAACCCGTTTGCGCCTTAATCGATCGCTGCCAACCAGCCCGCGAACCTGCTGCCCAGCCACCTTGTCTCGTCACCCGAAAGGGAAGGGCCACGGCCTTACGGAAACATGCGACAGCCGATCTATATTGTGGATGCCTTCACCGATCAGCCCTTTGGCGGGAACCCGGCTGCGGTTTGTCCGCTGGCTGGACCGGTCGACCCGCAGTGGATGCAGTCGGTGGCGGCGGAGATGAATCTGGCGGAGACCGCTTTTTTCTACTGGGATCGGGACGCCTGGCAATTGCGCTGGTTTACGCCGACGGTGGAAGTGGATTTGTGCGGGCACGCGACCCTGGCGAGCGCCCATATCTTGTGGGAATCGGGAATGCTTCCTCGTGATGCCGTCGCCCGATTTGACACGCGCAGCGGTCGCCTCAGCGTGACGCCCCAGGGAGCCGGGTACGAAATGGATTTTCCCTCCAGGCCGCCGGTCCTGACGGAGCCGCCGGCTGGTTTTGCCGAGGCCCTGGGAGCGAAACCGGTGTGGGTCGGAACCAACGGCATGGACCTCTTCGCAGAACTGTCTGGCGAACAAACCGTCCGTTCGCTTCTGCCCGATCTGGGACGAATCGCTACGTTCCCCGTGCGGGGAGTGATCGTCACGGCGCGGTCCGAATTGTCCGGCGACGTCGATTTTGTCTCGAGGTTCTTCGCCCCCGCCAGCGGCGTTCCGGAAGACCCGGTCACCGGCTCGGCCCACTGTGCTCTCGGTCCTTATTGGGCGGACCGGCTCGGGAAGCTTGATCTAGTGGGCCATCAGGTTTCCAAGCGAGGGGGACGGGTCCAAGTTCGCATTCGGGGGGATCGGGTCCTCCTGGGAGGCCAAGCCGTGACGGTGATGAAAGGGGAACTGGCGGAGCTAATTAGTCCCCCGCAAAAGAATTCTTAACGCAGGCTGGGTGGTAAAATAGAGGCGATTAAAACCTGTTCGACGGAACCAACTCATGCCAGCTCTCCAAATCGGCGATCCAGCCCCCGAACTATCCGCGGAAACGCAAAACGGCGGACGGTTCACCTTGTCCGAATTTCGCGGCAAGCAAGTGGTGGTGCTGTTCTTTTATCCCAAGGATGGAACTGCAGTCTGCACGGCCGAGGCGTGCGCGTTTCGGGATTCGTATGAAGACTTCGTCAAGGCAGGGGCGGTGGTGATTGGGATAAGCAGCGATACGACCGACAGTCACCGGAGCTTTGCGGCGGATCATAAGTTGCCGTTTCTGCTGGCGAGCGATTCGCGGGGGGAATTGCGGAAGGCATTCGGCGTTCCCAAGACGCTCGGCATCTTTCCGGGACGTGTCACTTACGTCATCGATAAGCAGGGAATCATTCGGCTGATGTTCAATGCCCAGTTTTCGGCATCAGGTCATGTGAAAGAGGCGCTGTAAGTCGTGAAGCAGCTATCCGGAGGCGGAGCGTCCGTTTAAGTCGTCAAAGCCCCGGAAGATTTCTGCGAACGGCCGGCAAACCTGCGACAAAACTTGGCTACTGCGTCCAAATCTTCCTTCTTCAAAAACGACATCCAGCCGCAGAGCATGATCCAGTGGAAGAGGAAGAGGTGCATGGCCCATTCGTTGGAGAGATGGAAGCCGAGCAGGACGAAGAGCGCGAAGCGGCGGGCTTTGGGAACCCAGATGAGGAAGGGGATGGCCAGTTCGACATAGAGGACGCACCAAGTCATGGCCCGAACGGTCCAGGGAGTGTCGAAGAGATAGTGCGGCACTGGGAAGCGGCCGAAGAGATCGTCGATGCGAGCGACATAGTAGAGCGCGGTGCCGTCCCGCCAGTGCTCGCCGGAAAGTTTCCAGAGTCCGGTGGCCAACATTACCAGCACCATCACGTACTGGAGCATTCGCTGAGCCCAAGGGGAACAGTGCGACTGATAGGTGGGCTCGGTGGCGTCTCCGGATTTCACTTTGCTGCTGCGCCGCCGTAGCCACGCATCCACCGACCAGACTTCGGCCAGCGGCATGAAGATCAAAAAGAAGCTGATGAGCCGCAGTACGTCGTCCTCGCCGTCCAGAATCAATTGATTGCGGTTCTGAAACGAAACCAGCCAGACGAATACCGATGCCGCGGAAAATCTCGAAGCAAATCCGCACAACAAGCAGACCGATTGCAGCGCGAAGATCCAAAAGCAGGCTTGCAAAGCGAAGTGGCCGCGCGGGACCATTGCCAATAGCGACCATTGCCTCGCCAGGACCGAAGTTTGTTCGTCCGGATTTCGCCAAACATCCCCCGGCAGAACGCCCGTATCGCCGAACCACATTTCCAAGTAAGGAAACCAGGCAATCAGGTTGACCAGCAGCAGACCCGCAACGCCCATCCGGATCAGCGCGGGGATCCGCGGATCAGACGGTTCATGAAAGAAGCGATTCCAGGCGGCAATCATGGCATTGGTGCGGCAGGCCCGGCGCTCTCTTTCTTCAAGAGTTCCGGCGGCACGGGATAGACTCGCTTGGGGGTGATCACATCTTCGCGAGTTCGCGGAATGAACTGTGACATCGGCACCCAACCGCCCCCTTCGGGGTCGGTGGGGTTTTCGATGGAGGCTTCTTCCATGACGAAGGTCACTCGCCTGGGCGCACCTTCCGGCTGCGGATTCTGGCGATGTTTGGCCGCGAGAAAATCGGCGAAGACGTGCCAGCGTTCCTGCGGCGAGTTGTAAGCAATCTTGTCGATGTACTCGAGTTCGCGACTGGCCCAAAAGTGGTGCCAGCAAGAGATTTCCGGCCAATCCGGAGAACGCCACTCCACGGTCGAGCCGTCGCGATATTCAATCTTGGCCCGGAGGCGGTGATTGGTGGCATCCGGGTTCGGGGCGAACATGCTCCAGGTAGCGGTGGAGACGCCGGTCAAGTTTGCGACAGGAACCATCTTTCCTGCCAGCCAGCCGGCGACTGGTGTGGGATCGTCCGTCGGCCCCAACTCTTCTTCACCGGGCGCGGAGCGAATGGCCCAGTTCCATAACCAGTCCACGGGCGGCATCCCTTGCAGCGCCAGAAACGGCACGAGGAAGACGATTGCCGCATTGGCAAAGGCGTACTGCAGCCAGGTGATGGGGGTAGGGAGCTTCATGGCAATGGAGAAGGGAGCAAAGCTCCCCAATTCTACATCACCCTGAATGGGGCAAGCCGTTGCGATTGCCCCGCATAATCGCTAGAAGCGTCGTGAACGCAGACCAGAAGTACCCCCGAGGGACTTCCCGAGGCCCCTCGCAGATGCTTTGGGGCAAAGAATGCCTGGATGAAAAACAAGAGAACTACCCAATCTCATCCAGCAAATTGCTGAGAGCCATATCGAGCTTGGCGTCGGTCTCGTAGGTGCCGGCGGCGATCTGGGCCTTGATTTGGGCCACGCGATCCGTGCGGATCTCGGGCAGGTTATGCACCTGGGCGACGAGGTCGGCTTCGGGGGAAATGTCCAATTGATCCACTCCGTAGGCGGAGGGTGTGTGGCTCGCGGCCTGCGTGGGGCTCATCCGGTGCGGTGCCGAAAGGGCCTGCGGGGCGTGAACGTGGGCGGTACTCTGGATTACCATTTTACGTCTCTCCATGCGGCGGCGACAGACTGCGGCCCGGTTTCGGGGACGCGAGGGTGTGCCAGTTTCCAAAAAGTTGCGGAAAACGCGGAGGGACGATTTCGAACGTCCCTCAAGTTTACTTCACAGGTTGTTAGTCAGGCGTCGCAGATCCTTGTCAGGGGCGCTTTCCGTGGCTGGCGAGACGATAGCGAACGCTAGCACGATTACACTCCTAACATCGTCCGCAAATCGCGGCGACTAAAACCCAATTGTCGCGGTAACCTCCTGTACCGGTTTCCCCCATTGAAAGCGGCTATTCCGGCTCTGCACTCTGGCAAGGCTGGATTTAAGCTGCGGGGAGTTGGTGCCAAAAATCAACCTGTTGCCCGAAGGCAACCTTGGCGGCCAGACTCCGTTTTCGCCGGTGGACTCCTTTCCCATTGGAATGAGAAGAGGCGAATGCCTCACGCTTTCCTACGCAGGCTCCAGACCGCGGGTTTGGTCCTGGGAAAATAATTTCCCCCTCCTGTGCGTCTAGAGCCTGTGAGGTTGGGAGTATAGGTAAGGCAGGATTTGCCGGCAAGAGTGATCCCCCGGGTGTGGCGGCAAATGCGGGGGAGTATCATGACCCCGAGGGAGGCAGGCCGTTTTCCGTAACTTTTGCCCCCCACCAGGGTTAATAGCCTTGGCCCCTGGTTTTTTGCGAGATTCCATTTCACCCGGCTTGTCCGGCACTTTTCGGAGAGTTCGTCATGCGCAAGTTCTTATTGACCCTGGCGGCAGTGGGGGGCTCGACCCTTTGCTCACCGTTGTTCGCGGAAGAAGGGGATCTCTTCACGCAGCTCGATGCCAACAAGGACGGCTTCATTACTGAAGACGAAGTCGACGGCGGCAAGAAGGCACTCTTTGAACGTTTGGTGCGAGTTGCTGACGAAAACGGCGACAAGAAATTGGGCAAGGATGAATTCGCCAAGGGGACGCAGAAATCGACCGAAGAGAAGCCGCCGCTGGCCGGCGACACGCGGCGTCCGGGGCCAGGAGGCGGCGGACTTCCCAACCTGAAGGAAATCTTGAGCCGCCTGGACAAGAATGGGGACGGAAAAATCAGCAAGGACGAAGCTCCTGACCGGATGAAAGAAAACTTCGATAGGCTGGATGCCAATAAAGACGGCTTCATCGGCGCGGACGAATTCGGGCGCGGCGCGGGACCGGGGGGCCGTCCTGCCGGAGCACCTCCTGGAGTTCCTGCGCCGGGCGGCGGTGACGGCAAATTTGCCGAGGAGATCTTCACGAAGCACGACGCCAATAGTGATGGCAAGCTGACCAAGGACGAAATCCCCGAAGAGCAGAAGGAAACTTTCCAGAAGATGTCCGATCGTTTGGGAGTGGATTCCCTGACTAAAGAGCAGTTCGTGCGGGCGATGATGGCTCAGCGCGCGCCCGAAGGGGGTCGCCCGCCGGAAGGGGGCCGCCCCGGCTCCGGTTTCCCTGGTGGACTGCCGCCGCTGCCGGTGCTGCGAGCATTGGATTCGGATAACGATGGCGAGCTTTCCAAGGCCGAAATTGAAGGGGCCGCCAAAGCCCTGGCCGCGCTCGATAAGAACGGCGACGGCAAGCTTTCCCGCGACGAGATCCTGCCGAACATGCCGGCTGGCGGAAATCCAGGCCGCCCCGGCGCTGAAGGTCGCCCTGGTGCTGAAAGGCGTCCAGGCCAGCCTAGCCAACCTGGCGTCGCCGGCCGTGCTAATCCCGAGGAAATGCTCCGCAGGCTCAAGGAAGCGGACAAGAACGGTGACGGCAAGATCAGCAAAGAAGAAGCCCCTGACCGGATGAAAGAGAATTTCGACCGGATCGACGCCAACGGCGACGGTCAGATTGACGAAACCGAACTCAAAACCATGTTCGAACGGCTGCGCGAAGCCGTTGGCCGCAGGCCCGAAGGTGGACGTCCAGAAGGACGCCCGGAGCGGAAGCCTGACGATAAGAAGGAATAGCCCTAGCAGTCAGTGCACGCCTCATACAGAAATGTCCGCTCACGGAGTGAGCGGACCACTTTGCCCGTACACAGCGTGTACGGGCTTTTTTTGCGCGAACCAACGGGCAATCCGGGGCGTCTACTAAATAGTGCGGCGCGGCGAGCGAATAATCTTGCAGGGATCAGCCGAATCCCTTTGTAACTTGACTTTCCGCTAACTTTGGGAGTTCATGGCGTGACCCAGCCTGTCCCGCAGACACTGTTCGTGGTTTTGAGTGACGAAGATACTACCGGCAGGATCGCGGTGGAACTCGATGCGTACGCCCGTTTCCGCATTCAGATGGAACGGAGCTTTGCTCAGCTCGAAGCGAAGTTTGCCCACCTTGCTCCTCGCCGGCTGGAGGTGAGCCCACTGGCTCGCGGCGTCACGCCTTGCAAACGCCGGCCGAAGTAAGTTCTCCAAAGAACGGGGCTCTTCAATCAATCCTTAGGGTGCGGCGTCACTTACTGCTGCAGTTTCACAATCAATTGCACCAGCTCGTCCACCGTCGCCGCTTTCGTTAATTCTTCCGCGGGAAGCTCAATGCGATAGGCCGTTTCGATCGCATCGGCTATTTCCACGCGCGTGAGCGGATCGATCCCCAAATCCACCAGCGACATCGCGGGAGTGACTACCTCCGGCGAACTGGAGGTATGCACGGCGATGATTTCCTGCACGCGGGCCAGAGTGTCCGCATAAAGGCCCGAAGGGGGCTCTTCGATTGGCGCTGGATTCGTCACTAATGCTTTGGGTCGCCAAAGCCTGGGCAATTCTCTCACCCCCATAATCAGCAGGGCGACGACCGCTGCCGCCACGACGATTTTCCAGGGATACGGCAGGCGGAAGGAATTCATGAAGTCGCGGACCCAGGATGAGAAGAGGAGCGTGGGAGAATCCTGCTCGGCTACTTCCTTCCAAAAGAGACCAGGCACATGTCGTCGTTCTGCACCGCCCCGGTCAGGAACCGCCGCACATCGTCCACAATCAAGCGGCCGTAGTGGTCGGGCCCATGGTCGTTCTCTTTGGCCAACTTCCGCATCCGGTCGATGGTATAAAACGCGTCGTTCTTGTCGATCGACTCGTTGATGCCGTCGGTATATAACGTCACTGTTTCGCCGGGGCCGATGGTTGTCTCCACCTGCTGATAAATGATGCCGTCGGTGATTCCCAGCGGCATCCCCGCTTCGGCTTCGCCCGGTTCGTCGATGGTCCCGTTCTTGCGGCGGACCAGCGGGGCCATGTGGCCCGCGTTGACGATGGTCAGCTTGTGCGTCTTTGGATCAAGGACCGCGCACACGAGGGTCACGAACCGCTGGATATTGAGCCGGGCCAGTTTGTCGTTGAGCACGGTGATGGCGGCAGCCGGCTCATGCTCGGTATAGAGGGAGAAACGGGCCTCCGCGGAAAGCTTGGCCATCAGCAGCGCCGCGGCCACACCGTGACCGACAACGTCCGCCACCACAATCGCAATCCGTCCATCCGGCAGCGGGATGTAGTCGAAGTAGTCGCCTCCCACCTGTTCGGCCGGCTCGTAGTAGTCAAAGAATTCATACCCCGCCAGATCGGGCCGCGACTCGGGCAAGAAGCCCCGCTGCACGTCCTTGGCGAGCTGCATGTCCCGTTCGACTTCCTTTTGCCGCAGCGAGGCGTCGTGCATCGCCGCATTCTGTATGGAAATGGAAGCCTGGCCCGCGGCGCTCACCAGCAGTTCCAGGTCTTCTCCCTGAAACTTCTGCCGCTGATTGAGCGTGTCGATCTGCAGCGCCCCCATCGCGTTCCCTTCGCTGTCCATGAGCGGAGCGCACATCATGGAGCGGATGCGAAAATCGGCGATGCTCTGGCTCATCTCAAAACGGTCGTCAGTCGCCGCGTCCGCCGACAAAATCGCCTGCTTCGATTCCATCACCTTCCGGATGATGGTGCGGCTGATGCGGACGGTGTCGTTCGCGTCTTCGCGGCGGAGGCGGACCCAGCGGGGAATCAGCTTCCCGTCCGGCGTTTGCAGCACGATAAAGCCGCGGTCGGCCTGCACAAAGATTTTGAACAAGCTCTTGAGCACCTGCGGCAACACTTCGTCGAGTGACAGAGCACGCCCCAAGTTCTGCGTGATTTCAATCAGTGCCGCCAGCTTCACTTCCGGACTGGCGGTCAGGCGAACGCCCCCTTGGCTGGAGGACGAGATGTCCACGGGAAAGGACTTGAGGATCGTGGAATTCTGCGATTCGTGCTCGTCCTCGCTCATCTCCGCCAGATTCGCACCGTCCAGCGGCTTGGTCGGCTTGCCGGGGGGAACGAGCGGAACTCCCGATTGGAAGACGAAATTCACTTCGCAAATTCGGATCTGGTCACCGTGCCGCAGCAGGCGAGCTTCCTGCACTCCGTCCGGCTCGGCGTTCAAATAGGTCTTATTGCGGCTCTTGAGGTCCTCCACCGCGTAGCTGTTACCCGACTTGAACAGCCGGGCATGCTTGCGACTGACGGCGGGGACATCCTTGATGACAATCTGGCACTCCGTGGGGTCGCGCCCCAGGACGTATTCCCCCTCCGTAAGGTCGTAGCGCGTCCCTTGCGCGGGTCCGCTGGTGACGTGAAGCTGGAACATGGGTTGTTGCGAATGCGAGGAAGCAAACTGTACCTTCAAGATTCTAGACTTTTCGGGGAACAGCCGCAATCAAGCGGCCGATTCGCGAAGTCCACACCATTTCATGGTTTGTTGCCTGTCGCGGATATATACTGTGGAGGATGCTGATTCACGTTGGCTTATGAATCGTGGTACTTGGGTCCCAGGCAATGTCTGATTCCAAAAGTTCCCTCCCGCCGATCTGGAAAATGGCTGCTTCAGCGGCCTCGGCAGCCGTGCAATATGCGGCTTCAGGGTTTCAAACGGTGCCTCAGGAAGCGTTCGATTCCCGGCTCCAGGCGTGCGATGGTTGTCCCCAGCGGGAAGAGAATCGCTGCCTCCTCTGCGGCTGCTTTCTCGACAAAAAGGCCTGGCTGCCGTTTGAAGATTGCCCGCTGGGCAAATGGCCGGTCTAAGTCGGATGGGACTCCAGTCCCGTCCTAGAGGCAGTTTCAAAAGGGGTCAGGCACCTCGCGGTCGAGTCAGTTCTGCTGACATTTTCCTCTCGTCGCTCGGAGCCAGACCCCTTTTGAAACCAGTCCCTAACCAATCTGCCGGCTGCTCAATTCTTGCCGCAGGGCCAGCCCAATCAGCCGGGCGTGTCCCACAATCCGCTCGGCAAAATGGTCCCGGAGAGTGATGGCGTTCCGGTTGGGAGCCCCGGCCAGGGCCTGCTCCATTTCCTGCACCATCGGGCAGAGTGGTGCTGCCGCCGCCTGGGCCTCGGTGAGCTGCATCTCTTCCAGTTGCAGCAGTAAGGCCCGAATCGTCTCGACCACTTTGGCCACGCAAAAGCGGGTTTCCGGCTGGTTGGCCATCACTTGGGGAAACTCGACCAGGCTCGTCGCCGGAATGATGGAAACCGAGGCAATCCCCCGCAGATATTCGACGTGAGCCCCCAGTTTGGCGAGCTGAAATTGGTTCGTAGGCTGCATGATTTTTCTCGGGTGGTTGGCGTTCCATTATGGCTGCTAACTAGTGCCGAAGCGACGGGAATCCACCACTAACCCGAAGCGCAAGTGAGGGAAATGCGGGTACCAGGAAAAAGAAGTACGTGTTTAGCCTGCTTGCTTTTTGGGGATGATAGCACGAATGATTGGCGTATGACGTTAGAAGAGGCTGTGGCGCGGATCGGGGAACTGGAG